>NZ_JBKFBF010000001.1:0-735937 GCF_053346035.1 Methylobacterium sp. A54F | reverse complement strand
GGCCACGGGCCGGGCCGGCGGCGCGCTCGCGGGCGCGGCGATCGGCGGCGCCGGCGGCGCCATCGCGGGTGCCGCCACGGCGCCGCGCTGCCCCTACGGCACCTACCGCGACGCCTACGGCGACGTGTACTGCCGCTGAGCCCGGCAGGACGGATCGCACGAAGACGGATCGCACCAAACCGGGGGCCGGCGCCGCGCGCCGGCCCTTTCTCGTCCCCGGCGAAGCGGCTATCCCACGCGGTCCCGAACCGCCTGCCGTGAGCCGCCCTTTGCCGGACCGTCCGTCACCCGCCCCCATCCTCGCCGCGCGGGCCCGCCGATGACCTCGGGCATCTGGGGCAAGCTCGGCGGCGTCGGCCTCGGCATGGCGATCGGTGGCCCCCTCGGGGCCCTGGCCGGTGGTGTGGCCGGCCATTTCCTGGTGGACCGGGAGGGCGCGCCCTTCGGCACCACCCCGCGGGACGTGGTCTTCACCACGGGCCTCGTGGCGCTCGCCGCCAAGATGGCGAAGTCCGACGGCGTGGTGACGCCATCCGAGGTGGAGGCCTTCGGCAAGGTGGTGCAGGTGGAGCCCGCGGCCCGGGCCGGCGTCGCGCGCCTGTTCGACCTCGCCAAGGCGACGACCAGCGGCTACGAGGCCTATGCCCGCCAGATGGCGAGCGTGTTCCACGACGAGCCGGCCCTCCTGGAGGACGTGCTCGACGGCCTCTTCCACATCGCCAAGGCGGACGGGGCGATCCACGAGGCCGAGGCGTCCTACCTGCAGGCCGTGGCGACGATCTTCGGCTTCGACGAGGCCGCCTTCCGGCGCATCGGCGCCCGCCACGTCCGGCTCGCCGACGACCCCTACGGCGTGCTCGGCCTGGAGCACGACGCGGACGACGCGGCCCTGAAGGCCCGCCACCGCGCCCTCGTCTCGGAGAACCATCCGGACCGGGCCATCGCGCGGGGCCTGCCGCCCGAGGCGGTGGCGATCGCCACGCGCCGGCTCGCGGCCATCAACGCGGCCTACGACCGGATCGCGGCCGAGCGGGGCCTGCGGTGACGGCGGCCCCCGAGAGCCCCGTCGCCTCCGGCGTGATGCCCTCGCCGAACCACGGCGCGCGGCGCGGCGGCCCCCCCGACATGCTGCTCCTGCACTACACCGGCATGGAGACGGCGGCCGCGGCGCTGAGCCGCCTCGCGAACCCGATCGCCGAGGTCTCGGCCCACTACGTCGTGCTCGAGGCGGGCCGCGTGGTGCAGATGGTGCCCGAGGGCCGCCGCGCCTGGCACGCGGGCCGGTCCGCCTGGAAGGGCGAGCGCGACGTCAACTCCCGCTCGATCGGCATCGAGATCGCCCATCCGGGCCATGCGGGGGGGCTGCCGCCCTTTCCCGAGGCGCAGATCGCCGCCGTGATCGCCCTGTGCGGCGACATCCTGGGCCGGCACCGGATCCCGCCCGAGCGGGTGCTCGCTCATTCGGACGTGGCGCCGGGGCGCAAGGAGGACCCGGGCGAGGGCTTTCCGTGGGCCCGCCTCGCCGCCGCCGGGATCGGCCACCTCGTGCCCGCGGCGCCCTTGCGGGACGGGCGCTTCTTCGCCCGGGGGGATGCCGGCCAGCCGATCGAGGCGCTGCAGGCGATATTCACCCTCTACGGCTACGACCTGCCGGTGACGGGCGTGTTCGACGCGGCCACCCACGCGGTGGTCACCGCCTTCCAGCGCCACTTCCGCCAGGAGCGGGTGGACGGGGTGGCCGACGCCTCGACCATCACGACGCTGCGCGACCTGATCGCCGCGCTGCCGGCCTGAGGCTCGTCGGGCGCGGCGGCAGCGCGGGCCTCAGGCGCGCCCGCGCGCCTCCGCCTCGTGCCGCGGCTCCACCTGCGGGTCCGCGGCCGGGGCCTCGCCGCGGGTGCGCCAGAGGCTGTAGGCGATGCCGGCGGCGAGCACCACGACGGTGACGAGGAGCGACACCCACGGCGGCACGTCGACGAGCGAGAAGGTGTCGGCCACCACGATCTTGGCGCCGATGAAGATCAGGATGAAGGCCAGCGCCGGCTTCAGGTAGGCGAAGCGATCGACCATCGCGGCGAGCGCGAAGTAGAGGGCGCGCAGGCCCAGGATCGCGAAGATGTTCGAGGTGTAGACCACGAAGGTGTCGGTGGTGATGGCGAAGATCGCCGGCACGCTGTCGACCGCGAAGATCACGTCGGCGCCGTTGACGAGGACGAGGGCCAGGGCCAGGGGCGTCAGCCACAGGGCCGTCCGGCCGGTCTCGGGGTCGGTCTTGCGCACCGTGAAGCGCTGGCCGTGCAGCTCGGGCGTGACCCGGAACGCCCGGCGCAGCCAGCGCACGACGGCGTTCTGGTTCATGTCGCCCGCCTCCTCGTCGCCCGAGAAGAGCATCTTGAGGCCGGCATAGATCAGGAAGGCCGCGAACAGCGACAGCACCCAGTGCACCTGGTGCACCAGGGCGGCGCCGAGGCCGATCATCAGGCCGCGCAGCACGATCGCCGCCAGGATGCCCCAGACCAGCACCCGGTGGTGGGCGACGCGGGGAATGCCGAGGGAGGTGAGGATGACCGAGATGACGAAGACGTTGTCCATGGACAGCGACTTCTCGATGACGAGGCCCGTCACGTATTCCTGGCCGGCCTTGGGCCCGAGCTCCCACCAGACGAATCCGCCGAAGGCGAGGCCGAGGCTGAAGTAGAAGGCCGTGAGCCCGAGGCTCTCCTTGATGCCGATCTCGTGGTCCTTGTCCCGGTGCAGGACGCCGAGGTCGAAGGCGAGCAGCACGAAGACGAGCGCGTGGAAGCCGAGCCAGAGCCAGACCGGCTTGCCGAGCCATTCGACGTACAGGAGATCGACCATCGGGGACCGTGATGCTTCGCGAGGAGGAAAGCATCGGCTCCGACATCACGGAGGCATGAGGCGCCTCTCGCAAGCCGCCCGCCGGGCCGCCCGCGGCCGTCGGGTGGACGCCCGCGGATCCGGGCGTCTTGCAAGGTGCTCCAAGATGCGTCCCGCCAGAGGGGCCCGCAGCCGATGGGCGCGAGTTAGGGGTAGGATCCCGGCGAATCAAGGGCAGCGGCTGGGCGGCCCGGGCAGGCCTGCCCCGTGAGGCATGTCTTGATAGGCCTCCCTCCGGGAGGCATGCCTTGACAGGCCCGCGCCGCGGGGGCCTTCCGGTGCCGCATGGATGAGTGCTCCGAACTCGCGGTGGTGGGCGGCGGCCCGGCGGGGCTCGCCGCCGCCGAGGTGCTGGCCGGGGCGGGCCGGGCCGTCACGGTCTACGAGCGGATGCCCTCGGTCGCCCGCAAGCTCCTGATCGCCGGCCGGGGCGGGCTCAACCTGACCCACGGCGAGCCGCTGCCGGACTTCCTGGCCCGCTACCACCCCGCCGACGCCCTGCGCGGCGCCATCGAGGCCTTCCCGCCCCAGGCCCTGCGGGACTGGTGCGCGGGGCTCGGGCAGCCGACCTTCGTGGGGTCGAGCGGGCGGGTGTTCCCCGAGAGCTTCAAGGCCTCGCCCCTGCTGCGGGCCTGGCTCGGGCGCCTCGACGGGCTCGGCGTCCGCATCCGCACGCGCCACCGGCTCACGGGCTGGGGCGAGGCCGGCCTCGCCTTCGCGGGCCCGGAGGGCCCGGTGACGGTCCGGCCCCGCGCCGTCCTGCTGGCGCTCGGCGGCGCCAGCTGGCCGCGCCTCGGCTCTGACGGGGCCTGGGTGCCGCTCCTCGCGGAGGCCGGCGTGGCGGTTTCCCCCTTGAGCCCCTCGAACGTGGGCTTCCGGGTCGCCTGGTCGGAGGTGTTCCGCGAGCGCTTCGCGGGCGAGCCCCTGAAGCGGATCGCCCTCACGGCCGGGGCGCGGACGGTGCGGGGCGAGGCCCTGATCACCCGGGACGGCATCGAGGGCGGGGCCGTCTACGCCCTGTCGCGGACCTTGCGCGAGGCGGTCGCGGCGGAGGGCGCGGCACAGGTCACCCTCGACCTGCGCCCCGACCTGACGGCCGCCGCCCTCGCGGCGCGGCTCGCCAGGGGGCGGCCCGGCGAATCCCTGGCGACGCGGCTGCGCAAGGCCGCGGGGCTCTCGCCCGTGGCGTCGGGCCTGCTGCGCGAGGCGGCCGGCGGCCCGCCCCCCGCCGGGGCGGAGGCGCTGGCCGCCCTGATCAAGGCCGCGCCGCTCACCCTGACCGCGACGGCCGACCTCGCGCGGGCGATCTCCACCGCGGGCGGCGTGCGCTTCTCGGGCCTCGACGGGCGCTTCATGCTGCGGGCGCATCCCGGCACGTTCGTGGCCGGGGAGATGCTCGACTGGGAGGCCCCGACCGGCGGCTACCTCCTCCAGGGCGCCTTCGGCAGCGGCCGCGCGGCCGCCGCCGGCATGCTGGACTGGCTGCGGGAGGCGGCCTGACGGGCGCGCCGCCCGCCGGGGCGGCGCGCGCGGCTCGGGTCCAACCTCCCGCGAGGACGGCGCCGGCTCACGGCCGCGCGCAGAACCCCACCATGCCGCCGGCCTCGGCCGGGCAGGTGGCCCGCGCGCCGCCCGGCGCGAAGACGGGGCTGCCCGCCTTCAGGCAATGGGCCGAGACGAAGACCTCGCCACTCTCGCAGGCGAGCTCGCAGCCCTCCGCCGGACAGGTCTCGGCGCGCACGGAGCGGAAGGGCGCGGGCGCCGCCGCGACCGGCGGGGCGGGCAGGCCCGCCTCGCCCTTGGGTCCCGCCTCGCCCTTCGGGCCGGGCTCTCCCTTGGGCCCGACGCTACCCTGCGGACCAGCCTCACCCTTGGCACCCGGCTCACCCTTTGCACCCGGCTCACCCTTGGGCCCCTGTTCTCCCTTGGCACCGGCCTCCCCTTGCGGGCCGGGCGGGCCCTGAAGCCCGGCGATGCCCTGCGGACCGGCCGGACCCGGCTCCCCTTGGGGACCCGGCTGGCCGTTCGGCCCGCAATTGGCCACCACCGCCTCGCGCTCGTCCTCGCCCGCCTTGAGGGTGACGGTGCAGTTCGTCGGCATGTGGGGCAGCCGGAACAGGAAGCGCCCGCGCCGGTCGGCCATCACCGAGATGTCGTCGTCGAGGATCACCACGGTGCCGCCCCGGCGCACGCTGCCCGAGATGCGCAGGTCCCCGGCCTCGATGCGGGCATCGTAGACCATGATGGGCTGGCTCGGGGCCTGGGCCTGCGGCCGCCGCGCCCGCGTCCGGCCCGGCGACGCCGCGGGCGCCTGGGCTGCCGGCGCCTGGGCCGCCGCCGGCGCTTGGACGCCCGCGTCCGGCTGCTGCGCCCCGGCGGGCAGGGCCGCGAGCGGAAGCAGGCCGGCGAGGGCCGTGACGGCGCGCAGCAGACGCATGGACGTTTCCCCGGATGTCGCCGCACCTCCGGAGCGCGGCCGCGGCGACATTGCCGCCGCGCTTCGACGGGGGTCAAGCCTCGGCCGGCACGCCCGAGTCCGCGGGCTCGTCCGGCGCCGTCCACATTCGTCCACAGCCGTCCACAGGCCAACCGTCTGGCAAAAGACGGAAATCCGAACCCGTCCGGAAACCGGTTGAGCTTGTTCACTCTTTGTTCCTAGTCTGTGGGCATGGAGTCGAGCGGGAATGGAGCGGTCTCATGACGAGCCGGAAGCGGACGAGCCGCGGCGGGATCGGACGGCGATCCTCGCGGAGCTGCGCGGCCGCCTCGGGCACGGCCCGGAGCGGCAGGCCGGCTCCGTCCTGCCCATCGGGATTCCCACCCTCGACGGACGCCTGCCCGGGTCGGGCCTGGCGCTCGGCCGCCCCCACGAGATCGCGCCCCTCACCGAGGGCGACGAGGCGGCGGCCCTCGGCTTCGCCCTCGCCCTCGTGGCCCTGCGCCTCGCGCGGGTGCCGGGCGAGGCGCTCCTCGTCCTCGCGCCCGGGCACCCGACGCCCTACGGCCACGGCCTCGCGGCCCTCGGGCTCGATCCGGACCGGCTCCTCGTCCTCGAGGCGGGCGGCGACGCGGAGGTCCACCTCGCCCTGGAGGAGGCCCTGCGGACCGGCAGCCTGCCGGCCGTGGCCGGGTTCCTCGACGGCGGCCTGCCCTTGACCCAGGGGCGCCGGCTCCAGCTCGCTGCCGAGGCCGGCGCCCCCCTGCTGCTGATCCTGCGCCCGGCCGCCGCCGACCTGCCCAACGGGGCGGCGACGCGCTGGCGGATCGCCGCCGGCCCCGCCCTGCGGGACCGCTTCGGCTGCACCGTGCGCGCCCGCTGGCGCGCCCGGCTCGACCGCTGCCGCAACGGGCGGCCCGGGGACTGGCTCCTGGAGTGGGATCATGCCGCGCATCGTTTCGGTCTGCCTGAGCCACTGGCCGATCACGCGCCTGCGCCGCGCGCGGGGCGAGGCTGAGGGCGACCGCCCCGCCGTCGTGGCGGCGGCGGGCCCGGGAGGCCTGCGGCTGACGGCCGTGGATGCGCGGGCCTGGGCGCTGGGCCTGCGCCCGGGCGAGCCCCTCGCCCGGGTGCGGGCGCGGATCGGCGCGGACCTCGCAGTCCACCCGGCCGATCCCGAGGCGGATGCGGCGGCCTTGCTGCGCCTCTGCCTCTGGGCGCAGCGCTACACCCCGCGCGTCGCGCCCTTCGGCGCGGCGGAGGCGTGCGAGGGCTTCTTCCTCGACGTGACGGGCGCGAGCCATCTCCTCGGCGGCGAGGCGTCCCTGATGGACGACCTCCGTGCGCGCCTCGCCGCCCACGCGGTGCCGGCCCGGCTGGCGCTGGCCGGCACGCCCGGCGCCGCCTTCGCCCTCGCCCGCCACGGGCCGGACGGCCGCGTGGTGCCGCCGGAGGAGACCGGGGCGGCCCTCGCCGGGCTGCCCGTCGAGGCCCTGCGGCTGGAGCCGGGCGCCGCCGCGGCCCTGCGGCGGCTCGGCCTGCGCCGGATCGGCCAGCTCGCCGAGGCCCCCCGGGCCCCGCTCAACCGCCGCTTCGGCGAGATCCTCGCGACCCGCCTCGACCAGGCGCTCGGCGCGCGGCCTGAGCCCCTCGCCTGCCTCGGCGAGGCGGTGCGGTACGGCGCCGTGCGGGGCTTCCTGGAGCCGATCGGGCGGCAGGAGACCATCGTGCGGGCGGCCGAGCGGCTGATGCGGGAGGTCGTGCCCCGCCTGGAGGCGGACGGGGTCGGGGCGCTCGGCCTGCGGCTGACCCTGCACCGGGTCGACGATGCGCTCCGCAGCCTCGATCTCGGGCTCGCCGAGCCGACCCTGTGCGCGGACCATGTCGGCCGCCTGCTGGCCCTGCGCCTCGACCGCCTCGGAGCGGCGCTCGATGCCGGCTTCGGCTTCGAGACCGTCCGGCTCGACGTGACCGCGACGGGCCCGCTGCCGCGCCGCCAGGCCGTGCTCACCGGGGCCGCGGCGCCCCCGCCGCTGGCGCCGCTGGTCGACGCGCTGCACCAGCGCCTCGGCCGCCGGGTGATCCGGCTGGAGCCGCAGGGGAGCCACATCCCCGAGCGGGCCGACCGGCTGATGCCGTGGCGGGGCGGGCCGGGCGGCGGGAAGCCCCGGGACGGGGCGGCGGAGGAGCCGGGACGCGCCGCGCCCGGGACGGCCCCCGTCTGGCCCCGACCGCCGGACGGCGCGCAGCCCCGGCCCCTCGTGCTGCTCGAGCGGAGCGAGGCGGCCGAGGACGTCATCGCGGCGGCGCCCGAGGGACCACCCCGGCGCTTCCGCTGGCGGCGGCGGCTGCACCGGGTGGCCCACGCGGAGGGCCCGGAGCGGATCGCCTCCGAATGGTGGCGCCGCGCCGGCCCGGCCCGCGACTACTACGTGGTCGAGTGCGAGGCCGGCCGCCGGCTCTGGCTCTACCGGGACGGCCCCCATGCCGCCGGCGAGCCGGCCGCCTGGTTCGTGCACGGGCTGTTCGCGTGAGCGGCTACGCGGAGCTCGCCGTCACCACGAACTTCTCCTTCCTGCGGGGCGCCTCCCACCCGCAGGACTACGTGGAGCAAGCCCTGGATTACGGCCTCGCGGCGATCGGCATCGCCGACCGCAACACCGTCTCGGGCCTGGCGCGGGCCTACGCGGCCGCCCGGGTGAAGCCGGCCGGGCCGCGCAGGGCCGGCGACCCGGAGGCGTGGCGCATCCCCTTCCTGCCCGGCGTGCGCCTCGTGACCGAGGAGGGCTTCGAGGCCGTCACCTACCCGACCGACCGGGCGGCCTACGGCCGGCTCTGCCGCCTGCTCTCGACGGGCAACCGCCGCGCCGCCAAGGGGACGTGCCGCTTCGCCTTCGACGAGATGCTGGGGGCGGCCGAGGGCCAGGTCTTCCTCGCGATGCCGCCGGAGCGCCGGGCCGTACCGCCGCGGGCCTTCGCGGAGCGCCTCGCGGCCCTCGCCGAGGCGGCGCCGGACCGCACCTACCTGGCGGGCAGCCACGCCCGGCGCGGCGACGAGCGCCGGCGCCTGGGCCTGCTCGCCGAGCTCGGGCGGCGCCTGCGCGCGCCCCTGGTGGCGGTCTCGGACGCCCTCTACCACCATCCGGACCGGCGCCCGCTCCAGGACGTGCTCGCCTGCATCCGCCAGGGCTGCACCCTGGAGACTGCGGGCACCCGCCTGGAGGCGAATGCCGAGCGCCACCTGAAGCCCGCCGCCGAGATGGCGCGCCTCTTCGCCGACCATCCGGACGCCGTCGCCCGGACGCTCGAGATCGCGGCCGCCTGCAGCTTCTCGCTGGGCGAGCTGAAGTACGAGTATCCCGAGGAGCCGGTGCCCCCGGGGCTCAGCGCGCAGGCGCACCTCGAGGCCCTCACTCTGCGCCGCGCGGAGTGGCGCTACCCGGACGGGGTGCCGGACCGCGTGGCGGCGACGCTGCGGGAGGAGCTCGCCTTCATCGCGCGGCAGGACTACGCTCCCTACTTCCTGACGATCAGCGCGATCGTCGACTTCGCCCGCGACCGGGGCATCCTCTGCCAGGGCCGCGGCTCGGCGGCGAACTCGGCGGTCTGCTTCTGCCTCGGCATCACCGCCGTCGACCCGGCCCACCATCGGCTGCTCTTCGCCCGCTTCATCTCCGAGAACCGCGGCGAGCCCCCCGACATCGACGTCGACTTCGAGCACGAGCGCCGCGAGGAGGTGATCCAGCACCTCTACGCGACCTACGGCCGCGAGCGGGCCGCGATCTGCGCGACGGTGATCCACTATCGCCCGCGCTCGGCGATCCGGGAGGTCGGCAAGGTGCTCGGCCTCACCGAGGACATCACCGGCGCGCTCGCCGAGACCGTCTGGGGCTCCTGGGGCCGCGACCTGCCGGACGGCCACGTGGCGCAGGCCGGGCTCGACCCCGGGAACCCGCTGATCCGCCGGGCGGTCGACCTCGCCGTGTCGCTGATCGGCTTCCCGCGCCACCTGTCGCAGCACGTCGGCGGCTTCGTGCTGACCCGCGCGCGCCTCGACGAGACGGTGCCGATCGGCAACGCCGCCATGCCCGGCCGCACCTTCATCGAGTGGGACAAGGACGACATCGACGTGCTCGGCCTGATGAAGGTCGACGTGCTGGCGCTCGGGATGCTCTCCTGCCTGCGGCGCGGCTTGGACTTCCTGGAGCGGGATTACGGCCAGACCTACCCGACGCTCGCGGACCTGCCGGCCGAGGACGCGGCCGTCTACGCGATGCTGTCGCGGGCCGATTCGGTCGGCGTCTTCCAGGTCGAGAGCCGCGCCCAGATGGCGATGCTGCCGCGCCTGAGGCCGCGGGCGTTCTACGACCTCGTCGTGCAGGTGGCGATCGTGCGGCCGGGCCCCATCCAGGGCGACATGGTCCACCCCTACCTGCGCCGCCGGGCGGGCGAGGAGCCCGTGGAGTACCCGGCCCCCCACCCCGAGCACGGCCCGGCCGACGAGCTCTACGCCGTCCTCCACCGGACCTTCGGCGTGCCCCTGTTCCAGGAGCACGCCATGCAGATCGCCATCACGGCGGCGGATTTCAGCCCGGCCGAGGCCGACGGGCTGCGGCGCGCCATGGCGACCTTCCGGCACAACGGCGCCATCGGGGGCTTCGAGGAGAAGTTCGTGGGCGGCATGACCCGGCGCGGCTATGCGCGGGACTTCGCCGAGCGCTGCTTCGCGCAGATCCGCGGCTTCTCCACCTACGGCTTCCCGGAGAGCCACGCGGCGAGCTTCGCGCTCCTCGTCTACGCCTCGGCCTGGCTGAAGTGCCGCCATCCGGACGTGTTCCTCGCCGCCATCCTCAACGCGCAGCCGATGGGCTTCTACCAGCCGGCCCAGCTCGTGCGGGACGCCCGCGCCCACGGCGTCGAGGTGCGGGGGCCGGACGTGAACGCGAGCGACTGGGACTGCACCCTGGAGCCGGCCGCCGAGCCGCCGCCCCCGGGCGCGCCCCGGCGCCTCGCCGTGCGGATCGGCCTGCGCCAGGTGAGCGGGCTGCCCGAGGCCGCGATGCGCCGGCTCGTGGCGCTGCGCGGCAACGGCTACGCCAGCATCGAGGGCCTGCAGGCCGCGCTCGCGCTGCCCCGCAACACCCTGGAGCGGCTCGCCGAGGCGGATGCCTTCCGCTCCCTCGACCTCGACCGCCGCGCCGCCCTCTGGGCGGTGCGCAGCCTCGAGGGCGGCGGGCGGAGCCTGGCGGCCACGGCGGACCGGCGCGCGCACCTCGACGCGCCCCTCCCCCTCTTCGCGCTGCATGCCGACGACGGCCTGTTCCGGCACGAGCCCGCGGTGGCGCTGCCGGCCCTCGCCCCCTCCGAACAGGTCGCGGAGGACTACACGGCGACCGGCCTCTCCCTGAAGGGGCACCCCGTCGCCTTCTTCCGCGCGCGCCTCGCCCGGATCGGCGCGATCCCCACCCGCGCCCACCTGGCCGAGGACCTGCCCCCCGGCCCCGTGACGGTGGCGGGCCTCGTGCTGACCCGCCAGCGGCCGGGCACCGCCAAGGGCGTGGTCTTCCTGACGCTGGAGGACGAGACCGGCATCGCCAACGTCATCGTCTGGCGCAAGGTGTTCGAGGCGAACCGCCGGATCGCCATGACGGCCCGGTTCCTCGCGGTGCGCGGGCGCGTGCAGGGCCAGGGCACGGGGGAGCACCGGGTGGTGCACCTCGTCGCCGAGCGGTTCCGCGACCTCACCGGGGAGCTGCGGGCACTGCGCGAGGGCGGCGTGCGGCTGCCGGCCGAGACCACGGACTTCGGAGCGCCCGCGGACCGGCGCGTCTTCCGCAGCCGGGACTTCCATTGAGTGGCCGTCGCACGGAAAGGCTCTCGACAGCCGCCGGCCCGTCCGTAGAGTGCCGCCATGCTTCGCCTCGCCTTCGCCCTCTCCCTCCTCCTCAGCCCCGCCGCGGCCCGGGCCGACACCTGCGACGGGCTCGCCCAGCAGATCGCCGCGGCGACCGGCGGCAAGGTCGGGCGACGGGCCGGCCCGAGCATCGATATCCGGGTGCCGGGCGCGATCAAGCTCGACGTGACCTGCCGGGCCGAGCCCATCGTGCAGGCGAGCTCCGCCGAGGCGCAGCCCTCCGGGGCCTTCTTCCGCGACCTCGCGGTGGCCTCGCAGCTCCTGGTCGGCGAGCCGGCCGAGACCGTGGCGCCGATCATCGCCCGGGCGCACGCCACCTCCCTCGCCGAGCGGCGCAAGTCCTTCATCCAGCAGAACGGCTGGTCGGCGAGCTGCTACACCGATCCGTCGAGCAGCAGCCTGCGGACCCTCTGCTCGGTCGGTCGCATCCCGCCGGGGTGAGAGGCGCTTGACGCATCCCGGAGAAGGCCGGAAGCTCGGCACGCCGCATCCATCAGGGGCCTCGCATGCCAGCTCTGAGCCCGCGCGCGCCGGATAGCCACCTCGCCTTCATGGAGTTCGTGGAGACACGCCCGGACGAGGAGAAGTGGGAACTGATCGGGGGCCGCTACGTCATGCAGGCGCAGCCGAACTTCCATCACCAGCTCATCGCGGGTGATCTCGAACGCCTGTTGAGCGAGGGGCTGCGGAGGGTCGGAGCCTCACGGGTCGCCCTGCAGAACCCGGCTCTCGACCTGCGACCGGCCATCGAAGGGCATACCTACGTGCCCGACGTCGCGGTTCTGGATTGGGCGGACATCGAGCCTGGCCGCAACGTGACGCGGACGTTCTACCTCGCCGCCGAGATCCTCTCGCCGAGCGACCGCCGACGGCTCTCCGGCAGCACCCGCCAGAAGATCGACGTGAAGCTCGCCGGCTACGAGGCCGTGCCCTCCTGTGAGGCCGTGCTCCTCATCGAGCAGCAGGCCTACGACGTGACCGTCTCGGAGCGCCGCGGCGGAGCCTGGGTGCGGACACGGCTCACCGCGCCCGCGGACCGGATCGTCCTGCCGGCCTTCGGCCTCGATCGCCCGATCGCCGACCTCTACGCGCGCACCGCCCTGGCACGCGTAGAGGCCCCGGGCTGACCTCAGTACTCGATCACGTCCTCGAGGGCGTAGTGCTTCACCGTTTTGCGGTTGGCGATCAGTTCGTCGACCGTCGGCTCGCCCTTCAGCGCTCGGCCGATGGCGAGCTTCGTCGCCTCGTAGTTGGTGCGGTAGAGGTCCTTGCGGTCGAGGTTCTCGTCCTCGGCGCAGCGCGGGTCGAGCCAGATCATGATGATCATGCATAGCTCGTCGAGGCCCTCGCGCGGCAGGATGCCCTCGATGATGCAATCCACGATCGCGTCGCCCGTGGCCGCCTGCACGATGCCGCCGAGGAGCTCGACGTATTCCGCGGTGTGGATCGTCGCCTTGGTGGTCATCATGGTGGCCGGGCGGACGAGCTGGTTGAGGTCGCGCACCACGAACATGCGGGTGTGGCCCTGCACCTGCCCCATCATGCCGGCGAACGCCTGACCGACCGGGCCGCGCGTCGAGCCGATCAGCACCTCGGGCATCGCGTCGGTGTACTGCCCGTCGGCCGCCAGCACCGTCGCCTCGCCCGTACGAAACCAGATCTCGGACATCCTGCTTGAACCCTTCGCCTGTGCGGTCCCGGGCCACAACCGCCCGGGTCGAGGGGGCGTCAAACACCAGCCGGGGCCGGAGCGTCAATCGCGGATCGGTTCCCGGACACGCGGGGCGCCCCTGGCATCGACCGGCCCGATCGGCCATGCAGGACGCATCCGCCACGAAACGACGCGAGAGGGGTCGATGAACGGATCGAAGAGGAGCCGCGACTGGAGCCTGTCGGTCGCCAGCGCCGAGGACGGCGTGCGCCTCGAATTCGGCCTCGGCGACCTGGAGGGCCGGCCCTTCACGGCCGTCCTCGACCTCGACCGGACCGAGGCCCGGACGCTGGCGCGCGCCCTCCTCGCCGCCGCGGGCGACGCGATGGAGCGCACCTTCCCGCACCCGCCCGAGGGGCAGCCCTGACCGGAGCGCGGTTGTCGCGCGAAGGCCCTCAGCGCCCCCCGATGCCGACGCCGCCGCGGCCCGGCAGGCGCGGGACCTTGGTGCCGCGCGGCTCGATCGGCCCCGCGCAGGCGTAGGCGAACTCGGTCTGCAGGTCCGTGAACACGGTCTCGCCGGTGATGCGGCAATCCTCCCGGACGGTCTCGTCGAGGTAGGCCCGCGCCGCGAGGCGGAAGCGCTCGGCCCGGCTCGCCGCCGGGTCGCGGCCGGCGTAGCGGTCGCCGATGCCGCAGCCCGTCACCTCCCGCAGGGCGTTCGAGACGATCAGCATCCGGCGCTGCTGGCGCTGGTCGTAGACCTCGTAGGGGTCGTTGCAGCCGATGGTGACGACCTGGGGCGTCAGGCTGACGTAGGTCTTGGAGATGTAGGAGAAGCCCGTGCAGCCCGAGGCCGCGAGGCTCAGGGACGCGAGCGCGACCACCGGCGCCAGCCGCTTGCCTGTCATTGCCATCCGACCGGGACCCTGCCGCCACGCTTCACCGTGAGCCGCATTGAAGCGGCTCGGCGGCTGCGGTCAAGCCTGACTCCGCCCCGGCCCGCCCCTATGCCCAGGCCGAGAGACCCTCGCCGATGAGGCGCACGTCGCCCGTGGCCGTCTGCATGCTCGCCGAGATGGAGCGGGTGACGATGGTCTGCTGCTCGATGGCGGCCGTCGCCTGCGTGACGAAGTCCTGCACCGAGGCGACGCCGGCCCCGATCACCGTGAGGGTGCGGCCGACCTCCTCGGACACGTCCTGCATCGCGGCGATCTCCTCGGAGATCCGGCTCGTCGCGACGGTGGCCTGATTGGCCAGGGTCTTCACCTCGTTGGCCACGATAGCGAAGCCCTTGCCCGCCGCGCCCGCCCGCACCGCCTCGATGGTGGCGTTGAGGGCGAGCAGGTTGATCTGCTCGGCGATCTTGGTGATCGCCTGCACCACCCCGTCCATGGCGCGGGCCGCCTCGCGCAGGCGCCCCTGCGAAGCGTCGGCGATCTGAGACTGCGCGTGGATCCCGTCGACGGTCTGCTTGGACCGCAGCATCGTCTCGGCGATCTCGGCGACGGAGGCGCTCATCTCCTCGGCCGCGGTCGCGACCGCCTGCACGTTGTCGAGGGTCTGGGCCGCCGCGGAGACCGCGCGGGCTCGCGCCTCCATGTTGCGGGTGACGTCGACGGCGTACTTGACGATCTTGTAGGGCCGCCCGTTCAGGTCGAGGATCGGGTTGTAGGTCGCCTGGATCGCGACCTTGCGCCCGTTGCGGCCGACGCGATCGAAGATCGCCGAGAAGTACTCACCCCGGCGCAGGCGCTGCCAGAACTCCTGGTACTCGCGGCTCCGCGCGAAGGCAGGATCCACGAACATCTGGTGGTTCTGGCCCTGGATCTCGCTGAGGCGGTAGCCGATCGCGTTGCAGAAATTGTCGTTGGCATCGAGCACGCGCCCGTCGAGATCGAACTGGATGACCGCCTGCGAGCGGCTGATCGCCTCGAACTGGCCGAGGAAGTCGGCCGCCTGCAGCTTCTCGGCCGTGACGTCGGTGGCGTACTTCACGATCTTGAAGGGGCGCCCGTTCATGTCGAGGATCGGGTTGTAGCTCGCCCGGATCCAGACCTCCCGGCCGCCCTGGCCGATCCGCCGGAACTCGCCCTGCTGATGCTCGCCGGCCCGCAGCTTCTGCCAGAACGAGGCGTAGTCCCAGCTCTCGACCGTGTCCGCATCGACGAACATGCGGTGGTTCTGCCCGCGGATCGCCGCGAGCTCGTAGCCCATGCTGTCGAGGAACTGCCGGTTGGCATCCAGGATGGTGCCGTCCATCGCGAAGTGGATCACGGCCTGGACCTGGTTGATCGCCGCGATCTGGCCCTCGTGATCCGCGTTGCGCAGCTTGCGCTCCGTCACGTCGGTGGCGAACTTGACCACGCGGATCGGGCGGCCCGCAGCGTCGAGGATCGGGTTGTAGGTCCCCTGGATCCAGATCTCGCGTCCGCCGCGCCCGATGCGGCGGTACTCGCCGGCCTGAAACCGCCCGCACTTCAGGTCCTGCCAGAAGACCCGGTAGGCATCGCTCTCCACCTCGCCCGGGTCGATGAACATCCGGTGATGCCGGCCGATCACCTCGTCGGGCTCGTAGCCGAACAGGGCCAGGAAGTTCGGGTTCGCGTCCAGGATCGTGCCGTCCATGCCGAACTCGATGGTCGCGAGCGACCGGTCGAGGGCCTGGAGCCGCGCCCTGCTGTCGCCGTTCCCGTGAACGGCCGCGCGCGCCCCCGATTGTCCGGCTGCCGTTTTCCGTGTCCGTGCGTTGAAAAACATCGCTCACCCCCGCGACCTACTCAAGGGGCTTTGCAGTTAAATATTCGTTATTGTGAGATCATACTTTGTTTATAACACTTATTTGGTTCTAATACACTTATAGTTCGAAACAAGTCATTCAAGCCTATCCAGCGGTTGCAGCGAGAGCTTAGACCGTCCTTTTGCCGGCCCGGCGGCCGGGGCAGTCTCCGGAAAGAGACCGCATGCGCCCCGCGATCCGACGGGTCCGAGCGCGCGTGCTCGCGAGCATGTGAAGGGCCGCCGGACCGCACGCGTCGGACCAGCGGGCCTTGCGGCCATCCTTCAGTGGTGACGAAGCCCGAAGGCCCCGCGGGCGCGGCTATGCGGCCGCGGCGGCCGGGATCTGCGCCGGATCGTAGTTGAGGATCGGCCCGAGCCAGCGCTCGATCTCCGCCACCGCCATGCCCTTGCGGGCAGCGTAATCCTCGACCTGGTCCCGCTCCACCTTGGCGACGCCGAAATAGTGCGCCTCCGGGTGGGCGATGTAGAGGCCGGAGACCGAGGAGCCCGGCCACATGGCGTAGGATTCCGTGAGCTTCACCCCGACCCGCCGCTCCGCCTGGAGCAGGTCGAACAGGGTGGTCTTCTCGGTGTGGTCGGGCTGGGCCGGATAGCCGGGCGCCGGGCGGATGCCGTCGTAGCTCTCGTGGACGAGTTCCTCGGGCGTGAAGCTCTCACCCGCCGCATAGCCCCAGAACTCCCGGCGGACCCGCTCGTGCATGCGCTCGGCAAAGGCCTCCGCGATGCGGTCGGCGAGCGCCTTGACGAGGATCGCCCGGTAGTCGTCGTTCGCCCGCTCGAAGCGCTCGGCGATGCGGACCTCCTCGAGCCCCGCCGTGACCACGAAGCCGCCGACGTAGTCGGCGAGGCCCGTCGCCTCCGGCGCCACGAAGTCGGACAGGCAGGTGTTCGCCCGCCCGTCGCGCTTGGACAGCTGCTGACGCAGCCCGTGGAAGGTGGCGAGCCGCTCGGCGCGGCTCTCGCCCGTGTAGAGCGCGATGTCGTCGCCGACGGCGTTGGCCGGCCAGAAGCCGATCACCGCCTTGGGGTTGAACCAGCGCTCCTCCACGATCTGCCGCAGCATCGCCTGCGCGTCCTCGAACAGGGCGCGGGCCGCCGGCCCCTGCTCGGGATCGTCGAGGATCGCGGGGAAGCGGCCCTTGAACTCGTAGGTCTGCAGGAAGGGCGTCCAGTCGATGTAGGGCACGAGGTCGGCGACCTCGTAGCTCCCGAACACGCGGGTGCCGGTGAAGCTCGGCTTCGTCGGCCGGTAGGCGGACCAGTCGACCTTGAAGGCGTTGGTCCGGGCCTTCGCGAGGGGCAGGCGCTGCTTGTCGGCCTCCGAACGGGCATGGGCCGCCGCAACCTTGGCGTACTCGGCCCGCACCTTCTCGATGACCGCGCCCCGGCTCTCCCGCGAGATCAGGCTCGACACCACGCCGACCGCGCGGCTCGCATCCGTCACGTAGACCGCCTGGCCGCGCCCGTAGGCGGGGTGAATCTTCACCGCCGTGTGGACCCGGCTCGTGGTGGCGCCGCCGATGAGGAGCGGCACGTCGAAGCCCTCCCGCTCCATCTCGCCGGCCACGTGCACCATCTCGTCGAGGGAGGGCGTGATCAGCCCCGAGAGGCCGACGATGTCGACCTTCTCGCGCTTGGCCGTGTCGAGGATCTTCTGCGCCGGCACCATCACGCCGAGGTCGATGATCTCGTAGTTGTTGCAGGCCAGCACGACGCCGACGATGTTCTTGCCGATGTCGTGGACGTCGCCCTTCACGGTTGCCATCAGCACCTTGCCGGCGGACTGGCGCGGGGCGCCGTCCTTCTCGGCTTCCATGAAGGGTTCGAGGTAGGCCACGGCCTGCTTCATCACGCGGGCGGACTTCACCACCTGCGGCAGGAACATCTTGCCAGCGCCGAACAGGTCGCCGACCACGTTCATGCCGGCCATCAGGGGGCCCTCGATGACGTGGAGCGGGCGCTCGGCCCCGGCCCGCGCCTCCTCGGTGTCGGCGACGATGTACTCGGTGATGCCGTTGACGAGGGCGTGCTCGATGCGCTTGTCCACCGGCGCCTCGCGCCAGGACAGGTCGGCCGCCTTGGCCTGCGCGCCGCCCCCCGCCCGGAAGCGCTCGGCCGCCTCCAAGAGGCGCTCGGTGGCGTCGTCGCGGCGATTCAGCACCACGTCCTCGCAGAGGTCGCGCAGGTCCGCGGGGATCTCGTCGTAGACGGCGAGCTGGCCGGCGTTGACGATGCCCATGTCCATCCCGGCCTGGATGGCGTGGTAGAGGAAGACCGCGTGCATCGCCTCGCGCACCGGCTCGTTGCCCCGGAAGGCGAAGGACAGGTTCGAGACGCCGCCTGAGATGTGGGCGTGGGGCAGCCCCTCGCGGATCTGCCGCGTCGCCTCGATGAAGGCCACGCCGTAGGGGTTGTGCTCCTCGATGCCGGTGGCCACCGCGAAGATGTTCGGGTCGAAGATGATGTCCTCAGGGGGGAAGCCGACCCGCTCGGTGAGGATCTTGTAGGCGCGGGTGCAGATCTCGACCTTGCGCTCCAGGCTGTCGGCCTGGCCCTTCTCGTCGAAGGCCATCACGACGATCGCCGCGCCGTAAGAGCGGCACACCTGCGCGTCGTGGATGAACTTCTCCTCGCCCTCCTTCATGGAGATCGAGTTCACGATCGCCTTGCCCTGCAGGCACTTGAGGCCGGCCTCGATGACCTCGAACTTCGAGGAATCGACCATCACCGGCACCCGGGCGATGTCGGGCTCGGCGGCCACGAGGTTGAGGAACTCGACCATGGCGCGCTGCGAGTCGAGCAGACCCTCGTCCATGTTGACGTCGATGACCTGCGCACCCGCCGCCACCTGGTCGCGGGCGACGTCGAGGGCCGCGGCGTAGTCCCCGTTGGTGACGAGCTTGCGGAACTTGGCCGAGCCCGTGACGTTCGTGCGCTCGCCGACGTTCACGAAGGGGATCTCCTTCGTGAGGACGAAGGGCTCCAGGCCCGACAGCCGCATCAGGCGCGGGATCTCGGGGATCGCCCGCGGCGCCTTGCCGGCCACCGCCTCGCTGATCGCGCGGATGTGGTCCGGCGTGGTGCCGCAGCAGCCGCCCACCATGTTGACGAGGCCGCTCTCGGCGAACTCGCCGACGAGCTTGCCCATCGCCTCGGGGCTCTCGTCGTAGAGCCCGAACTCGTTCGGCAGGCCGGCATTCGGGTAGGCGCAGACCAGGGTGTCACAGATGCGCGACAGTTCGGCGATGTGGCCGCGCATCTCGCGGGCGCCGAGGGCGCAGTTGAGCCCGAAGGTCAACGGATCGGCGTGGCGGAGCGCGTGCCAGAAGGCGGCCGGCGTCTGGCCCGACAGGGTGCGCCCGGACAGGTCCGTAATGGTGCCGGAGATCTGGATCGGCAGGCGGATGCCGGTCTCCTCGAAGACGGCCCAGGCCGCCGCCACCGCCGCCTTGGCGTTCAGCGTGTCGAAGATCGTCTCGATCAGGATCAGCTCGGCGCCGCCCGCGATGAGGCCGCGCACCTGCTCCGCGTAGGCGTCCCGCACCTGGTCGAAGGTGACGGCGCGGTAGCCCGGGTTGTTCACGTCCGGCGAGATCGAGAGCGTGCGGTTCGTCGGGCCGATGGCGCCGGCCACGAACCGGCGGCGGCCGTCCTGCGCCTCGGCGAGTTGCGCCGCCTCACGCGCGAGGCGCGCGCCCTGCGCGTTCAGCTCGTGGATGATCGGCTCCATGCCGTAATCGGCCTGGGCGATCGTGGTGCCCGAGAAGGTGTTCGTCTCGCAGACGTCCGCGCCGGCGAGGAAGTAGTCGAGGTGGATCTGCCGGATCGCGTCCGGCTGCGTCAGGATCAGGAGGTCGTTGTTGCCCTTCTGGTCGTGCCCGTGGTCGCGGAATCGCTCGCCGCGGAAGTCCGCCTCGGTCAGCCCGAGCCGCTGGATGACGGTGCCCATCGCCCCGTCGAGCACGAGGATTTTCTCCGACGCGCGCTGGCGGAGCTCCCGCGCGATCTCGGTGCCGTCGACGGGGGGGAATGCGGTCATCGAATCTCTCGTAGGGGCGACGCGTCGGCCGGGCCGATGCGGGTCCTCCCGCCGGGGCGGGAGGCCGATGGATGTCAGGCGTGCGCTTCGAGGACGGACTCGCCGTTCACGGCCTCACGAAGGTTATCGAAGCGCCGATCAAGCTGGTCGAAGCGCGCGTCGTGTTGCTCCAGCTTTCGATCGACGCGCTCGAATCCAGCGCGCGTCTCTGCACGCATCTCGTGCAGAAGTGGCAGGATCCTATCTTGCGGTTCGGCCACGGCAGCGTCTCCATGGGGCCGTTCGTCTGGCCCCATCCTCAATCTAGGCTGCCGCCTTTGCGGCCGCCACCTTCGGCCCCTGCGCGCGCAGGCCCAGGAGGTGGCAGATCGCGTAGACGAGGTCGGAGCGGTTCATCGAGTAGAAGTGGAAGTCCTCCACGCCCTGGTCGACGAGGTCGAGCACCTGCTCGGCCGCCACCGCGGCGGCGACCAGGCGGCGGGTCTCCACGTCGTCCTCCAGCCCCTCGAAGCGGGCGGCGAGCCAGTAGGGCACCGAGGCGCCGGTGCGGCGGGCGAAGTTCGCCGCCTGCTTGAAGTTCTGCACCGGCAGGATGCCGGGAATGATCGGGATCTCGATCCCGGCCGCTCGGACCTTGTCGCGGTAGCGGAGGTAGATTTCGTTGTCGAAGAAGAACTGGGTGATCGCTTGGTCGGCCCCGGCATCGACCTTGGCCTTCAGGGCATCGATGTCGGCATCGAGGTTCGCGGCCTCGGGGTGCTTCTCGGGATAGGCCGAGACCGAGACCTTGAAGTCGCCGATGCGCTTGATGCCGGCCACGAGGTCGGCGGTCTGCGCGTAGCCGCCCGGATGGGGCCGGTAGGCGTGGCCGACGCCCTCCGCCGGGTCGCCGCGCAGCGCCACGATGTGGCGCACGCCCGCATCCCAGTAGGACTGCACGACGCCGTCGATCTCGTCCTTCGTGGCATCGACGCAGGTGAGGTGGGCGGCGGGCCTGAGGCTCGTCTCACGCACCATCCGGGCGACGGTGTTGTGCGTGCGCTCGCGGGTGGAGCCGCCCGCCCCGTAGGTCACCGAGACGAATTTCGGCTGCAGCGGCGCGAGGCGCTCGATCGAGTTCCAGAGGATCCGCTCCATCTCCTCGGTCTTCGGCGGGAAGAACTCGATGGAGACGCGGATCGGGCGGTAGCCATCCCGGCTGGCGCGGTGTTGGGAGGCTGTGGGCATCGGAATCGTCCTCTTCAAGCGGTCGGTCCGGACGGCGGGAAACGCGAAAGGTCAGGCGACCGCGCGGGCCGGCGCGGCGTCGGTCGTCAGGTCAGGTATGGTCCCGTCGGGGATCGCCGCGATGGCCTCCGCGGCGAGCCAGAGGGTGACGGTGAGGTTCTGCTCGGCGGCCGCGGCCGGCACGAGGTGACGGATCTCCGTGGCGGGCAGGCCGGATTCGGCGAGCCAGCCGGCCACCTGCTCGTCGGCGAAGCCGAGGCGGCGGTGGGCCTGGGCCTCGCGCAGGAACTCGAGGTCGTGGGGGGCGAAATCAACCACCAGCAGCCGGCCGCCCGGCGCCACGAGACGGCCGGCCTCGCGCAGCGCCCTGGCCGGGTCGTCGAGGTAGTGGAGCACCTGATGCACCACCACGAGGTCGAAGCTGCGGCTCGCGAAAGGCGGCGCGTGGATGTCGCCCTGGCGCAGGTCGACCCGCGCGAGACCGCGCCGCTCGAGGTTCGCCCGGGCGACCGACAGCATGGCGTGGTTGGAATCGAGCCCCGTGGCGCGGCCGGCGAGCGGCGCCAGCAGACCGAGCATGCGGCCGGTGCCGGTGCCGAGGTCGATCAGGCTGCCGACCGGCCGCGGCCCGAGCACGTCGAGCACCGCGGCCTCGACGGCAGCCTCGGGGACGTGAAGCGAGCGGATCTGGTCCCATTTCGGTGCGAGCCGGGCGAAGAAGGCCTGGGCAGCGTCCGCTCGCTGCACCCGCACCGCCTCCAGCCGGGCCCGGTCCTCGGAGAGCGGTGCGACCGCCCGGTCGATGCCGGCGATCAGGGAATCGACCAGGGCGGCCCGACCCTCGGCGAGGCGGAAGAAGGCCCAGGCGCCTTCCCGGTGACGCTCGATCAGGCCGGCCTCGACCAGGAGCTTCAGGTGGCGGGAGATCCGCGGCTGGGACTGGCCGAGGATGTCGGTGAGGTCCGACACCGACAGTTCGCCCTCGAACAGCAGCGCGAGGATGCGCAGGCGACTCTCCTCCGCCGCGGCCCGCAGGGCCGCGAGGGCGTCGACGAAGCGGACGGGGGCCGATCCCTGCTGACGCGTGCTAGACATAAAGATATCTTTATGTGCGTTTTGCGATCTTGGCAAGCGCTACCATGTTGGCGCTCGCCACGGCCTCAACCCGCCCCATGCCGTGAATTTGAGCAGCAACTGCTGATTTCGCAGCGCTGCATTGCGGAACCGGGGCCGTGAACTCCTGTTAAGCCCGACATTACCCAATTCACGGCAACCCCCATGCACATCCGCACCGGTTACACTCTGGCCTTCGACACGCCCGCGCAGACCCCGATTACGCTGCTCCTGAACATCCGGCCGGAGCGCCGCGGTGATCTGGTGACGCCGGAGGTCATCACCGTCGACCCGCCCGTGCCGACGTCCCAGCACGTGGACGGATTCGGCAACGTGGCGACCCGGCTCGTGGCACCCTGCGGCCGCATCACCTTCTCAACCGATTTCACGATCGCGGATTCGGGCCTGCCGGACGCGGTGGCGCCGGGGGCCCGGCAGATCCCCGTGCAGGACCTTCCCGACGACGTGCTCGTCTACCTTCTCGGCTCCCGCTACTGCGACACCGACAAGCTCTCGGCCACCGCCTGGTCGCTGTTCGGCACCGCGCCCGAGGGCTGGGGCCGGGTGCAGGCCATCGTGGACTACGCGCATGCGCGCCTGCGCTTCGACTATCAGATGGCCGACGCGACGCGCACGGCGCATGACGGCCACACGCAGCAGGTCGGCGTCTGCCGCGACTTCGCGCACCTCGCCATTACCCTGTGCCGCTGCATGAACATCCCGGCCCGCTACGCCACGGGCTACCTCGGCGACATCGGCGTCCCGAAGGACCCGGCCCCGATGGACTTCTCGGCCTGGTTCGAGGTCTTCCTGGAAGGCCCCGAGGGTCCGCGCTGGTACACGTTCGACGCGCGCCACAACGTGCCCCGCATCGGCCGCATCGTCATGGCCCGGGGCCGGGACGCGACGGATTGCGCCCTCACCACGAGCTTCGGCCCGGCCTGGCTCGCGCGCTTCGAGGTGCACACGGACGAGGTGGAGCAGCCGACCGCCGATCTGGCTCGGGCGGCCTGAGGGGCCGCCCGCCGGCAGGGACAGCGGTTTCCGCGGAGGACTACTCCGCGGCCGCGACCTTCGGAGCACCCGGATCCTGCACGGAGCCGGTGTCCATGGGCTGGGGCGACTCGTCCGAGATGTGGGTGCCGATCGAGACCGGGTGCGCCATCACCTCGTTGAGCTTGGCCACGTCGAGCTCCCCCTCCCAGCGGCTAACGACCACGCAGGCCACGCCGTTGCCGACGAGGTTCGTGAGCGCGCGGCACTCCGACATGAACTTGTCGATGCCGAGGACCAGCGTCATCGCAGCGACCGGAACGGGGTTGTTCGGGATCGCCGCGAGCGTCGCGGCCAGCGTGATGAAGCCGGCCCCCGTGACGCCCGACGCGCCCTTCGAGGTCAGCATGGCCACGACGATGATGGTCGCGTACTGCCCGAACGACAGGTCGGCTCCCACGGCCTGCGCCAGGAACAGCGTCGCCAGCGTCATGTAGATGTTGGTGCCGTCGAGGTTGAACGAGTAGCCGGTGGGGATGACGAGGCCGACGACAGAGTCCGAGGCCCCCAGGCGCCGCATCTTCGTCATCATGTGCGGCAGCACCGTCTCCGAGGAGGAGGTGCCGAGCACGATGAGCAGTTCGTCCTTGATGTAGGCCAGGAACCGGAAGATCGAGAAGCCGGCGAACCGGGCGATGGAGCCGAGCACCACGATCACGAACAGCAGGGCCGTGACGTAGAAGGTGCCCACCAGCCAGGCGAGGTCGACGACCTTCTGGATGCCGTACTCGCCGATGGTGAAGGCCATGGCGCCGAAGGCGCCGATCGGCGCGAGCTTCACGATGAGGCCGATGATCCGGAAGAAGACCTGGCCCGCCGTGTCGATGGCGTGGGCGATGCCCTCGGCCTTCTTGCCCATGCCGGTGACGACGACGCCGGTGAGAATCGAGATCAGCAGCACCTGCAGCAGGTCGCCGGTCGCGAAGGCGTCGAAGAAGCTCTTCGGAATCAGCGCCATGATGTGGGCGACCGTCGAGTCGGCGGCGGCCTTGCTCGCGTAGGTTGCGACCTTGCTGGCGTCGAGCTTGGACGGATCGGCGTGGAAATCGGCGCCGGGCCGGATCACCTCGCCGACGAGGACGCCGATCAGCAGCGCGATCGTCGAGACGACCTCGAAGTAGATCAGCGCCTTGAGGCCGACCCGGCCGACCTTCTTGAGATCGCCGATCGATGCGATGCCGTGCACGATGGTGCAGAAGATGATCGGCGCGATCATCATCTTGATCAGGGCCACGAAGGCGTCGCCGAGCCACTTCAGCGACTTGCCGACGTCCGGGTAGAAGTAGCCCAGCGCGACGCCGAGGGCGATCGCGATCAGGACCTGGATATAGAGCACCTTGTACCACGGTTCGGACGGCGCGGACGCCGCAGCCGGTGCTGCGTGAGTGGTCGACTGGGCCATGCTTCCTCGCCCCTGCACGCGTAGCGCGCATTATTCGTGTTATCGGCGCACAAGGCTAACCAAGTCGCGCCCCGGCCTCAACGTCGGCTCAGTATTTCGACCCATCCCGTCGATGACAAAAAGTTGTCGACGTCCGCGAAGCCCGCCTTTCCAGGCGCTCCGTCTGGTCTCATCCATGGTTGAGCTGCCGAGATCCGGCCGCCCCTGCCGGAGCCCAGCCCGTGCCGCTCGTCCGCCTGCTTCGCACCGCCCTCCTGGGCGGTCTGCTCCTCTGCGCCTTCGGGGTGCCGGCGGGGGCTGGAATCGTTGCCCGGATCGACCAGTCCCACCAGCGCATGCGCGTCTACGTCGACGGGGCGCTGGCCTACGACTGGCCGGTCTCGACGGCCCGGCGCGGATACGTCACGCCGAACGGGAGCTTCCGGGTGGGGCTGATGGCACCGATGTGGCGGTCGCGCAAGTATCACGGGTCGCCGATGCCGCATGCGATGTTCTTCCGCGGCGGCTACGCCATCCACGGCACCTACGCGGTGGGCAGCCTCGGGCGGCGGGCGAGCCACGGCTGCATCCGCCTCAGCCCGGGGCACGCGCGGGCGCTCTACGAGCTGGCGCGCGCCCATGGCGGGGCGCGCGTCGAGATCCGGCAGTGAGACCTGGGGCCTACTGCTGCGTGCGGCGGGGGCGCACCGTCCAGCGCTCGAAGGCGGAGGCGGGGTCGGACTCGCGGTTGGCCTCGCCCTCGTGGGGCTGCTGGATCGCCGCGCCGAGGGCCTGGGACAAGCTCTCGATCACGTCGTCGATGCGCGCGTCGCCCTGGGCGGGCTCGCCGTGCTCCGCCGTGGCCTCGGGCGCGGGGGGCGCCTCGGCCTGAGGCGCCTCCTCGACCGGGTGATGATGCTGCTCCTCCGGCTCGGCCCGCTGCTCGGGCATCGCCGCGGCGGCCGCCACGGGCGCGGCCACGGCGCCGGTGCCGGCGATGCGGCGCAGGGCGTTGACGACGCCGTCATCCTCGCCGCGCGGCGCCTCGGCGGGCCGCTCGGGCCGCTCGGGCGGCTTGGCCGACGCGGTGCCACCGCTGCCGTAGCGCCCGAACCCGAAGCGGGGCTCGATCAGGTCGAGGACGGCTTCGAGCGCGGCGTTGCTGAGGCTGATCTCGCCGGACTGGGGCGGTCCCTGCAGGGCGACCGCGTGGCGCTCGTAGGAGGCCTCCTGCGTCACCTCCCGGCCGAACCAGGCCGGCGCCGCGAACCCGCTCGCCTCGTTCGCGTCCGCGAAGGCGACGCTGATCAGGTCGAGGCTGCCCGGGCTGACGTAGCGGTCGATCGCGACCTCCTGGCCGCCCACCGACAGGGTGGTGCGGTCGTAGGCGGCCTTGCCGCTGCAGACGTCGAGCAGGGCGTCACCGTGGGCCCGCGGCACGTCGGTGCGCTCCTCGGCGAGCTTCCCGTCCGCCGCCTGCGTGACCAGCACGAGGTGGCACTGCTGCCCGTCGACCCGGACGAAGGAGGTGCGGCCGGCCTGGGGGGCGAAGTAGCCCTCCGTGATGCGCGAGCCGCCGCGCTCCTTCCGGATCAGGCGCACCAGGGACGGGGCCACGAGAAATCGCCGCACGACGCTCATTCATACATCTCCGCGCAATCGCCTCGCCGGGGCGTACCGGGCCCCGAGGAGAGACGCCTCGTCCGCCATGCTCTCGGAGCCGAGGCCGGATCCCGAAGACTGTCCACGAGCGACACAATAGCTTCGCCGTTGCGTGGGAAGACCTTCGCTCCGCCCCGCCAATGCCTCGACTGCGAGCGCTACGGCGGTTCACGTCCCTTAACGGACTAAGCAAAAAGGCGTCGAAATCAAGACCGCGGGGCGGCCCGTCCTCCGAACGGCGAGGTCTGTCCCCACGAAAGCGGTTGTGCCCTCAGGCTTTCGGCTCGAACTGCAGGGAGGCGCCGTTCATGCAGTAGCGCAGGCCCGTCGGGGCGGGGCCGTCGTCGAAGACGTGGCCGAGATGGCCCTTGCACCGGGCGCAGTGCACCTCGGTGCGCACCATCCAGTGGCTGCGGTCGACCGTCGTCTCCACCGCGCCCGCGAGAGGCTCGAAGAAGCTCGGCCAGCCGGTGCCGGACTCGAACTTGGTGCCGGAGGTGAAGAGCGGGGTGCCGCAGCCCGCGCAGGTGAAGATGCCCGGCCGCTTCTCGGCGAGCAGGCAGCTCGTGCCGGCCCGCTCGGTGCCGTGCTCGCGCAGCACGCGGTACTGCTCGGGGCTCAGCGCGGCCCGCCACTCGGCCTCGCTCCGGGCCTCGGGGGCCGCGACCTTCGGGCTCGGCGCATCATGGGTCTGCGAGGCGGACATGGTTCCTCCTGAGATCGTTCGTGTCTGCCCGATATGGGGTCCCGAGGCCGCGCCGGGGAGGCGCCGCGGCGTTCGGGCAGCGACCGCCGATGGCGGGGCTCAGGCCGGCGCGCCGACCGAGTCCGCCATGCGGGCCTCGCGGGCCCCGAGCGGCAGGGGCGCGCCCGTGGTCGTGTCGATGACGGTCTGGTGCTCCATCTCGGCGTTGATCTCGCCGCCGACGAGCACGATCGTCGCCGAGATCCAGATCCAGGTCATGAAGCCGATCACCGCGCCGAGCGACCCGTACGTCTCGTTGTAGTTGCCGAAGTTCGCCACGTACCAGGAGAAGAGCAGGGAGGCGGCGAGCCACAGCACGCAGGCCACGAGGCTGCCGACACCGACCCAGCGCCAGCGCGGCCGCTCGCGGCTCGGGCCGTAGCGGTAGAGCACCGAGAGGCCGCCGAGCAGGACGAGCAGGAGGCCCGGCCAGCGCAGCTGCGCCACGAGCCAGGCGCCGTTGCTGATGCCGATGTAGTTGAACACCACCGGCAGCACGACGATGCAGGTCAGCGCGAAGATCAGGAACAGCAGCGCGCCGACCGTGAAGGTCAGCGAGCGCAGGTTCAGCATCACGAAGGAGCGCTTCTCCTCCTCCTCGTAGACGATGTTGAGAGCATCGAACATCGCCTTCATGGCGGCGTTGGCGCTCCAGATCGACAGGACGAGACTCGTGAAGAAGGTGATCCCCAGGGTACCGCCCCCCTTGGCGGCGATGCGCTTGACCTGGTCGCCGATGATCTCGATCGCCCCCGTGGGCAGCACGCCCTGCAGGCTCGCGAGGTGGTCGTTGATGACGTTCACGTCGGCGAACAGGCCGTAGCAGGCGACGAGGGCGGCGACCGCCGGGAACAGCGAGAGCAGGCTGTAGAAGGTCACGCCGGCCGCCACCGACAGGACCCGGTCCTTGTTGAATTCGAGGTAGACCCGGACGGCGATGTCGCGCCAGCCGGAGCCGGTGATCTCCGCCGGGTTGCGGGCCTTGCGGCCGCGGTCCGCCTGCGTCGCGCCCACGAGCTCGGCCGTGCGGCCCGAATAGGAGCGGGCGCCCCCGTTCTGCCGACGCTCCGGCGTCGAATTCGGCGCTGGATCCTGCGCCGAGTCCTGCACCGCGAGGTCGCCGCGAGGCCGCTTCGGGGCCGCCGCGAGGGCGATCAGGGCCGAGCCGAGGACGAGGGTCCACAGGATCGACGCGCCGCCCTCGGCCGGGGTCTCGGGCGGGCGGGAGGAGGGCGAGGGCATCGGCGAACCGGCGGAAAGTCGCGCGAGGGGGCGCGGAGCCAAACGTCAGCGCGGGCGCGCCGTTCCCGCAGGGGTGCCAGGGCCGCGGCCGGTTGGCAACGCAGCGGCGGCGGACGGGCGTGCGATCGGGCGGGACAAGGCCGGAACCGGGCGGCTCCGCCCCGCCGGGCCAGACCCGGACCGCGCCGCGGTCCCGCCGGCGCCGGGCCCGGAAACGTCCTGTGGGGGGCGGGCGGCCCTCAGCCCTCGTAGAGCCCGGCGTAGTGCTGCCGCAGGACGTTCTTCTGCACCTTGCCCATGGCGTTGCGCGGCAGGTCCTCGACAAACAGCACGCGCTTCGGGCACTTGAAGCGGGCGAGCCGTGATTCGAGCTGCCCGAGGATGGCGGCCTCGTCCGGCGCGCCGGGGCCCGCCACCACCACGGCGGTGACGCCCTCGCCGAAATCCGCATGGGGCACGCCGATCACCGCCGACTCGACGATGCCCGGCATTCCGTCGATCTCGGTCTCGATCTCCTTCGGGTAGACGTTGAAGCCGCCCGTGATGATGAGGTCCTTTCCGCGCCCGACGATGTGGACGTAGCCGTCCGGGTCGACCTTGCCGAGGTCGCCGGTGATGAAGAAGCCGTCCGCCTTGAACTCGGCCGCGGTCTTCTCGGGCATGCGCCAGTAGCCTAGGAACACGTTCGGGCCCTTCACCTCGATCATGCCGACTGCGTCGGGCCCGAGAGCCGCCCCTGTCTCGGGGTCGACCACCCGCAGGGCGACGTCGGGCAGGGGAAACCCCACGGTGCCGGCGATGCGCCGGCCCTCGTAGGGGTTCGAGGTGTTCATATTGGTTTCGGTCATGCCGTAGCGCTCGAGGATGGCGTGCCCCGTGCGGGCCTGCCATTCGCGGTGCGTCTCGGCGAGGAGCGGCGCCGAGCCGGAGATGAACAGCCGCATGCCGGCCGCGATCTCCCGGGTGAGCCCCGGTTCCCTAAGGAGGCGGGTGTAGAAGGTCGGCACGCCCATCATGGCGGTCGCCCGCGGCATCAGGCCGAGGATCGCCTTGGCGTCGAGGCGGGGCAGGAACAGCATGCTGCCGCCGGTGGCGAGCACGAGGTTCGTCGCCACGAACAGGCCGTGGGTGTGGAACACCGGCAGGGCGTGGATCAGCACGTCCTCCGCGGTGAAGCGCCAGACGTCGATCAGCGTCTCGGTGTTCGAGGCGAGGTTGCGGTGGCTCAGCATGGCGCCCTTCGAGCGCCCGGTGGTGCCGGAGGTGTAGAGGATCGCCGCGAGGTCGTCCGGCCCGCGCGGCTCGTCCGCGAAGTCGGTCGCGGCGGCATCGGCGGCCTCCGCCAGGCTGCCGTGCCCCCCGGCATCGAGGGTGCGCAGCTGCGGCACGCCGGCCGCCTCGGCGACGACTGCCAGACCCTCCGCCTTGGCGGGGTCGCAGACGAACAGGGCCGGCTCGGCATCGCCCAGGAAGTAGCCGACCTCGGCGGCCGTGTAGGCGGTGTTGAGCGGCAGGAAGACCGCGCCGGCCCGGACCGCGCCGAGGTAGAGGAAGATCACCTCCGGGCTCTTCTCGACCTGGACGGCGACGCGGTCGCCGACCCGCACGCCGAGGCTGCGCAGGGCATTGGCGTAGGCCCCCGAGCGATCCAGGAGATCGGCGTAGCTGTAGCGCCGTCCGTCCGGCGTCTCGATGACGACCCTGGCCGCAGGATCGGCCGGCAGGGCCCGGCGCACGAGGTCGAAGAGGTGGTTGGTCATGGAAGTGCTGCCCATGGGGGCGGTGACTTAGCACACGCGCGGCACTTGGCGAGGGGCCGACGGACCCTCACCCGCGTCCGGAGACGAGACCTGCAACGTCCCTCGACGAGGATCGCCCTCCGCCGGCGCCCCGCTCACGCCTCGGCGAGCGCCACCGCCTGGGCCTTCGGCAGGTTCGCGCGCAGCTCCCGGCTGACCGCGCTGGAAGCCGCGACGGTGCCGAGGTTGGCGTAGGTCTCGTGGTTCTTCTCGATGGCGGAGAGATCGTAGAGGTAGTTCACCATCAGGCCGTAACCCTGGCGCATGCCCTTCGGCGAGGTGTCGCCGAGGAAGTTCAGCCGCTCGAGGCGCGCGCCGTTGCCGAGGTGGAAGCGGGCCACCGGGTCGAGGGGCCGTCCGCGCTCGTTCTTGGCGCGCAGGAAGTAGGCCGCCGCCGCCGGCAGCAGCGCCTTGCGCACCGCCTCGCAGGTGGTCTTGTCGTGCCGCCAGTCGGAATCGTCGAGGAGGCGCAGGGTCTCGACGTCGTCGCGGGTGAGGCTCTGCGGCGCGTCGGCCCGCCGCTCCCGGTCGAGCCAGCGCGCGAAGCCCGGCACCGGCGAGAGGGTCACGAAGGTCTTCAGGCTCGGAATCTCGCGGGTGAGGTCGCCCACCACCTGCTTGATCAGGAAGTTGCCGAAGGTGACGCCGGCCAGCCCCCGCTGGCAGTTCGAGATCGAGTAGAAGTTCGCGGTGGTGGCCGCCCGGAGCGGCAGCGGCACCCGCTCGTGGGCGAGGACCGGCGCGATGGCGGGCGCGGTGGCCTCGGTCAGGGCCACCTCGACGAAGATCAGCGGCTCGTCGGCGAGCGCGGGGTGGAAGAAGGCGAAGCAGCGCCGGTCCGGCGGCTCGATGCGCCGGCGCAGGTCGTCCCACCCCTGGATCTCGTGCACCGCCTCGTAGCGGATGATCTTCTCCAGGATGTGGGCCGGCGTCGTCCAGTCGATGTGACGCAGCACCAGGAAGCCCCGGTTGAACCACGAGGCGAACAGGTGCTCGAAGTCGCAGTCGAGGCTGTCGGCGGCGTCGAGGAGAGCGGGGTCCGGCGCGTCGGTGTCGCGCAGGGAGGCCCGCAGGTCGAGGAGGTCCTCCCGCATCCGCACCAGCGCGAGCGTACCGTCGCGGGCGAGGTTGAGGCGGCGGATCAGCTCCTGGCTGCGCGGCTCGGCCGCCATGTGGAGATCGCCGAGGCGCGCGCGGGTCCGGTCGCGGGTGTAAGCGGCGATGGCCGCATCGACCGCCGCATCGTCGGCATCGAAATCGAGCGCGATCATGCGCAGGAATGCGAGGCGCTCCTCCTTCGGGAAGCTCGCGTAGCGGTCGAGGATCAGGCGGGCCAGCGCCACGCCGGACGCCTCGCCGCGGCGCGAGATCAGGTCCTCGCAGAGCTTGACCAGTTCGGCGGCGCTCGCGCGGCCCGCGAGGTCGCCCCGGCTCAGACCGATGAGGTCGCGGCCCCGGTCGCTGATCGTCTGAAGGAGGTCGTTGAAGAATGAGATCGCCGCCATCGACCGCCGTCCGCGCCTCCGTCAGGGCCCCGTCGCGGGGCCGCTCGCCGAGCTTGACAGTCTAAGGCGACCCGGGCGTGACGACCAGGGCCGGCGGCGTCAGCTGCGCGGATCGGCGGTGGGCTCGATCGCCGCGCTGTCGGCCCGCTCGCGCCAGTCGCCGACCCCGTGATGCCGTGCGAAGCGCAGCTCCGCGGCCCGGCGCGCGCGCTCCGGATCGCGGGCGCGGGTGATGTCGACCGACCCGACCGTGAACGGAACTCCGAGGATCTCGCGAGAGAAGTGGATACGGTAGTTCGACACGCGGAACTCCCTGTCAGTGGACGTGAACTCGTGTCGCGGGCGCGAATCGGTGTCTCCAGACCGAACAGCGCGCATCACAGCCCGGAACGCTGCGCATTCCAAGAGCTGATCGATGGTAGTACAACTGTTTAGTCGTTGTTCCGCAACGACTTCGATATGGGTACTCCTACGCCAGATTGTAAGGGGGTGCGGCCTCGCGCTCAGGTGAGGCCGAAACGCGGACGGGATCGGGTCGATCGGGGCCGGCCTGCGCCGGCGGCGGTTGCCACGGGCGCGCGCCTGGGCCAAGGCGGGGCCTCCTCCGATCCCACCCGAGATGCCGATGCCCGCCCGCACGATCCCCGCGTCACGCCTGCAGGGCTCCCGGTGCACGCGCGGCCCGCGTTGAGCGCGCCGGCCCCGGTTCTCACGCCGACGGCGCGCCTCGGGCTCACGCTGATCGCCGGCGGGGCGGTGGCGAACATCTACTACAACCAGCCGCTGCTCGCGCTCCTCGTCACCGAGTTCGGCGAGCGGGCGGCCGTATGGGTGCCGACCGCCTGCCTCGTGGGCTACGGGCTCGGCATCCTGGGCCTCGTGCCGCTCGGCGACAGCCTCTCGCGCCGGCGCCTGATCATCTGGCAGCTCCTCGGGCTCGCGGCCGCGCTCGTCGTCGCCGCGGCGAGCCCGAACCTCGCGGTGCTCGCGCTCGCGAGCCTCGTGATCGGGATCCTCGCCTCGGCGGCGCAGCAGGCGGTGCCGCTGGCGGCCGAGCTCGCCCCCGACGCGAGCCGCGGGCGGATCGTCGGGCAGGTGATGACGGGGCTCCTGTCGGGCATCCTGCTCGCCCGCACGGCGAGCGGCTTCGTGGGCGCTCATCTCGGCTGGCGCGCGGTGTTCGTCGCGGCGGCCGCAGTGGCGCTCGGCATGGCGGCCATCGCGCGGGCCACGCTGCCCCACATCCCGCAGACGAAGCCCCTGCGCTGGCGGGCCCTGATGCTGTCGATCCTCTACCTCGCCCGGACGCAGCCGGTGCTGCGCACCGCGAGCCTCTCGCAGGCCCTGCTGTTTTCCGCCTTCAACGCCTTCTGGGCGACGCTCGCACTCCTCGTCGAGGCGCCGCCCTTCGACCTGACGCCGGCCGGCGCCGGCCTGTTCGGGGTGATCGGCGCGGCCGGCGCCGTGGTGGCGCCGATCTCCGGCCGCTTCACCGACCAGCGCGGCGCCCGCCCCGTCGTGGTCGCCGGAAGCCTCTGCGTGGTCGCGGCCTTCGCGATCTTCTGGGCGACGGGCACCTGGTCGCTCGCCGGCCTCGCGGCGGGGGTGCTGCTGTTCGACATCGGGCTCAACGGCGCGCTCATCGCCAACCAGACCCGGGCCTATGCCCTGGTGCCCGGCGCCCGCGGGCGTATCAACACCGTGCTGTTCACGGTGATGTTCGTGTTCGGGGCGCTCGGCGCCTACGCGGGCTCCCGGGCCTTCCTGGCCTTCGGCTGGCCCGGGGTCTGCGCGGTCGGCCTCGTCCTGTCGAGCCTCGCTGCGCTGGTGGCCCTGCTGGACAGGACCGGACACCGCGTCGTCCGGGCGCCGCTCACCTGAGGACCCGCGAGAGGCGGCACCACGCGGCCTTCCCGTCCGGGAGGCCGAAGCGGATGCGCTGCGGCGCAGTCTCGAAGCGGCGCACGTAGATGCCGGCCGCGCCGAGGCGTCGGAACAGCCCGGGCGCGTCGGGGAAATCCGCGGTGCGGAACAGGCGCGTGCCGCCGACGAGGCGTCCGCCCGCCCGCTGGATCATCCGGTCGAGGCGGGCCGCATCCGCACCCCGGGCCGCGGCGGCGGCGGCCCGCCAGGGCCCGTCGGCGAGGGCGATGCGGCCGATCGCGAGGGCGGGGCCCGACACCGCCCAGGGCCCGAGCGCCGCCGCGATCCGGGCCGCGAACCCGCGCTCCGCCAGCGCGAAGCCGAGGCGGATGCCGGCGAGGCCGTAGGTCTTGCCGAACGAGCGCAGCACCACGAGGCCGGGTTGCGGATCCGCCGCCAGGGACTCGACCGGCTCCAGGTCCGCGAAGGCCTCGTCGACCACGAGGAGCCCCCCGGGGGCGAGGGCTTCGCGGGCCGCGAGCAGGGTCCGGGCGGGCAGGACGCGGCCGTCCGGGTTGTTCGGGTTGACCACAATGGCGACGTCCGCGCCCGCTGTCCGCGCGATGTCCGCGACCGCGGCGACCGCGTGTCCGGCGCGTGTCCAGGCGGCGGCGTGCTCCGCGTAGGTCGGCCCGAGGACCGCCACACGCCCCGGTTGCACCAGGCGCGGCAGGGTCTCGATCAGGATCTGGGTGCCGGGCGCCGGCACGATGCCGGCCGGGTCCGGCGCCCCGTAGGCCGCGGCGGCGGCCATCCGCAGGGCTTCCGCGTCGGCCGCCGCGGGCAGGCGCCGGAACAGGCTGGCGTCGAGGGCCGGGCACGGATACGGGACCGGGTTGATCCCCGTCGAGAGATCGAGCCACGGCCGCGGCGCCTCCGGGAACAGCGCCGCGGCCTGGCCCAGATCGCCGCCGTGGGCGATCAGCTCCCCCGAGGCCTGATGTCCCTGTCCCTCCTGCATCCCCCCGCGACCCTCGCCCTCCTCGCCCTGGCGCTGGCGGTCGAGGCCGCCGCGGGCTATCCGGACGCGCTCTACCGGGCGGCGGGCCACCCTGTCACCTGGATCGGTCGCCTGATCGGCGCCCTCGACCGGGGCCTGAACCGCGGCAGCGACGCGGCGCGCCGGCGCAACGGGGTCCTCGCGCTCCTGATCCTGCTCGCCGTCGTCGGGGCCGCCGGCCTCGCGCTGACGGCGCTCGCGGGGCTCGCCGGGCTGCCCCTCGGCCTCGCGATCCTGGCGCTCCTCGCCGCGAGCCTGCCGGCGCAGCGCAGCCTGCACGACCACGTCGCCCGGGTCGCCGCCGACCTCAGGGCCGGGGGCCTGCCGGGCGGGCGGCGGGCGGTGTCGATGATCGTCGGGCGCGACCCCGAGACCCTCGACGAGGCCGCGATCTGCCGCGCCGCCATCGAGAGCCTCGCCGAGAATTTTTCCGACGGGATCGTGGCGCCGGCGCTCTGGATCGGGGCCGGGGGCCTGGCGGGCGGCGCCCTCTACAAGGCCGTCAACACCGCCGACAGCATGATCGGCCACCGCACGCCCCGCCACGAGGCCTTCGGCTGGGCCGCGGCCCGGTTCGACGACCTCGTGAACCTGCCGGCCTCGCGGCTCTCCGGGCTCCTCGTCGTGGCCGCGGCGGCCCTGCACCGGGACGCCTCGGGCCGCGGCGCCTGGGCGGCCCTGCGGCGGGACGCGTCCCGCCACCGCTCGCCGAATGCCGGCTTCCCCGAGGCCGCCATGGCGGGGGCGCTCGGCCTGGCGCTCGCGGGTCCCCGCGTCTACGGCGGCACCCCCGTCACCGACGCCTGGATGGGGGACGGGCGGGCCGAGGCCGGGCCCGCCGACATCGAGCGGGCGCTGGCCCTCTACCGCACCGCCTGCGCCCTGCTCTGGGGGCTCGCGGCGGGCGGGGCTGCGCTCTGGCTCGCCGCCTGAGCGCGCGCCGCCGCGTCCCGCCGCAGGGCGGAGAGCACCACGAACATCAGGCAGGCTCCGACAGCCAGGCAGGCGGCGAGGAAGTACATCGGCGCGAGCTGGCTGCCGGTCCGGTCGCGGATGAACGGCACCGCGTTCTGGCTGATGAAGCCGCCGAGGTTGCCCACCGAGTTGATCGCCGCGATGCCGGCCGCCGCGCTCGCGCCCTTCAGGAAGGTCGGCGGCATCGACCAGAAGACCGGCTGGGCCGAGAAGACCCCGGCGGCCGCCACGCAGAGGCAGGCGAACTTCAGGGCGGGGCCGGGGACGACGACGCTGGCGGCGAGCGCTGCCGCGGCGACGAGGCCCGGCACCACTACGTACCAGACCTGGTCGGTGGTGCTCGCGGTGGTGCGCGCCGCCCGGCGCGGCACCCACCACAGGGCGAGCGCGGTGACGATCCAGGGGATGATGTTGATGAAGCCGTTCGCGGTGTTCGAGACGCCGAAGCTCTTCACCACGGTCGGCAGCCAGTAGCTCAGGCCGTAGGCGGCGAGGGGGAACGCGACGTAGACGCTCGCCAGCATCCAGACCCGCCGGTCGAGGAGCGCGCGGAACGGGTTGCCGTGCTCCACCTGGCCGCCGGCCTCGCGCTCGCGCTCCAGCGTGCGGGCGAGCCAGGCCTTCTGGTCGGGCGCGAGCCACGGCGCCCGCTCGGGTCCGTCCGGCAGGATGCGCAGCACGATCACCGCGAGGACGAGCGCGGGCAGCCCGGTCGCCACGAACACCCACTGCCAGCCGGCGAGCCCGAGGAGGCCGTCGAGGTCGAGGAGCGCCCCACCGATCGCCGCCCCGACCGCGTTGGCGAGCGCGCTCGCGATCATGAACCAGCCGATCATCCGCGCGCGGTGGCTCTGCGGGAACCACAGCGTCAGGGCGAACAGCACCCCGGGGAAGAAGCCCGCCTCCGCGACGCCGAGCAGGAAGCGCAGGACGTAGAACATCGCGGTGTTCTGCGTGAAGCCGAGGAGGACGGTGACGAGGCCCCAGGTCGCCATGATGCGGGCGAACCAGATCCGCGCGCCGACCCGCTCCAGGAAGACGTTGGCCGGCACCTCGCACAGGAAGTAGCCGAGGAAGAACAGGGACGCCCCGAGCCCGTACACGCTCTCGCTCAGGCCGAGCGCGTCGACCATCTGCAGCTTGGCGTAGGAGATGTTCTGCCGGTCGATGTAGGCGATCAGGTACATCAGCCCGAGCAGCGGCATCAGCCGCAGCGTGACGGTGGCGACCGTCGAGGCGGCGAGCCGCTCCTCGGCCGGCAAGGGCTCGATCTCGGTCGGCATCGGCGCTCCTCGCGTTCGGCGGCCTTCTGCGCGGGCAGCCCGAAGCGGTGAGGTAAGCAGAGTTGCGCCCGCAAGCCAACGCGGCGCCGCGGGGGCCCGTCACATCCGCCGCGGAATGAAAACCCGCAGCGCCGTCGAGCACGTCCGTCGCACATCGCCCCCAGTGCCACCGTGATCGCTTACGAGGCCCGTCACTGGGACGCTCTCCACGCCGTGTTCCCGAGCGTGGGCCGTATCAACCACTCAGCGACGTATGCCACCGAGGACGCCAACACGAAACAAGCCGAGTCCTACTTCTCGCGCCTCCGTCGCATGGTGAGCAGGCAGCACCACTTCGTGTCGGCCCATCATCTTCACCAGTACGCTACCGAGGCCGCTTGGAAGGAGGACCACCGGCGTATGCCGAACGACGAGCAATTCCAGCGCACGCTCCGCCTCGCGCTCGCCGCGGCCAAGTCCTGGCAGTTCTGCGGCTACTGGCAGCGCCACACCTTTAAGAAGGGAAGCTGACATGGCCCTCCCTCATGTCGTCAACACCCTCACGGCCAAGCGGAACAAGATTGAGGCACACATCGCCGAGCTACGGCGACAACTCGCCATCACAGAGCGGACCTGTCGAGCGTGACGGCCGTTCTAGCCCTCTACGAACTGAGCCCGACATCGCGGATGCGGTTCCCGGCTTATGCCCATCTCAATCGGCTTTCGCCTATGGGGAGATGTTCAAGCTCGCCAAGGAGGCGCTAGCGAAAGCCGGCAGGCCATTCACGACGCGGGAGATTGCGCTGGCCATCATCCGCGCCAAGCGGTGGGACGAACGGGATATGATACCGCGTAAGGCCGTCGCCTACCGACTAATCCAGAGCCCCACGCGCGCATCGACACATGGGCGGATAGGCGACGCGGGGAGGCAGAAGGGCGTCAGGGTCTGGAGTCTTACTTAGCGACAGTATCCCCCCAAGGTTGACCCCGTATCCCTTCAAGCATGTCTTTCAAATCAGCACGCAGCTGATCTTTGATTCTTTCTCCCTCGCGTAGCGCCAGGAATATCTCTGGCGCTACGCGAGTGCATTTCTCCCTGATTATCGTCCCTGCTTGCCTCTTGACCGCGCCCTTTGCAGTAATGAAATCCAATATCATTGCATACGCCGCAATATTGCTTCCCAAGGTCATTATTATGACGAACAGTTCTATAAGGTCCCCAACGTAATTAAAATCAATAAAAACTCGAAGATAGAGATCAACAAAGCAGCAAACAGCAAAAATACCAATTGCCGAGACACATTTTTTGAGCCAGTCTTTGTCCTGATCCTCTGAAAAACAAGCATAGTACTTCTGTCGAGTGATTTTGTCGACAACTATGGACTTCAATGCTTCGCGCCCACCTTCGCCAACTTCATCATCAGTAAGCAAATTTGAAAGAAAATGTAGGGTTTTCAAATCAGAAGAGGGCTCTCCTGTAGTTTGATTGTCGCCTAAAAGCAAATAAGCCGCTCGGCACTTGACGAGATCACAGCCCTTAATGGAGAGAAACTCTGTGATTTTTTCAACAAAGAACGATTGCATCTCTCGCTCTTTGACTAATAGATAAGCAACAACTAAAGGGGCGGTAACGCCTGATATAGTAATGATGGTTCCAAGAATGTCGCTAATAGCGGCGGCTGACCGAAGTCGCGCAAGGCCAGCCGTCTTTCCAGTGGTGGAATCCACTGGCAAGTTATAGATCATCACACCACAAGCTAATACAGCAGCGGCAAATGTGATGAGGAGGCAGACAAGGAAACGGCCCCCAGGTCTGCTGAGGGCCGATATTTTCTCAGACATTCAGCCTATTTATAAGGCGAAAATCTCGAGTTCAAGCTTTAATTGCAACGGGAGAGGTGGAACATCTTTCCCAGCAGGCATCGAACATCCGGGCACCGGAGCTACCTAGCTCTGGGTCACCAAACACCACAGTGGCTTTTCGCGAGCTCGCATCACTTTCGATCCGGATATGCCGCTCGTCCGTAACACAGATATGGGATGGCATTTTAGAATATCCGGTGAATCGAACCTTTATCCGACCGCTCGCAACCTGCTCTTGCAGGTAGAACAGCGCTGACTCTGCATCGTTCAGAGCATCGACCTTGTCTACAATGACACAAATATCCGCTGATGGCGCCCTGTTCAGAAAACCAATTATCTTTTCTGGTAGCCAAACTTCTGCGCTGAGCTTATCGGAGTACGCATACAAGCCTTGCTGGGCATAGTCCAACATTGTGGAGATCACCACTTTGGCGTGCTCAGTACCTACATTCGTGAACACTCGTGGAACCGCCTCATTACCAGAGGACATAGTTTCACGCATCACCTGCTCGACGAGCTTACGGTAGTCGTCTAGCGTCATGTTATCCATCCGACCCTCCCTAAGCTTGACCGTTGAGCGGTTAGCGACGAACTAATATCCACAGATTTTTTCGTAGCTGCGCGTCCGAAAGGCCGCTTTCCTGATGTCAACCCCTTCCATGATGAGCGAGATGGTGTCTGAATCACCCGCCGCCCATCGTCACAATTAGCAATAGCGGGTCGGGAGTCGAAGTTCAAAACAAGTTAATTCCAACATGTAGTATAGCGACTGCGCCTTGATACGACATATTGTGTGTCAAGAGGACTTATCCACAGATTCGAAAAATATTTTGCAGCGGCGATATATCGCACCCTGATCTCAATCGCGCCTGTGCGGTCCGTAGCAGGCTCCGCGGCGCATCTGGGGTGGCGCCCGTCTGACAGACCAGCAATGATAGCCGACGCGGCTTCATTTTCGCGACTCATACGTTGATGTTAACCATCACCGACGATGGCATTTGGTGCATTTGCTCCATAAGGCTGAGTCGACGCCCGCCCAGGATCGCTACCCCCGGGCGAGCGCGAGCAGGTGGTCGCAATCGACGTGCGCCTCGATGTGGCGGGCGAGGCCGTCGAGCGCCGCCTCGACCCCGGCCTCGTAGGCGAGGTCGCTGCCCGCGGCGCCGAGGCGGGCGAGCCAGGCGGCGCGCTGGCGGTCGTCGGCGAACAGGCCGTGCGCGTAGGTGCCGGCGACGCGCCCGTCCGCCGAGACGGCCCCGTCCGTGCGCCCATCCGCGAGGCGGATCAGGGGGCGGGCGGCATCGGGGCCGGTCGTCTCGCCGATGTGCATCTCGTAGCCCGAGAAGGGCACGCCGTCCGCCAGGCTGGTTCCGGTCACCGCCTCCAGGCGCTTCTCCGGCGTCATGACGGTCTCGACGTCGAGGAGGCCGAGGCCCGGCACGGTGCGGGGCGTTCCCTCGATGCCGTGCGGGTCGCTCAGGGTCCGCCCGAGCATCTGGTAGCCGCCGCAGAGGCCGAGCACCCGCCCGCCCCGGCGCAGGTGGGCGGCGAGGTCGATGTCCCAGCCCTCCGCCCGGAAGGCATCGAGGTCGTCGAGGGTGGTCTTCGAGCCCGGCAGCAGCACCAGGGCGGCATCGCCCGGAAGCGGCGTTCCGGGGCGCACCAGCACCACGGCGAGGCCGGGCTCGGCCCGCAGGGGGTCGAGGTCGTCGAAGTTGGCGATCCGCGGCAGCACCGGCACGGCGATCGTCTTCGCCGCGGCCCCACCCGGCTCCGAGCCCGCGAGCCCGAGGACGTCCTCGGCCGGCAGGCGGGCCGCCCCGGGAAAGTGCGGCACGAGGCCGAGGCTCGCCCAGCCGGTCCGGGCCGCGATCAGCGCCATGCCGTCGGCGAACAGGCTCGGGTCGCCGCGGAAGCGGTTGACGATGAAGCCACGGATCATTGCGGCGTCTTCCGGGTCGATCACGGCCTTGGTGCCGACGAGGCTCGCGATGACGCCGCCGCGGTCGATGTCGCCGACGAGCACCACGGGCGTTCCGGTCGCGCGGGCGAAGCCCATGTTGGCGATGTCGCCCCGGCGCAGGTTCACCTCGGAGGCCGAGCCCGCCCCCTCCACCAGCACGAGGTCGGCCTCGGCGCGCAGCCGCGAGAAGCTGTCGAGCACGGCGTCGAGGAGGCGCGGCTTCCAGGCCTGGTAGTCGCGGGCCTTCACGGTTGCGACCATGCGGCCCTGGACGACGACCTGGCTGCCCACCTCGCTCTGGGGCTTGAGCAGGACCGGGTTCATGTGGACGGACGGCGCCACCCCGGCCGCCCGCGCCTGCAGCGCCTGCGCCCGCCCGATCTCCCCGCCATCCGCCGTGACGGCGGCGTTGTTCGACATGTTCTGCGGCTTGAACGGCCGCACCCGCAGGCCGCGCCGCGCGAAGGCCCGGGCGAGCCCCGCGACGATCAGCGACTTGCCGACATCCGAGCCGGTGCCCTGGATCATCAGGGCGTGGGTCGTGCGGCTTCCGCCCGGCACCGGACCGCTCAAAACTCGATCCCCTCCTGCGCCTTCACGCCCGCCGCGAAGTGGTGCTTCACGCTCCCCATCTCGGTGACGAGGTCGGCGGCCTCGATCAGGGCCGGCTTGGCGTTGCGGCCCGTCACGACGACGTGCAGGTCCGGCCGGCGGGCCCGCAGGGTCGCCACCACCGCGTCGAGATCGAGGTAGTCGTAGCGTAGCGCGATGTTCATCTCGTCGAGGACGAGGAGGCGGATCGTCGGGTCGGCCATCAGCGCCACCGCGGTCTCCCAGGCGTTGACGGCGGCGGCGATGTCGCGGGCCTTGTCCTGCGTCTCCCAGGTGAAGCCCTCTCCCAGGGTGTGCCAGGAGACCTGGTCGCCGAAGGCCTTCAGGGCGTGCTTCTCGCCGGTGTCCCAGGCGCCCTTGATGAACTGCACGATGCCGACCCGCCAGCCGCGGCCGAGCGCCCGCACCGCGAGGCCGAGGGCCGCCGTGGTCTTGCCCTTGCCCGGGCCGGTGTTGACGATGAGGAGGCCCTTCTCGATGGTCTTCGAGGCGACCTCCGCGTCCTGCACCGCCTTGCGCTTCTCCATCTTCTCCCGATGGCGGGCGAGGTCGTCGGTCATGGGCTCTCCTCGGGCGAGGGTTTCACGGTCAGCGGCAGGCCGGCCACGGTGAGGACGACCCGGTCGGCTTCCGCGGCGAGGCGCTGGTGCAGGCGCCCGGCCGCGTCGCGGAAGCGGCGCGCCAGCGCGTTCTCGGGCACGATGCCGAGGCCGACCTCGTTCGAGACGAGCACGACCGGCCCCCGCGCGACCCGGCAGGCCGCACAGAGCGCCTCGGTCTCGGCCGGAACGTCGCCCTCGGCGAGCATCACGTTGGTGAGCCAGAGGGTGAGGCAATCGACCAGCACGGGGCCCGGGGCGGCGGCGAGCGCCCCCGCGAGGTCGCGCGGCACGTCCCGGGTCTCCCAGCCGGCGCGGCGCCGCTCCCGGTGGAGGCGGACGCGCTCGGCCATCTCGTCGTCCCAGATCTCGGCGGTGGCGAGGTAGAGCCAGGGCGCGGGCGCGCGCTCGATCAGGGCCTCCGCGTACGCGCTCTTGCCCGAGCGCGCGCCGCCGAGCACCAGGGTCAACCGGGGAGGAGCCTGCCGCATGGCGCCTCCTTCGCCCGAAGCCGCGCCGAGGTCAAAGCGCGCGGGCGGGTTTTGCGGGCCCGGCGCGGGATTCTCGTCCGGATTCGGAATTCAATTGGCCGGGGCGCGTTGTGCCGGGCCCGGCCGTGCGTTAGAACACGCGACCGACGGTGCCCCGGCGACGGGGTGAAAAGGGAATGCGGTGAGGAGGCGACTCCGATTCCGCGGCTGCCCCCGCAACTGTAAGCGGCGAGTTCCTGCCATCAGCCACCGGCCAACCCGGGAAGGCGGCAGGCGCGACGAACCGCGAGCCAGGAGACCTGCCGTCCCCCGAACGTGACCCTCGAACGCCGCCGGTGGGGCGGCCGGAGACCGCAGTGCCCATGTCGACCAGCACCCAGACCCTCGTCCAGTCCGGCTCCCGCGCCAACGAGGGCTTCGCCGCGATCGCGGTCGCCGCCTTCCTGGGCCTCGGCCTCGTGTTCATGGCGGGCTTCGCCCCGGCCGCCGCGCTCCACAACGCGGCCCACGACTTCCGGCACACGCAGAACTTCCCCTGCCACTGACGCCGCACCGTCAGCCCGCACGTCAGCCCAAAAGACCGTCATGCTCATCCGGCTCCTGTCGGCGGCGCTCGCCGCCGGCTTCCTCGCGGCCGTCGTCGCGACGGGCCTCCAGATCGGCCTCACCTCGCCGCTAATCATCGCGGCCGAGCGCTACGAGGCGCCCGCCGAGGCCCACGCGGCCCTCGCGGCGCCCGCCCGCCTGGTCGTGCCCGTCCACGCGGAGGCCCACGGCGACGGGCACGGCGCCCCGCCCGCGTGGCAGCCCGGCCCGGGCCTGCCCCGCATGATCTTCACCGGCCTCGCGACCCTCGTCGGCGGCGTCGGCTACGCGCTGCTCCTCGGCGCCGTGATGCTCGCCTGCAGGCGGGAGCCGACCCCTGAGCGGGCGCTGGGCTTCGCGGTGGCGGGCTTCCTCGCGGTCGCGCTCGCCCCGGCGCTGGGCCTGCCGCCGGAACTGCCCGGCAGCGAGGCGGCGCCGCTCGCCGTGCGGCAGGCCTGGTGGGTGATGACCGCCGCCGCCACCGCCATGGGGCTCTACCTCATCGCGATCCGGCGCTCCGCCGTCGCCATCGCGGGCGGCCTCGTCCTGATCGCGGCGCCCCACGTCGCGGGCGCGCCGGAGGTGGCCGCGACGCCCACCGCCCTGCCGGCCGGCCTCGCCGCGCAGTTCGCGGCGCGCTCGCTCGCCGTGAGCTTCGTGTTCTGGGCGGCGATCGGGCTCGCCTTCGGCTGGACCTGGCAGGTCTTCGGCCGCGGGGCCGCATCCCGTGGCTGAGGCGCCGTCCCCACCGATGGTCCTCTACGTCTGCACCACCTGCCGGGCGGAGGGGGACGACGAGGGCCCCCGCGCGGGGGCGCGCCTCCTCGCGGCGCTCGAAGCCGCCCAGGCCGCGGCGCCGGTGGACGGGGTGCGGATTGAGCCCGTCGCGTGCCTCTCCGTCTGCAAGCGGCCCTGCACGGTCGCGGTGGCGAGCGCCGACCGCTGGACCTACGTCTACGGCGACCTCGACGCCGAGGCCTCCGCCCGCACCATCCTCGACGGCCTCCGGCTCTACGGCGAGACGGCGGACGGCCTCGTCCCCTGGCGGGCGCGGCCCGAGGCGTTCCGCAAGGGCGTGATCGCCCGCATCCCCCCGTTCCCGCCGAGCGCGGCGTGAGGCCCCGATGAGCATCGTCCAGAAGATCCCCTGCACCATCGTCACCGGCTTCCTCGGGGCCGGCAAGACGACCCTCGTGCGCCACGTGATGGAGCGGGCGCAGGGCCGGCGCCTCGCCATCCTGGTCAACGAGTTCGGTGATGTCGGCTTCGACGGCTCCTTCCTGGCCGCCTGCGGCGTCGAGGGCTGCACCGAGGACGCGATCGTCGAACTGCCGAACGGCTGCATCTGCTGCACCGTCGCGGACGACTTCGTGCCGGCGCTGAACCAGCTCCTCGGCCGCGCCGAGCCCCCCGAGCACATCCTGATCGAGACCTCCGGCCTCGCCCTGCCCAAGCCCCTGGTGCAGGCCTTCCAGTGGCCCGAGATCCGCTCCCGCGTCACCGTCGACGGCGTCGTGGCGGTGGTGGACGGCCCGGCGGTGGCCTCCGGCGCCTTCGCGGAGGATCCGGCGGCGCTCGCCGCGCAGCGCGCCGGCGACCGGAGCGTGGACCACGACAACCCCCTCGAGGAGGTGTTCGAGGATCAGCTCCTCTGCGCCGACCTCGTGGTGCTCAACAAGGCCGACCTCCTGGAGGCGGGCGAGCGCGAGCGGGTGCGCGCGGAGGTGGAGCGTCAGCTGCCCCGCGCCGTGAAGGTGATCGAGACCGCCCACGGCGAGATCGACCCGCGGGTGATGCTGGGCCTCGGCGCGGCGGCCGAGGACGACCTCGACGCCCGCCCCTCCCACCACGGCGACGGGGAGGACCACGACCACGACGACTTCGAGACCGTGGCGCTGCCGGTGCGCCCGGCGGGTACCCCGGGGGACCTCGCGGCCCGCGTCGCGAAGGCCGCCGAGACGCCGGGCGTCCTGCGCATCAAGGGGTTCGCGGAGGTCGAGGGCAAGCCGATGCGCCTCGTCGTGCAGGGCGTCGGCGCCCGCATCGCGCATCATTTCGACCGGCCCTGGCGCGCGGGCGAGACGCGCGACGGCCGCCTGGTGGTGATCGGCCTCAAGGGCTTCGACCGCGACGCCGTCGCGGCGGCGCTCGCCGGGTAGCGGGCGCCGGGCTACACTGCCGGCCGAGAGGAACCCGGGACATGCTGGAGCGCAGCCCGCAACCGATGAGCGTCGCCGCGTTCTTCGCCTGGCAGGAGCGCCAGGCGGACCGCTACGAACTCGTGGGCGGCGTGCCGGTGCGTCTGATGGCGGGCGCCCGAAACGTCCACGACGACATCGTGGTCAATCTCGTGGCGGCCCTGCACGTCCGCCTGCGCGGCAGCGGCTGCCGGCCCTTCACGGGGAATGGAAGCCTTGAGACGCTGCCCGGCCAGATCCGCCGCCCGGATGTCGGCGTGGATTGCGGCCCGCGCGACCCGAATGCGCTCAAGGCCGCGGAGCCCCGCATCGTCGTGGAGGTGCTGTCGCCGAGCACCCGCGATTTCGACGCCTTCGAGAAGTTCGCCGAGTACCGGGCCGTCGACAGTCTCGCGGCGATCCTTCTGGTGGAACCGAACGCCGCCGAAGTGCGGCTGTGGACCCGCGCGCCCGACCGGAGCTGGCAGGCCGCGCGCATCGCCGGCCTCGACGCGGTGCTGCCGCTCGATACCCTCGGCCTCACCCTGCCCCTCGCCGAGATCTACGACGGCGTGACCTTCCCGGCACGGCCGCGGCTCGTCCAGCCGGACGAGTCCGCCGACCCGGCGGCCTGACGCCATGCACCTGATCCGCATCGACACGGTCTCCCTCGACGAGGGCGAGGCGGCCGTCGACCTGGGCCAGGAGCCCGGCGACCTCGTGATCCTCTCCTTCACGGATTCCGACCTGTTCGGGGTCGCGGCCGCGCACGCGGCCGAGCCGGGCCTGCCGAGCCTGCGCCTCGCCAAGCTCGCCCGGCTGCGCCACCCGATGTCCGTCGATCTCTACGTCGACCGCGTGATCGCCCGCGCGCGGGCCGTCGTGGTGCGCTGCCTCGGCGGGCTCGACTACTGGCGCTACGGCATCGAGCGGGCGGCGGCCGCCGCGCGGGCGAACGGCGTGCACCTCGCGGTGCTGCCCGGCGACGACCGGCCGGACCCGCGCCTCGCCGCCTTCTCGACCGACCCCGCCCTCGCGACCGAGATCGACGCCTATTTCCGCGCCGGCGGCCCCGCGAACCTGCGCCGGATGCTGGGCCGGCTCGCCCACGCCATCGGCCATCCGGCGACGGTCGAGCCCCCCGAACCCCTGCCCCGCGGCTTCCCGTGGTGCCCCGGCTGCGGCCCCCTCGACCTGGCGACGGCGCGCGCGGCGGCGGACTGGGCGGACTTCCCGATCTCCACCACCGCCCCCGTCATCCCGGGGCCGCGCAGTGGAGCCCGGGATCCAGAGCCGCCGACAAGGCCCGATCCTGACGCCTCGGCGTGTCTGGATCCCGGGCTCTCGCCTGGGGCGAGCCCCGGGATGACGGGGGTTGGGGTGGCGGCGCGGGAGACAGCCCGAACGGTGCGGGCAAGCGCGCCCCTCGCCCTGCTCCTCGTCTACCGCTCCGCCGTCCTCGGCGGCGACACCGCGCCGGTGGCGGCGCTCGTCGCGGCGCTCGGGGGCCGCGGCATCGCGAGCCTCGTTCTCGCCGTGTCGAGCCTGAAGGATCCGGAGGCCGTGGAGGCCGTGCGCGAAGCGATCGCGGCGCGGCGGCCCGACCTCGTGGTCACGACCACCGCCTTCTCGGCGCGGGAGGATGCCGGCTTCGTGCTGGACGGGGCCGACTGCCCGGTGCTCCAGGCCCACACGGTCGGCGCCCCGCGCGCCGCCTGGGCGGCCTCGGCGCGCGGCCTCGGCGGCGCCGACCTCGCCATGCAGGTGGCCCTGCCGGAGTTCGACGGGCGGCTTGCCGGCTTCCCGATCGCCTTCAAGGAGGAGGCGCCGGAGGTGGCGGGGTTCGCCGAGCGCCGCGCCGCGCCCTATCCGGAGGGCATCGCGGCGCTCGCCGACCGCGCCGCCGGCTGGCTGCGGCTCGCGCGCCTGCCCCGCGCCGAGCGCCGGCTCGCCGTGGTGCTGTCGGACTATCCCGCCCGCGGCGGCCGCGCCGGCTTCGCGGTGGGCCTCGACACCGAGGCGAGCGCGCGGGCCCTCCTCGCAGACCTCGCGGGCGCCGGCTACGCGGTGCAGCCTCCTCCCGAAGCGCTGATGGAGGCGCTGATGGGCGACGGCGCGGCCTTCGCCGTGCCGCTCGCCGTCTACGCCGCCTGGCTCGCCGACCTGCCCGAGGCGGCTCGCGCCGCTCTCCACGACCACTGGGGCCCGCCCGAGGCCGACCCCCTCTGCCGGGACGGCGCCTTCCGCTTCCCCCGGGTGCGGGCGGGGCGGGGCGCGGTGTTCCTGCAGCCCGACCGCGGGCGCGGGGACGACCGCAAGGCCGGCTACCACGACCCGGACGCGGCCCCGACCCACGCCTACCTCGCCTTCTACCTCGGCCTGCGCCAGGGCTTCGACGCCCTGGTCCACCTCGGCACGCACGGCACCACCGAGTGGCTGCCCGGCAAGGCGGTGGCGCTTTCGCCGGATTGCTGGCCCGCCCGCGCGGTCGGGGCGCTGCCGGTGGTCTACCCCTTCATCGTGGACGATCCCGGCGAGGCCGCGCCGCTGAAGCGCCGGCTCGGGGGCGTGGCGCTCGGCCACCTGACGCCGCGGGTCGAGACCGGCGGCCTCGACGCGGCCGGCGCCCGGCTGCGGGAACTCGTGGAGGAATACTCGGCCGCGAGCGTCCTCGATCCGCGCCGCGCCGCCCTGATCGCCCGCGCCATCCTGGAGGACGCGGAGGGCCAAGGGCTCCTCGCCGCCGCCGGGATCGATGCCGACACGCCGATGGCCGACGCGCTCACGGCCCTCGACGCGCATCTCTGCGACCTCGGCGAGACCGCGTTTCGCGACGGGCTTCACGTCTTCGGACGGGCGCCGGAGGGGGCCCCGCCTGAGATCGCCGCGAGCGCCCGCGCGGAGCGCGCCGGGCTCCTCGCCGCCCTCGACGGGCGCTTCGTGGCGCCGGGGCCCGCCGGCTCGCCGAACCGCGGCCGCCGCGACGTGCTGCCCACGGGGCGCAACCTGACGACCCTCGACCCGCGCGCCCTTCCGACCCGGGCCGCGGCCGAGCTCGGGGCTCGCGCCGCCGAGGCCGTGGTGACCCGCTACCTGCAGGACGAGGGCGAGTACCCGGCCCGGGTGGTGATGGACCTCTGGGCCTCGCCGACCCTGCGCACCGGCGGCGAGGACGTGGCCCAGGCCCTCGCCCTGATGGGCGTGCGCCCGACCTGGGACCACGCCACCACCCGCGTCACCGGCTTCGAGGTGCTGCCCCCCGCCCTCCTCGGGCGGCCCCGCATCGACGTGACGGTGCGGATCTCCGGCGCCTTCCGGGACACCTTCCCGGAGACCCTGTCGCTCCTCGACCGGGCGGCCCGCGCGGTCGCCGCGCGGGAGGAGACGGACGAGGACAATCCCCTGGCGGCCGCGCGCCGCCGCGGCGAGGCGGTGACGCGCGTCTACGGCGCCGCGCCCGGCCGCTACGGCGCGGCCGCGGCCGAGACCGCGCTCGACGGCGCCTGGGGGGAACGCGCGGATCTCGGCCGCGCCTACCTCGCCGCCACGAGCCACGCCTACGGAGACGCGGAAGGGCAGGACGCCGCCTTCGCGGACCTCGCGGCACGGGCCGACGCCTACGTGCACGCCTTCGACGTGGCCGAGCGCGACCTCTTCGACGGCGACGCCGCCACCGAGGCGATGGGCGGGTTCGCCGCCGCGGCGGAGCTCGGGGGCGGCAGCCCGGCCCTCTACGGGCTGGACACGGCCCGTACCGAGCCGAAGGTCCGCACCGCCCGCGAGGAGGCGGCCCGGCTGATCGGCGGGCGGCTCGCCAACCCGCGCTGGGTGGCGGCCCAGCTCCGCCACGGCTACCGGGGCGTGCAGGATCTGGCGCAGGGGATCGACGCGGTGTTCGTGCTGGCCGCGACGACCGACGCCGTCGGGGACGCGGGGTTCGACCGGCTCTGGACCGCCTGGATCGCCGACATCGAGACCTTCGAGCGCCTGCGCGCCGCGAACCCGGCGGCGACCCGGGCGATCCTCGACCGCTTCGAGGAGGCCCGCGCGCGGGGCCTCTGGCGCACCCGCCGCAACGCCCCCTCCCCCGCCGTCCTGATGCGCGAGGCGGCCGAATGAACGCCCCGCGCCGCGTCCTGCCCGAGGCCCCCTCCCGCCGGGGCTGGTGCCCGTCTCTCGCCCGGCCGATGCCGACCGGCGACGGACTGCTCGCCCGCGTCCACCCGCCGCTCGGGCGGCTGACCACCGCGCAGCTGCGTCACGTGGCCGAGGCCGCGCGCCGCTTCGGCAACGGCCACGTCGACGTGACGGCCCGGGCGAACCTCCAGGTCCGCGGCGTCACGGAGGCGAGCCGCTGCGCCCTCGCGGACGCGCTGACGCTGGCCGGCCTCGGGGATGTGCGGGCGGATGGCGGGCCGCAGCGCCTGACGCTCACGAGCCCGCTCGCCGGGCTCGCCCCGGAGGCGATCGACGTGCCCGCGCTGGCCGAGGCGATCGAGGCGGCGGGCCGCCTCGTTGCCGGCCTGCCCGCCAAGGCGCTCGTCGCGGTGGAGGGCGACCGGTTCGGGCTCGGCGAGTCCGGGGCGGACCTTCGGCTCGCGGCGGCGGGCCCCGGCCGGGTGGCGATCGCCGTCGCGACGCCCGGGGGCCTTCGCCCGGCCGGCACGGTGGCGGAAGCCGACGCCGCGGCGCTCGCCGCGAGCCTCCTCGGGGCCCTCGCCCGCTCCGGCCACCGCCGGATGCGCGACTTCGCGGGCGACCCCGAACGCGACCGCATCCTCGGGGGCCTGCGCGCAGCCGAACACCCGGACCTGCCAGCGCACCTGCCGCCCCTCGGGCGCATCACCCTCGCGCCGGACCTCCCGCTCGTCGGCGTCGAGGCGCCCTTCGGGCGCTGCACCGCCGACCAGCTCGAGGCGCTGGCCGCGGCCGCGGGGGCGGACGGGGTCCGGGTGTCCCCGGCCCGCGGCTTCCTGCTGGCGCGGCCGGGGGACCGGGCGCTGGCGGACCTCGCCGCGGCGGGCTTCATCACCGAGGCGGACGATCCCCGCCGGGCGGTCGCGGCCTGCCCCGGGGCTCCGGCCTGCCGCTCGGGCTCGACGCCGACCCTCGAGGACGCCGCCCGCCTGGCGGACGCGTTCCGGCCGCTGGCCGCGCGGGGCCGGCGCGCCCACGTCTCGGGCTGCGCCAAGGGCTGCGCGCAACCGGGTGCGGCCGACCTGACCCTCGTCGGTCACGAGGGCCGCTACGGCATCGTCCCGGGCGGCCCGCCCGGCGCGGAGCCGGCGACGTACCTCACTTTCGAGGCGGCGCTGGAGCGCGTAAGGAGGGCGGCAGCCGCCCCGACCTCCGACCGATCCCTCGCCGACGCCTTCAGGAACCCGACATGAGCGCCCGCCTCGACTATCTGCGCGACGGAGGCGCGATCTATGCCCGATCCTTCGCGATGATCCGGGCCGAGGCGGACCTCGGCCGGTTCTCGGGCGCCGCCGAGCGCGTCGTGGTGCGGATGATCCACGCCTGCGGCATGACCGACCTGCCCGCCGACGTCGAGATGTCGGCGGATTTCGCGGCGGCCGGGGAGGCGGCGCTGAAGCGCGGCGCCCCGATCCTCTGCGACGTGCGCATGGTGGCCGACGGCGTCACTCGCGCGCGCCTGCCGGCGGACAATCCGGTGATCTGCACCCTCGGCGACCCGCGCGTGCCGGGCCTCGCCGCCGAGATGGGCAACACCCGCTCGGCCGCCGCGATGGAGCTGTGGCGCGAGCACCTGCCGGGCAGCGTCGTCGCCGTCGGCAACGCGCCGACCGCGCTGTTCCGGCTGCTCGAACTCCTGAACGAGGGCGTGGCGCCGCCGGCCGCGGTCATCGGCATCCCGGTGGGCTTCGTCGGCGCCGCGGAGTCGAAGGAAGCGCTCGCCCGGGACGGCCGGGTGCCCTTCGTGGTGGTGCACGGCCGCCGCGGCGGCAGCGCCATGACGGCGGCGGCCGTCAACGCCCTCGCCAACGAGGTCGAGTGATGGATTCGGGCGAGCGGCTTCGCCTCGGGAGCCCGGAGGCGGAGCCCGCGGCGCCGCGGGCGGTGGTGACCGGCACGCTCTACGGCGTCGGCATGGGACCGGGCGACCCGGACTACCTCACCCTGCGCGCCCACCGCATCCTGCAGCGCGCCCCCGTCCTCGTGCACTTCTGCAAGCAGGGTCGGCGCGGCAACGCCCGCACCATCGCCGATGCCGTGCTCGGGCCCGACACGCCGCGCCAGGCACCCCGCGAGCTCGCGCTGGCCTACCCCTACACCACCGAGCTGCCCCCCGAGCACCCCGACTACGTCGCGGCGCTGGCCGCCTTCTACGACGCGGCCGCCACGACCCTCGCCGACCACCTCGGCGCCGGCCGCGACGTCGCCATCCTGTCGGAGGGCGATCCGTTCTTCTACGGCTCGTTCATGCACCTGTGGCGGCGCCTCAAGGACCGCTTCCCCGTCGAGGTGGTGCCCGGCGTCACCGGCATGGCCGGCTGCTGGTCGCGGGCGGGCACGCCGATCACCTGGGGCGACGACGTGCTCACCGTTCTGCCCGCCACCCTGCCGGCCGCGACCCTGCTCGCCCGGCTGCGGGCGACGGACGCCGCGGTTATCATGAAGCTCGGCCGCCACCTGCCGAAGGTCCGCGCCGCCCTGGCCGAGGCCGGGCTGCTCGCCCGGGCCGTCTACGTCGAGCGCGGCACCATGGCGGGCGAGCGCATCCTGCCGCTGGCCGAGCGCCCCGACGACGCCCCCGCCCCCTACTTCGCCATCGTCCTCGTCCCCGGCGAGGGACGCAGGCCGTGACCGGACGCGTCACGGTGATCGGCCTCGGCCCCGGGGATCCGGGCCTGCTCACGGCCTCGGCCGCGGAGGCCCTGGCCCGGGCCGAGGACCTGATCGGCTACCACCCCTACGTGGCCCGCGTGCCGGAGCGGCCGGGCCTCGTGCGGCATGCCAGCGACAACCGCGTCGAGGTGGACCGGGCCCGCCAGGCCCTGGCGCTCGCGGCCGCCGGCCGCCGGGTCGCGGTGGTCTCCGGCGGCGACCCCGGCGTCTTCGCCATGGCGGCGGCGGTGTTCGAGGCGGTGGAGCACGGCGACCCCGATTGGCGCCACCTCCCGATCACGGTGGAGCCCGGGATCACCGCGATGCTCGCCGCGGCGAGCCGCCTCGGGGCGCCCCTCGGGGGCGACTTCTGCGCGCTCTCGCTCTCCGACAACCTCAAGCCCTGGGCGGTGGTGACCGCCCGGCTGGAGGCGGTGCTGCGGGCCGACCTCGTCGTCGCCCTCTACAACCCGATCTCCGCCGCCCGCCCCTGGCAGCTCGGCGCCGCCCTCGGCCTCGCGGCCGAGATCCGGCCGCCCGAGACGCCGGTGATGCTCGCCCGGGCGGTGACGCGGCCCGACGAGGCGATCCGGGTGCTGAGCCTCGCCGAGGCGCGGGACGCGCCGGCCGACATGGCCACCGTCGTGATCATCGGCGCCTCCGGCACGCGCCTGATCCCGCGCGGACCGGGCGAGCGGCCCTTCGTCTACACGCTGCGGAGCGTGCCGGCGCCGGACCCGGCCTGATGGAGGCCGAGCAGCCGCAGGGCCTCTTCGGCATCGGCCACCGCCGGCACGTCGGGCTTGGCCGGCCGGCGCACCATCACGACGGGCAGGCGCAGGGCCCGGGCGGCCGCGATCTTGCCCGCCGTCGCCGCCCCGCCCGCGTTCTTGCTGACCAGCACCGCGACGGCGCGCGCCCGCAGGAACGCCGCCTCGGAGGCCGCGTCGTAGGGGCCGCGGGCGAGGATGTGGGTGAGGCGGGGCACCGGCAGGGCGTCGCCCACGGGCTCGATGCTGCGCACGAGGTAATCGTGCTGGGGCGCCACCGCGAAGGCGCCGACCTCCTGCCGCCCGATCGTCAGGAAGACGCGGCGCGGGGGCGCGCCGAGGGCGGCTGCGGCCTGCGCCATGTCGTCGACCTCGGTCCAGAGGTCGCCGGGCTCCCGGCGCCAGGCCGGCCGGCGGATCGCGAGGAGGGGGACGCGGGCCTTCGCGGCCGCCGCGGCGGCGTTGGCGGAGATCCGTGCCGCGAAGGGATGGGTCGCGTCGACCAGGCGGTCGATGCGGTGCTCCGCGAGATAGGCGGCGAGCCCCTCCGCCCCGCCGAAGCCGCCGATGCGGGTGCGCACCGGCTCCGCCTTCGGGGCGGTGGTGCGGCCCGCGAGCGAGAGGGTGACGTCGTGGCGGCCCTGCGCGGCGAGCCCGCGCACCAGGGCGCTCGCCTCGCCGGTGCCGCCGAGGATCAGCACGCGTTCCCGGTCCCGCTCCGCCATCGGCCGCCCCATCACGGAGGGCGTTGTCCATGAGCGAGGGCGCCCTGTCCAGCATCGCGTCCGAGGCCGCGCCGCTCAGGCCCTGGCTCGCCATCGTCGGCATCGGCGAGGACGGGCGCGCGGGCCTGTCGCCGGCCGCCCGGGCCGCCCTCGACGGCGCCGAGGTGGTCCATGGCGGGCGCCGCCACCTCGCCCTGGCGGGGCCGTTCCCGGGGGTCGCGCGGCCCTGGCCGAGCCCGATCGGGGAGGCGTATCCGGAGATCCTGGCGCGCCGCGGGCGGCCGACCTGCCTGCTGGCGACCGGCGACCCGTTCCACTACGGCATCGGGGCCGAGATCGCCCGGCTGGTGGCCCCGGAGGAGATCCGCGCCTTTCCCCAGCCCTCGGCCTTCAGCCTGGCCTGCGCCCGGCTGGGCTGGCCGCTGGCCGAGTGCGCCTGCCTGACCCTGCACGGCCGCAGCCTCGCCCGGATCGTGCCCCACCTGCAGCCCGGCGCCCGCCTCCTCGTGCTGTCGTGGGACGGGAGCACGCCGGAGGCCGTCGCCGCGCTGATGACCGGGCGCGGCCTCGGCGGCTCCCGCCTGACGGTGCTGGAGGCGATGGGCGGCCCCCGCGAGCGGGTGCGCACGGCCCGGGCGGCGGATTTCGGGCTCGACGCGATCGATTCCCTCAACACCCTGGCGATCGCCGTCGAGGCCGGCCCCGACGCCCGCATCGTCGGCCTCGCGCCGGGGCTCGACGACGGCGCCTTCGAGCATGACGGGCAGCTCACCAAGGCGGAGATCCGCGCCGTGACCCTCGCGGCCCTCGCGCCGCGCCTCGGCCAGCGCCTCTGGGACGTCGGAGGCGGGGCGGGCTCGGTGGCGATCGAGTGGATGCTGCGCCACCCCGCCATGCGGGCGGTGGCGGTGGAGGCGGTGCCGGAGCGGGCGGCCCGCATCGGCCGCAACGCGCAGGCCCTCGGCGTGCCGGACCTCGCGGTGGTGGAGGGCCGGGCCCCGCGGGCGCTCGCGGGCCTGCCCGCGCCGGACGCTGTCTTCATCGGCGGCGGCGTCTCCGAGCCCGGGCTCATCGGGGCCGCGGCCGACGCCCTTCCGGCGGGCGGGCGCCTCGTGGCGAACGCCGTGACGCTGGAGGGCGAGGCGACGCTGCTCGCCGCCTTCGCGGAGCGCGGCGGCGCGCTGCGGCGCCTCTCCGTGGCGCGGGCGGACCGGGTCGGCGGGCCGGCGGGGGCCATGCACGGCTGGCGGGCCGCGATGCCGGTGACGCAATGGGTCTGGGTGAAGCCGTGACGGGCCCGGTCCCCGCGGAGGGCGCCAGGCTCGCCGCCGGCGTCGGCTTCCGGCGCGGCGCGCCGGCCGAGGAGATCGTCGCGCTGGTGCGCGCGGCCCTCGCGCAGGTCGCCGCCGGGGCCGACCGCCTCGCCCTGCTCGCCACCGCCGAGGATCGGGCCGGCGAGGCCCCCTTGCGCGCCGCCGCGGCGGCCTTCGGCCTCGCGCCGACCCCCGTTCCCCCCGCCGCGCTGGCGGCCATCGACGCCCGGGTGCCGACCCGCTCGCCGCGCATCGAGGCCGCCCGCGGCGTCGGCTCGCTCGCCGAGGCCGCGGCGCTCGCAGCGAGCGGCGGCCCCCTCGCGCTGGCCCGCATCGCGAGCCCGAACGCCACCTGCGCGCTGGCTTATCTGGCGCCGTCCGGCGCCGGGGCCTATCTGGCGCCGTCCGGCCCCCACCCCGCCACGATCGCCTCCCCATGACCGTTCACTTCATCGGCGCCGGCCCCGGCGCCGCCGACCTCATCACCGTGCGGGGGCGTGACCGGATCGCCGCCTGCCCGGTCTGCCTGTATGCCGGCTCCCTCGTGGCGCCCGAGATCCTGAGCTGGTGCCCGCCGGGCGCCCGGATCGTCGACACCGCGCCCCTCGACCTCGACGCCATCGTGGCGCTCTGCGCCGAGGCCCACGCGGCGGGGCTGGACGTGGCGCGGCTGCACTCGGGCGACCTCTCGATCTGGAGCGCGCTGGCCGAGCAGACCCGGCGGCTCGCGTTGCTCGCCATCCCCTACACGGTGACGCCGGGCGTGCCGTCCTTCGCGGCCGCCGCCGCCGTGCTCGGGCGGGAGCTGACCGTGCCGGGCCTCGCCCAGTCGGTCGTCCTCACCCGCACCTCGGGCCGGGCGAGCGCCATGCCGGAGCGGGAGACCCTGGCGCGCTTCGCCGGGACCGGCGCGACCCTCGCGCTGCACCTGTCGATCCACGTGATCGACCGCGTCGTCGCGGAATTGACCCCCTTCTACGGGGCCGCGTGCCCGGTGGCGGTGGTGTTCCGCGCGACCTGGCCCGACGAGCGCGTCCTCGCCGGCACGCTCGCGGACATCGCCGGGCGCGTCGCCGCGGCGGGGCTGGAGCGCACCGCCCTGATCCTGGTCGGGCCGGCGCTGGAGCCCGGCGACCACCGCGAGAGCGCCCTCTACGCCCCCGACTACGACCGCCGCTTCCGGCCGGGCGCCGGCGCGGGCGCGGCAGATTCGTGAGGATCCCCGTGAGCGCACCGGTGGAAGCGCATCCGGCCCCCGGCCTCCTCGTCGCCGCGCCGCGGTCGAGCTCGGGCAAGACCACCGTGACGCTCGCCCTGATGCGGGCGCTCGCCCGGCGGGGCCTGCGGGTGCGGGGCGCCAAGTGCGGGCCGGACTACATCGACCCGGCCTTCCACCAGGCCGCGACCGGGTGCCCGAGCTTCAACCTCGACAGCTTCGCGATGCCGCCGGGCCTCCTCGACACCGTGGCGGGCCTCGCCGCGCAGGAGGCCGACCTCGTGGTCGCCGAGGGCTCGATGGGGCTGTTCGACGGCGTCCGGGCCGGGGCGGGGCGCACCGGCGCCAACGCCGACATCGCCGCCCGCTACGGCTGGCCGGTGGTCCTCGTCCTCGACGTCTCGGGCGCCGCGCAATCGGCCGCCGCGGTGGCGCTCGGCTGCCGCGCCTACGACCCGCGCCTGCGTCTCGCCGGCGTGATCCTCAACAAGGTCGCGAGCGCCCGCCACCGGCGGCTCGTGGAGGCGGGCCTCGCGCAGGTCGGCATCCCGGTGCTCGGCGCGCTGATGCGCGACGCGAGCCTCGTCCTGCCCGAGCGCCACCTCGGCCTCGTCCAGGCCGGCGAGACCGCCGACCTCGACGCGCGCCTCGACCGCCTCGCCGACCTCGCGGAGGCCGGCCTCGACCTCGACGCGATCCGGGCCTGCGCGGGTGGCACCGCGCCGCCCCCGGGCACCGGCACCCTGCCGCGGCCGCCGGGCCAGCGCATCGCGGTGGCGCAGGATGCGGCCTTCACCTTCCTATACCCGCACATGGCGGCGGGCTGGCGGGCGGCGGGCGCCGAGATCGTGCCGTTCTCGCCCCTCGCCGACGAGGCCCCGCCGGCCGCGTGCGACGCCTGCTGGCTGCCGGGCGGCTACCCCGAGCTGCATGCCGGGCGCATCGCGGAGGCCGGCACCTTCCTGGCGGGCCTGCGCGCCTTCGCGCAGACGCGCCCGGTGCACGGGGAGTGCGGCGGCTACATGGTGCTGGGCGAGAGCCTGGAGGACGCGGCCGGCGCCACGCACGCCATGGCGGGGCTTCTGCCGGTGGCGACCTCCTACAAGGCGCGGCGCATCCATCTCGGCTACCGGGTCGCGACGCTCGCGGCGGATTGCGCCCTCGGCCCGGCGGAGGGCCGCCTCGTCGGCCACGAGTTCCACTACGCCAGCGAGCTGACGGCGCCGCCTGGGCCCGACGACGCCCTCGCCCGGGTGACCGACGCCGAGGGCACCGCCCTCGGCCTCGCCGGCCACCGCCGGGGACGCGTCACCGGCTCGTTCTTCCACCTGATCGCGGAGGAGGATCGCTGAGGCGGACCCGCCCGGTCGTCCCGGACGTGCACCGAGGCCTGACGCGGATCCCTGCTCCCGGGGCGGGAGCGGAGCGCGTCGCGCTGCGAGGACCTGAGCCGGAGACGACCTGACGGCCGAGCGCGGTCAGGCCGCGGTCGCGGCGTCCGCCGGGGACTGGCCCATCCGGGCCGCGGTGCGCACGATCGACAGCACGTCGCGGCGCATCTGGTCGTCCTGGATGAGCGCGTAGGCCCGCAGCAGCTCGATCGCGCCGTGGGCGCTCAGGAAGCCGAACACGTCCTGCTGCGGCTCGTTGCCCTCGCCTTCCTCAAAGAAGGCGGAGACCGGAACCTCGAGCAAGCGGGCGATCTCGCGCAGGCGGCCGGCGCCGACGCGGTTCTGCCCCTTCTCGTACTTCTGGACCTGCTGGAAGGTGACGCCGACCGCGGTGCCCAGCGCCGTCTGGCTCATGCCGCGCGCCTTGCGCAGCGCCGTGATCCGCAGGCCGACCAGACGATCGACATCGGTGGTCTGTTTAGGCATCATGTCTTAGCACCGTTCCTTTCAGGGCGCGGTCCGCGCGCGGCACCCGATCGCCGTTCCGGGAAGCAGGAGACGAGGCACCGGGCTTGCTCGAAGATGACGGAAGGTGCATCTCGCCCGTGGATCCGAACGGATCCCGGCGGCCCTGACCGGCGTCTTCGTCCTGGCGGGGTGCCTCGAAATTAGTTGCCCCCGCAACAACCTGACCACGAACAGCCCCGCTGGTGCAAGCCTCTCGCACCAAGTTTCCTTCGAATCACCTGCGCAGGATTGCGCAGATGCAACACTGGAATGACTTGGTTCGTCTCTTCGAGACATGACGAGGCGCGTCGAAGCGGTGAATTCCACGCTCGATCAAGCCTCGATAAGGGTACGCATCCGCCGCACGGCGCGACACGGAGAACCGCATGTTTATCGCGATGAACCGCTTCAAAGTCGTTAAGGACGCGACGACCGATTTCGAGCAGGTCTGGCTCGGCCGCGACAGCCATCTCGGCGAGATGGAAGGCTTCGTCGAGTTCCAGCTCCTGCGCGGCCCGGAGGCCGAGGACCACGTGCTGTACGCCTCGCACACGATCTGGCGCTCGCGGGCCGACTTCGAGGCCTGGACCCGCTCGGAGCAGTTCCGCAAGGCGCACAGCCGCGTGCCCACCACGAAGCCGCTCTACCTCGGCCACCCGAACTTCGAGGGCTTCGAGACGGTCCAGGCCATCGCCAGCCCCGGGAGCGGGTCGGCGGACGCGGCCTGACCGAGGTCGGCCCGGCCGGCGGCCGGCCGGCACGGAACCATCGGGCGGCCTCGGCGCGGTGCCGGGGCCGCCCATCCTCGAAGCGAATCTGAAGAGCCGGCGGGGCCGGGATTGCCGGCATCGCCGAGGCGGGACCCCTGCCGATCGGCGCCGGCGGTGGGCCGGCATGAGGCGCACGGGCCGGCGAGAATCATCGCCGCCGTCCCGGAGCCCGCGACCGCGGCCTCCCCGATTCGGTCCTCGCCGGCGCATCCCTGTTCCATCCCGGCACTCCGAGCACGGCTCGGCCGGTCCGCTCAGCCGTCGGCCCCCGGAGCGCGGGTGGCCCGCGCACGGCGCGCGGGCGTGACCGCGGCGCGCGCGCCGGTCCCGACGAAACTCTCAACCATACCGCATGCAAACTACGCAGTTCGCGGAGCCGTTGCGGCGCTTCCGCGTTCCGCCCGCACAGTGTCGGTTCCTGGGGCGGGGCACGCGGCGAAGGACGAGGGCGGGACGCGCGGTCGAGGTCTGAAGCTTGCTCAGTAGTCTTCGGCGTCGAAGGCTGACGACGAGACTGTTTCAGTCCGAGACACCGCCCGGTTCACGACGGAACACGATCCGACCGATGTTTCATGATCACACGCCCGGGACCTATCAGATCCTTCCGACGTCTGCGGAGCGCCGCCGCACCGTCTGGCATGCCCTGCTGCCCCGCCGGCGGCGGGCGGCCTTCCGGCTCGGCATCTCCGTGGCGGTGGCCCTCGCCGACATCCTGGCGATCTGCGGCGCCGCCTTCGCGATCGAGCTGAGCTACCTCTACGCGCTCAACGGCGCGGCGCCGAGCTTCGCGGAGAGCCGGGGCCTGCCCCTGTCGGCGCTGCTCGGGCTCGTGATCGTGCTGATCAACGCGGTCCGCGAGGAGTACAGCATCGAGACGCTGCTCTCCGCGGCGCCCCGGCTCCAGCGCATCGCCACCCGCTGGCTGCTCGCCTGGGGGGCGGTGCTCGTCGTCGCCTTCGCGACGAAGACCACGACCGACTATTCCCGCGTCGTCACCGTCACGCTGTTCGCGGCGGGCCTGCCGGCGCTGATGCTCGCCCGCTCCGTCATGGTGGCGCTGGTGCGCCGGGGCGTCACGCCGGCCTCCGCCTCGGTGAGCCGCGTCCACCTCGTCGGCTTCGAGGAGGACATCGCGCGCTTCTACGCCGGCAACGAGGCCGACGCGCTGGGCGTGCGGGTGATCGGCACCAGCTACCTGCGCCGGCTCGACCCGCGGGCGGACGCGGCGACGCGCCAGACCCAGATGTCCGAGGACCTCGACCTCGCGGTCTCGATCGTGCGCTTCCTGCGGCCCGACGACGTGTTCATCCTGGTGCCCTGGACCGACACGGCCGACGTCGAGCGCTGCATCGACGCCTTCCTGCGCGTGCCCGCCGCCCTGCACCTGCGCCCCGGAACCGTGCTGGACCGCTTCCCCGACCTGCAGGTGGCCCGGGTCGGGCGGCTCTCGGGCATCAACATCGGCCGCCGGCCGCTGAACCTCGGCGAGATCGTCCTGAAGCGCGCCCTCGACCTCGTCCTCGCGACGACGGCGCTCGTCCTGCTCGCGCCGCTCCTCGCCGCCGTCGCCATGCTGATCAAGCTCGACAGCCCGGGGCCCGTCTTCTTCCGGCAGAAGCGCTACGGCTTCAACCAGCAGCCGTTCGGGGTCTTCAAGTTCCGCAGCATGAAGGCCGAGAAGGAGGTCGTGTTCAAGCAGGCGACGCGCAACGACAGCCGCATCACCCGGGTCGGCGCGGTGCTGCGCCGGACGAACCTCGACGAGTTGCCCCAACTCCTCAACGTGGTGAAGGGCGAGATGTCCCTGGTCGGCCCCCGCCCGCACGCGCTCGCCCACGACCGCAGCTTCGAGCGGCGCATCGCCCTCTACGCCCGGCGCCACAACGTGAAGCCCGGCATCACCGGCTGGGCGCAGGTGAACGGCCTGCGGGGCGAGACCCTGACCGACCTCGACATGGAGCGGCGGGTCGCGCACGACCTGCACTACATCGACAACTGGTCGATCTGGTTCGACATCCAGATCCTGTTCCAGACGGTCTTCTCCCGGAAGGCCTACCGGAACGCCTTCTGATCAGCCCTCGGCCTTCTGCAGGCAGGCGCCGCACTCCCCCTCGACCTCGAGGATGCGGCTCACCGGGCGGAAGCCGGCGCGGGCGAGGGTGCGGCCGAGCTGGTCCTCGACCTCGGGCGAGGTGGTCTCGTCGATGCTCCCGCATTGCCGGCAGATCATGAAGACGAGGCCGGCCTCCGCGCCGTGGTCGTGGGCGCAGGGCACGAAGGCGTTGCGGCTCGCGATGCGGTGGACGAGGCCGTGCTCGGTCAGGAAGTCGAGGGCGCGGTAGACCGAGACCGCGGCGACCCGGCGCCCCGGCGCGCTGAGCCGCTCGGCGATGTCGTAGGCGCCCATCGGCCGGCCCGCGGCCGCCACCGCCGCCAGCACGTCCCGGCGCAGGCGGGTGAACTGCAGGTCGCGCTCGCGGCACAGGCGCTCGGCCCGGTCGACCACGTCGCCGCCGCAGCCGGACCCGCCGTGCGCGTGCTCGCCCATCTTCGTTCCCAGAAGCCCGGGCGCGGGGCCCGGCTCGGCAGCCCGATTGTGCCGGGCGGCTGTTACAGTATATCAGCCCCTATAGCCCTCCGCCCGGGTGCGGGCAAATCGCCGGCCCCGCGCCGCGCGGGACCGGAGGGCCCGATCCTCCCGGGACGACGGCGACGTGATCCGAACGCAAGCTCCCCTCCGGGCCTCCCTGTTCCGTGCCGGCATCGCCCTGCGCTGCGGCCTCGCGGGTGGCCTCTCGGCCCTCGTCTGGCTCGCCATCCTGTGGGCGCTGCGGGCGTGAGCGCGGCCCTCGCCTTCCGGGGCCTGACCCTCGGCTACGACCGGCACCCGGCGGTGCACCACCTCGACGGCGCGGTGCCGCGGGGCGACCTCCTCGCCCTCGTCGGGCCGAACGGGGCCGGCAAGTCGACGCTGCTGAAGGGCCTCGTCGGCGAGGTCCCTCCCCTCGACGGCCGCATCGAGCGGGGCGAGCGCGCCCTCGCCTACCTGCCGCAGGCCGACGAGATCGACCGCAGCTTCCCCCTGAGCGTCCTCGACCTCGTCGGCATGGGCCTGTGGCGCAGCCTCGGCCCCTGGCGCGGCCTGCGCTCCCGCCTGCCGGCGATGGGCGCGGCATTGGCCGCGGTCGGCCTCTCGGGCTTCGAGGCGCGGCCCATCGGCACCCTCTCGGGGGGCCAGTTCCGCCGCGCCCTGTTCGCCCGCCTGATCCTGCAGGATGCCCGCCTGATCCTCCTCGACGAGCCCTTCACGGGCATCGATGCCCGCACCACCGCCGACCTGCTGGGGCTGATCCGCGGCTGGCACGCCGAGGGCCGCACGGTGGTGGCGGCCCTCCACGACCTCGCGCAGGTGCGCGCCCACTTCCCCACGACGCTGCTTCTCGCCCGCGAGCCCGTGGCCTGGGGGCCGACCGCGGCCGTGCTCACCGCCGCGAACCTCGCCCGCGCCACCGCTCTCTCGGAGGCCTGGGACGAGGACGCCGCGATCTGCGCGCGGGACCACGCGGCCCCTGGGAGCGGCCAAGGACACGGCCAAGGGCACGGCCAAGGACACGACCAAGGGCACGGCCACGCGCACGATCACGACCACGCGCACCACCACAGGGGCGCGGCGTGATCGATCCCCTCGCCCCCTTCGTCGAGTTCGGGTTCATGCGCCGGGCGCTGGCGGGCTGCCTCGCGCTCTCGGTCTCGGCCCCGCCGATCGGCGTCTTCCTGATGCTGCGCCGCATGAGCCTGATGACCGACGCGATGAGCCACGCGATCCTGCCGGGGGCCGCGGTCGGCTTCCTGGTGGCCGGCCTCTCCCTGCCGGCGATGAGCCTCGGCGGCCTCGCGGCGGGCCTCGCCGTGGCGCTCCTCGCGGGGCTCGTCACCCGCACCACCGCGATCCGCGAGGATGCGAGCCTGGCGGCCTTCTACCTCGTCTCCCTGGCGGCCGGCGTGCTCCTGGTGTCCCTGCGGGGCTCGCAGGTCGATCTCCTGCACATCCTGTTCGGCACCGTGCTGGCCCTCGACGACGAGGCGCTGGTGATGCTCGGCGCCATCGCGACCCTGACGCTGTTCGGGCTCGCCGCCCTCTACCGGCCCCTGGTGATCGAGTGCGTCGACCCGCTCTACCTGCGCTCGGTGAGCCGCGCGGGCGGGCCCGTGCACCTCGCCTTCCTGGGCCTCGTGGTGCTCAACCTCGTCGGCGGCTTCCAGGCGCTCGGCACGCTGCTCGCCGTCGGGCTGATGCTGCTGCCGGCCGTGGCCGCCCGGTTCTGGGCGGAGGACCTGAGCGGGCTGATCCCGGTCTCCATCGCGGTGGCGATCCTGGCGAGCCTCGCCGGCCTCAGCCTCTCCTACCACCTCGACCTGCCCACCGGCCCCGCCATCGTGCTGGCGGCCGGCGCGCTCTACCTGATCTCGATGCTCGCCGGTCCGCGGGGCGGGCTCCTCCGGCGCCTGGTCCGGGCCCGCCACCTGGAGGCCTGAGGGAGCGCCGCACCGGTCGAGCCGACGCGTCCCGGGTGCCGCGCGCGGATCCTCGGGCGGACCCGCCCCCGGCTCAGAGGTGGAACAGGCTCATCGCGCCGGCCACCACCGCGTAGACGAAGCCGGCATTGAGGGCGACGCCGAGGGCGCCGATGCCGAGGCCGGCGAGCACCACGACGCCGTCCCGCTCCACGAGGCCGAGGCCCACGAGGCAGACCGCGAGGCCGAGGGGGATCTGCCCGACGACCGGCGCGGCGACGATCAGCGCCATGGCGAGCGTCAGCAGGATCAGCCCGACGCCCCGCATGCCGAGGGCGGTCTCGAACAGGCTCATGCGCGGGCGCGACCAGCGCTCCAGGCGCTTGAGGAGCGGCACCGCCCGGGACACCGCCCGCTCCACGTCGCTGCGGGCGACGGAGCGGCCGAGGAGCGCCCGCGGCAGCCACGGGGCCGACATGCCCGCGGCGATCTGGACCGCCACGAGCAGCAGCAGCAGGCCGCAGACGAGCGGGATCGGCGGGGGCATCGGCAGGCAGTTCGGCAGGCCGAGGATGACGACGAGCAGCGCGAAGGCGCGGTCGCGCAGGACGGCGACGATGTCGCCGACCGTCAGGCGGTCCCCCTCCTGGCTCGCGAGCACGGTGAGGACGTCGGAAGTGCGTGCTCCGGAAAACAAGAAGGCTCGGCCGCTGAGTGCTGTGCAGGCCGCGGCTCTATCCGAGTTCCGGGCAGAGGCCAAGCAGGGGCGTGCCCCGGCCATCCCGGCGCGTGCCCTCGCGCACCGCGTGCATGCGTGAGCGGACCAGCCGGGTCCCTGATCGCTGAGATTGTCTAATCCCACGAAAATATCACTCAGATATCGGCGGGACCAAGCTGTGCTCAACCCGAGGATGAACCCACGAAGACTCTGATTTATTTGATTAAATTCAGCCGCGACTGTGACAGGATCGGGGGACCCGTCGCTGCTTCGCGTGCGCCCCGTGGCCCCGTCCCGAACCCTCGCCCTGCTGCTGGTCGCCGCCGGACCCGCGCACGCGTCCGAGGGGCTCGACGCCCTGGTCTTCGGCGGCCTCGACGCGGCGGCCTCGGCCTTCGTGTCCGGCGGGGGAAAGCTCGCCCTCGACGGCCTCGACCGGACGGGCCCGGTCGCCCTGGTGAGCGCCGGCGCGGGCCGGCGCGGTGCGCGGCGGGTCTGTGTGTGCGGGCGCATCGCGACGTTTGCCCGGATCACGGCGGCCGGCGCGGCGCTCGCCGGCTACCAGTGGGTGCAGGACTGGGGGGTGGTCGCGGCCTATGCGGGCCCCGAGGCCGCGGCCGAAGCCCTGACGGAGGGGCGCAGCCTCGTCCTGACGGGGCCGGTCCGCCTCGGCCTGCGGCTGCACGGGGAGATCTGGGCCCGCCCGGGCGCCGACACGCTGGTGCAGGGCACCGTGATCCTCGGCTCGGCGCGCCGGGACGCGTGGGCGCGCCTCGCCTACGGGGTGCGGCTCTGGGAGACCTACCTGGGCCCGGAGGTCGCCGTGTCGGCCGACAGCACCGGCTACGCCAAGTGGAGCCTCGGCCTGCACGCCACCGACTTCGCCTTCGGCCGCTTCGCCTTCCGGGCCTCGGCCGGCCTGCAGGTCGAGACGGGCGCGCGGCGCCCCGGCCCCTACGTCGCGCTCTCGGCCTGGACGAACCTCTGACGGCGCGGCGGCCCCCCGAGGTCGAGCTCGGGCGCGGCCGGCGCCTCCGGCACGGCGTCGAGCCCGTCGAGGAAGCGGGCGGCATCCGCCTGGATCTCCGCCTGCCGGCGCGGGCCCATGCGCGCCAGCGTCCGATAGGGCATGGCGAGGCGCGGGTTCGGCGAGAACCGATCCGCGTTGGCGATCAGGAAGTTCCAGTAGAGGTAGTTGAACGGGCAGGCCTTCGGGCCGGCCTTGCGGGCGACGTCGAAGGTGCAGGTCTCGCAGTAGTTCGACATCCGGTCGATGTAGGCGCCCGAGGCCGCGTAGGGCTTCGAGCCCATCACGCCCCCGTCGGCCCACAGCACCATGCCGTGGACGTTCGGCAGCTCCACCCACTCGTAGGCGTCGGCGTAGACGACGAGGTACCATTCCTCGACCTGGGCCGGCGCGAGGCCGGCGAGCAGCGCGAAGTTGCCCGTCACCATCAGGCGCTGGATGTGGTGGGCGTAGGCGTTCGCGCGGGTGTCGCCGATGCACTGCGCGAGGCAGTTCATCGGCGTCTCGCCCGACCAGTAGAACCACGGCAGGTCGCGGGTCGCGCCGAGGGCGTTGGTCTGCGCGTAGTCGGGCATCCGGGCCCAGTAGAGGCCGCGGACGTACTCGCGCCAGCCGAGAATCTGCCGGATGAAGCCCTCCACGGCGTTGAGCGGCGCAGCACCCGACCGGTAGCGGTCCTCGGCGGCCCGGCAGACCTCCTCGGCATCGAGGAGGCCGGCATTGAGGGCGGGGGAGATCAGCGCGTGGTAGAGGAAGGGCTCCCCCGCCCGCATGGCGTCCTGGTAGTCGCCGAAGCGGGGCAGGCCCGCATCGAGGAAGTGGCGCAGGGCCGTCAGCGCCTCGGCGCGGGTGACCGGCCAGGCGAAGCCGTCGAGGTCTCCGAAATGGTCGGGGAAGCGGGCCGCCACGAGGTCGATCACGGCCCGCGTCACCGCGTCCGGCGGGAAGCCGAGGCGTCCGGGCGGGCTCGCGTCCCGCGGCAGGGACTTGCGGTTGTCGTGGTCGAAGTTCCAGCGGCCGCCGGCCGGCTCCGCGCCGTCCATCAGCAGGCCGGTGCGCCGCCGCATGCCGCGGTAGAAGGTCTCCATGCGCAGCGCGTGGCGCCCCTCCGCCCAGCGCGCGAAATCCTCGCGCGGGCACAGGAAGCGGTTGTCGAGGCGGATCTCGACGGGGACGGGCAGGTCCGCGGCCCAACCCTGCATCATCTCGAGGACGCGCCACTCGCCGGGCTCGGTGACGACGACCCGGTCCGGCCGGTGGCGGGCCACCGCCCGCTCCAGCTCGCCCGTGAAGCTGCCGGCGTTGCCCGGATCGTCGAGGCGCACGTAGTCGACGGCGATGCCCTCGGCCGCGAGTTCTTCGGCGAAGTGGCGCATCGCCGAGAACAGGAAGGCGATCTTTTGCTTGTGGTGGCGGACGTAGGTGGCCTCGGCCTCGACCTCGCAGAGGAGCACGACGTCGCGCTCCGGGTCGAGGTCGGTGAGCGTCGCGATCCGCCGGTGGAGCTGGTCGCCGAGGAGGAAGCGCAGGGTGCGGGGGCCTGTCCGCGCCACGCCCTCAGCCCTTGGTGCGCAGCATCGAGCGGCCGCCGTCGACGCCGATGATCTGGCCCGTCAGGTAGGCGGCCTCCTCCGAGACCAGGAAGCTCGCGAGCGCGGCCACGTCCTCCGGCTCCCCGAGCCGCTGGAGGGCGTGCATGCCGGCGATGCCCTGCGCCAGGACGGTGTTGGCGGTGATGGCCCCGGCCAGCGGCGTGCGCGTGAGGGAGGGCGCCACCACGTTGACCCGCACCTGCGGGGCGAGCTCGGCGGCGAGCGACAGGGCGAGGCCCTCGACCGCGCCCTTGGCCATGGCGACGGAGGCGTGGGACGGGAAGCCCTGCGCCACCGCCACCGTCGAGAACAGGACGACGCCGGCCCCGGCCCGGCCCGCGCCGGCCTTGAGGGCGGGGGCCGCGGCCTGCACCGCCAGGAAGGCGCCGAGCGCGTTGATGCGGAAATCCGATTCGACGGTCGCGGCGTCGAGGCGGGCGAGCGCCCGCAGGTTGATGGTGCCGACCGCGTAGACGAGGCCGGCGAGCTCCGGGCCCGCCGCCTCCGCGGCGCGGACGAAGAGGCCGGGGTCCGTGACGTCGCCGGCCGTGACGGTGGTCTCGCCGAGCTCGCGCGCCGCGGCCTCCAGGCGCTCGCCCCCGCGGGCGACGAGGTGGAGGCCGTGGCCCCGGGCCCGCAGCGCCCGGGCCGTGGCGCCGCCGATGCCGCCCGTGCCGCCGTAGATCAGTACCCGCGCCATCGCCGCTCCTACCGCCGCTTCGGGCGCCTGTTGGGGCGCCCGTTGGGGCGACGCTCCCAATCCGCCCCGGAACGATTAGGTAAGGCGGGGTCCTGGGCCGGGGAGACGCGGGCGCGCCGCCCTCCCCCGCCCAAAGGTCGCAGGCCCACAGAGTCTTCCCGGAAGCATCATGAAGTTCGCCTTCGCCGGCATCGACTTCCTCGGCGGCGTGTTCGAGGCGCTGATCGAGGCGGGCTGGACGCCCATCAAGCTGTTCACGCGGCCCTGCGACGCCCTCTACGACCACAACGAGGCGGTGGTGGCCCGCGCCCGGCGCCACCGCATCCCGATGCAGCTCTCGCGGATGCGGCCGGCCGACCTCGCCGCCCTGTCCCAGGCCCACGGGCGGGACTGGGCCCTCGTGGTCGCGGGCTATCCCTGGCTGGTGACGGGCTGGCGGCCCCACGCGGCCTACGGCCTCAACATCCACCCCTCGCCGCTGCCCACCGGCCGGGGGCCCTACCCGCTCTTCCAGGCTATCGCCGAGGGCTACGAGAGCTGGGGCGTCACCGCGCACGTGCTCGCCGAGGAAGGCTTCGATACCGGCGACATCCTGGCCCAGGACCTGTTTCCCTTAAGCCCGGCGGAGACCCACGAGAGCCTCCTCGCCCGGTGCCAGATGGCGGGCCGCCGCCTCGCCCTCGGGCCGATCGCCCGGGAGCTGCCGGCCCGCTGGCGGCGCCCGGAGCCGCAGGGGGACGGCTCCTACTGGCCCCGCGTGACCGACGCCGACCGCACCCTCGACTTCCGCCAGCCCGTGGAGGCCGTGCTGCGCCGGGTCCGCGCCTTCGGGGCGATCGAGACCATCGCGCGGCTCGGCGAGACCCGCGTCTACGTCGCCGCCGCGGAGGGCTGGCGCGAGGCCCACGGGCACCTGCCCGGCACGGTGGTGCACCGCTACCGCCGCCACGTCGTGGTCGCCGCCAAGGACGGTTACGTGCAGGTCACCCGCTGGAGCCCGGTGCCCCTCGTCGAGGCCGGGCAGATCGGCCGCTGATGCCCCGGATGCGCCGCAAGGGCGACCTGCCCACGAAGGTCTGCGCCCAGTGCGGCAAGCCCTTCGCGTGGCGCAAGAAGTGGGAGCGCGTCTGGGACGAGGTGCGCTACTGCTCCGACCGCTGCCGTGCGGAGGCGCGGCAGGGGCGCGGGGGCGGGGCGGATCAGCCGCGCAGCTGAGACCGGCCTGCCGGCGCCGTGCTTGAAGACGCGAACCTTGAGGACGGAGGCTGACTCGGGGCGAGAAGAACAGAAAATCGTAATATCAACGCCGATCTTGCTTTTCATGCACATTTAGCGCTTTTTATCAAAAATAAACCATCTCAACCTAGCATACCCCAATCACGGGGGAGCCTGGGTTCAATGTTGTCCAGAATCAACATCATCTACAAGTTGTCGCTCGCGATCACGCTGATCGGCCTCATCGTCGGCAGCTGCATCTGGTTCGCGCAGTCACGGATGACCAACATCGACGACGCCTACAGCATCCTGATCAACCGGGAGGCGCGGGCAGCGTCGTCGGCGCGCCGGATCAACCGGCTGATCTTCGAGCTCAACTACTGGGTCTATCGCGTCATCGCCGAGACCGAGGAGGGGCAGATGCGCGCCGCCAACGCGGGCTTCGAGGCCGCGCTGCCCGTCCTCAAGAAGACGGTGGCCGACCTGCGCGGGCAGGCCCCGAACTTCGCCCAGCGCGTCGAGGAGCAGGTCGCGCGGCTCGACCTGTTCACGCGGGACGTGACCGAGGTGCGCCGCCTCGGGACCTCGAACCGCAACGCCGAGGCGATCGAGCTCGTCCACGCCAAGATCGATCCGACCTTCTCGGCCCTCGTCGAGGCGGGCAACCGGCTCGGAGACGACATCGTCGCCGCCATGGAGAAGGCCTCCGACGGCCTGACCGACCAGACCAACGTCACCCGCTACACCCTGATGATCGTCAGCGGCCTCGGTGTCCTGGCGGGTCTGCTCGCCGCCCTGGCGATCTCCACCTTCGGGATCACCCGCCCCCTCGGACGCCTCGTCTCGGTGCTTCAGCGGATGGCGCAGGGCGAGACCGATGCGGAGATCCGGGAGGCCGCGCGCGGCGACGAGGTCGGTGCGGTCGGCCGGGCTGTCGAGGGCATCAAGGCCATGGTCGCCCAGAAGGCCGCCGAGGAGGCCGAGATGAAGCGCATCGCCGACGCGGCCGCGGCGGCCGAGCGTCGGCGCACCATGATCGAGCTCGCCGACGGCTTCGAGCGGGCGGTGGGCTCCATCGTCGGACAGGTCTCGTCGGCCGCCACCGAGCTGCAGGCCACCGCCCAGCAGATGACCGCCACCGCCGCCGAGACCGCGAGCCAGTCCACCACGGTGGCGGCCGCGGCGAGCCAGGCGGCCACGAACGTCCACACCGTGGCGGTGGCCGCCGAGGAGCTCGGCACCTCCGTGTCGGAGATCGGCCGGCAGGTCTCGGGTTCGGCCGAGATGGCGCAGGCCGCGGTAGGGGAGGCCCAGCAGACCGGCGAGCTCGTCACCGCGCTGAGCCAGGCGGCCGCCCGCATCGGCGACGTGGTGGGGCTGATCTCCACCATCGCCGGCCAGACGAACCTGCTGGCGCTGAACGCCACCATCGAGGCGGCGCGCGCCGGCGAGGCGGGCCGCGGCTTCGCGGTCGTCGCCACGGAGGTCAAGGAGCTGGCGAGCCAGACGGCGCGGGCCACCGACGAGATCTCCGGCCAGATCCAGCAGATCCAGGGCTCGACGCACCAGGCCGTGCAGGCGATCGAGGCGATCTCGGGCCGGATCCGCGAGATCAGCGGCGTGGCCACCAGCATCGCGGCGGCGGTGGAGGAGCAGGGCGCGGCGACGGGCGAGATCGTGCGCAACGTGGCCCAGGCCGCCACCGGCACCGGCGAGGTGACGGCCAACATCTCGGGCGTGGCGAACGCCGCCGAGGAGACCGGGGCGGCCGCCGCCCAGGTGCTGTCCTCGGCCTCCGAGCTGTCGCGCCAGTCCGAGCACCTCGGCGCGGAGGTCGCGCGCTTCCTCGCCACCGTCCGGGCCGCCTGAGGGCTCAGGCACCCCCGGCCCGCGCCAGGGCCGCGGCGGTGTCGACGTCGAGGGCGGTCGCCGGGTCGCCCGGGATCTCCAGCACATCGGGGCGTCGGGCCAGGAGCGGCCCGGCGCCCCGGTCCCCGTGAAGGGCCGCGAGGTCGGCCCCGAGCCGGCGCAGGTCGAGGAGGACCGGGTTGCCGCGCCGGCCCTGCGCCACCGGGACCACGGCGGCGGGCCGCGGGTCGGCCCCCCGATAGGCCCGCGCGAGGGCGCGGAGATGGTCCGGCCCGATCCGCGGCATGTCGCCGAGCAGCACGATCGCGGCCCCCACGGCCTCCGGCAGGGCGGCGAGCCCGGCCCGGAGGGAGGTCGAGAGGCCGTCGGCGAAGGACGGGTTCTCGACGATGCTCAGGTCGAGGCCCGCGAGGACCGCCCGCACCCGCTCGGCATGCGCCCCCACCACCGCCACCACCGGCCCGAGCCCCGCCGCGCAGGCGGCCTCGGCCGCGTGCCGCACCAGCGGCCGCCCGTCGAGGGGCGCGAGCAGCTTCGGCTCGGGCCCGAACCGGGTGCCGCGGCCCGCCGCGAGCAGCACGATGCCGATCGCCGGTTCAGTCATCCTCGCCCGCGCCGACGTCCCGCGGAGCCCCGCCCGCCCGGGGCTGGGGCCGCGAGACGATCTCCATGAGAAGGCCGCCGACGCCGAGCGCCACGATGTCGGCGCGGGCGACCGGCAGGTCGGCGAGCAGCCGGTGCAGGATCCAGTCAAAGCCGTTCTCCTTCGGGGAGCGGGCGCAGCCCGGCGCGCCGATCACCGGCACCGGGCCGCGGCTGCCGACGAGGAGGAGGTTGCCGGGATCGACCGGCATGCCGAGATGGGCGACCGCGCCGCCCGCGGCCTGGATCCCGGCCGGGATGACGTCGCGCCGGTCGGCGATGGCCGAGGCGCCGAACACCACGGCGAGGTCGGCGCCCGCCCCGTCCACGGCCTCGGCGAGCGCCCCCGCCACGGCGTCCGCCGCGTGCGGCACGCGCAGGTCCGCCACGATCCCGGCGCCGGCCGGCGCGAGGCGCTGGGCCAGGGTCGCGAGGGTCTTGTCGATGGTGGCCTCCTTCAGGCCCGGGAGCCGCGTCGAGACAACGCCGACGCGGCGCCGCCGGTAGGGCGCGACCCGCAGCGCCCCGGCGGGCGAGGCCGCGCAGGCGGCGTCGAGGAGGGCGCCCGCCACCGCGTAGGGGATGATCTTGACGGTCGCCACCATCTCGCCGGCCACCACCGGCTTGAAGGGCGGCAGGGTCGCGGCGGTGATCGCCTCGTCGACGCCGTTGAGGGCGTCGATGCCGGCGCGGTCGATCACCAGCACGCCCGGATGGGCCGCGAAGAGGTTGCAGCGGCCGGTGAAGGGCGGGTCGAGGCGCAGGCCCGCGCCGGCGAGGCGCAGGGCAAGGCGGGCGGCGGCCGGGTCCTCCCCGACGTCGCCGGGCTCCAGCGTCGCCGCCACGAGGTCGCGGACGCCCGCCCCTTCGAGGCCGGCGGCGATCTCGGGCCGGATCGGCTGCCCCTTCCGCAGAACGATGGGACCGGCCTTGACCGTGTGGGCCGCGATCCGCCCGGCCGCCTCGTGGATCGGGACGCTGCCGAACTTCACGGGGCGCCCTTGATGCGGTCCCGCCGCAGGGTCGCGACGATCTGGGCGAGGATCGAGACCGCGATCTCGGCGGGGCTGACGGCGCCGATGTCGAGGCCGACCGGCGCCAGAATGCGGGCGAGCGCGTCCGGCGCGACGCCGGCCTCGGTCAGGCGGGCGACCCGGGCCGCGTGGGTCTTCCGGGAGCCGAGCGCCCCGACGTAGAAGCAGCCGGCGGCGAGGGCTGCCGTGAGCGCGGGGTCGTCGATCTTCGGATCGTGCGTGAGGGCCGCCACCGCGCAGTAGCGGTCGAGGGCCGGCACGGTGGCGCCCAGGGCGTCCTGCGGCCATTCCGCCACCAGGTCGAGGCCGGGGAAGCGCTCGGGCGTCGCGAAGGCGGTGCGGGGATCGATCACCGTGACGGCGAGGTCGAGGGCCGCGGCCATCGGCGCCAGCGCCTGGCTGATATGCACCGCCCCGATCATCACGAGGCGCACCGGCGGCACCTGCACGGTGAGGAAGAGGCTCCGCCCCTCCGCCTCCACGAGGCCGCTGCGGCCGGAGGCGAAGCGCTCGCGGAGGGTCGCGGCGAGAAGGTCGGCGGCCGCGTCGGCCTCCCGCACCACCCGCTGGCTGCCGTCGGCCGTGTCGGTGACGAGGATCGCGGCGCGGCGGGCGGCGCGCTCGCCGTTGAGGGCGTCGAGGATCGCGAGCTGCATCGGGCTAGTCGATCCGCTCGACGAAGACGCGGATGCGGCCGCCGCAGGAGAGCCCGGCCCGCCAGGCCGTCTCGTCCGCGACGCCGAACTCGAGGGTCCGCGGGCGTCCGTCGGCGATGACGTCGAGCCCCTCGGTGATCACCTCCCCCTCGACGCAGCCGCCCGAGACGGAGCCGAGGAAGTTGCCCTCCGCGTCCACGACGAGGTGGCTGCCCACCGGCCGGGGCGCGGAGCCCCAGGTCTCGATCACCGTGGCGAGGGCGACGTCGCGCCCGGCCCGCCGCCACGCGGCGGCGGCGTTGAGGATGTCGGTCTCGGTGGAGAGCATGGGGAAATCGCTGCGCTGCGGGGCGGCGGTGGCCACCGGCCGGAGATCGGGGTTCCCCTGAGGTAGGATGCGGAGCGCGCCGCGCAAAGCCTCGGCCGGGGTCGCGCCCGGCGTTGCGCCCACGCGCGAGGGTCCTACGATGGGGCGCTGCCATGGCGGGCCTCCCGCGCGGCGACCCGGAGGACGGACCCGTGAGAAGCATCCTGCCGCTCGCCCTCCTGCTCGCGGCGGCCGCGCCCGCGCAAGGCCAGTCCGCGCAAGGCCAGCCCACACAAGCCCAGACCGGCCCGATCCGGATCGGCCTGTCCGCGCCCCTGACCGGTCCCGAGGCCGCCTTCGGCCAGGGCCTGCGCCTCGGGGCCGAGCAGGCGGTGGCCGATCTCAACCGCGCCGGGGGCGTTGGCGGCCGCAAGCTCGCCCTCGTCGTCGCCGACGATGCGGGCGACCCCAAGCAGGGGCTTGCGGTCGCCAGGCGCTTCGCGGGCGAGCGCATCGGACTGGTGGTGGGCCCCCTCGACTCCGCGGTGGCGGCGACGGCGGCACCGGCCTACGAGGCGGCCGGCGCGGTGATGGTGACGCCCGGCGCCACCTGGACGCCGCTCACCGCCCGCGGCCTGTGGAACGTCTTCCGGCTCGGAGCCAGCGACGCGCAGCAGGCCGCCGCCGCAGCCGCCTTCCTGGCGACGCGCTACCCCGGCCGGCGGATCGGCATCGTCCACGATCGGTCGAGCTTCGGCCGGGCGCTCGCCGACGAGGTCTCCCGCGGCCTCAAGGCCCGGGGCCAGCCGGAGGTGGCCTTCGAGGGGCTGGCGCGCGGCTCCCGGGACGCGGCCGACATCGCCGCCCGGCTGAAGGCGGCAGGCGTCGACATCGTCTACTTCGGCGGCTTCGCGCCGGAGGCGGGGGTGTTGGTGCGGGGGCTGCAGGAGGCGAGCGCCTGGGTTCCCCTGGTGGCGAGCGACGCGATCCTCGACAAGGACTTCCCGCAGGCCGCGGGCCCGGGGGCGGAGGGCACGGTGATGACGATGCCGGGCGAGCCGCGCCGCCTGCCCGACCCGCCGCGGGGCACGAAGGCGGCCCCGCGCACGCCGGAGGCCGAGGCGGTGGCGGCGCAGGCCTACGCGGCCGTCGAGGTGCTGGCGCAGGGGGTCGACCGGGCGCGGTCGACGGAGGGCCGCAAGGTCGCGGAGGCGCTGCACGCCGGCACGGGCCTGCGCACCGTCCTCGGCGAGATCGGCTTCGACGCCCGCGGCGAGCGGACCCGGCCCGACATCGTGCTGCGGGCCTGGCGGCGCACGCCGGACGGCCGGATCGACTACGCGGGCAACGACGTCGGGCCCTGATCCCTCCCTATTCCTGTCGATCGCGGGGGGCCCGGCTGCCGCGAAGCTTGCCGGGATGGTCCGCGAACATTACATGCTGCCCTACGCTCTGGGGCCCCGCCTGCATCTACGGATCGGACCCGCCGCCCCGCGCGTTTTGCGGATGACTGGAATGCACGCGGCGCCGGAACGTCTGTTCGCAGGCGATCCGGCTGGAGATGGTGGATGGCGAAAGAAGAGTTGATGCAGTTCGACGGTCTCGTTCTTGAGATCCTGCCGGATGCGCGCTACCGCGTGCAGCTGGACCAGGGCCACGAGATCGTGGCCTACACGGCCGGCAAGATGAAGAAGAACCGCATCAAGACGCTCGCCGGCGACCGGGTGACGGTCGAGATGTCGCCCTACGACCTGGAGAAGGGCCGCCTCGTGTTCCGCCACAAGGACGAGCGCTCCGCCGGCCCCCGCCCGCCGGTCCGCGGCGGCCAGTTCCGCCGCCGCTGATCCGTCGCGTCTCCTACTTCCCGAACCGCTCGAACTTCGGGAAGCTCCGGGTCATCAGCGTGCCGGCCTCGGCGCGGTGGCCCATCCACTTCTCCAGGATGCCCGCGTTGGCGAGCCGGGCCTGACCCGAGCCGTCGCGCCAGGGAAGGCCCTCGGAGAGGGGGAAGATGCAGGCGTCGACGAGGGTCGATTGCCGGCAGCGCTGCAGGCGCACGCCCTTGCCGCGGGACAGCTCCGGCAGCTCCGAGAGCGGGAAGACGAGGAGCAGCTTGTCCGAGCTGCACACCGCCACGTGGTCCCCCGCCCCCGCCGGCACCAGGAGGGCGGCCCGCGCCGCGCCGTCGAGCCCGATGATGCTCTTGCCCTTGCGGGTGTTGGCGACGAGGGCGTCGGCCGGCGCCAGGAAGCCGCGGCCGTCGCTCGCGGCGATCAGCAGGCGGCTCTCGGGCTGGTAGGGCAGCGCGGCCACGATCTCGGTGCCGTCGTCGAGGTCGACCATCAGGCGGATCGGATCGCCGAAGCCGCGCCCGCCCGGGAGCTTGGCGGCCTCCAGCGTGTAGACCTTGCCGTTCGAGGCGAGCACCAGGATCTTGGCGGTGGTCTCGCTCGGAAAGCCGATCTTCAGCCCGTCGTCGCCTTTGAAGGCGATGCCTGAGAGGTCGGCGACGTGGCCCTTCAGGGCGCGGATCCAGCCCTTGTTCGAGACGACCACGGTGATCGGCTCGCGCTCGACGAGGGCCGCCGTGAAGTCGATGCCGGCGGTGTCGGGGGGGTTCTCCAGGGTCGTGCGGCGCCGGCCGATCGCGGTCTCGGGCCCGAAGGTCTTCTTCACCGCGCGGATCTGCGCGGTGATCGACTTCCACTGCGCGGCCTCGGAGCCGAGCAGCGCGTCGAGCCCCTCCTTCTCCTTCGTCAGGGCGTCGAGCTCGCGCTTCAGCTCCATCTCCTCGAGCTTGCGCAGGGCGCGCAGGCGGGTGTCCAGGATGGCGTTGGCCTGCACCTCGGTGAGGGCGAAGTGGGCCATCAGCGCGGGCTTCGGCTCGTCCTCCTCGCGGATGATGCGGATCACCGTGTCGAGGTCGAGGTAGACGATGAGCAGGCCGCCGAGGATCTCCAGCCGGCGCTTGATCTGCGCGAGCCGGTGGCGGGAGCGGCGCTGCAGCACCACGCGGCGGTGGTCGAGCCACTCGCGCAGCGCCTCGGCGAGGCCGATCACCCGCGGCACCGTCCCGCCGACCAGCACGTTCATGTTGAGCGGGATGCGCGCCTCGAGCTCCGAGAGGCGGAACAGCGACTCCATCAGGATCACCGGGTCGACGCTGCGCGAGCGCGGCTCCAGGACGACGCGCACGTCCTCGGCCGACTCGTCGCGCACGTCGGCGAGCAGCGGGAGCTTGCGCTCCTGCAGGAGCTCCGCGAGCTTCTCGATGAGCCGCGCCTTCGGCACCCCGTAGGGGATCTCGGTGACGACGATGTTCCAGGTGCCGCGGCCGAGATCCTCCCGCGCCCAGCGCGCCCGCACCCGGAAGGCGCCGCGGCCGGTGCGGTAGGCCTCGGTGATCGCGGCCGCGGAATCCACCAGGATGCCGCCGGTCGGGAAATCGGGCCCCTGCACGAAGCTGTTGAGGTGCTCGGAGGTCGCGGCCGGGTGGCTGATCAGGTAGAGCGCGGCGTCGCACAGCTCCGCCGCGTTGTGGGGCGGGATCGAGGTCGCCATGCCAACCGCGATGCCCTGGCTGCCGTTGGCGAGCAGGTTCGGGAAGGCCGCCGGCAGGACCGAGGGCTCCTCCTTCTCGCCGTTGTAGGAGGGCCGGAAATCGACCGTGTCCTCGTCGATGCCGTCGAGGAGGAGGCGCGCCACCTCCGTGAGCCGCGCCTCGGTGTAGCGGTAGGCCGCCGGGCCGTCGCCGTCGATGTTCCCGAAGTTGCCCTGCCCGTCCACCAGCGGGTAGCGTTGCGCGAAGTCCTGCGAGAGGCGCACCAGCGCGTCGTAGATCGCCTGGTCCCCGTGCGGGTGGAAGTCGCCCATCACGTCGCCGACGATCTTGGCGCACTTCTTGTGGGCGGTGTTCGGGTCGAGGCGCAGCAGGCGCATGCCGTAGAGGATGCGCCGGTGCACGGGCTTCAGGCCGTCGCGGGCGTCGGGCAGCGCCCGGTTCATGATCGTCGAGAGCGCGTAGTTGAAGTAGCGCTCCTCGAGCGCCGCCTTCAGCTCGACGCTCTCGATGCCGTCGCCGGACGGCGGCTCGAAGGGCTGGCCCATGTCAGCTCCCATCACTCATCCAAGCCTGGAACATAGCACGAACATCATTGCGGCGGGTCGAGCCCGAGTGCGACGAATCGTGCCCGTTCCTCCGGAAGCGGCAGGGCGCGCGGCTCCCAGATGTGCTGATTGAGGAAATATCCCGTCAAGGTAAACCCTTGGCGAACGTCCTCCGGCCCGAGGTTGCGGGCGTCGCCGTCCCGCAGGAACGGCGGCAGGGGCAGGAGCCTGTCGCGGTAGGGCTCCCCCGCCGAGGCGCTGACGGCGCGGCCGGAGCGGGGCGAGACGTAGATCAGCGCGTCGTTGGCGCCGGTGGCCGCGCAGGCGTCGAGGTCGAGCCCGAAGCCGAGCTCGGACAAGACGGCGAGCTCGAAGCGGACCATCAGGGCGGGAGCGACGTCCGGGTCGTCGAGATGGTCCACGAGCACCCGGGACGCCGCGTAGAGCGCCGGATGCGGATCGCGCTCGGGCAGCAGGCGCAGCAGGCCCGCCATGTGGGTGACGCCGTAGAGGGCGAGGCCCGAGCCCATCAGGCGCGCGGCGACCATCTCCAGGGGCTCCACGACGTAGGAGCCGAGCCCCTCGTCGAGCCGCGCCCGCCACGTCACCCGCACCCGGTTCCCGGGCTGCAGCGTGGGCTGCATCCGTCGCGAGCGCCCGCCGTGCACGAGGCCGAGGTGCCGCCCGTGCTCCGCCGTCATCGCCTCCAGGATGACGCCGGTCTCGCCGTGCCGCCGCAGGCCCAGCACGAAGGCGTCGTCGGTCCATTGCATGGGAGGAAGATAGGGTGCGGAGGGGTGCTTTTTGAGCTGGGCGGGGGCCGGGCGGTGCCTCGGTTCAGGATCCGGGCCCGGTTCGGTCCCCGCCGCGCGCCCGGCCCGTTCGCTCGTGCATCCCCTCCCGCTGGTGCCTGCGTGGCGCCGAGCGGGAGGCTGCCGTGACGACGAGTTCCGGCCACAGCCGTTTCTCCGTCTATGCTCTCCTGATCCGACCTTGCCCTCCCGGGCCGCGGCGGTCGGCAGGGACGGTCAGGTGATCACCCGCGCATTCGAAACCGCCGGGGCAAGGCCTGCAAGACCGATCACGCTGCGTTCAAAGCGCGGACAGGAGAGGAAAATATACTAATCGGCTTTCGTGTCTACCGGCCTTCTATCCTTCTTGAAATTACTGACTTTCCTCTGCAAAGGCTGCGGATAGACCTTGCCAGCCAGCAAGCGCTTGGCTCGCTCGTTGAAGTCCTGCGTGCTGATAGTTTGCGCCGAGCCGTTGTTTGAGAATTTAGCCATCGCGCTCTCCACTGCGTGTCCATCGCCCAAGGCACCGGATTGCGCGGAGGGTACCCTCCATATGGGATGTCGGCACGGGAATACGAGAGCGCGATCCATTCTCGAACCAAGATCGGATCCGGCCTCCATCACACGGCGAGCCCTCCGGCCTCATCCAGGGCGACCGCCTCGACTAGGAATTTTCACTTCCCTAGGAACGTCGTCGGCGCAACGATGCGATCCCGCTTGCTTCGCCCCGAATCACCATGCGCCTCCGGTTCGCCGTCCCCGCCCTCCTGACGGCCCTCCCGGCCCTCGCCGCGGCCAAGCCTGCCCCTAAGCCCGCTGCCCCAGCCGGCCTCACGCGCGAGACCATCGCGGCCTTCGCGCTGCGGCAGGTGGCGTTCGGCTCCGTCTCGCTCCTGCCGGTGCGGTTCGAGAAGAGCCGGATCGGCGGTCCGTTCGAGGATGGGGGGCGCATCCTCTACTGCGTGTCGAGCCGGATGCACGGGCGCACCTTCGGCAAGCCCGAGCGGCCGAAGATCGTGATCCGGGCCGAGCCGGGGCGCCTCAGCCTGATCGACGACGAGGCCGAGGTCTGCGAGGGACACCGCACCGAGCCCTTCCCGGAGCTGGAGGCGGCAGCCGGCAAGCCGCACTGAGGCGGGTTGCCCCGGCGGCGCGGCAATGCTCCGATGGGGCATGCCGCAGCGCAGCTTAAGCCTCAGCCTAGACCTCATCGCGCGGGCCCACCGCGACCCGGTGGCGGACGACGCCACCGCCCAGCACCTCCTCAGCGACGCCGAGCTGCTGCCGGGCCTGGAGCGGGCCGTGGCCGACAGGCCCGGCGCCGGCGGCGAGATCTGGGTGTTCGCCTACGGCTCCCTGATGTGGAAGCCGGAATTCGCGGCCCTGGAGGAGCGCGTCGGCGTGGTGCGGGGCTACCACCGCCGCTTCTGCCTGATGCAGCGGCGCTTCCGCGGCACCGCGGAACGGCCCGGCTTCGTGCTGGCGCTCGACCGGGGCGGCGCCTGCAAGGGCGTCGCCTTCCGGCTCGACGGGCGCGATGCCCGCGCGGCCCTGATGCCGGTCTGGCGGCGGGAGATGCGGGGCAACGGCTACGCGGCGCGCTGGCTGCCGGTGGAGACGGCCCAGGGCCGCATCCACGCGCTGACCTTCCTGGTGAACCGCCTCAGCGACCGCTACAGCCGCCTGCCCGAGCCCGAGATCGCCGACCGCATCGCGGTGGCCTGCGGGCACCTCGGGCCGAGCGCCGAGTACCTGTTCCGCACCGTGGAGGCCTGCGCGGCGCTGGGCATCCACGACCGCCACCTCTGGACGCTGCAGGCCCTGGTGGCCGAGCGGCTGCGGGCCTGCGGGGACGAGGCGGCCCCGCGGCTCAGAGCCGGTCGCGCTTGAGGGCGAGGGTCGTGCGCTGGCCGCCGTGCTCGGCGTCGGGATTGCGCAGTTCGCGCAGGCCCGGCGCGCGTCCCGTCGTCAGGAACGCGATCATCGTCAGCACGAGAAGAACCTTGGTCCGCATCACACACCACGCCGCACAGGCTTGCGGGATGGTGTTTACGGGTGCTGCAGTGCAGCGAGCGTGCGGTGCCGCACCCGAAGCTGGGCCGTGGGCGCATGGCTGCTGCCCAGGGTGAACGAAGCGTTACGCGGCCTCAGCTTACCTCCACCTGCACCACCCCCGGCACGGCCCGCAGGGCGCCCGCGATCTGCGGCGTCGCCTGGTAGCGGCCCGGCAGCTTCACCTCCACCTCGCGGGCGCCGTCGAGGAGGAGGATCAGCGAGACCTCGCCCTCGCCGCGCACGGCGAGGCGCTGCTGCACCGGGCCGATCGGGCGCTCGTCGCTGAGGTAGATCCGCATCCCCTTCTGGTAGCGGGCCACCGCCTGATCCAGGGGCTCGGCGGTCTGGATGCGGGCGCGCACGTCCTCGCCCTCGAGGTTCGCCTGGAGCTGGAGCACGAGGGGCTGGCCGGGCTCCAGGATGTCGCGGTAGTGGCCGAGCCCCTCCGAGAAGATGATCGCCTCGAAGTGGCCGGTCTGGTCCGAGAGGGTGACGATGCCGAGCTTGTTGCCGGTCTTGGTGCGCCGCTCCGCCCGGTCGAGCACCGAGGCGGCGACCCGTCCGACGCTGGTGGTGCCGGCCCGGACAGCGCGGCAGAACTCCGCCCAGGACTGGACGCGCAGCTTGTCCAGCAGATGTCCGTACTCGTCCAGCGGATGTCCGGAGATGAAGAAGCCGATGGCGTCGTACTCGCGCTTCAGCTTGTCGGCCATGGGCCACAATTCGTGGGGCGGGATGCGCAGGGAGACCGAATCCGCGGCGACGCCGCCGAACATGTCGGTGATGCCCGTCGAGGCGGCCTCGGCCGCCCCTTGCGCGAGCTTCATCATCGGCTCCACCGCCGCGTAGGCGCGGGCGCGGTCGGGCTCGATGCAGTCGAGGGCGCCGGCCGCGACGAGGTTCTCCAGCGTGCGCTTGTTGACGTGGCGCGGGTTGAGGCGCCGGGCGAAGCAGGCGAGGTCCCGGAACGGCCGGTCGCCGCGGGCCTCCACGATCGCCTCGACGGCGGCGCGGCCGACCCCCTTGATGGCCGCGAGCGCGTAGCGGATGCGGCCCTCGTGAACCTCGAAGACCACGCCCGAGGTGTTGACCGAGGGCGGCTCCACCACGATCCGCAACCGCTGCGCGTCCTGGCGGAATTCGGCGAGCTTGTCGGTGTTGTCGATGTCGAGCGTCATCGCGGCGGCGAGGAACTCGACGGGGTGGTTCGCCTTCAGGTAGGCGGTCTGGTAGGTGAGCAGCGCGTAGGCCGCCGCGTGGCTCTTGTTGAAGCCGTAATCGGCGAACTTGGCCAGCAGGTCGAAGATCTCATTGGCCTTGGCTGCCGCCAGTCCGCGATCGGTGCAGCCCTTCACGAAGCGCTCGCGCTGGGCGTCCATCTCCGCGCGGATCTTCTTGCCCATGGCGCGCCGGAGCATGTCGGCCTCGCCGAGCGTGTAGCCCGCGAGCACCTTGGCGATCTCCATCACCTGCTCCTGGTAGACGATGATGCCGAAGGTCTCCTTCAGCATCGGCTCCAGGCTCTCGTGCGGGTACCAGGAGGCCTCGTTCCCGGCATCGCGCCCGAGCTTGCGCTCGCAATAGACCGGGATGTTGGCCATCGGGCCCGGGCGGTAGAGGGCGACGAGGGCGATGATGTCCTCGAAGCGGTCGGCCTGCATCTCGCACAGCGCCTTGCGCATGCCGGCCGATTCCACCTGGAACACGCCGACCGTCTCGCCCCGGCCCATCGGCGCGTAGGTCCTGGCGTCGTCGAGGGGCAGGGAGGCGAGGTCGACCTCGATGCCGCGCCGCTTCAGCAGGTCGGTGCAGCAGCGCAGCATGGTGAGCGTCTTGAGGCCCAGGAAGTCGAACTTCACGAGCCCCGCCTGCTCGACCCACTTCATGTTGAACTGGGTCACCCGCATCCCCGTCTTGGGGTCGCGGTAGAGCGGCACGAGCTGCTCCAGGGGCCGGTCGCCGATCACCACGCCGGCGGCATGCGTCGAGGCGTGGCGGTGCAGCCCTTCGAGCTTCCTGGCGATCGCCATCAGGCGGGCGACCACCGGCTCCTCCTCGATCGCCGATTGCAGCTTCGGCTCGCCCTCGATGGCCTGGGCGAGCGTCACCGGGTTCGCGGGGTTCTGCGGCACCAGCTTCGTCAGCTTGTCGACCTGCCCGTAGGGCATCTCCAGCACGCGGCCGACGTCGCGCAGCACGCCGCGGGCGAGCAGGGTGCCGAAGGTGATGATCTGCGCGACCTGGGCGTGGCCGTAGCGCTCCTGCACGTACTGGATGACGCGCTCGCGGCCCTCGACGCAGAAGTCGATGTCGAAATCCGGCATCGAGACGCGCTCGGGGTTTAGGAAGCGCTCGAACAGCAGGCCGAAGCGCAGCGGATCGAGGTCGGTGATGAGGAGCGCGTAGGCGACGAGCGAGCCCGCGCCCGAGCCGCGGCCGGGCCCGACCGGGATGTCGTGGTCCTTGGCCCACTTGATGAAGTCCGAGACGATCAGGAAGTAGCCCGGGAACTTCATCTTGACGATGACGTCGAGCTCGAAGGCGAGGCGTGCGCGGTACTGATCCGCCGTGAAGCCGTCCGCGGGCCCGTGCTTGGCGAGGCGGTCCTCGAGCCCCGCCTCGGCCTGCCGGCGCAGCTCGTCGGCCTCCCCCGGGACGCCGGAGACGCCGGGGAGCGGCGCGGCCACCGCCTCGGCGGCGATCTCCTCGGCGGCGATCTCCTCGGCTGCGACCTTGGCGAAGTTCGGCAGGATCGGCTTGCGGGTGCGCACGCGGACCGCGCAGCGCATGGCGATCTCGACGGTGGCCGACAGGGCGTCCGGCAGGTCGCGGAACAGCTCGGCCATCTCGGCGCGGGTCTTGAAGCCGTGGCGCGGCGTCAGCCGGCGGCGGCGCTCGTCCGAGACGAGGCGGCCCTCCGCGATGGCGAGCAACGCGTCGTGGGCGTCGAAATCGTCGTCGCGGGCGAAGAACGGCTCGTTCGAGGCCGCGACCGGCAGGCCGTGGCGCGCGGCGAGCCGCAGCAGCTCGCGCTCCACACGGGGGGCGTCGTCCTGGCCGTGCCGCTGGATCTCGACGTAGAGGCGGTCCTCCCCAAAGACCTCGCGCAGCCCGGCGAGGCGCGCGGCCGCGAGCTCCGGCCGGCCCGCGCGCAGGGCGGCGTCCAGGGGACCGGTGCAGCCGCCCGTGAGCGCGATCAGCCCTTCCGCCCCGTCCGCGAGGGCCTGGGCCGAGACCTTCGGGGCCTCGCCGAGCGCCCCGTCGAAGTAGGCGCGGCTCGCGAGCCGCAGCAGGTTGCCGTAGCCCGTCTCGTCCTGCGCCAGCACCACGACGTTGCAGGGGGCCACGGCGGTGCGGGCCAGGGGATCGGGCGCCTCGAACGCAACCGAAAGCTGCATTCCCGCGATCGGCTGGATGCCCGCCCCGGCGGCCTTCTCGGAGAATTCGAGCGCGCCGAACAGGTTGTTGGTGTCGGTGAGCGCCAGCGCGGGCTGCCGGTCGGCCAGCGCGGCCTTCACGAGGTCGCCGACCTTCAGGGCGCCCTCGAGCAGGGAATAGGACGAGTGGACGTGGAGATGGACGTAGCCCACCTCCTTCAACTGGCGCGCCATGGAATCCGCTTCGGCCGACCGTATCGGGGTCGGTGAGGATCCGGGCTCGGCGGCGGAGAGTCACGCGCCTTCCGGCGCGCCGGGTCAGATGTCCACCACCTTGTGCCTTCGGGGCACCAGTGGCGCGGGGTTCGGGCGGCAATCGGCCCACAACCCTGGATTTCCTGTGCATTGCCGGATTCGGCAGGGAACCCGACGCCGCGCGTCGAGGCCGGCTTAACGCATCGGCGCCAAGGCTACGGCCCAGAGCACCACCGCGCTCGACAGGAGGCCCATGGCCGTGAACTCGACGAAGCCCGTCAGGATCATTCGCTTCAGCATGGTCGCCTCCGTTTGACGAGCCCAGTTTTGTTCATGTTTTGTTCCCGTGTAAAGCGTGCGCAACCCGGCGATTGTACCTATGGTTACGGGAGCGTGAAGACGCGTTGCAACCTGAGAGATTGACTCCGCCCGGTCGGCGGCCCTAGCGGGAGCCTGATCGACCGAACTGAGCTGAGGGGGGCCCCTGGCACGGTAGGCGGGTTACGCGCGTCAATGCAGGTTCACCTCGTAGCCGTCGGAACGCACGGCGACGTCCTGCCCTTCATCGCGATCGGAACGGAGCTGAAGCGGCGCGGCCACGCGGTCGCCCTCGCAGCGCCCGCGCCGTTCGCGGCTTCGGCGGCGCGGGCCGGCCTCGACTTCCATCCCCTCGGCAGCGAGGCGGACTACGACGCCTTCGCGGCCTCGCCGGACCTGTGGCACCCGCGCCGGGGCATCGAGGCGCTGTTCGCCTACGTCTCGCGGCTCACCGAGGAGACCTGCACCTGGCTCGGCGCGGGCTGGCGCCGGGCCGGCGGCCTCGTGGCCGCCTCCCCCCTGAGCCTCGGGGCGCGGGTGGCGCAGGACCTCTACGGCCTGCCCCTCGTCACCGTCCACGTCATGCCCTTCCTCATCGAGAGCCGGCACGCGCCGCCCGTGCTGCCCGGGCTGCCCCTGCCGGGCTTCCTGCCGGCCCGGCTGCGGCACTGGCTCGGGCGCGGCGCGGACGACTTCGTGATCGGGCCGGCCGCGCTGCCCGCCCTCAACGCCTACCGGGAGGGCCTGGGGCTCCGCCCGGTGCGGCGGCTGCGCCACGGCTGGAACAGCCCCGCGCGGATGCTTCTGATGTTCCCCGAGTGGTTCGCGCCGCCCCAGCCGGACTGGCCCGCCCAGGCCGTGCAGGTGCCCTTCCCGATCGCCGACCGCTTCGGCGACCGGGACGCGCTGCCGCCGGAGCTCGTCGGGTTCCTCGACGACGGCCCGCCGCCGCTGGCCTTCACCTATGGCTCCGCCATGCGCCGGGGCCGGGCCTTCTTCGAGACCGCGGTGGCGCTGTGCCGGCGGATGAACCGGCGCGGCGTGCTGCTGGCGCCGCAGGCCGGGCAGGTGCCGGCCGACCTTCCGCCGGGCATCATGCACGCCGCCTACGCGCCGTTCGGGGCCCTGCTCCCGCGCTGCGCCGCCCTCGTCCATCACGGGGGCATCGGCACGGTGGCGCAGGGGCTCGCGGCCGGTCTGCCGCAGCTCGTGGTGCCGGTGGCCTTCGACCATTACGACGAGGGCGCCCGCCTGAAGCGCCTCGGCCTCGGCGCGACGCTGAGCCGGCGCCGCTTCACCCCGGGCCGGGGCGCGGCGGTGCTCGAACGCCTCCTCGGCGCGCCCGAGGTGGCTGCCGCCTGCGCGGCGGCCCGGGCCCGGATGGCGGGCCAGGACGGCGTGGCCCGCGCCTGCGACGAGATCGAGCGGATGCGGGCCGCCTGAGCCGCCCGGCGGCCGGCTCAGAGCCTGTTTGATTCATGACAGCAAAGGGCTGTCGGACCGGTGGCCGTTGTCCAGCCCATCCCCCTCATCCTGAGGTGCTGCGAAGCAGCCTCGAAGGAGCCGTCCAGAAGCCGCGCGATCCCTGGAGCCCTCCTTCGAGGCCGCTGACGCGGCACCTCAGGATGAGGTAACGCGTTGGAATAACGCCTCAAACAGGGTCTCAGGCCAGCTGCTCGATCAGCCCGTCGCGGATCGTCACACGCCGGTCCATGCGGGCCGCGAGGTCGAGGTTGTGGGTGGCGATGAGGGCGGCGAGGCCCGAGGCCCGCACCAGCGACAGCAGGATGTTGAAGACGTGGCCGGCCGTGTGCGGGTCGAGGTTGCCGGTGGGCTCGTCGGCGAGCAGCAGCCGCGGCCCGTTCGCCACGGCGCGGGCGATGGCGACCCGCTGCTGCTCGCCGCCGGACAGCTCGGCCGGGCGGTGCACGAGGCGCTCCTTGAGGCCGAGGAAGCTCAGGAGCTCGGTGGCGCGGTCCTTCGCCTCCCGGCGACCGAGGCCGCGGATGAGCTGGGGCATCACCACGTTCTCCAGCGCCGAGAACTCGGGCAGCAGGTGGTGGAACTGGTAGACGAAGCCCATCTCCTCGCGCCGGAGGCGGGTGCGCGCGGCATCGCCCATCGCGGCGGTCGGCTGGCCGCCGATGTAGACCTCGCCCCCGTCCGGCCGCTCCAGGAGCCCGGCGAGGTGCAGGAGGGTCGACTTGCCGGCGCCGGAGGGCGCGACGAGCGCGACGAGCTCGCCGGGCCAGATCGCGAGGTCGGCGCCGCGCAGGATCTCCAGCGCGCCCTCCGCCTGGGCGTAGCGCCGCTCCACGCGGGCGAAGAACAGGGCCGGCACCGGCTGGGCGCCGGTCCCCGGCGCCGGCGCGGTGCCGGCATCATCGGTGCTCATGACGGGGTCCCGGGTCTCATACGATTTCCGTTTGATCGCTTCGCGATGGCGGAAATCGCCTTCGCTCAAGCGCCGCGCGGGCCAGGGCCGACGCCATCTCCGCTTCAATCAAGCGGGGATGGCGTCAGCCGTAGCGCAGCGCCTGCACCGGATCGAGCCGGGCCGCGCGCCAGGAGGGATAGAGCGTCGCCGCGAGCGACAGCAGGAAGGCGGTGATCACCACGACCGTGATCTCCGTCGGGTTCATCTCGGCCGGGATCTCGGCGAGGAAGCGCACGGTCGGGTCCCAGGCCCCGGGGAAGAGGACGTGCTGGATCGGCTTGATGTTGAGGGTGATCAGGACTCCGAGGCCGAGCCCCGCGAGGGTGCCGACGAGGCCGATCAGGGCGCCGTTGATGAGGAAGACCCGCATCACGGTGCCGGGCGTCGCCCCCATGGTGCGCAGGATCGCGATGTCGCTCGACTTGTCGCGCACGAGCAGGATCAGCCCCGAGACGATGTTGAGGGTCGCCACCACGACGATCAGGCTGAGGATCAGGAACATCACGTTCCGCTCCACCTCGAGGGCCCCGAAGAAGGTGCGGTTGCGCTGGCGCCAGTCGGTGAGGAGCACGGGGCGCTCGGCCGCCATCTCCAGGGGCTCGCGCATCGCCGCCACCCCGTCCGGGTTGTCGATGTAGATCTCGATCAGGCTGACGTCGCCGTCGCGGTTGAAGAAGGTCTGCGACTCGGCGAGCGGCATGAACACGAAGGTCGAGTCGAACTCCGTCATGCCGATCTCGAAGATCGCCTTGACGGCGTAGCTCTTGGTGCGCGGCGCGGTGCCGAAGGGCGTGGTGGCGCCCTTCGGCGTCGAGAGCGTGATGGTGTCCCCGGCCTGGAGGCCGAGGGTGTCGGCGAGCCGCCGCCCGATCACCACGCCCGAGCCGTCGTCGAAGCCGGCGAGCGTGCCGCCGCGGATGTTCTTCGCGATCGCCGCGATGCCGTCGAGGTCCTCCGCGCGCACGCCGCGCACCAGCACGCCGCTGCCGCCGTAGGGGGAGGAGGCGAAGGCCTGCCCCTCGACGAGGGGGATCGCGGCCCGCACGCCCGCGACCTTCGAGAGGCGCTCGGAGAGGTCGGCGTAGTCGGTGAACAGCTTGTCGATCGGGGTCACGAAGACGTGCCCGTTGATGCCGACGATCTTGGACAGGAGCTCCGTGCGGAAGCCGTTCATCACCGAGAGCACGATGATCAGCGTCGCGACGCCGAGCGCGATGCCGAGCACCGAGAAGAAGGCCACCACCGAGACGCCGCCGCCGCGCCGCCGCGCCCGCAGGTAGCGGCCCGCGATGATCCACTCGAAGGGCGCGAAGGGCGCCGTCGAGGCGGCGCGGAAGCCCCCCGCCACGTCCCGCAGCCGCCCGCCGATCCGGTCCGCCATCGCCCCCATCAGAGGCGCTTCAGGCGGGCGAGGAGATCGACCGGCGCCAGGGTCTCGCGCTCCCCGCTCGCGCGCCGCTTCAGCTCGACCCGGCCCTCGGCGAGGCTCTTCGGCCCGACGATCACCTGCCAGGGCAGGCCGATGAGGTCGGCCGTCGCGAACTTGGCGCCCGGCCGCTCGTCGCGATCGTCGTAGAGCACGCTGAGGCCGCCCGCCTCGAGCTGGGCCTGGATCTCGGCGCAGGCCGCGTCGGTGCCCGCATCCCCGACCTTCAGGTTGATCAGCGCGACGTCGAAGGGCGCCACCGCGTCCGGCCAGACGATGCCGGCCTCGTCGTGGCCCGCCTCGATGATCGCCGCGACGAGGCGGCTCGGCCCGATGCCGTAGGAGCCCATGTGCACGGGCCGCTCGATTCCGTCCGGGCCGGTGACCCGGGCCCCCATCGGCTCGGAGTACTTGGTGCCGAAATAGAAGATGTGGCCGACCTCGATGCCGCGGGCCGCCATGCGGCTCTCCTCCGGCACCTCCGCGAAGGCCGCCGGCTCGTGCATCTCGTCCGTGGCGGCGTAGTGGGACGTCCAGGCGTCGACGACGCCCTGGAGCCCCGCCACGTCCTCGAAGTCGGTGGTGGCGGGCGGGATGTCGAAGTCGAGGTAGGCGCGGTCGCAGAACACCTCGCTCTCGCCGGTCGAGGCCAGGATGATGAACTCGTGGCTGAGGTCGCCGCCGATCGGGCCGGTATCGGCGCGCATCGGGATCGCCTTGAGACCGAGCCCTGCGAAGGTGCGCAGGTAGGCCACGAACATCCGGTTGTAGGCGTGGCGGGCCCCCGCCTGGTCGAAGTCGAACGAGTAGGCGTCCTTCATCAGGAACTCGCGCGAGCGCATGGTGCCGAAGCGCGGGCGCACCTCGTCGCGGAACTTCCAGGAGATCTGGTAGAGGTTCTTCGGCAGGTCCTTGTAGGAGCGCACGCTCGCCCGGAAGATCCCGGTGATGACCTCCTCGGCGGTGGGGCCGTAGAGCATCTCGCGCTCGTGGCGGTCCTTGATGCGGAGCATCTCCTTGCCGTAGGCGTCGTAGCGGCCGGATTCCCGCCAGACCTCGGCCGACTGCACGGTCGGCAGCAGCAGCTCGACGGCGCCGGCCCGGTCCTGCTCCTCGCGGATCACGGCGCAGACCTTGTTGAGGACCCGCAGGCCCAAGGGCAGCCAGGCGTAGATGCCGGCGGATTCCTGGCGCACGAGGCCCGCCCGCAGCATCAGCCGGTGCGAGACGATCTCGGCCTCCTTGGGCGTCTCGCGCAGGGTCGGCAGGAAGTAGCGGGAGAGACGCATGGTGGGCCTTGGCTCTGCGCGGGAACTCGGATCTGCGCGGGGGTCGGCCGCGCCCGGCCGCGGGGGCACACAACACATTGCGCCGGGAAAAGACAAGCGCCGCAGGACCCTGGCGGGCGGCCGCGGGGCCCACCACGACGAGGCCGGCCGTTTCCGCGGGAAAGCGTTGCCCGGATGCCCGGTGCGGCACCGCGTCCTGCCGGACGATGCGGCTGACTTTGGAAAAAAAACGCACAAAGCCTCCCCCGACCGGGTGACAGCACGAATTGTTCTTCCTATAAGCGACGCCGTGATGGTCGCTGCCCCGTCAGAGGGCGCGCACGGTCCGAGTCTCGGGAGGAAAAATACAGCCGCCACGCAAGCAATGCGTAGGACATTTCAAGGCTGATCGAGCGTCTACTCGTTTCAAAAGCAAGGCATCGCGCCTTGCTTTTTTATTGCCCATTTCAGGCCGCCATGGCGCCGGTGGGTGCTCCCTGGCGCGCGGCCTCCCGGAGGTTGGCGAGGGCGTAGGCCGCGATGCACAGGTAGCAGAGAACCGGCGCGCCGAGGGCCAGGCTCAGGCCGATCCGGTCGGCCAGGAGGCCCGTGAGCACGGGCACCACCGCACCGCCGACGATCGCCACGCAGACGATGCCGGCCCCCTGCGCGGTGCGCTCGCCCAGGCCCTCGATCGCCATCGCGAAGATCGTCGGGAACATGATGGCGTTGGCGAGCCCCACGGCCAGCAGCGTCCAGGCCGCGACCGGCCCGCTCGACAGCCCCGAGACCGTGACGAGGAGCCCCGCCGCGAAGGCGCAGAACGCCAGCGCCGCCCCGGCCCGGACGTAGCGCAGCACGACGCTGCCGACGATGCGCCCGGCGAGCGCGCCGCCCCAGTAGACGCTGAGCAGGTGGCCGGCCGTCGCCGGGTCGGCCCCGAGCACGCGGGGCTGCTCCAGGTAGCTCACCATCAGCGTGCCGATGGCGACCTCGGCCCCGACGTAGAGGAAGATCGCCGACGCCCCGAGGGCGAGGCGCGGGCGGCGCAGCAGGTCGAGCCCGAGGCCCGTGGCCTCCGCGCCCCGCCCGTCCTCGCGCACCCAGGAGCGGACGGACCAGAACAGGACCGCGAGGCCGATGAGGGCTCCGGCGATGACCAGGAAGGGCGTCTGCAGCACGGCGGCCTCGGCCTGGCGCGCCGCCGCCAGGGCGGCGGGTGCGAGCGCGGCGGGGTCCGCCGGGGTGGCGGGCTCGTGCGAGAGGATCGCCCAGGCGCCGATGACCGGGCCGACCGTGGTGCCCAGCGCGTTGAAGGTCTGGGCGAGCGTCAGCCGGCTCGGGGCCTGGTCGGCGGGGCCGAGGCGGGTCACCAGGGGGTTGGCGGCGACCTGAAGCACCGCGATGCCCGAGGCCATCACGAACAGGGCGAGGAGGAACACGGGGTAGAGCCCGACCTTCGCGGCCGGGGCGAACATCAGGCCGCCGGCGGCCATCACGAGGAGGCCGAGGACGAGGCCGCGCATGTAGCCGATGCGGGCGACGAGCAGGCCGGCCGGCAGCGAGATGACCGCGTAGGCGAGGAAGAAGCAGAACTGCGTGAGCGTCGCCTCGGCGTAGCTCAGGGCGAACAGGCTCTTCAGCTTCGGGGTGATGATGTCCACGAGGACCGTGGCGAGGCCCCAGGTGAAGAACAGGGCCAGCATGAAGGGCAGGAGCCAGCGCCGGCGCGCCGCACCCGAATCCGTCGCGGCGTCCCCGCGCGGCAGGTTTCCCTGCGCGAGCATGGCGATCCTCCCCTCGTTCGGCCGCGCCGGAGCGCAGGCCGTTTCAGGGATTAGTCGAAGCCCGTGCGGGCGCTGTCAATCAACTTGAAGTTACAAGCCCGCGAGCGGAAACACGCAAAGCGCGAGAAGCAGGACGAGGCCGGCCCCGAGCGTGGTCCAGATCGCCTTCTCGCGCAGCCGCGGCGCCGCGGGGGCGCCGGGGTCCTGGCCGGGCACCATGCGGTGGGCCTCCGCCTCCGGCTGGTTGCGGAGCGGCAGGATCGCGAAGAGCAGCGTCCACCACACCACGAAGTAGAGGGCGGTGGCCCCGAAGATCGTGAGCCGGAACGCCGCGACCGCCACCGCGATGAAGACGACGGCGATCACCACCACGAGGCCGAGGGCCCGCGGGGTCGAGCGCGCGAAGGGCGCGACGAGGCGGTCGAGGGACGTGGCCAGGGAGGCTGCCAAGGCGCTCAGACCTGCTCCAGCTCGGTGAGCGTGCCGAGGAAGTCCTTCGGGTGCAGGAACAGCACCGGCTTGCCGTGGGCGCCGATGCGCGGCTCGCCGGTGCCGAGCACCCGCGCGCCCTGCGCCTTGAGCTGGTCGCGCGCGGCCAGGATGTCGTCGACCTCGTAGCAGACGTGGTGCACGCCGCCGCCCGGGTTGCGCTCCACGAAGCTCGCGATCGGCGAGCCCTCGCCGAGGGGCGCCATCAGCTCGACCTTGCTGTTGGGCAACTCCACGAACACGACGGTGACGCCGTGCTCGGGCTGCGGCAGGGGCTCGGAGATCTTGGCCCCGAGCGTGTCGCGGTAGACGGCGCAGGCCGCATCGAGGTCGCGCACCGCGATGGCCACGTGGTTGAGCCGACCGATCATCGTTCCTTCCTCCCTCGTCGTTGGCCCTCCCGCCCCGTGCGGAGAGGGGAAGGCCCCATGCGGCGTCCGCCCGGTCGCCGTGCCGGCCCGGGGGACCCGTTCCGCTTCAAACGAAGCGGAACGGTATCACACCTCCACCACCTGCACGTGGCAGGCGGGCTTCTTGCCCCAGACCTCGTTGCAGGCGGTGCGGACCGCCCGGTCGACGGTCTTCTCGACGCTCTCCGAGTCCTTGCGCTTGCCGCGCGAGAGCCCCGCGAGGGTGCGCGAGACCGCGTCGATCACGGTGTCGATCATCGGCTCGCCGGAGCGGCCGCGGTTCGGCAGCCCGATGATGTCGATGGCGGGCTCGCCGAGCACCTCGCCCGTCTCGTCGATGGCGATGGCCACCGAGACGAGGCCGGCCTGCGAGAGCTTGCGGCGCTCGGGGATCGCGCGGTCCCGGTCGTCGATGAGGACGTTGCCGTCCTTGAAGAGCCGGCCGGCCTTGACGTGGTTGACCACCTCCGCCTTGCCGGGGGCGAGGCGGATCAGGGAGCCGTTTCGGGCCTTGACCACGTTCTGGACGCCCTGCGCGCGGGCGAAGCGCGCGTGCTCGTCGAGGTGGAGGGCCTCGCCGTGGACGGGGATCGCGGTCTGCGGCCGCGTCCAGGCGTACATCTCCGCCATCTCGTCGCGGCGCGGGTGGCCCGAGACGTGGACGAGCTCGGTCCGGTCGGTGACCACCTCGACGCCCATCTCGATGAGGTCGTTGATGATCGCGCCGACGTCCCGCTCATTGCCGGGGATCGCGCGGGAGGAGAAGATCACCCGGTCGCCCGCCGTCAGGCTGACGCTCGGGTGGTCGCGGCGGGAGACGCGGGCCAGCGCCGCCCGGGGCTCGCCCTGCGAGCCGGTGAGCAGGGCCACCGCCTTCTCGCGCGGCAGGCTGCCGTAGCTGTCGGCGGAGAGGAAGTCCGGGATGCCGTCGAGGTAGCCGCACTCGCGCGCGACGTCGATGACCCTGTCCATGGCCCGTCCGACCGCGATCACGCTGCGTCCGCAGGCCTGGGCGGCCTCCGCCACAGCCCGGATGCGGGCGACGTTCGACGCGAAGGTCGTCACCGCGACGCGGTGGGGCGAATCCTTGATGATGCGGGCGAGCGTGGCGGCGACCTCCGCCTCGCTGGGCGAGCGGCCCTCGCGCACGACGTTGGTGGAATCGCACACGAGCGCCAAGATGCCCTCGTCGCCGAGCGCCCGGAACGCCGCCTCCTCGGTGACGTCGCCGAGCACCGGCGTCGCGTCGAGCTTCCAGTCCCCGGTGTGGACGACGAGCCCGTGCGCGGTGCGGATCGCCACGGCGTTGGATTCGGGGATCGAGTGCGAGACCGGCACGAAGTCGAGCTCGAAGGGGCCCACCGTCACGCGGCGGCCCGGCTTGATCTCGCGCAGGTCCACCTTCGGGGCCCCCGGCTCGCCGAGGCGGCGGGTCTCGAGGAGGTTCTTGGCGAAGCGCGTGGCGTAGACCGGCACCTTGAGGCGGGGCCACAGCTCGCTGATCGCCCCGATATGGTCCTCGTGCGCGTGCGTGATGAAGATGCCGAGGAGGTCCTTCTTGCGCTCCTCGATGAAGCTGAGATCGGGGAACATCAGGTCGATGCCGGGCATCGCCTCCTCGCCCGCGAAGCCCATGCCGCAATCGATCATGATCCACTTGCGACCCTTCTCCGGCCCGAAGCCGTAGAGCGCCGCGTTCATGCCGATCTCGCCCACCCCGCCGAGCGGCAGGAAGACGAGCTCGTCTTGTCCAGTCGTCATCAAACGTGTTCCGCTGTCATGCCGCCGTCGCGGCCGTTCCGAAATGCACCTCGCCCGCCGTCACGGTTCGTCTGCGTCCGTCCGGGGCGAGGATCACGAGCCGCCCCCCCTCGTCGATTCCGTCGAAAATCCCTTCGATCCGGTCGGTGCCGGTCCGGACCGCCACCGGCGCCCCGAGACCGGACGCCCGCGCCACCCATGCTGTCCGGACGTTCGGAAAGCCGCGGCCGCGATTCCAGATGCGTGCGGTCTCGGTGACACGATTCGTGAGTTCTTCAAGGACTTTTTCGGCCTGTACCGCGTAACCGAGCCCGGCCAGCGAGGCCGCCGGGTAGGTGAGCCCCTCCGGCGCCGCCGCGACGTTGACCCCGAACCCGATCACCACCGCCCGCCGGCCGCCTGCCAGCACCTCGGCCTCCAGCAGGATCCCGGCGAGCTTGGCGCCGCCGGCCAGGAGGTCGTTCGGCCACTTCAACCGGAGAGATCGGTCGGGCCCGTCCGGAATGTCAGCCGGCGCGATGCCGCGGGTGACGGCCTCGACGGCCTCGGCGAGCGCCACGCCCGCCACGAAGCCGAGGGTCGCGATCCGCTCCGGCTCGACGCCGGGGACCGGCCAGAGCACGCTGGCCGCGAGGTTTCCGGGCTGCGAGATCCAGGCGTTGCCGCGCCGGCCCCGCCCCGCTTCCTGGCGACGGGCCACGACCCAGAGTGGGCCGGCCGCGCCGGCGCGGGCCTGCTCCATCGCCTCCGTGTTGGTGGAGGGCAGGCTCTCGTGGACGTGCAGCCGGTGGCCCTCCGCGCGGGCCAAGCCGCCGAGGCGGTAGCTCATGAGCGGGGGGAGCTCATGGGCGGCGGATCACGGCCAGGGAGGGACCGGGTCCGCGCCGGGCATGTGCGGCGCTCAGAACAGGGCCTTCGCGGCGGCGCCGGCGGCGCCGAGGAGCGGGGCCGGGAGGATCCAGAACAGCGCGACCACGATGCTCGACAGGGTGAGCACGATGAACGGGCCCGGGGCCATGCGCTCGTAGGGCGCCTGCGGCTCGTCGAAGTACATGATCCGCACGACGCGCAGGTAGTAGTAGGCGCCGACGACGCTGGTGACGACGCCGATCACCGCGAGCGTCACGAGGCCGGCCTTGATGGCGGCGGCGAAGACGTAGAACTTCGCGAAGAAGCCGGCGAGCGGCGGGATGCCGGCGAGCGAGAACATCATCATGGCGAGGCAGAAGGCCAGCCACGGATGGGTGCGCGAGAGGCCGGACAGGTCCTCGATCGTCTCGAACATCACGTCCCGGCGGCGCATGGACAGGATGATCGCGAAGGCGCCGAGCGTCATGGCGAGGTAGATGATCATGTAGATCACGACGCCGCGGATGCCCTCCTCCGAGCCCGCCGCGAGGCCGATCAGCGCGTAGCCGACGTTGCCGATCGACGAATAGGCCATCAGCCGCTTGATGTTGCGCTGGCCGATCGCCGCGAAGGAGCCGAGCGCCATCGAGGCGATCGAGACGAACACGATGATCTGCTGCCAGACCGCGGTGACGTCCGGGAAGGCGCCGATGAAGACCCGCACCGTCATGGCGACGGCCGCCATCTTGGGGGCCGAGGCGAAGAAGGCGGTCACCGGGGTCGGGGCGCCCTCGTAGACGTCCGGCGTCCACATGTGGAACGGCACGGCCGCCATCTTGAAGCACACGCCGGCGGCCACGAACACGATGCCGAGCACGATGCCGAAGCCCGGCTGCCCGTGCAGCGCCGAGACGATGCCCGGGAACGAGACGGTGCCGGTGAAGCCGTAGACCAGGGACGCCCCGTAGAGGAGCATGCCGGAGGAGAGCGCGCCGAGGACGAAGTACTTGAGGCCGGCCTCGGTGGACTTCGCGTCGTCCCGGTGGAAGGCCGCGATCACGTAGGCGGCGAGGGACTGCAGCTCCAGGCCGAGGTAGAGGGCGATGAGGTCGTTGGCCGAGGCCATGACCAGCATGCCGATCGTGCAGAGCACGACGAGGATCGGGAACTCGAAGCGGTCCACCCGCTCGCGCTGGAAGAAGTCGCGCGAGAGCAGGATCGTGGCGGCCGAGCCCAGCAGGATCAGCCCCTTCATGACCCGCGAGAAGCCGTCCGAGATGAAGGCGCCGGAGAGCGTGGTGATGCGCCCGTCGCCCTTCTGCGAGACCACCACGAAGAAGGCGAGGATCAGGAGGATCAGCGCGCCGACGTTGACGCCCTCCACCGAGCGCTCGCCCCGGAAGGCGCCGTAGAGGATCAGCACCATCACGCCGATGCCGAGGATCAGCTCGGGCAGAAGCGGCGAGAGGGCGGGCAGCACGGAGTGGGCGGTCATGGCGGGCAAAACCTTCAGCGCGGCACGGTCGGCAGCGCGGCGGCCGCGGTCTGGGTGTTCGACAGGGCGGTCTTCATGCTCGCCATCAGCGCCTCGGTGGAGGGCGCGAACACGTCGAGGATCGGGGCGGGGTGCACGCCGTAGTAGATCGTCAGCGCCACGAGCGGCGCGATGATGATCTTCTCCCGGGTGTCGAGGTCGAGGATGCCCTGGAGGTTCGGCTTCTCGAGCCGGCCGTAGATCACCCGGGCGTAGAGCCAGAGGGCGTAGCCCGCCGAGAGGATGATGCCGAAGACGGAGAAGAAGGCCACCGTGGGGTTCGCCTTGAAGGCGCCCATCATCGCCAGGAACTCGCCGACGAAGCCGGAGGTGCCCGGCAGGCCGACATTGGCCATCGTGAACACCATCATGGCCACCGCGTAGAGCGGCATCCGCCGCACGAGGCCGCCGTAGGCCGCGATCTCTCGGGTGTGCATGCGGTCGTAGACGACGCCCACGCAGAGGAAGAGCGCGCCGGACACGATGCCGTGCGAGATCATCAGGAACAGCGCGCCCTGGATGCCCTGCTCGTTGAGGGTGAAGAGCCCGAGCGTCACGAAGCCCATGTGGGCGACCGACGAGTAGGCGATGAGCTTCTTGATGTCGGTCTGCATCATCGCGATCAGCGAGGTGAAGATGATCGCGATGACCGACAGGGCGAAGACGAGGGGCGCGAAGTCGTGGCTCGCGTCCGGGAACATCGGCAGCGAGACCCGGATGAAGCCGTAGCCGCCCATCTTGAGCAGGATGCCGGCCAGGATCACCGAGCCCGCGGTCGGCGCCTCGACGTGGGCGTCGGGGAGCCAGGTATGGACCGGCCACATCGGCATCTTCACCGCGAAGGAGGCGAAGAAGGCGAGCCAGAGCCAGGTCTGCATCCCCGTGGGGAAGCGCGTCTGCAGGAGCGTCGGGATGTCGGTGGTGCCGGCCTGCCAGTACATCGCCATGATGGCGAGCAGCATCAGCACCGAGCCGAGCAGCGTGTAGAGGAAGAACTTGAAGCTCGCGTAGATGCGCCGCTTGCCGCCCCAGATGCCGATGATGAGGAACATCGGGATCAGGCCGGCCTCGAAGAACAGGTAGAACAGCACCAGGTCGAGGGCCTGGAACACGCCGATCATCGTCGTCTCGAGGACCAGGAAGGCGACGTAGTACTCCTTCACGCGGGTGTCGATCGCGTGCCACGAGGCGCCGATGCAGAACGGCATCAGGAAGGTGGTCAGCAGGATCAGCGGCATCGAGAAGCCGTCGACGCCGAGCTTGAACCGGATGGTGTCGGTGAGCCAGGCGTGGCTCTCGACGAGCTGGAAGCTCGCCGTGGTGGCGTCGTAGCGGCCCCAGGCCACCAGCGAGAGCAGGAAGGTCACGATGGTCGTGGCGAGCGCCGCCCAGCGGGCGTTGCGCTTCACGCTCGCCTCGTCGCCGTTCAGCGTGAGGATGAAGGCCGCGCCGGCCAGGGGCACGATGAGCAGGCCGGAGAGGATGCCGAGGCCGAACATCAGCGGGTGCTCCCGTTCTTCTTGGTGCCGGCCATCAGTGTCCGCCCTTCGGCAGGCCGGCCATCAGGTACCAGGAGATCAGCCCCGCCACGCCGACGAGCATCACGAAGGCGTAGTGGTAGACGTAGCCGGTCTGCAGGCGCACGACCCCGCGGGTCACGTCGACGACGCGGGCGGCGATGCCGTTCGGGCCGAGCCCGTCGATGACGCGCCCGTCGCCCTCCTTCCAGAGGAACAGGCCGAAATCCTTGGCGGGCCGCACGAAGATGCGGTCGTAGATCTCGTCGAAGTACCACTTGTTCAGGAGGAAGCGGTACAGGATCGGCTGCTGGTGGGCGAGCGCTCCCGGCAGCTCCGGGCGGCGGATATACATCCAGAAGGCCAGCACGAAGCCCAGCACCAGCATGATGAACGGCGAGGCCGAGACCCAGCCCGGCACGTTGTGGATGTCGTGCATGATGTGGTTGTCGGGCCCGTGCGCCAGGGCGTGGCCCCAGAACTCGTCCATGCCCTCGCCGATGAAGCCGTTCTTGAAGACGAGGCCCGCGAAGAGCGCGCCGAGGGCGAGCACGGCGAGCGGGATCGTCATCACGAGGGGGCTCTCGTGGGGCTTGTGGTCGCCGTGGTGGCCGTGGTGGTCGTCGGCCACGAGGTCGCTCTTGTGGGGCGGCTCGATGTCGTGGCCGCGGTCGTCGTGGGCGACGCCCTCCGTGTGACCGGGCGCGCCGTCCGCCTCGTGGGCAACAGCGGCGTGGGCCCCAGCAGCATGGGCCACCGCCGGCGCGTCGTGGTGGGCATGCGTCGCGTGGGCGCCCCAGCGGGCCGGCCCCTCGAAGGTGAGGAAGAACAGGCGCCAGGAGTAGAACGAGGTGAAGAAGGCCGCGATCACGGTGGCCAGGAAGGCCAGCGTGTGCCCGGGCCGGGTCGAGACGTAGGCCGCTTCGATGATCGCGTCCTTCGAGTAGTAGCCGGCAGTGAACGGGAAGCCGATCAGCGCGAGCGTGCCGATCGCCATCATGGCGGTCGTGAAGGGGATGTAGGGGCGCAGGCCGCCCATGTTCCGCATGTCCTGCTCGTGGTGCATCGCGTGGATGACCGAGCCGGCGCCGAGGAACAGCAGCGCCTTGAAGAAGGCGTGGGTGAACAGGTGGAACACGCCGGCCGCGTAGGCGCCGACGCCGAGGGCCACGAACATGTAGCCGAGCTGCGAGCAGGTCGAATAGGCGATGACCCGCTTGATGTCGTTCTGCACGAGGCCGATCGTGGCCGCGAAGAAGGCCGTGATGCCGCCGATCACCGTGACGACGACGAGGGCGTTCGGAGCAAGCTCGAACAGCGGCGAGAGCCGCGCGACCATGAAGACGCCCGCCGTCACCATGGTGGCGGCGTGGATCAGCGCCGAGACCGGCGTCGGGCCCTCCATGGCGTCGGGCAGCCAGGTGTGCAGCAGGAACTGCGCGGACTTGCCCATGGCGCCCATGAACAGGAGCAGGCAGGCGAGGGTGAGGGCGTGCCACTCGTATCCGAGGAAGTGGAAGTGGGCGTCCTTCAGCTCGTTCACGCGGGGAAAGATGCCGTCGAAGGCGACCGAGCCGAACAGCACGAAGACGAGGAAGATGCCGAGCGAGAAGCCGAAATCCCCGACGCGGTTGACGATGAACGCCTTCATGGCGGCTGCATTGGCCGAGGGCTTCTCGTACCAGAAGCCGATCAGCAGGTAGCTCGCGAGGCCGACGCCCTCCCAGCCGAAGAACATCTGCACGAGGTTGTCGGCCGTCACCAGCATCAGCATGGCGAAGGTGAACAGCGACAGGTAGGCGAAGAAGCGCGGCCGGTGCGGATCCTCCTCCATGTAGCCGATGGAGTAGAGGTGCACGAGGGTCGAGACGGTGGTGACGACGACGAGCATCACCTTGGTGAGCCGGTCGATCCGGAAGGCCCAGTCGACCGTGAGGTCGCCCGCCGTGAACCACGTCGCCACCTGCACCCGGGTGCCGTGGTCGTGCTCGATGAACACGCCCCAGGCGAGCAGGCAGGCGAAGGCGAGGCAGGCGGTGGTGACGTACTCGCAGGCCCGCGCGCCGAGGAAGCGCCCGAACAGACCGGCCACGAGGGCTCCGATCAGCGGGAAGAAGACGATCGCGTGATACATCGGGTCAGTCGGTCCGCCTTCGCGGGGCGCGGGGCGCGCCCCTTGCCGGTGAGGGTGACAGGGGTTGGCGCGCTCAGCCCTTCATCATGCTCACGTCCTCCACCGCGATGGAGCCGCGGTTGCGGAAGAACACGACCAGGATGGCGAGGCCGATCGCCGCCTCGGCCGCCGCGACGGTGAGCACGAACAGGGCGAAGACCTGGCCGGTGATGTCGTTGAGGTGGGTCGAGAAGGCCACGAGGTTGATGTTCACGGCGAGCAGGATCAGCTCCACCGACATCAGGATCACGATGACGTTCTTGCGGTTGATGAAGATGCCGAGCACCCCGAGGGTGAACAGGATCGCCGCGACGGTGAGGTAGTGGCTCAGGCCGATCATCGCTTGCCTCCCTAGACCTCGACGCCCTGGCGCGAGGGCACCTTGCGGGTCTCGACCGCCATGGCCTGCGTGCGGGCGTTCTGCACGCTGATGTTCTGGCGCTTCACGCCGGGGCGGTCGCGCAGGGTCAGCACGATGGCGCCGATCATCGCCACGAGGAGCACGAGGCCGGCGATCTGGAAGAAGTAGACGTAGTCCGTGTAGAGGACCCGCCCGAGGGCGACCGTGTTGGTGAAGCTCTCGCCCGCCGCCGCGTTGCCGAGCGGCGCCTGCACGAGGCCCGGGTCGATCGTCCAGGAGCCGACGACGAGGAGCAGCTCGATCAGGAACACGGCGCCGATCAGCCCGCCCACCGGCAGGTACTTCTGGAAGCCCTGGCGCAGTTCGGCGAAGTCCACGTCGAGCATCATCACGACGAACAGGAACAGCACCGCGACCGCGCCGACGTAGACGACGACGAGGATCATCGCCAGGAACTCGGCGCCCATCAGCACGAACAGCCCGGCCGCGTTCACGAAGGCCAGGATCAGGAACAGCACCGAGGCTACGGGATTGCGCGAGGCGATCACCATGAAGCCCGAGGCGACGGCGAGCCCCGCGAACAGGTAGAAGAAGGCTGCGGCTGCGGTCATGCGGTGTCAGCGTCGGCCGCCCGAAGCGGCCCCTTCTGCCTCGTGATCCAACGGGGCCGCGCAGGCGGCCCGTCTATAGGCCCCACGGGGGTGGGGCACAACATGTCCGCGGCTCGCGCCGCGAGCGAATGACGAGGGGCGAATAACGAATGGGGACGCTTGCGGATGGGGCGGCCGGGGTGCTTCACGCACCGACGCCTTCCATTCGTCATTCGCCTCTCGTCATTTGCCCGCACCGCGTCAGCGGTACGGCGCATCCATCGCGAGGTTGCGGGCGATCTCGCGCTCCCAGCGGTCCCCGTTCAGGAGAAGCTTCTCCTTGTCGTAGAGCAGCTCCTCGCGGGTCTCGACCGAGAACTCGAAGTTCGGGCCCTCCACGATCGCGTCCACCGGGCAGGCCTCCTGGCACATGCCGCAGTAGATGCACTTCACCATGTCGATGTCGTAGCGCGTGGTGCGCCGCGTGCCGTCGTTGCGGCGGGGCCCCGCCTCGATGGTGATGGCCTGGGCCGGGCAGATCGCCTCGCAGAGCTTGCAGGCGATGCAGCGCTCCTCGCCGTTGGGGTAGCGGCGCAGGGCGTGCTCGCCCCGGAAGCGGGGTCCGCGGTGGCCCATCTCGAACGGGTAGTTGATGGTCGCCTTCGGCTTGAAGAAGTACTTCATGGCGAGGACGAACCCCGACACGAACTCCTTCAGGAGCAGGCCCTTGGCGACTTGATCGAGCTTCATGCTGCGATCTCCGGATGCTGTGTGGCGGTCAGGCCCCCGGCGCGAGGCCGGTGAGCTTGAGGACGAAGGCGACGACGACGACCGAGATCAGCGAGAGCGGCAGGAAGACCTTCCAGCCCAGCCGCATCAGCTGGTCGTAGCGGTAGCGGGGCACCATGGCCTTCACCATGGCGATCATGAAGAACAGGAAGCTCGCCTTCAGGGCGAACCAGATCACCCCGGGGATCCAGGTGAACGGCGCGAAGGGGATGGGCGAGAGCCAGCCGCCGAGGAACAGGACCGTGCCGAGGGCGCACATGGTCATGATGGCCACGTACTCGCCGAGCATGAAGAGCAGGTAGGGGGTGGACGAGTACTCCACCATGTAGCCGGCCACCAGCTCGGACTCGGCCTCCGGAAGGTCGAAGGGCGGGCGGTTCGTCTCGGCGAGCGCCGAGATGAAGAACACCACGAACATCGGGAACAGCCACAGCCAGTACCAGCCGAACAGGCCGAGCGCCGTGTCCTGCGCCATCACGATCCGGGAGAGGTTGAGGCTCCCGGCGCAGAGCAGCACGCAGATGATCACGAAGCCGAGCGACACCTCGTAGGAGATCATCTGCGCGGCCGAGCGGAGCGCGCCCAGGAAGGCGTACTTCGAGTTCGAGGCCCAGCCGCCCATGATGACGCCGTACACGCCGAGCGACGAGATCGCGAAGATGTAGGTGATGCCGACGTTGATGTCGGCCACCGCCCAGTTCTCGGCGAGCGGGATCACCGCCCAGGAGGACAGCGCCAGCGTCGCGAAGACGAGGGGCGCGAGGAGGAAGATCGCCTTGTTGGCGCCCGCCGGGATGACCGGCTCCTTGAGGACGAACTTCAGGAGATCCGCGAAGGATTGCAGCAGGCCCCACGGTCCGACGACGTTCGGGCCGCGCCGCAGCTGCACCGCCGCCCAGATCTTGCGGTCGGCGAGCAGCGCGTAGGCGATGAAGACCAGGAGCGCGGCGAGGAGCACGAAGCTCTTCAGCGCGATGAGCAGGACGGTGCCGAGCACCTCGAGGAAGGTCATCGGTGCCGCCCCTTATTCGGCCGCCTCGAGGGCGCGCCCGCGCGCGAGCCCCGAGCATTCGGCGAGCACCCGCGAGGCGCGGGTGACCGGGTTGGTGAGGTAGAAGTCGAGGATCGGCGACCGGAACGGCTCGCGCCCGGGGCTGCCGCCGAGGCCCGCGAGGCGCTCGACCGCGGCCGGGGCGTCGGTCGCCGCCACCGCGTCGAGGCCCGCGAGGTGCGGATGCGCGGCGTAGAGGGCGCGGCGGAGCGCTCCCAGCGAATCATAGGGCAGGCGCTGGCCCAGCACATCCGAGAGGGCGCGCAGGATCGCCCAGTCCTCGCGGGCGTCGCCCGGCGGGAAGCCGGCCCGGTTCGTGGTCTGCACCCGGCCCTCGAGGTTGACGAAGGTGGCGTTCTTCTCGGTGTAGGCGGCGCCGGGCAGGATCACGTCGGCGCGGGCCGCGCCGCGATCGCCGTGGGTGCCCTGGTAGATCACGAAGGCGCCCGGGCCGATCTCGACCTCGTCGGCGCCGAGGTTGAACAGCACGTCGAGGGCGCCGGGCGCCACCATCCCGGCGAGGTCGAGGCCGCCCTCCCCCGGCACGAAGCCGAGGTCGAGGCTGCCCACCCGGGCGGCCGCCGTGTGCAGGACGCCGAAGCCGTTCCAGTCCGGCGTGACCGCGCCGACGTCGCGGGCGAGCGCGGCGGCGGCCGCGAGGATCGCGGCCCCGTCCGGCCGGGCCAGCGCGCCCATGCCGACCACCACCACCGGCCGCTCGGCGGCCTTCAGCGTCTCGGCGAAGCTGTGCCGGCCGGCGGCGAGCTCGGCCAGGCTCTCCGGCCCCGCGCCGATCTGCACGCGGGGATAGGTGAGGTCGGCGGGCTCGCCGATCAGGCCGACCGGCAGCGGCCCCATGCGCCAGCGCTTGCGGATGCGCACGTTGAGGAGCGAGGCCTCGAGGCGCGGGTTGGCGCCGACGAACAGGATGGCGTCCGCCTCCTCGATGCCGGGGATGGTCGGGCCGAAGGTGTAGGCGGCCCGGCCCCAGGCCGGGTCCAGCGCCTCGCCGGCCTGTCGGCCGTCGAGGTTCGTCACGCCCAGCGCCGTCATCAGGGCCTTCAAGGCGAAGGTCTCCTCGACCGCCGCGAGGTCGCCCACGATGGCGCCGACGCGCTTCGGGTCGGCGCCCGAAAGCTTCGCCTTGATGGCCGCGAAGGCCTCGCCCCAGGAGGCGGGGCGCAGGCGGCCGTTCTCGCGCAGGTACGGCCGGTCGAGGCGCTGCAGGCGCAGGCCGTCGACGGCGTGGCGGGTCTTGTCGGAGATCCACTCCTCGTTGATCGCCTCGTTGACGCGGGGCTCGATCTGCATGACCTCCCGGCCGCGGGCGTCGACCCGGATCGCCGAGCCCACCGCGTCCATCACGTCGACGGATTCGGTCTTCGACAGCTCCCAGGGGCGGATGTTGTAGCTCTGCGGCCGGTGCACCAGGGCGCCCACCGGGCAGAGGTCGGCGACGTTGCCCTGCAGCTCCGAGTGCATCGCCTGCTCGAGGTAGCTCGTGATCTCCATGTCCTCGCCGCGGCCGATGGCGCCGAGGTCCGGCACGCCGGCCACCTCCGCGAGGAAGCGCACGCAGCGGGTGCAGTGGATGCAGCGGTTCATGGCGGTCCGCACCAGCGGGCCGATGTACTTCTCCTCGACCGCCCGCTTGTTCTCGCCGTAGCGGGTCGAGTCGACGCCGTAGGCCATGGCCTGGTCTTGCAGGTCGCAGTGGCCGCCCTGGTCGCAGATCGGGCAATCGAGGGGGTGGTTGATGAGGAGGAACTCCATCACCCCCTCGCGCGCCTTCTTGGTGATGCCGGAGCGCGTCAGCACCTCCGGCGGCTCGCCGTTGGGGCCGGGCCGGCAGTCCTTCACGGCGTAGGCGCAGGAAGCGACGGGCTTGGGCGCACCCTTCAGCTCCACGAGGCACATGCGGCAGTTGCCGGCGATCGACAGCCGCTCGTGGAAGCAGAAGCGCGGGATCTCCGCGCCCGCTGCCTCGCAGGCCTGGAGCAGCGTGTACTCGGCCGGGACATCGACCTCGGTGCCGTCGACGAGGATCTTGGTCATGGGTGCTTCTCGGTCTCGGACTGCGGTGCCGGCACGGCGCGGATCACTCCGCGGCCATCGGCACGGGCTCGCCGTGCGGGTTCGCGCTGTAGCGGTCGATCCGCTTCTCGATCTCGGGGCGGAAGTGGCGGATGAGGCCCTGGATCGGCCAGGCCGCCGCGTCGCCCAGCGCGCAGATGGTATGACCCTCGATCTGCTTCGTCACGTCGAGGAGCATGTCGATCTCGCGCTTCTGGGCGCGGCCTTCCGCCATGCGCAGCATCACCCGCCACATCCAGCCCGTGCCCTCGCGGCAGGGCGTGCACTGGCCGCAGGACTCGTGCTTGTAGAAGTAGGCGATGCGCGCGATGGCCTGGACGATGTCGGTGGAGCGGTCGAGCACGATCACCGCCGCGGTGCCGAGGCCGGAGCCGAGGCCGCGCAGGGTGTCGAAATCCATCTTGGCGTCGATGATCTGCTCGGCCGGCACCAGGGGCACCGAGGAGCCGCCGGGGATCGAGCAGAGCAGGTTGTCCCAGCCGCCGCGCATGCCGCCGCAATGGCGGTCGATCAGCTCGCGGAAGGTGATGCCGAGCTCTTCCTCGACGTTGCAGGGCTTGTTCACGTGGCCCGAGACGCAGAACAGCTTCGTGCCGGTGTTGTTCTTGCCGCCGAGCCCCGCGAACCACGCGCCGCCGCGGCGCAGGATGGTGCCCGCCACCGCAATCGACTCGACGTTGTTGACGGTCGTCGGGCAGCCGTAGAGGCCCATGTTGGCCGGGAACGGGGGCTTGAGGCGCGGCATGCCCTTCTTGCCCTCGAGGCTCTCGATGAGGGCCGTCTCCTCGCCGCAGATGTAAGCGCCCGCGCCGTGGTGGACGTAGATGTCGAAGGGGTAGTCGTGCACGTTCGACTGGCCGACGAGGCGGGCCTCGTAGGCCTCGTCCACGGCGCGCTGCAGGGCGTGCTTCTCGGCGACGTACTCGCCGCGGATGTAGATGTAGCAGGCATGCGCGCCCATGGCGAAGCAGGCCAGCATGCAACCCTCGATCAGGAGATGCGGGTCGTGCCGCATGATCTCCCGGTCCTTGCAGGTGCCCGGCTCCGACTCGTCGGCGTTGACGACGAGGTAGTGCGGGCGCCCGTCCGACTTCTTGGGCATGAACGACCACTTGAGGCCGGTGGGGAAGCCGGCGCCGCCGCGGCCGCGCAGGCCCGAGGCCTTCATCTCCTCGATGATCCAGTCGCGGCCCATCTCCAGCAGGAACTTGGTGCCGTCCCAGGCGCCGCGCTGCTTGGCCGCCTCCAGGCCCGGCGAGTGCAGGCCGTAGAGGTTCGTGAAGATGCGATCCTGATCGGAGAGCATGGTCTTTCTTCCCCGTCGCTCAGTTGGCCGGGACGCTGATGATATCGAGGCGGCGTTCGATGCGAGACAGGCGGGCGTCGAGCGCGCCGTAGGACTCGTACAGGTTCCCGATGTCGGTCTGCACGGCCTGCAAGCTGGTGCGCACGCCGCCGATCTCCCCGCGCATCTCCCGCATGCTCTCGTCCATGTTGCCCAGGGGCGCCTGAACCGCCTTCAGGACCTCATAGAGGAGTTCGTTCGTGATCTCCGCCATGGGTCAGCCCTCCTTGCCGGCGAGGGCCTTTGCCTGCCCCACCCAGTCCTCGCGGTCGATGCGACCCGGGAACGCGAGGTAGGTGCCGACCCAGGCGATTTCGTCGCGGGTCCAGGCGGCGATCTGGTCGAAATGGTAGATGCCGAGCGCGTGCAGGCGGCGCTGGTTGCCGGGGCCGATGCCCTTGATGCGGGTGAGCTCGTCGGCGGTGCCGCCGCGGGCCGCGTCGCGGGCGGGCGGGCGGGTGCCGACCGCGTCGGCCTTCTGCTCGGGGCTGGCGTCCTTCGGCAGGGCCCTGAGGGCACCGGCGACGCGCGCCTCCTCGTCCTCGGCCGCGATCTCCGCCTCGCTGGCGCCGGAGGCCTCCGGCTGGGGCGGAACCTCGTCCCGGTCGAGGGAGGATTGGGCGCCGGCCTCGGCGGCCTGGGGCTCGCCCTCGGCGGCGCGCTGGGCCGGCGTGTCGAGGACGGCGGCGTCGGTCGGGCGGGCGGCGCCGTGCTTCGCCGTGGACTGGCCGCGGTCGGCGGCATCGTCCCGGTCCTCGCTCTTGATCGGCTCCTGGCCCTCGGCCGCGCGCTGGGCCGGGGCGTCGGCCGGCGGGCTCTCGACGGCGCGGCCGGCCTCGGGCCGGGCGGGCTTCGGCTGCTCGGCGGCCTGCTTCTCGGCGGAGGCCGCCTCGTCCCGGGCGCGCTCCGCATCGCCCTCTTCCTGATGGACCTGCTCGAAGCGCTTGCGCCAAGCCCCGATGCGGGAGCCGTCGAAGAGGCTCGCGTCCTGCAGCGTGTTGACGGCGTCCTGCGGCTCCGAGGAGACGCGGCCGGCCTGCGAGCCGGGTTTCACGGGGCGCCCGGCCGCGAGGTCGTCCATCAGCCGGCCGAGGAGTTCGGGCGTCAGGTCCTCGTAGTAGTCGTGGTTGATCTGCACCATCGGCGCGTTGCAGCAGGCGCCGAGGCACTCGACCTCGAGCCAGGAGAAGTTGCCATCCGGGCTGACGTGGCCGGCCGGTCCGAGGCGCTCCTGCAGCATCGCCTTCAGCTCGCGGGCGCCACAGGAATCGCACGGCACCGTGCCGCAGAGCTGGATCCAGTAGCGCCCCACCGGCTCGAGGGCGAACATCGTGTAGAAGGTCGCCACCTCGAGCACGCGGATGTGGGGCATGCCGAGCTCGTCGGCCACCGCCTCGATCGCCTTCTGGGGCAGCCAGCCGCCGTTCTGCTCCTGCGCCTTCCAGAGGAGCGGGATCACGGCCGAGGCCTGGCGGCCCTCCGGGTACTTCGCGATCTGCCCCCGCGCCCACGCGGCGTTCTCGGGCGTGAAGGCGAAGCTCTCGGGCTGCGCGGCGGCGGGTGCCAGTCTGCGGTTGGCCATGACGTCGAAAACCCCTCAGCGGTCCACTTCGCCGAACACGATGTCCAGCGTGCCGAGCACGCAGGACACGTCGGCGAGGAGGTGCCCCCGGCACATCCAGTCCATCGCCTGCAGGTGGGCGAAGCCCGGCGCCCGGATCTTGCAGCGGTACGGCTTGTTGGTGCCGTCGGAGACCAGATAGACGCCGAACTCGCCCTTGGGCGCCTCGACGGCCGCGTAGACCTCGCCCGCCGGCACGTGGAAGCCCTCGGTGTAGAGCTTGAAGTGGTGGATCAGCGCCTCCATCGAGCGTTTCATCTCGCGGCGCGGCGGCGGCGCCACCTTGCCGTCGAGCGCCGCGATGGGCCCCTGGCCGGCCGGCTCCCGCAGCTTGGCGATGCACTGCTTCATGATGCGCACGGACTGGCGCATCTCCTCCATGCGGATCACCTGGCGGTCGTAGGTGTCGCCGTTGCGTCCCACGGGGATGTCGAACTCCATCTCCTCGTAGGCCTCGTAGGGCTGGCTCTTGCGCAGGTCCCACGGGATGCCGGAGCCGCGCACCATCACGCCCGAGAAGCCCCAGGCCATCGCCTCGTCGACCGACACGATGCCGATGTCGACGTTGCGCTGCTTGAAGATGCGGTTGGCCATGACGAGGTCGTCGAGGTCGTCCACCACCTGCGGGAAGGTCTCGCAGAACGCCTCGATGTCGTCGATGAGCTTCGGGGGCAGGTCCTGGTGGACGCCGCCCGGCCGGAAGTAGTTGGCGTGGAGCCGCGCCCCGGAGGCGCGCTCGTAGAAGATCATCAGCTTCTCGCGCTCCTCGAAGCCCCACAGGGGCGGCGTCAGCGCGCCGACGTCCATCGCCTGCGTGGTGACGTTGAGGAGGTGGGAGAGCAGGCGCCCGATCTCGCAGAACAGCGTGCGGATCAGCTGCGCGCGGCGCGGCACCGCGAGCCCGAGCAGCCGCTCGATGGCGAGGCAGAAGGCGTGCTCCTGGTTCATCGGCGACACGTAGTCGAGCCGGTCGAAGTAGGGCGTCGCCTGCAGGTAGGTCTTGTGCTCGATGAGCTTCTCGGTGCCCCGGTGCAGAAGCCCGATATGCGGGTCGACCCGCTCGACCACCTCGCCGTCGAGTTCCAGCACGAGGCGCAGCACCCCGTGCGCCGCCGGGTGCTGCGGCCCGAAGTTGATCGCGAAGTTGCGGATGTTGTGTTCGGTCATCGGCCGGCTCCGCCGGAGAGCGAATAGGGAGTAGCGAATAGCGAGTAGGGACGCTGCGGCATCGTCGTGCTCCTATCGCCCGTTCGCTGCGTTCTGCAGTGAGCGGATCAGCGCACGCACCATCCGCCCGATCTCGTCGCTGCGGGCGAGAAGCTCGTCCGTCGTTGCCGCTGCCATGACCCCGATGCGGGACGACAGCAGCAGGTGCGTCTCGAGTTCCTTGAGCGAGCCTTGAGCGACCCGCAGGAACTGGACGAAGGCACCGGCGGTCTCGCGCCCGTGCCCCTCGGCGATGTTGGCCGCGACGGACACCGCCGACCGGCGGATTTGCGCGGTCAGGCCGAACATTTCCTCCCGGGGGAACGTCCGCGTCTCGCGGTAACAGGCCTCAGCCAATGCCATTGCGTCCTGCCAAACCTTCAGGTCCCGATAGGAGGTGATCGCCGACGAAGCCACGCGCCCCCCTATTCGCTATTCGCTACTCTCTATTCGCTCTTCCGCGCCTTTTCGTCCCCCGGCAGCACGTACTCCGTGCCCTCCCAGGGCGAGAGGAAGTCGAAGTTCCGGAACTCCTGGGTGAGCTTCACGGGCTCGTAGACGACGCGCGCCTCGTCCTGGTCGTAGCGGACCTCGACGAAGCCGGTGAGCGGGAAGTCCTTGCGCAGGGGATGACCCTCGAAGCCGTAGTCGGTGAGGAGGCGGCGCAGGTCCGGGTGGCCGGAGAACAGGATGCCGTAAAGGTCGTAGGTCTCGCGCTCGAACCAGTTCGCTGCGGGGAAGACCTCGATGACGGAGGGGACGGGCGTGTTCTCGTCCGTCTGCACCTTCACGCGGATGCGCGCGTTGTGGCGCAGCGACAGCAGGTGGTAGACCACGTCGAAGCGCTGCGCCCGCGCCGGGTAGTCGACGCCGCAGATGTCGATGAAGCAGCGGAAGGCGCAGGCCGGGTCGTCGCGCAGGTAGGTCAGCGCGTAGGCGATGTCGGAGGCCTGCACCACGAGGCTCAGCTCGCCGAAGGCGATGGTGCGGTCGACGACCGCCGGGCCGAGGGCGCCGGCGATGCGCGCGCCGAGCGCCTCCAACGCGGCCTCGCCCGAGGCCGGCTGCGTGTGGGGGAGGATCGAGATGCCGTTGGTCATGGCTCGCCCTCAGCGCTCGATCGTGCCGAGGCGGCGGATCTTCTTCTGCAGGAGCAGCACGCCGTAGAGCAGCGCCTCGGCGGTGGGCGGGCAGCCGGGCACGTAGATGTCCACCGGCACCACGCGGTCGCAGCCGCGCACCACCGAGTAGGAATAGTGGTAGTAGCCGCCGCCGTTGGCGCAGGAGCCCATGGAGATGACGTAGCGCGGCTCCGGCATCTGGTCGTAGACCTTGCGGAGCGCCGGGGCCATCTTGTTGGTGAGCGTGCCGGCCACGATCATCACGTCGGACTGGCGCGGGCTGCCGCGCGGGGCGAAGCCGAAGCGCTCGCAATCGTAGCGCGGCATCGACATCTGCATCATCTCGACCGCGCAGCAGGCGAGGCCGAAGGTCATCCACATCAGCGAGCCGGTGCGGGCCCAGTTGATCAGCTCGTCCGCCGAGGTGACGAGGAAGCCGCGGTCGGCGAGCTCGTCCGAGATCGACAGGAAGGTCGGGTCGTCGGCACCGATGGGCCGGCCGGTGGCCGGGTCGACGAGGCCCTTCGCCTGCGGGGCGATCGTCGGGGCGCGGGAGAGTTCAGGCGTGAAGGCCATGGATGCCTCGGAAACGCGGGTGGGGCGGCCGGAGGGCCGGGGCGGCGTCGGCGGCTAGTCCCATTCGAGGGCGCCCTTGCGCCACTCGTAGACGAAGCCGACCGTCAGCACGCCGAGGAAGATCATCATCGACCAGAAGCCGAACCAGCCGAGCTCCCCGAAGGTGATGGCCCAGGGAAACAGGAAGGCCACCTCGAGGTCGAAGATGATGAACAGGATGGCGACGAGGTAGAAGCGCACGTCGAACTTCATGCGCGCGTCGTCGAAGGCGTTGAAGCCGCACTCGTAGGCCGACAGCTTCTCCGGATCGGGGCTGTTGTAGGCCACGAGGAACGGCGCCACGAGGAGCGCGACGGCAATGAACAGCGACACGCCGATGAAGACGATGAGGGGCAGGTAATCCGCCAGGAGACCGGTCATGCGACACCTCTCGCTCGGGTTTTGCCGCGGCACCCTCGTCGACTCGGGCGGCAAATGGAATTGCTCCAATGCCAGAGTGCGCTCGGGGCGTGGATTAGACGAGCGGTCCGGGTGAAACAAGGGCATTGCGCGTCGCACAATGGACCCTGCGCAACGGGAGATGGGGCGGTGTCAGGCCCCGCGCAGGATGGCAGATCGGCGCAGCGCGGGGCCGCCGCGCACGGCGGTTTGCCGCCGGGCGAGCCGCGGGCGAGGGCGCGGACCTTTGTGCCGCGACTCTGCTTGACAGCCCCCGGCCGCCCACCTAAACCCCGGCCCGTCGCCCCTTGAGGCGACCGCCACGCGGGCGTAGCTCAGTTGGTTAGAGTGCCGGCCTGTCACGCCGGAGGTCGCGGGTTCGAGCCCCGTCGCCCGCGCCAGGTTTTTCAATAGCTTGCATCGCTTCGTAGCTTCCTGTTCCGACTTCGGTTGGCCGGGTGTTCCGACTTTTGCTGCTCATCCGTTCTCCTCTCGAAGCTTGCGCCGCCCACGCCGCCGCGCTTCGGCGACTTGAACGATCGTCGCCGTCTGGACGGGCACGTAGGTTTCAAAGAGTGCGTTCGATGCTGACAGCGTGTTGCCCATCGCGTGGGCCAGCTGCTCGGACTTGGCTTCACCGACGATCGCCTCGACCGCGCCCGAGCGGCGAAAATCGAGCATCTGTCGACGCTCAAGGTGGCCGAACTCAGCAGCGCGCACCTCGCGGAAATCTTCAGCGAAAGCGTTCTTGAGGTAGGGCTGACCGGATCGGTTCCGGATCACCTGCGCCTCAGCGTGTAGGTCGACCCCGAGACGGCTCAGGTAAGCGTCGAGCGCAAAAGCCGACCGTGCGGACAGAACGCCCCCCACGGCAGCGCCTGTCTTGCTACGCTCAGTGAAGAACGCGCGGCCGAGCCGGTCTCGGGTTCGCTGGCCGGCGGTCAGCGCTCGCACATCGCCCGGTGACAGCTGCGTGTCCCACATGACAGCAAGCCCGGCGGCCAGACCGCGGTATCCCATTCGCCAAGCGCGCTTGACGAGCCGAACTGCTTCGCCTTCCGTCCAGGTCTGTGAGCGCCCGGCCGCTGCGGTATTCCGAACACCCCAGGAGGGGTCGCGGTTCTTGTCGCAGTAGTGCAGGCCGCCCATCACCTGCCACAGAGCCCTCCAGATTTTCAGAGCTCTATGGGCCTCACGGAGCGACACGCGCTCCTCGATGATCTTGCGCCACTCGCTGATCTCTTCGAGCGTCACCGTGCGTGGGTCGACGTCGCCGAAAATGGGCTTGATCCGTCGCCAGCCGCGCCACCAATCCTCGCGAGTTCGGGGTGCCTTCCGCTCGGCCCACTCTACAGTGCGCCGATAGCGTCGAAATGCTTCACCGATCGAACCGTAGGGATAGACGGTCAGCTCCTCCGCCCGCTCGGGCGAGAGGTTCAGTTCGGCAGCAATCAGAGCGGGCGCCGGATCCTCGCCGCGGCGCGTCTTCTGCCACCGATCGTTCCAGGCTTGGGCAGTCGCCCATGCGTCAGGTCCGTCGACACCGCACGGAACGCTCTGGAAGCCGAGCAGGCGCATCTTCTTCGTGGGCTCCCAAAACCCACGACGGTTGCGCCTGACCTGATAGTTGGGGATCTTCACCTTAGTCACCGCGCATCCTCGCCAACCTGCTGCCCACGACGGCCTGAGCGTCGCGGGCTACGGGTTGAGCGGTCAAGCTGAAGAGGTGCGGGTGGCGAGTGTCACACCACCGTTCGATCGCCATCAGATCGAAGTTGCCGGTGTCTGGATCCGGCCGAGGGAAACCCCGAGCGATCAGCTTGCTCAGAGCAGCCGCAAAGTCGGATGGTGACTTGCCGAGGCGGCGGGCAGCCACGTCCGGCGGCACATCACGGGGTTCGATGCGGAAGCGCATAGCTACGCCTCCGGTCGCGACAGAAGGAACGTGGTCGGGGTGCAGAGGGAGAAGGCCATCAGACGCCCGCCCTCCCCTGCTCAGCACAGTACGGATCCTCAAGCCGGTCGGTGATGTCGGCCAACCAATCGGCCTGGGCGATGCTCAGCTCACGTCGCCAGGACGCGACATTGGCTACGAACTCACGCTCACGGGGGCTGAGACGACCATGGTCCTCATTCCTGCAGAACAGGGCCATGCGCCGATGCTCTGCCGTCTGGGCTGGGGTGAACACGTAGTGAGACCGCCGGCTCGGTCGGTACGGCGGCGCTGGTCGGGCTGAGGCAGCCTGCCAACCCGACGTGTCGAATGCCGGCATGGTGGCCTCGTCGGCCGTAATCGGGATCGCGGCCGCTAGGTCGTGGTAGTCGAGGCCGGCACCCTCAAGGGTGCGACCCAGAGCGCCGGCTGTTCCGACCACCTCGCCCACGTGTTTGGAGGCGAGAAGAGGGATCAGCAGCCGGACGCGAGCGGGGAAGGGAGTGCGCGCGTTCATCGCCGGGCGCTCCACGTATCGGAGCGCGCGAGCGCCAGCTCGGCGAGGAGGCCGGCTGTGGCTTCAGGAATTCCGTAGCGGACCCTGAGACGATGCTTCTGGAAATCGAGGCTGGGGAGTGCTATCTCGGAGAAGTCTGCTGTGCCAACTGCGACATTCCGAGAAGCCTTCGCCATGCCCGTGGCGGGGGCTTCTTTCATTTGGGTCGTCCTCTCCGTGGGGAGTGATCCGCGATTGCCGGCGGATCAGGCGGCTGTTTTCTGCGGCGGCAGCCCAAGCATTTCTCTGAGCTTGCTCGTCGGGACGACGAGGCGCCGCCCGAACCGCAGTGTTGGCAAATCACCACTCCTTGCCGCGTCGTATGCAGTGTCGCGGCTGATCCCCAGAAGCTTGCCGGCGACTGGGATCGGGAGCGTCGCTTTGCTCAGCTCGGTCATCATCTCCTGCGAAGTCATCGGCCGAACCTCGTGCGCTCCGACGCGGAGCAGTAGGCTCAGATATGATGCCATTCGCTGTCGGTGTCAAATATGGCGTCTGGGCGCACTTGTGCGCCTGATCGGGCCGTACTACCAAGTAAGGGCTGGTTGGCAGCAGTTAGCCTTTGTGGATGACGGATCATGGCGCGCGACCCGAATGAGAAGGTATCGCTCACCCTGCGACTGCCCGAGCGGGTGCGTAAGGATGTCGAAGACCGGGCCAATTATCGTAAAACCTCGCTTAATCTTGAAATCGTTCATGAGCTTGAGAGTTACGGACGTCAGCAAGACGAGATCTCAGCTAGATTTGGCACCCGAGAAATCGCGACTTTCATGCAAGCCTTGTCGTCTTGCGCTGTCCTCGCGCAGATCCAGACTGGAAAGCCATTCCATAGTGACGCAGACACGATGAACCGCGCGCTCATCGCTATGCGGGCAATCCTGCTGAACTTCCGACCCTCGGATAAAATGGCGGGTAGTCGCGACGCGGAGCCTTCTGACGTTGCGATCAACGCGGGTCTAGAGATAGCGCGCTTCTCTGCTGACAGCATTTTCCACGGGCTCACAGTCGAGGAGCCAGCGTGGCTTCAGGCTTACACGGAGGCTATGAAAAACGAGAGGGCGTCGCAGGAACCCAAAGAATAGAAACTTGGCAACAGCAGCCTACTAGAGCGGATAATTGTCTGGATATTTGCTGAATAACTTGGGTCATGGTAGACCATGTGCGGCTAGATTGGTGTCGCGCAGATGTCTAATGCCCCTATCCCAGACCGATTGAAGCGCCGGCAAATGCCGGAAGTGCTTTCGTTCCGTGCTCGCTCTGATCTCCGCGAGCAAATCCGCGCGGCTGCACGCCAGCGGGGGGAGCCGCCCGGCGAATACATTCGCCGCGCCGTTCAGGACCGGATCAGCAGCGATTGCCCCGACATGACCCGCGAAGCCCTCTATGCGGCTCTGGCGGCCCTGCGAGAGGACGACGTATCCGGCAGCGACCTTGATACAGCGGTGCGCGAGTACGCGACTGAGAAGCTGCCGCCCTTCAGGCAAGCGTTCTTCGAGCGCCTGATCGCGGCGCACCGACACCTCGGCCTGTTCCTCGCGCAGCAGGCGGCCGTTGCCTCGGCCGATCCCAACGAGGGTGCGGCTCCTATCGCAGCGGCCAGTGGACTCGAACTCGTTGCTGCCTTCGGGGCGATGGATGAGGCCCGGGAGCTTCGCGACGACCTCGTGCACCTCGTCGTCTACGGCTCGGAGGCCTGATCCATGGCGTACCCTGATACGATGGACCCTGGCGCCCCCGACGCCGATTTCGACGCTGCGGTGCAGTCGGGTGATCTGCGCAAGCTCTACGCCCTGCTAGAGCAAGAGGGAGGGCTCCCTGCAGGCTTTCTCGGCCGGACGGCGCAGATCGAGAGCCGTGGCAACCCGAATGCCAAGAACCCGAACTCATCGGCTGAGGGCCTGTTCCAGTTCATCAACAGCACGGGCCGCAACTACGGGCTGAACTCCTCGGCTGACAAGCGCGACCCCGTGCTAGCGACACTGGCTGCTGCGCAGTTGGCCGGCGACAATCAAGATTACCTGCGCCAGCGTCTCGGCCGCGACCCGACCGGCGGTGAACTGTATCTCGCCCACCAACAGGGGTCGGGTGGCGCTGCTAACCTTCTGGCCAACCCGAACGCCTCGGCGGCGGCTGTGGTCGGTGGCGATGCCGCTCGGCTGAATGCAGGCGGTGGCCTCTCGGCAGGACAGCTTGCGAGCCGCTGGACGAGCAAGTTCGACGGCGCATCCCCGGTCGGCGGGTCTACCATGATCGCAGGCAACGAGGGCTCGGGCACGCTCACGGGCGGGTCTGGTGCCGACACCTTCAGCCCCAGCGCCTACGCGGCATCCAAGCCGGCGGACAGCGGGTTCAATGCCGGCAACCTGATGACCTCCATCGGCCTGGCTTTGCTGTCGGGTAACCGCTTCAATCCGCTCGGCAACCTCCCCACGATCCTGCAGTCACAGATGAAGGCGCAGCAGGATCGCGACGCTCTCGTCTACCAGCGGTCGAAGGACGAGCGCGCCTTTCAGACAGGCCGGCAGGACGCGGCGCAGTCGCAGGCGAACACGGATCGGAGCTACGGCCTGCAGGAGCGGTCGCTGGCCAACAGCATGGAGAACACGAAGTTCAGCCAGGGCCTTCAGCGAGAGCAGTTGGACCTCGCGAAGGACAAGGCCAACGCTCCAGATCTCCGTACGGACCCGGCGACGGGCGCCACCATCAGCATCGACAAAGATGGCAAGGTCACGTCGCTTACGCCCGGCAAGAAGTCCACCTACGACCAGAACATGGAGGACGGTCAGAAGGCGGGTCTGACCGGCGCCGCGCTTCAGGCTTACGGCCTCACGGGCCAGCTTCCCGCGAACAGTGGCGTGACCATGAACCCCTATGCCAACCCGGGCGGGGGCAAGCAGACCGAGGCCGAGTTGAAGTCTGGTGGCTTCGCGGACCGCATGTTCCAGAACGAGCAGACGTTCCGGGGCCTGCAGAAGGACGGAGAGACCACCCTTGAGGATGCGGTCGGCACGAGCCGGCTAGAGCGGGCGCCAGGTAGCGTTCCGGTGATCGGAGGCGCGCTCGGGTCGTTCTTTAACTCCGACGCTTATCGCTCCTACAAATCGGCAAAGGAAAACTGGATCGCGGCGCAGCTTCGTAAGGAGTCGGGCGCGGCGATCGGACAGTCGGAGTACGACGCCGCAGACCGTCAGTACTTCCCTCTGCCTGGGGATCCTGCAGCCGAAGTTGAGCGCAAGCGGAAGCTGCGCCAGACGGCGACGGAGGGCATGGCTCGCGATGCCGGGGCAAGCTACCGCCCGAAGTTCATCTACGACGGCGAGGGCAAGCTGCAGGACTACAAGGTCGGCCAGCAGGGTAGCCCGTTAGGCCAGAGCCCGGCTGTTCAGTCGGCGCCGCCGGCAGCCGCCATCTCCGCCCTCAGGTCTGATCGAAGCCGCCGTGCTGAGTTTGACGCGAAGTATGGGCCTGGGGCTGCCGACAGCATCCTCGGGAGCCAGTGATGGCGAACTTCTTCGACCAGTTCGACGCCCCGGCAGCCCCCGGACGCTCGCCTGCGGCTGGCAGCAACTTCTTCGACCAGTTCGACACGCCGCCGACGCCCACCGTCATGGACCCGGCTGGGAACGTCCAGGATCGAGCTACAGCGGCGTTGCAGCCGTTCTTTGAGCGTGGGCTCAGCGCACGCAACAGCGCCGGCCAATGGACGCCTGAGGCGCGTGCACGGCTAACCCGGGAAGGTGTGGATCCTCTGGCCGTCGACCAGCGGCAGGAAAAGGCGCTCCTCACTGTCTACCAGCAGAAGATGGGGCAGGACTTCGACACCGGATCCGCCGCCGTGGGGCGAGGCATCATCAACGGCGTCCCGGTGATCGGCCCCGCGCTGCTCAGGGGCACCAACAAGATGGCCGCCTTCCTGCGGGCAACCTCCTTCGGCATTCCCTATGACCAGGCCCTGAAGGACGTCGAGAACTTCGGGGAACGTGCGGCCAACACGAACCCGAAGGCGACGACGGGCGGGGAGTTGCTGGGCGGCGTGGTCGGAACCGCGCCTCTGGTGGCTGCTGCTCCGGCAGCATTCGGGGCCGGTACGGCTGGCCTAGCGGCGCGGACCGGTGCCTCAGGACTTACCTCAGTGGCTCTCGGTGGAGCCGACGCCGCCGTGCGGAGTGACGGGGACCTTCAGGATATTCGGAAAGGAGCTTTGCTCGGCGGTGCTCTTGGTCTAACGGGCCCTCTCGCGGGCGCTGCGATCGGCAAGGGCGTCCGCGCGGCCAGTAGTGTTCTCGGCCCTCGCAATGTCGAGGTCCCGGGTGCGAGCAACGCGGCGGCTGCGAAGCTTGCGGAGGATCTGAAGAATTCTGGTGGTGCTGACGCGGTGCGAGCGCGCCTTGCCGACCTCGGCCCTGAGGGAATGCTGCTTGATGCTTCGCCCTCCTTCGAGGGACGCGCGCAGGGCTTAGCGATCCGGCCAGAGACGCGGGAGACGATCACTGCCCCCATCACGGAGCGGGCTGCCGGCGCCAACGCACGCCTTGCGGCCGATGTGGATGCTACCCTCGGAGCGACGCGAGATCCGGCGGCATTCAACGCTGCGCTGGACGATGCGTACGACGCTGCGGTGCCTCGCCTCTACCAGGCGGCCCTCTCCAATCCCGGCAGGGTCGATACCAGCGACGTACTCGCTACCATCGGGCGTCTCGGCGAGCAGGAGAAGGGCGGGGCTCAGCACGCCCTGCAGCGCGCTTGGAGCCTACTCCACACCGAAGGCGACGTGGAAGGCGTCGGTCGTGCCCTGGTGCCCGACAGGCGTCCAGAGGCGCTGCATAACGCCAAGGAAGCCCTCGACGCTCAGATCGCGGCCGTCCGTAGCCAGCAGGGTTCGGCAGCCCGCAGCGAGCTTCGGGCGCTCACCACGGTTCGGAGCGAGTTGAACCAAGCCCTTGAGGCTCAGGTGCCCGGGTACGCCGACGCGAACCGGACGGCGCAGCACTTCTTTCAGCAGCGCGAGGCGTTCGACCGAGGGCAGACGCTCCTCAACGGCGGGCGCGAGGCTGCCCGGCCGGCACAGCTCGCCGCCGACACCGCAGCCATGACGCCCGAGGTTGCGGATGCGCAGCGAGCGGGCCTGCGTGCCGAGGTGGATCGCCTGACGGGCACGCAGCTCAACGACCGGCTGGCCCTGCGGAAGGCGCTGCTTGGCGAGGGCGACTACAACCGCTCGCGCATGGGCACGGTGTTCGGGGAGGAGCCGACCGCGGGGCTGGCGGCTGCCGTCGACCGAGAGGCAGCTTTCGACATCGCGAACCGGCGCATCGTGGAGAACTCGCAGAGCGCGCAGCGCCTCACGGCAGCGGGCGAGATGGCTCCCCGGGAGGTGTCAGCCTCGTCTGGCGAACAGGGCGTTCTGCTGCCGGGCCTGATTGCTGGAAAGACCGGCGCAGCAGCCGGCGCCGGCATGAGAGCACTGCGGCTAGGGACGAGCGCCATCGGGCGGGCAGCGGATCTCACGCGCAACCGCGAGGCGGCCGCGATCCTCACGATGAAGGCAGGGCCCGAGCGGGAGGCATTGATCTCTGCCTTGGAGGCTCGGCTCGCAGCAGCGGAACGCGGTGAGATCCCGGCGAACGCCACTGAGCGCTTCGTGCGGCAGATGCTTCAGTCTCAGAACGACCGGTCGGAGCGCCGCGCCTTGGCCGCCCGAGCGCTCGTGAGGTAACTGGGTATGCCGATCGCGAGGAAGACCGCAGCAATGAGGGCTAGGGTCGGCCCCTCTCCAAGCCATTCGGCCAACTGGTCGGAGGCCGGCAATAACGTGACCTTCAGTCCGACCGCGACCAGCCACATCACGAGGCTGAAGAGCACGACGGTGATGATAGCGCGGGCGATGTACCCCATGGCCTCCTCAATATGGCGGGCGGGGCGGCGGACGCAAGCGTCGGACGCAGTTCGGGGCCGGCAGAATACTGTTACACTGTCACACGCAAATAAACATGCGCTGGACTCTAGCGGGACCGCGAGCGTAGCCGCATCTCTACTTTGTTCATGGAGTGGAACGATGCGCGCGCTGGTTTTTGGTCTTCTGGGTGCAGCTATTCTCTGTGGCGGTGCCGAAGCGAGGAAGGCCAGCGGCCCCGAGGCTGCCACCGAGTGCGCGGTGTCAGAGCGCGAGTTCACGATCGGCCGCGCCGCCCTCGTGCCTGACGGCAGGGTCACTCATCCGGAGCTAGTTGGGCGAAGCGTCCGCCCTGTCCGCTGGGCGGCTGCACGGCGCTGGAATGCCCTCGAAGTTGATGATGGCGCCCGGCGTTACGTCGTTCGGTTCGACATCATGCCTCGCACCACTCCGGCCGTGATGGGCTCCTCGTTTGAGGGCTCGGCGGGTCAGGGCGTCAACTGGGCCAGTAAGGCCGCGTTCGGGCCCACGACTGCGGCCGATATCTACGACGGTCCTCTGGCCGGGCTGACCCTTGGCGAGGGGGTCTGCAAGTAATGAAAGCGTTACGTCGATGCCCTATGCGATAGATCCGACCCAATACGGCTTCTCGGATATTGACGACCTAGCAAGGGCGCTCGGCACAGTTCAGGGCGAGGCAGGCAACCAGGACTTGCGCGGCCGGGCCATGGTCATTGACCTTGCCGCCAACCGCGGGTCGAACAGTCGCTTCAACACCTACAATAATTACACGGACGGTGCCGGCAATACATACACTGGCATCGCCGCGCAGCTTGCCACCCCATCGCAGTTCTCGACTTGGTATCCGTCCGAGCGTGGCGCCTACAACAGCGCCACGCAGATGTACAACATCATCAACCAGATCGGCGCCGATCCGACTTACTATGATCGCCTGTCGCCCGCGATGCAGCAGCAGGTGGACATCAACCTTGCAGCAGCGCGCGGCGTTCTTGGGACGGCCGATCTGCGGGGCATCTCCGGCGGTGCGACCTTCTACTCGACCGGCAACCCTGCTGCTTATGGCCCCGGCCGATACGATGAGCATGTCGGCATGGGCTTAGGCGTAGCCAAGTCGAACAATCCATTGATAGGCGGTGAGTATTGGTATGGGGGCGACCCGCAGAACACCGCAGGAATTTATCAGCAGATCAACAGTTTCGATTATAACGGCGCTCGTGATCGGCTCTTGTCGACGCTGGATCCCGGTCGACAAAGAGCGGTTCTCAACGCTCCGCTGCCGCCTGATCGCCTGAGCGATGCGGATCTCAGCATCGACAATCGTGGCCCCCTAGACCTTTTCTCCGACACCCTCACGGAGGGATTGCAGGGTGCTGCTCGGAACATCGCTGGCCAGTACCAGGCTGCTTTGGGACGCCTCCCGACCGCGGACGAACTGCGATCTGGCGTGGAGGGCATTGCTCGCGGTGCCACCGGCCTCTTCGATGTCCTGAACGGCATCGCGACCTCACCCGAGGCGCAGGCGCGCGGTCAGCAGACGGGCGTGAACCCGTCGATCTACGTCCCGAACCGGGCCGACTTCTCCAACCTCGATGTGTCGCACAACATCGGCGCCGGCAATTTCACGTTTGACGCCAGCCAGTACCTCGCTGCCAACCCAGATGTTGCTGCAGCGGGCATGGGTGCCCTCCCGCATTTCATTCAGTACGGCCGATACGAGAACCGCGCCCTCGATACAGCCGGCGATCGGCTGCCGGTCGGCTTCAATGATGCCGCCTACCTCGCGCAGAACCCGGACGTCGCCGCCTCAGGTATGTCCCCGACGGCCCATTTCCTTGAGTACGGCGCCAACGAGCGGCGCAACATCGGGGCCCTCGACTTCGCACAGTACGCGAACACGGGCGGGATGCCGGCCGGGTATGGCTCGCTCGGGCAGGGCATCATCCCCGGGTACAACGTCACCGCTTCAGGGACGGCAACGCCCGGCCTTACGAACGCGGGTGACGCTCAGGGCTTGGGTGCCTCCGCGACCGGAACTGGCAACGTCATCACCGCAACCGGAACGGCCACGGGCGGCCTCGGCAACCTCGGCGTCGACGGCCTGCCTATCGGCTACAGCTTCGACGCGAACGCCTACCTGCGGGCCAACCCCGATGTGGCGGCCGCCCAGCTCGACCCGCTTCAGCACTACCAGACCTATGGCTACAACGAGGGTCGACCGCTTGATGAGGCTGGGGACCGCCTCGCCCCCGGCTTCAACGCGGTCTCGTACCTCGCGAGCAACCCCGACGTTGCCACGGCCGGGATGCCAGCCCTTCAGCACCTCCTGCTCTACGGGAACGCAGAAGGGCGCGCCTCCGGCGGGTTCGGTGGCGGCACGGCGGGTCTTGGGGGCTCTGTCACGGGCGGCCAGAACCTCACGGGCGTGACGGCCACGGGCAGCGGGACGGGTGGTCTGACGAATGCCGGCGATGCTCAGGGCCTCGGCGCAACCGCGACGGCTACCACCCCCGTCATTGCAGCCGATGGGACGGCGGTCGGCAACTTCAAATTCGATCCGCAGGAGTACCTGCGCGCGAACGCCGATGTTGCAGCGGCCGGCGTGGACCCCTTGCTCCACCTGATGCAGTACGGCCTAGCAGAGGGTCGGGCCGTCGACACGAGGGGCGATCACCTCAACGCGAACTTCGACGCGACGGCGTACCTCAACCAGAACCAAGACGTTGCGGCGTCTGGGATGAACCCGTTCCAGCACTGGCTCGAATACGGTGGCCAGGAGGGGCGGCAGTACACCGTGGGCGATCGGCCGTTCCAGTTCACGGGTGCCAACCTGTCCGGCGGCGTCGCTCCCGGATCGTTCGGGACCGGCATCACGCCCAATCCTGCGATCACGGCCCTTGCTACAGGGACGGGCGGATATCAGCCGCCGGCCTACAACCCTAGCTATGGAGCGAGCGCTTATGGGTACGGCGGTTACAGCCCCGGCGGGAACATCCTGAGCGGCGGAGGGGGCGGCCTGAGCAACCCGTGGGGCTTCTCCAACGCGAACGTGGGTGGCGGCCTCGGGGCCAGTCCGCAGAGCTTCGGCTCTTACTACGGCACGAACGCTGGCGACATGGGCGCGCCGGCTGGCGGTGTCGGCGGGATCGGAGCCTATGATTTCGGAGCCAACACGAACGTGTCCGGGTTCGACGTCAACAACCTCGGCGGCGGGCAGCCTGCGGCCAGCTCGGGCAGCAGCTTCGGGGACCCGAACGTCATGGGCGGCTCGGGGCTGTTCGACCCTTACGCTTCGGAGATGGCCTACCTGCGCCACCAGCAGGAGATGATTGACGCCAACAACCGGGCGCTGGCGGCCACGAACCAGCACAACGCGAACCTCGCGGCGCTGGGCCCGACGCTCGGCACCGCAGCTCGCCCGTCGTTCGGCGCCGGCAGCAACTACGGCTCTTACGGGAACTACCCGATCGGCACCCCGGCCGCCGCTTGGGGCCTGTGACCTACTTCGCAGATGGATGAGTAGCGTGGATCGAGATGCCGGCGTAGTTACCGTCGCGCCAGACAAGCCGGACTGGCATCGCCTGGCCCGATGACTTCATCACGAGATAGAAATCACTCGGCAGGTCCGCTTGGGGCGCAACACCGAGGCGAGCTCCACCCTTGGAAACGTCGCGGATCATGCAGGACATCTCCGTTCCGTCATCGAGCCGGACAAGAGCGGGGATGGCAGTCTGCCGACGCGGCGCACGCCGCCGTTCCTGTTGTTCGGGCATGGGGAACGGGACCGCAGAGTCAGTGGACGATTAGAGACATTCAGCGACGTACTGACAAATATTAAGTTAACATTTTTCTTGAGGTCGCTTCCGGGATGGTGTTCCCGCTTTCCTCACGTCAGCTCGCTCTCGCCAGCGATCGTACAGCGCCCTTCTGAAGCTTGTAGCCACGCCCCTAGATCGTCTCGGCGTAGGTCTTGCCCGCTAGGCATTCGCGAGCTTTCGTCCCAGCTGGTAGGTGCACACGTCGATGATCTTGATCTCGGCTCGTCCATGTTACTGTAGGCGAAAGCTCTTAAGCCACGCCGCTGCGATCGATCTGACGCATCACCCGGTGCAGGTCGAACGGTTTGGGCAGAAAGGTCGCTCGCGCCGGCAATGCCTCAAGGGTCACCGGGGCCTGGTCGGAGACCACGAACAGGAGCGTCGGGGGAAACCGCTCGCGCACGTAATGGGCGAGCTTCAGCCCGTCCATGTCGCCGGGCATCTGCACGTCGGTCAGCACGACCCGGATCTCGCCGTGCTGATCCAGGATGGCGATGGCCTCCTCAGCGTTCCCGGCCTCGAACACCCGCCAGCCCCGCTCCTCGAAGAAGGCGACGATGTCGAAGCGCAGGAGCGCTTCGTCCTCCACCACGAGGACTGTCTTCATGCCGATCGGTGTGCTCTGGCCCAACGCTACGAATTCCCACCACCGATGGCCGCGTCGCCCAGGCGGGCTTCCAGCGTGAATACCAACCCCTTGGGCTGGAACTCGGTATCAGCCGTTCCACCAAAATACGAACGTAGCGAGCGCTCGATCAAGGTCGATCCGAACCCGCGCCGGGTCGGCGCGGACACCGGCGGCCCCCCGCGCTCCCTCCAAGCGAGGTGGAACTTGGCGTCAGGTCCGTTTCCGTCAACCTGCCAGGCCAAGTCGACACGCCCGGTCTCGTTCGAGAGGGCGCCGTACTTTGCCGCGTTCGTGGCGAGCTCGTGCAGCGCCAGGGCGAGGGCGACGGCAACCTGCGGCTGCAAGGCGATGGTCGGGCCGTCGAGGACGATGCGCGTCCCGAGTTCGCCATGCGGCGCCAAGGCATGTTCGGCCAAGGCCCTCAGGTCGGCCGAGCGCCAGGAGGCCCCCGTCAGCACGTCGGTGGCTGCCCCGAGCGCCACCAACCGCGCCGACAGGTCCTGGCTGGCGGAGGGGAGGTCGACTGCGTTGCGCAGGGTCTGGTGCGCGACCGACTGGACCACCGCCAGCACGTTCTTCAGCCGGTGTGCGAGCTCGCAATTCATGAGCTGCATGTCTTCCTCGGCCCGCTTGCGGGCGCGGAAGTCGCGGGTGACGGTGCCGTAGCCAAGCGTCTTGCCGTCCGGGTCGGTGACGGGGAAGACTGAGTAGAGAACGGGGATCAGTTCGTCCGTGACGAAATGGCGGAAGCGAAGTTCGCCCGCCCAGTGACCGTCCCGCACCACCGCTGGCAGCACCTCGTCCGCCACCGTTTCGGCATCCTCGGGCGGGAAGAAGTCGGCGATGGCGAGCGTGGTGATGTTAGCCCCTTCCAGCCCGACCAGCCGACGCGCCGCGTCGTTCATGTAGAACACCCGCCCGTCGACATGAGCCATGCCGATGAAGTCAGTGCTGTTCTCGGCCAGCCGGACGAAGCGGTCGCGCTCCTCTTCGCTGTCGTGTAGGGCCGTGATGTCCCGCGACACGGACAGGATGTTACGCGGCCGACCGTCCGGGCCCGGGATCGGGCTCACTGCGACGTGCCACCACTTCGGCGTGCCCTGCATCGTGCTGGCGCGTCCGACGAAGCTCGCCGAGCGTCCCTCTTGCGCGCCACGCACGGCCGCGACCGCCTCCGCGTGACCGCTGCCGGTCCAGAAGTCCGGCCACGGACACCCGGCGATGGCATTGAAGTCGCTGACCTCCATCACGCGCTGGCCGCCCTCGCTCATGAAGGTCAGCTTGCCGTCGAGGTCGAGCACCTTGATGCAGTCGGTCGAGCTCGACAGCACGCTCGTGAGAAACGCCTCGCGTTCGGTCGCCGCCGTCGCGGCACGTCCGAGATCTCCCCGCGCGGCATCCGAGGCGCGAAGCGCCTGCCGCAATGCAACGACGACCCCGACGAGTCCGGACGTGGTTGCAGCGTAGATCGCGGATGCGGCCCACTGCATCGGCGACAGGATGCCGACGGGTGGGACTTCCAGAAGTACGTACCCGGCGCAAAGCGTCGAGAGCAGCGTGGCCCACAGCCCTGCGCCGCCACCGAGCAGCAGCGTCACGGCCACCACGGCGGGGGTGAAGAGGAACCATGGGGCGAACTCGGCGAACATCGCCCAGCGCAGCAGGGCGACGCCGAGGACTGCCAGGGAGGCGATGCCGTACCGCAGGAGGAAAGGCGGCGGCGAGGCGACGACGCTGGCGCGGAGGTGGGAGAGGACGAGGGCCGAGATGGTCGTGATCCCGCTGGGGCACGACGGACGGCGTCGGGCTTCCTCTCACGTCATGGCGATTGTGTTCGGGCCAAGGCCGCGCGGGAACCCAACGAGTTTCATGCCGGTCAACACGGCCACTGGCATTTTCGCCGTTCCGGCAGCTAGCTATCGGAAGCCAAGTCTGACTCGAGGTGAACTGTCAGAGCGGCAGATGGCCTGAACCATGAGTTCCGCCAAGACTGACCCGGTGGCTGCGTTGGCGTAGCGGCATCGAGGGCTGGCGCGAGAGTTCGTAAAGAGCGTTGCCAACGAGGCCAGCGGTTCGGCGTAGGGAAGCGCCCTCGCAGGTTGCAGCAACGCGTATGCCGATTTCGTGAGTGTGGCTGCGTCCGTAGAGCCAGACAGCCAGGCCCGCCCTGGACACCTCCGGCATGTTTTCGAGGATGTCCGCGAGCGTATCGGGTTCTGCTCGGATCAGGTGCATCACGAGATCGAAAGGCACCGGGCATTCCCCGGCAGTGCCCTCAGTGCTGGTCGAGTGAGCGTGGTACACGGGTGGACCCTCAAGCCGACGTGCTCAGGGTGTCCAGCCTTTGGTTAACGAAGCCTCAACGTTACGCCCCGGTGGGCACTCATCGGCACCATGGTGTCGCTCTGCACCATCGCAAGCGCTCGACCGAGCTTGAGGCCAGCAGCTATCCTGACGCAATGCCACGCTCAAACTGCCGTACCCCTGACAATTGCCGCGCTAGCAGCCGAGGCGGTCCCTGCCGCATCTGCGATGCAGAAGCCATTGCGCGACGAGCCGTAGCGCTACGCGAGCGTATGGCGGCCAACAACGCCGAGGGCCTCCCCACTTATGCGCAGCGCCTGTTTCAGGAGGCAGCACCTACCATCGCGAGCGCACCGATCGGACCGATCAGCCGGCGTTAGCCGCCTCGCCCCGACCTGCTCGCCGTCGAGATCATGGATCGGGTCACTGGTTCGATATGGACCCGATGAACCAGGCCGAGCTTCAGGCCATCGCCAGTTCGCGGGCGACGTCGGAGAGATATCCTGCCAGCCGGTCGCCGACATCGCGATCCCTACACTCGATCGTGATGGTTGTAGGTTGGCGGGTTTCACCTGTCAGAGAGCGCAGCATACCCTCTGCCTGCAAAGCTGCAGTCCGCTCCGACTGGCTCCTCAGCTTGAATTCGTAGTCGGGACCAGTGAGAACGATCTTACAGAAATACGATGCCATTCTCCGGCAACCCGTCATCTAGCAGGTGGTTCAAGCGGGTTTGGAACTGCTGGCGGTTTGGTGACGGCAACCGTGTTGCGCACTGCGCGGTAAGAGGCGCGGCGCTGGCTGATCCGAATGGCCCCGCCGGCCAAATCACCATGACGGCCGGCGGGGTTGGCTACCTGTCGCTGAGGGAAAAGCCGGAAGCCATGGGGATCATCCATCAGGGAGGTTGCCGAGGCGTTACGACGCGCTCGCTCCTGGGCTGTGGGTGATCGCGGGCGAGCCCGTCACTATGAAGTCGAGGCGGAACAGGACCAAGCCCCGCTCGTCCGTCACCTCCATCCGCCACTCCTCGCCGAGTGCGATCCGGTGGGCCTCGTCGTCTAGGATCTTGCCTGCGAAGCGGATGGCCTGACGCCGCGCCTCATGATGGTCCGGCAACTCGGTGCCGCCGCGATCTATCTCGCTGCGCCCGTCGTAGACGTTGAAGAAGAACCGCGGCACGCACGCCTCCGCTCAATTGAGGCGGGAGCGCGGCGGCTCTCACTCACGGGCGCGCCGGTCAAAGCCCGTGATTAATTGCAGCATAGACGGGCCTTGGCGGGCATGTCCCTTACTTTTGTAAAACATGGCTGCATGGCGATCCCTCCGCAGCCAACAAAGACACACCCGGCAGGCTACTTGTCGTCCTGGGCAAGATCGCCCGAATGGGTCTCCACAGCCCACGCCCACCGACCCGCCTTGGGAACCCGGGCCAGCGAGCGTGAGCGGCCGGGAGTGAGACCGGCGGCCATGCACCTAGCACGCGCCGAGCCAAGAGTGTGTGACATCCAGCGTTCGTCAGACCGTTTGGCTTTATACCCTCACGGCATAGCTCAACGACCTCCACGGAACACGGCGGCATTGGCACAGCTCTGCCCGTTGAGGTCGACCGATGCCTCCCGGCAGCGTTTCGGCTGTTCCGCTTGCCTCTGTTTTCCCGATCTCGAAAACCTTGTCCGTGGGGTGAAGGGTTTATAGCTACATCCTGGCCTCTTGGACCGTAGAAGGGTGGCGCCGTGGGCTCGCACTGGTACCGCTACGTCATGGCAGGCACTTCGCCCTGTGACGAAGGTGGCATTGAGGTAAACCGACACTTCCCTGAGCCAGCCGGTTGAGGCAGTCCACTAGCGTAGCCATCGATGCCTCGCGAGCATTTCCACGATACGTCTGCGAGGGCTAGCCAGCCAGTGTGTTACTGGAACCGGTTTCACCTTCACCGTGTCAGCGACACCATGCCCGAGTCCGGGCCGACGCCCTTCGGGACCGGTACGGTCGTGGCCGCGTAGTTCGCGTTCAGGTAGAGGTTCGGACCTTCGTACAGGTTGATCTGCTGCGCCACGATCACCGTGTAGGCGGATTGGTCGGCCACCGGCTTGTCGGAATCGATGATCAGGCGACCGGCCGGCAGGTAGATCGTGCCGAGCATCGTGCGGGCATTGTCGCTGATGATGCGGTACTCGCGCAGGGGCTTCGTGCCACCGAGCTTCGGCGGCGGCGGCGGTGGCGGTGTCAGCAGGAGGTTGAGCGGCACCGGAAGCGGGTTCGACACCGTGCGCTCCTCGGCCATGAGCAGGCCCGCCATCGACCCGCTCGTAGCGGCGGTCAGGTAGATGGTGGTCTTCTTGTCCAGCAGCATGCCGCCCTTGCTGCCAGAGAAGAAGAAGCCCACGCCCACGCCCGTGATACTGGCACTCTGATCGACGATCAGGGGGCCGTCCCGCATGATGTAGACCCCCGGCCGGAGGTTGACCTGCGCGTTCTTCGTGATGTGCAGGCCGCCGCAATAGGTCCCGGGATCCAGGTCGGTGCTGGTGCTGACGACGTTGCCCGTCTCGCCACCCTTCACCTGGTTGACGAGCTTTGTCAGCACCGTGCAGCTCGTGGCGGGCGGCGCCGTCGGCAGCTTGAGATCCGCCAGGGGGTCCTTGACGGCCGGGCAACCCGTCTGCGGCGTCGGCGTGAAGGAGGCCTTGGCGCCGTCGAAGCCGCCGGCCGAGCAGATCGTGAGCGCCTGGGCGGTGGCGGCGTCCTTGCCGGTCAGGCCGCCGGGATCGGAGGAGTTGGAGTAGAGCGAGCAGTTCGTGGCGGTCACCTGCGCCTTCTTCTCCAGGCTGAACGCGCCCCGGGCATCGCCCTCCAGCGCCAGCATGCAGAGCCGCATGGTGCCGACGAGCTTCGCCTTCGCCCTGACGATCAGCGTCATGCTCGGGTAGCTGAGGATGCGGCCCATCATGGTCGGCAGCGTCTCCTCCACCACCGCCTCGACGCTCGTGCGCTGGTCGGTGACGGCCACCGTGATGGCCGCCTTCCGATCGGCCGGGATGAGCGCCGCACTCCGGATCGCCTGATCGGTCACGCTCGCGATCGTCGCGTCCTGCGAGTTGGACAGCTTGAGCATGTTGCCGCCGGACAGGACGCCCATGTCGGCGGCGCTCTGGAGCTGGGCGCGGCGGTAACGCAGGTGGCCGTACTCGATGGCAGCCGCGGTCGAGCCGAACAGGACGGGCGTCAGGAAGACGAAGATGAGCAGGACGGAGCCGCGTTCGTCCCTGCGAAGCCGCGCGAGTGCCTGCGGTATCATCACGGCGGATCTTGTCCCCAGCCCAATAACTAACGCTACGGTGATAAAGCGAGCTTGTTTGCGCCCCGCTGTCGATCATAAGCTGAAGTTGATTGCGCAATTCTAAATTTCAGCATTGCCTAGAATGAACGTCTCGGTTGTAAGCGCCTCTGCTGGGCCTTCCTGCGGCTAGCGGGATCCACTCAGTCGCACAGAGAAGATGGCAACGAGCAGGGAAAACGTCGTCAGTATGGCTACAGCATCGCTCGCGATGCTGCTGTAAGGCGACACCTCAAACAAGTAGGATGCCTGCAGAACGATCGCACTCGCACTCGCGAGCATCGCTGCGCAGTAAAGTTTTCCGCATGTCGATGAAAACCACTCGCGCATTGCTGGCGACCCACTATGGAATTCAGCGAACGCTAAACACGCGAGATTAAGAATACGGAAATTTGGGAAACGAGCCCTGACGCCCAAAGGCAATGGCTCTGATCTCGAATGAGCGGTGACACGCTTTGTGTAAATAGAAAAACTACAAAAGATACAGCTTGCCTAATCGTCAGAGTCGTTGTGTTTTCCGCCTTGTCGACCTCGGCTGAACTTTCAAGTGGGACGCACAATGATCAAGGGCATCTGGCAAAACCTTCGGGCTCTAGCTGCTACCTCGCTGCTGACAACCATCGCGAGCATTTCACTCGCAATAGATGGCCGTGCCGCCGAGGTCGTTGTGAAGACTCTCAACAGTGGTCCTGCTGGTTCCATGGTGTTCGATCCGCCCTTCGTGAAGCTTGCCCCTGGCGATAGCATCAAACTCGTACCCAGCGACAAGGGGCACAACATCGAGAGCATCAAGGGCATGGCGCCGGAAGGCACACCAGTGGTCAAGACCACGGTCGGCAAAGAAGAGACGATTACCTTAGAGAAGGAGGGCGTCTACGGCTTCAAATGCTCGCCTCACTACCTGATGGGCATGGTTGCACTCGTCGTGGTCGGCGCGAACCGGGACAATCTGGAGCAAGCGAAGAGCGTGCAACACGGTAAGCTCGCAGCCAAGCGGTTCGAGCCTCTCTTCGCCCAGCTCCAGTGATCTAGGAGAGGCGCCCTTCGCAGCAGACGTCTCGGACCATCCGGATCGACGGCCCGTGCGGCAACGACTGCGGGAATGAGGCGGGAAGGCTCAGATCTTCGGCAGGCATTCGCCTCAGCGCAATGCCTGTTCCCTGTTGCAGGAACCCTGGGTCAGGCGAGCGCATTTTCTCGTACGCAGTGCGGCGAGCCAGCGAGTGGATACCTCCCCGATGTCTTTCGCCTTCTTCGGCATGCCGGTGGCGCCAGTCTCCTCACAGACGGCAGCTCCACCTGAACGAAGTTGGATGGGACCGCCAACCTCACTGGAAACACGTAAACCGGTACAGAGCCCGGGCCGGTTGGAGCAGGTGGGAGTTGCGCATCCTCACCCGGGCTTAGCTAACAGGGCAAGAGTACCACAATCGTAGTGGCCGTGGCGGTCAGACAGCCGTCGCCGTGCGGCCCCGATCCTCACCTGACCCTATCTGCTTTCCTTGCCCTGAGCTCAGCTTGCCCGGCCGCCGTGCTGCGCCACTCCATCAGCCATGGCTTCCTCGGGTTGGTGATCTGCCTCATGAAGCCGGCTGCATAGAGCTGCAGCATGGCCAAGCGCTCCTCATCGCTCTCTTCGCCTGAGAACACCACGGGGCGACGCCAGGCGCGGGTCAAGAGGCTGAGTTGCACCTCGGATAGGTCCGCCTTCACAACCGCCACTCTCGCAGGTCAGGGGCGCTGGCGCTCGCGGTGCCGTCGAGAGCATCGGAGGGCTCTACCGTCGCGCCACAGGCCTCCATGATGATGTGCAGGCCTTCAACCCACTCCGTAGCCTCTATCCACGAGCCGAAACCATCGCAGCGGTAGAGCCGATCTGGATCGAACAGCACCAGAGCACAGAAGGTGCCATCAGGTCGGTCGATGATCTGGTGTCGGACGGGACGTGTCATGTCAGCCTTACTGCTCTCCCTGCGCTCGGCCCGTCGTATTCCGGAGGCGGATGCAAGCCTCGCTCTCATTCTCGGAGACGAACTCGACACCGGCGACTGTCAGTGCTCGCATGATCGCATCCATCTGCGCGATCGTGATGAAGGACTCACCGTCAAAAGCCTCGGCCCGGCCGACGGCACCCGCCGGCACCTTAGAACCTCTAACAGAACCATCGTTCGATGAAGCGCCAAACGATGAGGGCTGCGGCTAGTGTTGAGAAGGCGAGATGGATGTCGTGTCGCCGCTCGTAGCGGATAGCGAGGCGACGGAACTGGGCGAACCAGGCCAGGGTGCGCTCGACGACCCACCGGCGACGTCCCAGCCGCTGGCTGCTCTCGATCCCGCGCCGGGCGATGCGGGGCTGGATGCGACGACGGGTCAGTGCCTGACGGCAGCGGCGGTGGTCGTAGGCCTTGTCGGCGTGCAGCTTCGAGGGACGCTTGCGCGGCGGTCCCCAGCATGAGCGGATCGGCGGGACGGCATCCACGACCGCCTCCAGCATCCGGCTGTCGTGCACGTTCGCACCCGTCAGCTTCAGCGCGAGGGGGATGCCCTTCGCATCGGTGACGATGTGGCGCTTCGTACCCGGCTTGCCCCGGTCGGTCGGGTTCGGGCCCGTCGCCGCGCCCCCCTTTTGGCTGCAATCGAGGCGCTGTCGAGCGCTCGACTGAAGTCGATGCCGTTCTGGCGACCGAGCCGGTCGAGCAGCACGTGCTGCAGACGGTCCCACACTCCGGCCTTCTGCCAATCCCGCAAGCGCCGCCAGCAGGTCATGCCCGAACCGCAGCCCATCTCCCGGGGCAGCAACTCCCACGGCGTGCCTGAGCGCAGCACGAACAGGATCCCCGTCAGTGCCGCGCGGTCGGAGGTTCGAGGCCGACCACCCCTCGGCTTGGCCCGTTCAGGCGGCAGCAGCGGTGCAATCTCGGCCCACAGGCCATCGGGAAGGAGCGGTCTCGCCATTTCCGCTCAACGCGCCAACCCCAGTTCTGTTAGAGGCTCTTATCCCTTCAAAGGTTCAGGCTTTTGCCCGTCCGGCAGGATATCACGGAGGTGGTCGTGCACTATGCGCGCCGAGAAGGGTTTGGCGATGAAGCAGCTGCCCTCTGGCATGTCGCCTGGACCAGGTGAAACGTGGCCCGAAGCCGCAACGATCGAGATATGCGGCCAGCGTTGAGCGGTTTCCCGGGCAAGCGCAAAGCCATCACGCGTGCCCGGTATCTGCACATCGGTGAACAGAAGAACGATGGAGCGGTGGTGCTCTTCGAGGATGCCGATCGCGAGATCACCGTTCCTGGCGTCAAGCGTGCGGAACCCCGCATCGGCGAGGATGTCGATGGCATCCATCAGGATCAGCCCGTCGTCATCCACAGCCAGGGCGTAGGGCGCAGTCGAGGCAGGCAGGTCGCTCATCCACTCTCATGCTCGTGCAGCGCCTGAGGATCCACCCCCTACGCATTCGTCTCACAGGGGATCAGTGCCCAATGTACCTCGGCGCCATCCGCATGCCGCCTGGAAGCATACGGATAGGTGGCGGGTGTCTGATGCACTCCTCGAGATACGGCATCCCGCCCGCGATCACCGCCCTCGTAAACGGCTTTGCGATCACTCCGGCCGCCCCGGCCAGGTCATTGCCAAGCCGGAGGGGATTGGCCGTGACGAACACAACCAACGCGCCCGCTGACGCATGCAGGGTTTGAGCGACGTCAAGCCCGGAGCCGCCATCGCATAAGCTAAGGTCGACGAACGCAAGGTCCGGACGCAGTTCCTGCGCGAGGTCGATCGCCTCTGCGCAACGCATCGCAGTGCCGATCACCCGGTGCCCAGCGTCCTCGACCAGCGCTTCCAGCTGCATCAGGATAAGTGCTTCGTCCTCTACGATCAGCACCCGTAGCGGTGATGCCGTCATGACCGGACGTTCCGGGTGTTCCCAGCAATCGGGATCCGAAGCTCAACCCGTGTACCGGGCTGGGCGGGATGCCAAGCGATGCTGGCGGCGAGCTGACGGGAGAGGTTCTCGATCAAACGCTTGCCGAATGAGCCGCTGCCCGTTGCCTGCTCGGGCATGCCGTGCCCGTCGTCGGTGATGCGGATGGCAATGTAGTTTCCGTCCGGCCTGACCGATACGGACAGGACGCCACCACGCTCCTGGGCGAACCCATGCTTGAGGGCGTTGGTGATCAATTCGTTCAGCATCAACGCAACGGGCGGTGCCTTCTCGACCGGCACCTCGACGGCCTCCAGATCGAGGTGCAGCCGTACGTCGCTGCGCCCTGATCCGCGCACGAGGTCATCAGCAAGGTCCTGAGCGAACGCGGCCACGTCGAAGCGCTCGACGTCGCGCGATTGGTAGAGCCGGCGGTGCACGGTGCCCAACGCCTCGACCCGATTGAGCATGGAAGTCATCGTCGCCCGGGCAGCCGGATCAGCGATGGTGCGTGTCTGCATGGTCAGAAGTGAGGCAATCATCTGAAGGTTGTTTTTGACGCGGTGATCGACCTCGTGGACGAGCATCGTCTTGGCTGCCAACGCCTCAGTCAGATCCTTGGTCCGTATAGCGACCTCGCGTTCGAAGTGCTCCTTGTCCTCCAGGATGCGCAGGTTGCCCTCTACGCGATCGGTCACATCCATCTGCGAGGCGAAGTAGAACAGCAGTTCATCAGCCTCGTTGATGACTGGGCTGAGGTACAGCGCATTCCAGAACGGCGTGCCATCCTTGCGGTAGTTGAGCAGATCGATCGAGATGTCGCGCACGTCCTCCACCGCCTCGCGAACCTGACGAACGGCACCGCGATCAGTCTCCGGCCCCTGCAGGAACCGGCAGTTGGTGCCCATGACCTCTTCTCGCCCGTAGCCCGTCAGGCGCAGGAAGGCATCGTTGACGAAAACGATCGGGTTATCGTGCTCTCGCGGATTAGTGATGATCATCGCCATGCGAGTGGCGCGAATGGCAGCTGCGAAGGGATCACCCTTCCCCTGTTCGGCGTTCAGGCGATCGGTCAGGTGCCAGGCGTTGGCTGGTTCCATGGTTGCTGGCCCTTAGCGACTGTGAAGGCCGCAGGGGGCCGAGCCCGTCGTTAACTGCCTTGGCGGCTGACGGTTCAACGCACTGGATGCTCGACTGCAGGGTTTGGGCGGCGCGACCACGCGCTCATGGAGGAACTGAACAGTCCGAGCTGGACGTTGGCCGAGCGAGGAGAAGGGCGCATGATCCGTTCCGAACTCGTCGATCGTATTGCCTCCCGGAACCCGCACCTCTACGCCATGGAGGTGGAGGCGGCGGTCAGGACCATCCTCGCTTGTATCACAGATGCCCTGATGGCTGGCGATCGTGTCGAGCTGCGCGGCTTCGGTGCCTTCTCTGTGCGTGAGATGCCAGCGCGACAAAGGCGCAATCCACGGAACCAGAGCGAGGTGTCGGTGAGCGAGCGACGAACTGTCGTATTGAAGGTAGGTAAGGTGATGCGGGCACGCCTCAATTCGCAGGTTGACCGGCTCGCCGCGACCGACATGCAGCGTCCGACAGAGCAGCCGCGATTGCCCCCTCTACGACGAGGCTGAGCAGGATACGGCTGCGAAGCCGCTCACAGGCGCAATCCGTTAGCGGATCTCGATCGGACATGGAGCTGAAACCAGCTTACGCTGGCGCTGGTTCACGTGTCTTGGACCGGTTCGGCCCCGCCACCTGATTTGATCACGGGCCGGTGGGAAGCCATGCCCCTAGGCATCCCGTGCCGAACTCGTGGCGTATCTGCCGCCGCCAGAGCGAAGCCTGTTGAACGCATTCACGTGGAAGCAACTGACTCGCTCACGCCCCGTTGACGATCCGAACGCTGCTCTCACAAGCCTCTAGCTTCGGATCTCGTCCATGCCCACCGAGCCTCGGAACCCCACTCACATCGACATGTACGATCGCTCGGCTCGTCAGCGCTGGGCCCAGCATTTCGGCGTCACCGAGGAGCGCCTGAGGAAGGCTACCTCGATGGTTGGCTCACGCATCGCCAGCGTCGCGGCCTACCTCGGCCATCGGGCGTCTTAAGCCTCCCATGCCTGAGGCTGCGACTGCCCCGCCGCTCGTAGCCGACAGGATCGGTATTCTCCTCGTCGAGGACGAGCCGATGCTCCTGTTGAGCACTGCGCTGGCCTTCGAGGAGGCTGGCATCACCGTGTTCGAGGCCTCTAACTCGGATGAGGCTGTGAAAGTGCTCAGCCAGCGCGATGACATCGGCGTGCTGATTACGGACCTCGCCATGCCGAGGGGAGCCATGAACGGCTATCAGTTAGCGCGGCTCGTTGCCTCGCGCTGGCCGCACATGGGTGTGTTGATCCTCTCAGGCGTAGACCGCCCGGCAGAGGGCGACATGCCCCCGGGCGTGCGGTTTATGCCCAAGCCCTACCGGACGCGCGATCTCATCGGCCAGGTGTTCGCTTTCGTCTCACGCCAGTCCGGAAGCGTGTGATCTGTCGGCAGGCGCCTGATGGTCCAGCGGCTCTAACTGCTATTCAGCGGCGAGGATGTCGCTGATCGCTTTGCTGGATCGAGCAAAATCATCAGCCTGCTCGCGGGTCAGTCCCGTGACGAGCACGGTGCGATCCCGATAGATCGTGTAGGTCCCATCCTCGGTGGCTTGCACACGGATCATGGGGGCTCCTTTCACGAGTCGAAGCTGGCTACGTACGTAGTGAGTTTAATCTTTCGCTAACCCTTGGCAAGCCATCGGGCTGGATACCGGCGCGCAGCTACCCAGCGTTCCCGGCCGGCTGCACATGCGGTCCTTCGTCGGTGAACTCGATGCCGCGCGAGCGCAGCGTCTGAACCAGAGCCGCCATCTGCGCGATCGTGATCGTAGACTCGCTCTTACTCTTCTCGGCTCGCATCACGACACCGAGCGGCACCCTAGCGCGTTCAGCCAGTTGCGACTGCGACCAACCCAGGCGCTTACGAGCTACAGTGATCTGCGGACCGGTGATCATAAAGCTGCCCCCAGGTCCGTTTCTAGCATATCGGGATGACAGGCCGAGAATTGGCGTGAAGGGCCCCGCAAGCCAAAGGGCTTTGGGGCAAGAGTGGGAGGTATCGTCCTCGGAAGGACGCCTACCCTTTGCACCCTGTATGCCGAATGGTCCAGATAGCGGATAAGTGGCGCGAGGCATCCTGTGTCAACTTGATATCCGCCGCTCGGCTCGCGAGGAGCTGATCTGCCCGATTTGCCATTCCGGCTGTCGTGCACCCTTCAAACCAACACTGAGAGGAACCCGATGGAGGTGGAAACTCGAACCGTCCACGGAGCGAAGTGCTTCACGGTTCTGGTAGCCGATAATGGGCAACATGGTATCCAAGTCCGAGGCCCGCGCGGTGAAATAGTGGCCATCATCGTGTTGAAGGACCCGTCCTCAGAGAATGCTAACGCGGTGGCCGCATTTCTTGAAGACAAGACCGGCTTCGTCGTCACTCGCGATTATGGGTAACCTATCTCGCGGCGATTACCCATGGGCTGCATTGAGCGCTAGGACGTGCCGTGCTTCCTCCTTGCATGACCCGATCCGAACTCGCTGCCCGACTCTTGGCCAAGCACCCGCATTTGACCGCCCGCGAATGTGACTCCGTGGTGAGCTCCATTCTCGGCCGCATCACGGATGCCTTGGTGGCGGGGGATCGCGTCGAACTGCGCGGCTTTGCGGCCTTCACCCTGAAGGAGACCTGGGCTCGGGCAGGGCGCAATCCGAAGACGGGTGCTGCTGTCGACGTCGAGGCCAAGCGGGCCGTTGTGTTCAAAGCCGGGAAGGGGCTGCGGGCGAGACTGAACTCTCAGGATCCTGAGACGCCGGATCAGATCGTGGCCCAGACACTAGAGGCAGAGTGAGGGCATCCAACCATTGCGTGCAGAGCGTGCGAAGTTCTGTATGGCTAACGGCCGCTTCCCGCCTGCAGGAGCCCTGGTCCCGTGTCAGACACCATATCGACCAGCCTAAACATGCTTCGGTTCCAGGTGTGTTGGGCCAGCACGCACACTGTTAAAAGGCTCGAAACCGAGGCTGATCTGCACCTCAGATGCCTTGAGGGAAATTCCGATTTCGCCCCCGGGTGGAATAATGCCCTGGGGGAGATACGTGCGAAGATCGCTGTCCTCGGCATTAAGCTGCGTCGAGAGATCGCTTACGGCGCACCCTCTCGGCTTGAGGTTTACGAGGCACGCACTGCAGCGACAGCGCAGATCGAGCGGATCGCATCGCTCGTCGCGAGCACGCAGATGAGCAACCCCTCACACGCTTTCGATCATTGAGCACTTGCTGATCATGGGCTGGCGGGGGGCGTACCGTGCCCACACGGTGGGCGAGCTGATACGCAACGGGGTTCGTAAGGCTCAGCATGTCGGCAGTCGGTTAGCTGCCGGTTCCGTGGCACCAGATGGGCCTGTCCCTGAATGGGAGCCCGAGACCCCCGATCAGGTCGTAGTCCGAATGCTATAGGCGTCGTGAGGCTGATCTGTGGCTTGCCCAGAGGCTGAGCCTCAGTGATCAGTGCCAGGCCTGTTCTGCCGCGGAGCCTCCCCATGATGTTCCGTGAAGCTGGAGCGGGCTGGGTCCCCCTTAGATTTGGCGACTCGGCCTCGGAGGATTAATGCAGCCGTCACTACAATCACCAGCGTCACGATTGCGAGCATGGGGATCAGCGTGTCGTTGTCCATGGCTGTCTCCTTCCCAGAATTGTTTTCAGGAGAAGTAGGCAGCGAGCTCAACGTTCCTGCGGCTGCAAGGACCGCGACAACGAAGCGCTTGGATGGCCGGCGGCCCGCACCGCCAACGGGGTGAAGACCGGGGCCGCCGCCCGCTCCGAACCGCGTCAGTCAGGCGAGCGCGAACGGACGTCCATATGGGTTAAGGTGCTGTCTTGCTCTGCTAGCTGCGGCCAGATGTCTCTGCCGGAGGCGGCTTCTATTCCATCGTCGCTGAAAAAGGAGATGCCGGTACCAGCAATTGCCACATGGTCTTGAGGCATCGGGGAACTCTGGCCATCCCACAGTGCTTTGTTCCTCGCCAAAACATCGGAGGAACGCAATGAAGGTTTCCACCCTGGTCGGGGCCGTCGCCGGCCTCAGCCTCATGATCGGCTCGGCTGTCGCAGCTCCCTGCAACACGAGTGCCGCGAAGGACAAGACCCCGAACCAGCAGTCTACGAACCAGAAGAGCTCGGACGTCGACCAATCGAGTAAGAACCTCGCCGGCGGTCAGCAGCCCGCTTCGCCCGGTACCGTCGGCGCCATGAACAACGCGGGCGCCAACCAGATGGCGGCTCAGACGAGCTCGGGTGATCAGAAGAAGGGTGCGAACGGTACCGATCCGGCGAGCAAGAACCTAGCCGGCGGCCAGCAGCCTGCCTCGCCTGGCACGGTCGGCGCCATGAACAACGCCACGCCCAACCAGGGGGTCGGCAAGGACGACAACTGCTAAGCACCAAGCAGTCTGCCCTCATAAGAGCCCGCTCGGCACCCGCCGTAGCGGGTTTTGCTATGGGCTTGACGAAGAGCCGGCCAGTGCGGCGGGCCGCCAAGGCTTCCCATCGTACTGACCGGCTCCCCGTTAACATCGGAGTTGAGCTTGGAAGCTCACTAAGCCAACTGAGGGCGAAGCAGAAGGTTGCCGGCTGTAGCCCCCTCCGTCAGTTTGGCCAGCAGCGGCGACCACCGCGGCCTAGATGAAAGCCACGCGGGCAAGCCCGGCCGAAGTAACCGCCTCGCTGACCGCCAGGGCGACAACCACCGTAGGGGCCACGGTGACCGTAGGGTCCGCAGCCGCCGTAGACCTGAACGACGTTGGTGTCGGGGGCTGGAAGAGGCGCCAGTGGCAAGGCTGAGGCTGGTGCAACCAGAACGGCGGCGAGTAGGGCAGCCGGGATGAGCGTCTTGAGCATTGCTTTCTCCCTATCGATGGGCCGAGCACCGTTGGCACGGTCCGCTAACAGCTTAGCAGCGACTGAGGCCGGCGAGAGCTAGACACCCGATCAGATCATGGCGCGGATGCTGAAGGCTTCGTAAGGGTCAGCCTTTGATGGCGCCGACCACCATCGCAACCACAAGCACTGCGGCAATCAGGGCTGGCGTAGCCCGATCACGCCACGGCCTGTCACGGGTGAACAGGGCTGCGATCAAGATCGAATAGACGATGACCGCGCCCATTCCTTCACCCAGCAAGGCGACGGCGAATAGGTTGAGCCAATCTGCTAGGGGCCGAGCGCCGCTCGTGTAGAGGAACAGGCCCGCAAAGGCGAAGTAGCCGGGGAGGCCCGGCATCAGTCACCGGGACTGCGGGCCACCCTGCGTCTCCCTCTGATGCTCCCGCCACATCAGTGCGAACAGGAAGCAGTTCAGCACGGTGGCGGCCGCGATCGGCGGATAGAGCGTCGTCAGCGTCATGGCGCTGCCTGCAAGTCGACCGACTCCCCGTTCAGGTAGAAGGGTCTTTGAAGCGAACCCCTGAGCCTACTTCATCGGTGGCACGAAACACGAGAACCCCTGCAGCTTCGAAGGCGTCCGCGATGTCACGCAAAGTTCGTTCGTAGGGGTTGCGCTTGCCGGTTTCAAAATCGGCCAGCGTCATTTTTGAGACCTGAGCCGCGGCAGCCAACTCCTCACGGGTCCATCCGAGAAGCGCACGGCCAGCCCGGCACTGAGCCGGAGTTACACATTTTTCGCCCAACGTTGTATCTCAGAGTTGACTTGGATCCAACCTTGTATTTAATATCAGACATCAGGCCGCGAAACACAAGGTCGCACCGATGTCCGCCACCCGCTCCCTGTCATGGTCCGCTGCTCTTCGCAATCTCAAGGCTGATCGCGCCGTGGTCCCCGCCGGCCTCGCTGGCGCCCGCACCCTGGCGCAGACCTACAGCCGCACTCGCAACCTCCCCCTCGTCGTCGCCGGCCGGTTCGACCGCCGCGCCGTGATGGCCTGCGCCGTCCTCGCCGCGAAGGCTCATCAGGAGCGCACGGGCGCCACCTGGGCTGCCTCGATGTCGGTGGCGCTCAAGGCCACTTGGCAGGCCGCCCATGCCGCCCGCCGCGTCGCTGCGCACTGAGGAGCCATGCCGATGCTCCCTCTTCCGCTCCGCGCGCCAGCTGATCGCCTCCGCCACGCTCGCGAGGATCACGCTGTCTGTCTGCGTCTCGCGGCGTCCTACCGCCAGCGTCTCGCCCGCGGCGAGCGCGGCCTGACCGAGCAGCACGCTTGGGCGCTGGCCCACTGCAAGGCGCTACGCGGACGGTTCTCCGACCTCTCACGGCCGACCTGAGGGGCATACCGGATGGCATCCCCCTTCGCGCCTGAGGCTCGCCCACCACCGGCCTGAGCCATCGTCAGATGCAAGCGCAGACTCTGCGTTCGCATACCTTCTGATCCCACCGAACCTGCCCTCACGAGCCCATGCCGGAGCCCGAACGATGTCGCACGCCCTGATCCGTACCGTTGCCGCCGCCCCTCGCGTGATTGAGCATGTCCCATTCCACTGTGATCCAGTCCTCGCCGCGATCGACGCCCACGACGAGGCGTGGTCGGTCTGGCAGGTGGCGTCTGAGGCCAACCTGCTGCCGGCCCATGCTGCCATGGAGCAGGCGCTCGCTCGCCTGCTGGCCACCCCCTACGCCACCCGGTTCGGAGCCGTTGCCCTCCTCCGCCATCTGCGCTGGCACATCGAGCACGACGGCATCACGGATCAGGCCGTGCATCAGCGGGCGGCTGATACCGCCCTGTACCTGAACCTCGACTTCCCGCCGGTCGACGTGCCGCGCTCGCGCCTCGCGCCTGTCCTGCGCGCCCTGAGCGGCGCGGGCGAGGCGGTCGCTGCCCTTGTCCTCATCGTCGGCGGCATCGCCCTCACGGGGTTCGCCTCGCTGATCTGAGCCCGTCCCCCTCCCTCACGGCGGGCCGGACGGCTCGCGATCCATAGGAGTATCCGTGATGCGCAATCCCCTCGCCCGCCTCGCCAGCAGAGACGAAGCCAAGCCTACCCTGCGCGAGCGCGCTGCGGCCCTCAAGGTCTCGGCCGCCCGTGTGATCCGTCGCAAGCCGATGGTGTGGCCGGCGCCGGGCTCGGACGAGGCCAAGGCCATGGCGGCCGCCGCCCGCGCCGAGGCTGATCGCGTCGACCAAGCGGCTCGGCTCGGCTACCCGGACCTGAAGCGCACCACCCTGGAATGGTGGACCAAGGACACCCTGTGGCAGGCTCTTGAGGCCGGCGACATGTCTGCCGCTCAGGTAGCCCCGCTCTACCAGATGGCAGCCGAGCGAGAGTTGCGGATCGAAGCTATGGCCGTCCGTGCGAAGGTCGGGGCACTGCAGGCCCTAGCTGATGCTGAGGGCTACCCGATCCCCGAACATGCCAAGGTGGACGAGGCTCACGACAGCCTCCGGGAGTTCGGCCTTGCGCAGATGGTCGTGGCCTTCTTCGGCGAGGAGCCCATCGACCCGCTTCTAAATGGCGACATTGCCCTGCGCGACCGGGCCCGTTCCATCCTTGCGGTTGGCGCCGATGCGGATGCCGAACTGATTGAGATTGGCCGGTGCTGGCAGCAGGCAGTCAGGACGTTCGAGGAGGCGGACGTTGCGTTCGCCAAGGTGATGGATTTCGAGCCGAAACGGCCGAGGGAGCTGAACGTGCTCAGCTTCGACGTCATGAACGACTTCCCCAGGCCCAAGACGATCTGCAACCACTTTGGCTGGTACGAGCAGGAGCACGTTGAGGAGCTGCGCGCTGCCCCTCGCGTGTCCGTCTATCTTGGCGGACCACGGGAGGGATACATCCGAGAGGATGGCTCTTTCGTCAAAGTGAACCAGCACGCTCAGAAGCGTGCCGAGACCATCATCGCGGCTTGGGACCGCTATCAGGCCGAAATTGCCGCTTGGGAGGCGGAGCACAACGTGGCTGCGGTTAAGGCCGCGGCACTGACCGCCAACGACGTTCTAGAGGACATGATCCGGCGCGCACGCTCCTTCCGAGCCTCGACCATGGCGGGGCTGCTCGTCAAGGCGACGATCGCTGCGAAGCTGGTGGGCGACGAGTGGGCCGATATCGAGAAGGAAGCGCCCGGCCGAGACATCATGGACAGCGAGTCCATGCTCTGGAACCTGCTGCCGGACGTGCTGAGCGTCGTCGGTCATCCCGCGGATGTTGTGCGCGAGGCGGGGGCCTGACTGTGGGCACCGTTCACACTTTCCCTGCGCGCCACCGTGGCGCGCTCAGCCGAGCCGAGATGCGGACACAGATCGAGGAGGCGGCGCAAGCCGCCCTCGACACCGCCGATCAGCTCATCGCCATCCTCGACCGGATCGACGGGGACCCAGACAGGGAGGAGGGCGGCGACGCTGAACCTTCCCTCGGCGCCCCCGATGGCCATGAGAACCAGGTCGTCTGGCTGCGCGGATCCGACCGCGACCTTGAACTCCCCCAGCAGGATCTCCGCTCGTGAAAGCTCGTCTCACCATGCGCGCCGCCCTGGCGCTTGGTCTCGCGCCCGTGGCTCGTAGCATCGGCCGAGGTCGGCGCTGGTGCTGTTCGCTCCTTGACCGTGCCGGGCATGAAGTCGGCCGGGGCAACGTCCTCACGGCCGCCGGCCGCCTCGGTCTCTACCTCGTGGGGCTGTGATACCGACCGCTCTGCCCCTTGCCCGCGTTCGAGCAGGGTTGCAACTTGCGATAAGAGACATTCTCGATGGTTTGGCTCAGGGCGAGTCGCAAGGTCCGTGATACAACCAAGCCAGGGCTATAAATGAGGTTCGCCCGTGTGCCCGTGCTGCCAACTTGGCGAGACGGGCCGACGCTAAAGATTAAGTGTTTCCTTCAAGAAGGCCCTGCACGATGGCAACACTTAGAGGTGCGCAGTGAGCAGAGGGCCCGGCAGAGTGGAGCGTGCGATTGAGGCGGCGTTCATAGCGCAGCCGAGCGCGACGTTCTCAATCGCGGACCTCGGCCCTATCGCCTATCCGGGGCTCAACCAGGTGGAGAAGCGGCACCGCGTTGCGATCCTGCGCGCGGCCGACAAGGTGGGGAAGCGCCTTTGGTGGAGCGGTCTCAGAAGCGAGCGCCCTGGCGGCCCGATCATCTACTGCAACCTGCTTGACGTACGTTCGTACACCCTCGGCCGGCTGCGCGCGGATCATGTCGCAGGAGCGGAGCCCCTAGACCGCCTCGAAAGCCTTTTGGAGGAGCCGCGGTTCGGCGATCCGCGGCGCCATTGGTCTCAATGGGATCGGATGCAGCCCGGCGGGGCCTACTGGATCCACGTTGAGATGGCGAAGGCTCGGAAGACAGGAGACTTAGCCGAGGTGGAGCGTCTGCGCGTCGAACTGGAAGCCGGCCTCCGGCGCCTCATGGCTGCCAAGTATCCTGAAGCGTACGGAGCCGCCGATGCCTGAGGTGCTTACCGTCGACGTTGCCGAAAACATTTCGCCAACGTTGCCCGCTGAGGCCGCGGCCCTCGTCCGCACCTACCAGCGCGCCAGCAAAGCCGACGCCACGGTGCGGGCCTACCAGACCGATGCCCGCCTATTCGAGGCGTGGTGCGCTCGGTACGGCTTCCGCTCGTTGCCCGCGAGCCCCGAGGCCGTGGCTGCCTTCCTCGTCGCCGAGGCGGAGGAGGGGCGGGCCGCGTCGACCATCGGCCGGCGCCTTGCCGCGATACGGTATGCCCACAAGCTCGCCGGCCTGCCGGACCCAACCAACAACGAAGGCGTGCACGCGACCGTAAAGGGGATCCGGCGCCGCGTCGGCACGGCCCCGAACCAGAAGGCTGCCGCAACCGCCGACCTCGTGATGATGATGCTCGCCCGCACGCCCGACAACCTTACGGGTAAAAGGGATCGGGCGCTGCTGGCGCTCGGGTTCGCAGGGGCATTCCGACGCTCCGAGCTGGTGGCGCTCGACGTCGCGGACCTCCGTGAGGATCCTGAGGGCCTGCGGGTCATCGTCCGCAAGAGCAAGGTCGACCAAGAGGGTAGGGGCTTCGAGAAGGCCATACCGACCGGCAGGTTCATCCGGCCGGTGGCGCTCGTCCGCGAGTGGCTAGAGGCAGCGGAGATCACGGAGGGCCCGGTGTTTCGGCCGATCTCGCGATCGGGCAGGGTGCGGGGTCAATCTGGGCAAGTTGCCCAGAATGAAGCGAGCGAAGATTTTGTCGCAAGTTGCGCCAAAATTCCCCCGCGCCTGACCACGCAATCCGTCGCCGCGATCCTGAAGCACTACGCGACGGCGGCTGGGCTCGATGCCTCAACCTTCGGGGCGCACTCGCTGCGGGCCGGCTACGTCACGACGGCGGCTGAGCGGGGCGCGGATCTCGCCCGGATCATGGATCAGTCGGGCCATCGGGATCCGCGGGCAGTCGTCGGCTACATCCGCCGGGCGAACGCGTTCAAAGGGCACTCGGGCAGCGGATTTCTATAACGCTGGGGTTGGCACCACCGTGTAAAGCCATCGCCCGTTGCAGCTCAAATAATGAGACAAAGGCTGCTAGGAACGGGCTATCGCCTTTGGCCTCTAGCATCGCTTCGATATGGTCGAGCGCCTGCGCCAGCATCGTCCGCAGCGAGGCAGGTCCCGCCCGCAGCCGCTTGCCGTGAATGTCGAGCCACACCTCAATCTCGTCGACCATATTCTGTCCCACGCCACGTTGAGCCAGGAGGTCGGCCCGCAAGCAACGCACTGCAATCAGTAGCAGCAGAACGTCGGCGCCCGGATCCGTGGCTCGTATCCACCCCGCACCAGCAAGGTAGCGCGCGAGCGCAGAACGCACCCCAGCTGACGCGAATGGAGCCGTGCTACTACTCGACTGGTGTTCCTGCGCTCCGAGCCAACATGGCCTTGCGCCGTACCGACACTCGCGCCACGCGCTTGCGCCACCAGATCACCAACCCCGTCATGCCGAGCATCGTGACCGTGAGGCCGGTCAACGCGATCACGATGCGGCCCGGCAAGCCGAAAAGCTGGCCCGAGTGGAGGGGAAACAGCGTGTTGCTAAATATATCGCCTGCGCCGGTGGCAGATGCGCTGCCGAAACGACCGACAACCTTGCCGGTTCTACCCTCAAGAAACACGTTCTCCTGACGCAAATCGAACCATTCGGTTTTGGCGTCGGGATAGCCGAAGCCGACGCGAAAAACGTCCGTCTCACGGTCATAGCCGATGAACGAGAGTCGTAAGTCGCTGTTGGACGGGGGCAGACCGTCGCGGGCCGCCGTCGAGGCTTGCGTGAAAGTCATTGGTCTCTGTTCGGTGAAGTGCTTTGGAAAATTAGTTGGGAAAGGTGTCACCCGAAGGAAGAGGCCGAGGACAGGATTAAACACTTCACGGGGCAAGTTGAGATAGACGCTCGACAGCGCCAGCATCGCAAGCACGGCCCAGAACCATAGTCCAAAAGCGCGGTGGACGTCGAAATTTAGCCGGTACGCGCTGGCGCGCGTCCTGATTTGCCATGCTGGTCTCCAGCGTATCCACCAACCCTTTGGGTGATCTCGCCTGCCGCCCCGTGTGTTGGTCGGGCGCATCGGGAAGGTAAGGTAGGCTCCGACGAAATTATCGAAGAACCATAGCAGGGCGGCTCCGCCCATCAGCCAGACACCCCAAACACCCGGTAGGTGAAGAGAGGTGTGCAAGCTGTAGAGAAACGGCATCAAGCGTCGCGCATCGAGCCCTGCCGTGCTGGCATCCCGTGCACCGAGGAAACGGCCATCGTAGGGATCGATGAAGGCCTCCGTCATCGCCTCCAGCGTAGATCCCTCTGTACCGGCCGGGAGGACGCTGGCCGTCACCGCACGATCCAACTGTTCGGAGACGGTGAGACCGGTGACGATGTAACCGGGTAGACCGGCTTCGATCCGCTCGGCGAGTATGTCGAGGTCTAGCCGTTCGACCTTTCGTGGCACGACGGTCATCAGGTCGGCGTTCAGCCATGTGTCAAGTTCGGAGTAGAATGCCAGAAGCGAACCCGTCAGGCCGGCGACAAAGAGGAATGCGGTGATCGATAGACCGGTCCAACGATGCACGGCGGTCCAGAATTTCCGCATGGCACGACTCGTCGGTGCAGGGCCTCAGAATTTAAACTGCAGCGAAGCATAGAACGTCCGGGGAGCGCCTTGATAGAGATAGCCGCGCTGGGCCGACTCCCAGTAGCGGGCGTTCGCAATGTTCTCGATGTTGAAGCGGAAAATCGTCGGTATATCGAATGCGGTGAAAGCGTAACGGAAGCCGGTGTCCAGCCTAGTCCATGCCGGGATGAACAGGGTATTGGCCTGATCGAAGAAGGCCTTATCGGTATAGATGACACGGCCGGTCAGCGTCAGTCCCGGAGCGAACGGCACGTCGTACTCGCCGTTGAGCGTGACACGTGAGGAGGGAGTGCCAGGCGCATGGTTCCCGTCGTATATGCCATCCTGCGTTCTGGAGAGGCGGGCGTCGAGCAAGGTGAAGCCGCCAATCAGTCGCGCACCGGGAGCCACCTCGCCGAACACGTTGAATTCTAGGCCGCGATTGACCTGCTGCCCGTTGACCACAAAAACATTGGCGCTGTTGGTCAAAGCGGATGGAACAGCGATTTCAAAGGCCGAGAAACTGGTACCGAAATGCCCGAACCAGTCTAGCTTGATGCCTGCCTCCATCTGCTTCGCGACAAAAGGTGGGAACACCTGATTGGCGTTGGCAGTCCCGAGCGGCGCAATGGGTCCTTGCTGCAGGCCCTCGATGTAGTTGGCGTAGAGCGAGACGTTGCTCAACGGCTTGATCAACACCGCGTAAGTTGGGGTCAACGCGGTTTCATCGTAACCGGCCGAACCGACGTTGACAGAGGCAACCCGCTGCAGCCGACCCCCAAGCGTGACCAACACGCGGTCTTCGAGGAAACCTAAGGTGTCGCCTATGGCAACGCCGGTGAACTCGTTATGACGGTTCGGTACATCGACGACTGGTAGCCTACCCGGTGCCGGTGCGTAGGTGGGGGTATACAGGTTCGTATCGGGCGGATTGTCGAGCTGTGCCTCACCGTACCGCGCATCCGCATAGGTGTGGGTCGCCGAGATCGAGGCCTTGTGGCTGATCGGGCCGGTTAGGAAGGTCGAACGGATACCGCCCTCGAATGTATCGGTGTCCTCTCGGAATTTATTGGTATAGGTGTAGGGACGCGTCACTGATCCGAAGTTGTCTGAGAGCGTCTGGTTCGCGAGCGTCGAGTCCGACGCGTTGCGGCTAAAACCATACGCTAAGAATGCCGTGGCGCTCGGGCCGAGATCAAGCTCAGCGCGGGTTGCACCGTAATAGTGATCCGAGGCGTATCTCTGCCAACGCTCGGCGGTGTTGCCGCCCGGCTTTGGTGCTCCTGGAATGCGGGTGACGCCGGTATCGATCAGGTAGAACGGAAGCTCACCTCTACTCGCTTGTTGCTGGTAGCCCAAGTCCGCTGTCATGCGGAAGCCATTGCCTCTATAGTCAAGGCCGAGCGTAGCCGCACCAAGATCCTTTGTGTTGTTGTCGAACGGGGTTTGTCCATTAAGAAATGCGCCGTTAAAACGAATGCCGAACTCCTTCTGCTCCCCATAGCGCCGGCCGATGTCCACATGCTCCTCGAATAGCCCGCGTGATATGAAGCTTTGCGTATAGGTGGTGATCGGCAGATCGGTGGCGCGTTTGGGCACGTAGTTGATATATCCGGCGACCGAGCCTGTCGGGGGGATGCCATTCAGCAGCGCATTGCTGCCCTTCAGCACCTCGATCCGTTCGATGCCGTAGATCGGCTGCTTATTGGTGTCGACGACACCGAATAATCCGTCGAAGGCTGCATCGTTACCGAAGAGATAGAGACCGCGTATGTTAAGCGTTGTACCATAGGAAAACGGACTTGCGTTCAAGATAACCGATGGATCATTCGTCAAAACTTGCTCTGGGAAAAAAGCTTGCTGATCTTGTATAAACCGATTTGTAAAATTGGTTGTGTTGAAGGGCGTGTCGAACACACTGACGTTTCCGAACAGGCCGAGCCTGCCGCCACTCGCCACTTGGCCACCAGCATATGGAGCCGGCAGCTGGCCAATCGTACCAGTCGGCGGGAGTTGGCTGGCGCCTCTCTCACGCTGCGCCTCAACCGAAAGTTCTTCTAGGCTCACGGCATTCGCTGGACCTAGTGATCCGAGTTGGACATAGCGCGGGTTCACAAGCGTAATCGTCGAGCTTCCGGCTGAACGGTAGGTCAGGCCCGTGCCGTCGAGCAGCTTGGCCAGTGCGTCGAGCGGGCGGAACTCGCCCTCGATGCCCGAGGTCGTGATGCCCGCGGTCAACGTCGTCTCGTAGGCGAGCTTCAGGGCCGCCTGCTCGCCGAGCGCCGCCAGCGCCGGTTCGAGTGGCCCCGGCTCGATCGACACGCGGACGCGCGCGGTCGAGATCTCACGGGAAAGCGTCGATCTCCCCCCGGTCACGGGGACGATGCTGACCCGATCCCCCGTCCCGACGAGCGCCGATCGCGCGATGTTCTCCTGCGCCGCGAGGGCTTGGCTCATCGCGATCAGCGACACGCCCGCCATCGCCATCCGCTGCCATGCGGCACCCCGAACCCACACCACCATCTCGTGCCCCCGTCTTCCGCGAGGGTGGTGCGCTTCGCGCCTTCTCGTCCCTCATTTAGAAAGACAAACGAGCCTCGAACAAGCGAACGTCGCCGGACGATTTTTTTCGAACTTTCTTCGGGCCTTCATGACGCGGCTCGGACGAAAACGAGGACCGGGGTCAGCCGAATGATCCTAAGCCGCATGCTCGTAGCCAGCACGTCCAGGGCGTCGTCGGTGTCCCGCAGGTCGAGAGTGCCGCTGAACGGCCGGGCGCCGAGCGCGGCGTCGAGCAGCACGATCCGCCCGTGCCGATAGCGGTTGAGGTCGGCCAGGACTGCCGAGAGCGGCTGCCCCGAGGCGACGAGCTTGGCCTCGCGCCAAGCGATGGTCTTCTCCACGTCCCCGCGTGCGGCAACCAGCCGGTCGTCCGCACCGCGGCGCGCGATCTCGCCCGCCCCGATCGTTGCACGCCCGGCCTCCGTCGCGGCATCCACCCGACCTTCGGCCACTCCAACCGGCTCGGGCGCACCATCGGCGCGCACATAGAAGCGCGTCCCCACCGCGCGCACGCTCAAGCCGCTGCCGCGCACCACGAACGGTCGGTCGTGGTCGGGCACGACATCGAACACCGCTTCGCCGCGCAGCAGCTCAACCCCGCGCTCGCCGAGCGTGTAGCGCAGAGCCAGCGCCGTGTCGGTATTAAGATCGACTCGGCTGCCGTCCGCGAGCATTTTGGTCTCGAAGCCGCCGACCCCGGTCCAGGCGTCCGCGCGCAGGCGGTCGATCAGCCCGGTCTCGTAGGCGACGAGCCCGGACAGGCCGAGCGCAGCGGCGAGGACAGCGAGACCCTTCGGCTTCCCACGCTTGCGCTCGCGCGGATCGGGCACGCGACCCAACGTGCGGTGCCACTCGTCCAGCTCAGCATAGGCTTCGGCGTGGGCCGGATCGGCCGAGCGCCAGACATCGAACGCCTTCCGGTCCGCCTCTGTCGCGTCGGAGGACGACAGGCGGGCCACCCAGATGGCCGCCTCCTCGTAGATCGGGTCGTCCTGGGCTTCGTCCGACGCCTCGGGATCCCTGCGCTCGCCCATGCCGATCAGCTGCCCGCCACGCTTGCCCTACTGATAACGACAAACGAGGCCGCAGAAACCGAACGTGGCGGATCAGAAAAAGTCGCGGCAGCGGCGGTGCGTATCGAGCACGGCCTTCGCGACGTGCTTCTCGACCATGCGCTGACTTATCCTGAGGCGGGCGGCGATCTCGCCGTTGTTGAGGCCGTCGAACACGCTGAGCAAGAACACCTCGCGGCAGCGTGGGGACAGCGCGTCGATGGCTGCCGCGACTAGGCGCAGTTGTTGGCGGGCGATGACCTGCGCCTCGATCCGCACCCGTGCGTCGGCGATCTCGGTCACGTCCATGTCAGTCATGGACCGGAACAAGCCCGCCTCGTACCGGCGACGCTGGCCAAGGGTGACAGCAACGTTCCGCGCGAGGTGGAACAGGAAGAGGCGAGGCTGTTCGAGATCGGTAATGGCCAGCGCCTTGAGAAGGCGCAAATAGGTCTCCTGTGCAGCATCGGCGGCGTCGGAGGGATCGCCGAGGACGCGCAGCAGATAGCGTTGGAGGTTTACCCCCTCGCTTCGATGCAGAGCATCGATTGATACTCCCCGCATGACACCATTCCCGGAAACTCTCCGATCATTCGCACCATCGCCTGATCGATGAGTTAATAGGAGCCGCTCAGGAGCAATTTATGCAAGCCCTGCAGTAGTTTATATGGTTTCTAAGTTGCTCGCCCGGCCGAGAGACAAGTCCTTGTATTTCTGCCAGAAACGTTCCCGATCACCGTTCCGTGCGATCGGCTGCTTTGTTCCTAGGACCATGTGAATTCACCCGCTCTGTTGCTGCACCGCCACATGGTGCGCAGCGTGCCTCTGATCCGGGCTGAGACGTTATCCAGGGGTGAACGAGGTTTGATCTCGAATGGATAGCGTGATGCTGGAGCAAGCTGCGTCTCGGGGTAGGGGGGAGCCCATCAAAACCGAAGTTGCACCCGATGTCCCGCGCTGCTGCGAGCCACTGCGCGGCGCCTTCACAGGTCCGACGATAGTGCCTGACGGGCCGCTCAGCGCCTGGCTCTATGCCCATTGCCAGCCCTACCTGCAGGCGGCGCTGGATCGGGACATTGGCACCCACGACCTCGATGACGTCTGGGCCATGATCCGGGCCGGGACGGCGCAGCTCTGGGTCACACCCAACTCGGCCACTGTCTCGGTCATGGAGACGTTCCCGCGCAAGCGGATGCTGATGGTCTGGCTCTCGGGCGGGCGGCTTGAGGAGATCCTGCAGGTGGAGGCGGACATCCGCACCTGGGCGAAGGCGCAGAGCTGTGATCTGGTCTGCGTCACGGGGCGGCGGGGATGGCTGCGGGCGCTGACCGGCTACAGGGAAGCCTCAACCGCTATGGTGCGGGCCTTGTGACGAGGCCGAGCGAGTATTTGACTGTGACGGAATATGCTCGGTGAACGCGTTCAAAGAGCCTTTAGACCGTTAGATATTGTGAGGATGCCATGGATTTGACGCTCCCCCCATCGTTTCATGGGACCACAGACAAGGCCCGAATGGAAGACAAGCTAGAAATTGTATTTGATCGCCTCGTGCCTGATGCTTGGGTTCCCGGGACGACCATCTATATCAAGCATCCATCTGACCAAGTGACCGAACTTGAGCGCAGCGAGGATCCCAAAGACGACAGTTTTGCGTATTACCCAGAGAACGGCATGACGTGGCATATCAAGGTGACGAAATGCGCGGAGAACCGGGCCCGGGTTGACTTGGAAGAGCAGCATGTTTGGCACCTTAACGACAGAGATGCTGAGTCCAAAGGGAGGTCATAGATGGCTCGGCGATCAGGCAAAACGGAGAAGCTTCTTCACGCAGCGCACTGCAAGGCCGAGATGCGAGGCGAGTCCTCCTCCTTCTCGGATCGGTGGGAGGCTGAGGCGCGCGAGAAGCTGCCAGACGAGTTGGTGGTGCTCACCGCCGGGCGCGAGCTGCTGCCGAGCGACGACTTCACCAGTTCCCGGGATGCGTCGCCGTACGACACCCTCGCCAAGCCCGATGCCGTCGCAGCCGATGCCAGCCGCGAACGCCTCAACCTCCTCAACGAAGCCGACGCGCTCGCCCTCGGCCTTGACCTCGCGGACAGCGCCCAGGCGCAAAACAGCCTGGAGAAAGCCTTGCTCCACCAGATGGGCACCACCCACGCCGCGCACCTCAAGATGGCCGCGCAAATGAACCGCCTGCTCGACAGCATGGCGAAGCTCGAACCCTACGGCTGGAAGAACCTGCCCACGGAAGCCTGTCGCCTCGCGGGAGCCATGACACGCCTCGCTGGCGCCTATCAGGGCGGGATGACCACGCTGCAGCGGGTCCGCTCCGGAGGCCGACAGACCGTGATCGTGCAGCACACCTACGTGGGTGACGGCGGGCAGGCTGTCGTAGCCGGACAGGCCAAGGGAGGGGGGCAGCCCCGGCGTCGGCAGAGGCGTGGGGGCACCCCGTGATCTCAGGCGGCGAACCCCATGCCCCGTGTGGATGCGAACGGCTGCGTGGCGCCTTCGCTGCGCCTCGATGTGGGGCACGGCGGCGGGGCGGCGGAAGCTGCCTGCAGCCTGCGATGCCGAACGGCCGCTGCCGCTTGCACGGAGGCAAGAGCACGGGCCCGGTGACGGCTGCGGGGAAAGAGCGCTCTCGGCTCTCGGGTTGGCGGCACGGGCACTACACTAAGGAGGCGGTGGCTGAGAGACGGGCGGCCCGTCAGACTCTCCGCGAGGCGATCCGGGCGCTTAGGGATTACCGCCACCTCATCTGAGCCGGCTTGTTGAGAGATGTTGAGGCTGATGAGGTACTTTCAGGCGAGATTGAGCAGACGGCCGAGCTTTAGAGCGGCTTCTTCCGATGCAATTCGCGCGAGGATCTGCACATCATCCGGATTGGTGCCACACCGCTCGAAGAGGAAATACCCCGTCGAGTCGGCAGCATCCTCGCCAGTTGCGGCGATGATCTGGCGTGTCAAAGGGGCTATGCACAACCTTGTGTCCTCTTGGGACTCTGTGCTGAGATATAGGGCGTCCATCCGAGCTTCCTCCGCATGCCTGAACAAGCCACTCACGTTATGCGCCCGCGCTGCGAACTGCGGGCTCGAGAGTTGGCCGACTACATGGCCGCTTCGGCACAGCGAAAGCGCACGGTGCTCCGCGATGCAAAATATCGACCCGTCGCACGCGTTCTGAACCATTCCGACGCGCGGGTCACGATAGCCGCTTGGCTCCGCGAGGGCGATGGCGACATAGAGACCCTAAGAGACAAGGCCGAGTGGTTCCGCACGCGGATGACTACCGGCGAGTTCGAGGCGTATCAGAACCAGCACAACGCTGATTACGTGGACGCCTTCGCTGACATCTGCTCCAAGCTCAACATCCCGGCCTGCGAGATGCGTCCGTCCAACGGCAAGCAGGCGGTGACACTCAATGGGACAAGCGTAATCCACAATCCCGACCTCTTGCTGCGTCGCGTGACGCGCAAGAACACGGTCAAGTCTGGCGCTCTGTACCTACGCTACGCAAAGGGCAAAGAACTGAACCCCGCTGCAGCGGAATGGCAGAGCGCTTTCGCCTACGGCTTTCTGGCTGGAATGCCTCCCGAGGCTGATTGCGAGCCCGAGCGCAAGCTTTGCCTGACAGTTTGCGCTTACAGCGGCAAGGCAACTGAGGCGCCAACAAAAAGCACGTACATGTTCAAAGAGATGGCAGCGGCCTGCGCCTCGATCGCGGATCAATGGCCGAACATACAACCGCCCCCAAATGCCATTCTCTGAGTGCTAGGACTCCTCAACCGCACGCCTCGCGGCTTCCGCCCATCCTTGAGCGTGCTGGTTTGCAGCCGCTTTATCGCGAGCATCAAGAGCTTGGCGGATGGCGTCATATTCGGCGAGGTAGTCCTCAGCCAGGCGGTTGGGCCCCATCGCTGAAACCTTCGACGCGGCCAGGATCGCGGCGACCATCTTGTTGACGTCACTCATCCGGTTCGCTCCTGTCTCTGTGCCGAGCCTACCGTTGTTGCGGGCGAAGCGCGAGCAAAACGTGCCTGAGCTACGTCGTCACCTTAGTCGTGTTGAGCGCTCTGGAAGCTAACACCCTGCCCGGTCGGGTCCATGGGAAACGGGAAGAGGGTCGGTTCATGTCCGAGGAAAAGGCCGCTCGTATCGACTATTTCAACACCATCGTAGGGCTGATTTTCGCACAGCTTTACGAGAACTTCCCGATCCCAACTGACCTCGATGAAGAGGCAATAGCCGATGCCATGGGCATCGAGAAAAAGGTGCCCAAAGGGTTTGATGCAAGCGAGGGGGTTTACGAATTTGGCTTGCTACCCTCAGGCGACTCCTTCCATCTGATCCTAAGCGCTTCCCGAGAGTGGCTGCGGGACGAGGGCTTCATTAGGGCCGGGGGAGAAATGGCCACGGTCGAGCCAGTTCTAACGAGCAAGGCACTCGCCATCATGAGCTCTACGCCCGCGGGCCTCACTCCGGACAAGCCCGGCGAGACCTTGGGGAAACAGATCGTCGGCGCCGCGAGAGGGGCAGGCAAAACGGCGGGTAACGCGGCGATCGGCAATCTGGTTGGCCAGGTAATCGGAGGCGTAGCTGGTATCGCCAAGGGCCTGATGTTCTAGGTCAGCTCGGTTCCTCTGTGAGGCTTGCGGCGGATGCCATGATGGTGTCGTAGATGCTGCCCAAGGCGCGTCCGGTCACGCCGATGGTGGCGGCCGCTTGCTTGCGCGCGATGCTGGCCGCGATCGGATAGCGCTTGGTCAGGTAGGCGAGGCGCTCGGGGTTCACGCTGGCGGGGCACGGCAGGCATTCGAGACTGTCCCGGTAGCCCTGGGCATACTGCTCCGGCAGGCTGAGGCCGTGCTCCGTGATGTAGGCGTAGACGTCGGCCTCAGACCAATCCTTGAGAGGAAGGACGACTTCGACGTGTGGCGGGAGCTGTCCCTGCAACCCGCCTGTAGTGGCGCCCTTGTCGTCGTCTCGCTGGCCGTGGATCAGCGCGCATCGCTCGCCCTGGGCGATGATGTAGCTGTTCAACGGCACCTGACGCAGGGCGTAGCAGCAGGACGGCCACGGCTGCAGGCGCGGCTCCTGGCGACCCGTCACGTTGTCGACGGGCACGACCTCGGCCGGCAGGCCCGCAGCTCGCCAGTGCTGGGTGATGTGCGGGGCCTGGATCTCCTCAAGGCGCCAGCCCTTCGCCGCGTACCCGCGAATGAACTCGGCCATGTGCGGAGCGGCGTGCGAGACGCGCACCCAGAGGAGCGTGACCTTCTCGCGCCAAGGCTCGCACATGTGGGCGAGGGTCACGGCCTCCTTGCCGCCTGAGAAGGCGAGGAACACGCGATCATGCCGGCCGAATACATCGGACAGCTCCGTTCCAGCGATCGGTGCGGGCGTTGGCGCGGTCTCGGCTTCCGCGAGGGGGCTGAGGATCAGCGCGCCCCAGAGGGTCACGTCGGAGAGCTCGGCCGGCGCCCCGTCGCCTAGGAGCCGGCTGCCATCCCACGCGAGGAAATGGCCCTTCATCACGGAGCCGGCTGCCTGCCCGGGCGCCCACGCACCGTAGAGCACGGCGCGCTGGCCGCGGATCAGCCGCTTGAGGCGGTCGGAGGGGAACAGGGACAGCCGAGCCTGCGTCACGTTCGGGCGCTCGTCCGTGGCGACCTCCGGATGCTCGCGAGTCATCACGTAGCTGGCGGACGTACCGGCAGCGAACAGCGGGCCAATGGCTTGCTGAGGCGCGAACCCGACGTTGAGAGGCAGGTTCGGCAGGCCGGTGGTCGGATTGCACGGGTAGCCAAGAGCCTCTGCCACGCGCTCGTAGGACCAGCTCAGGGCCGTCGCGAGGGCCGCGATCATGCAGTCGTCGTGGCGGCGCTGATGAACGATGTGGACGGGCTGCGGCTCAGATTTGGCCTGGCGGGAGGTGCGAGGGCGCTTCATCGGGGCGGCCTCTCAGTGAACCCGCTCCGGTAGGGCGCCCCACCTTTCGGCTCGCTCCTTCCGCACCTGGGCGTCGACGCGCTCGTTGATGTCTGACGCGGCGGTCTGGCCCACCAGCTTGGTCAGGGTGACGAGCAGGTTGCAGAGGCCCTGCTTGAGGGCCTGCCGTACCGGGTCTCTCATCGCCCAGCCGAGATTGGTCCTCGGGCGGGGATGCGGAGCAACGAGCGGGACCGGGGGCGTCTCCTCGTCCTCCCGGGCAATGGCGCGGGCGAGCGCCAGCATTGCGGCCTCGATCGCAACAGGATCCTCCTCGGGGAGGAGCTGGGTGGTGGGCTTCGTGCTCATGCTACACCTCGGGATGAGCGGTGGAACAGCGCGGGCCAGGCGAGGATCGCCTCATGGCTGGACACGGCCACGGTCGAGATAGCGGCCGTCCAGCGGATCGATCCCGATGCTCGCCACCATCTCTGTGTGAGCCGGTGTTTCGACGTACAGGACCGGCGCAGACTGCAGGAAGGTTCCGACGCGGCGCTCCAGACGGCCGAACGCTACGACCTTGCCTGCACGAGGCCACGCTTCCGGATCCCTGATCGTCTGCTCGGCGCCGATGGTCGGCCACAGCACGACGTGAACCGCGATCTCGTCGAAGCCGCCGTCATAGATCCAGGCAACGGCTTCGACATCGCTCAGGACGGTGTAGCGGTAGAGAGCACCCGACTGTTGCGGCCGAGGCTTTCCAGCGTCAGCTTCAGCCTCTGGCCAATGGTTCTCTCCGGCTGACAAGCCAAATAGGCTTCGCTCCAGGCCGACGTTGATCGTCGCCACCATGGCGTTGCGCCATGCCAGCCGGAAGGCAGTCCGATACGGATTTGCAATACGGGTCGGGTCGGCAAGCGTTGGGCCACGACGTGGGTGTGGACGTTTTATGGGTTCCATCATGCTCTCAGAAAAGATTTGATCGCCGTCATTGGATTTGCAGACCTGGTTGGCACCGACAGTGAGTCCGTGGGCTCCAACGAACATCACCTGGTCTTATAACTCTTCACGAACTCAGCCATTTCCTCGTCTGTCGCGGCGACGGCCGAGCACCACTGCATGTGCACTGGGATCGGCATTGCGTACTCCGGCAGACGGACGGCGGACCATCCCTGCCCAATCAGGCGCTCGCTGCACTGGACGACGAGGCCAGCCTCGAGGAGGCGGTCGCGGACCTTCGGATGCATTCTTGGGTTGAAGTCTCCGCAGCCGATGGCGTCGAGGATCTTGCGCTCGGCCGCCGTGCGGCCGGGATGCGTAGGGCGGGAGGTGTAGAGGTTCATGGGTGCGCTCCTCACGCGGCAGTGCGGCTCGCTGCCCACTCTCGGTCTCGAACGGCTTGCTGCTCGCGGATCACGGCAAGCTCAGCCTCCTGCTGAGCGTAGAACTTGCGCATCTCGCGCTCGGCCCGGCGGGCAGCCCGCTTCTTCACGGCCAGGTCGTCGGCCTTCCGCGCCATCATCTCCGCGACGGTGGTCGGGCCTGGATTTGAGGGCGGGGACCAGTACGCCCAGGCAGCAGCCGACGCCGGGTAGCGCGGCGCTGATGCTCTGATCTTCGTGGCTTTCACGGCGTCCTGCAGGCTCATGCGGGCTGAGGCGGCGACACGGGTGGCCGCGGCCTTGCCGGCGGCACGCTCGCCCTTAGTGGCGCCGCGCTTCCACATGGTTTGGCACTTGGCGAAGCGGTCTCGATCCAATGCGGGCATGACGGGATCCTCAGGCTGCACGAGCGCCGGCCAGCGAGGCCGACGCAACAGAGGGCGCAATCAGTGTGAGATCTCGCGCCCTTAGAGAGCGGCGCGTCGACGGCCGATCCACGGCCGCGCCAGCAAGGGGACGAGATCGATGACGAGCACGCGCAATGGACGGCAGATCGGCAGCTGGGTGCTGCGGGGCCTGCTCACAGTCTTCTTCCTGATCGCAGCCGGGATGAAGTTCGCCGCGGTCGAGTTCGAGGTGTCGGGCTTCGCTCGCTTCGGCTATCCGCTCTGGTTCATGTACGCGGTCGGCATCGCACAACTCGTAGGTGCCATCCTGCTCCTGAGCCGCCGCCATGTCGCTCACGGCGCCTTGCTGCTCGCGGCGATCATGGTGGGCGCGGTCGCCAGCCATCTCCGGGCTGGCGATCCCGCGCTGATGCCCGTTCCTGCCTTCGTGCTGCTGATCGTGCTGTCGGGTCTGGCCTACGCTCGTCGAAGCGAGTTGCCCGGAGCCGCACCGAGCGCAGCCGCTTTGCGTGCGTGAGAAGTCGAGCGCGCGGAAGGTGCGCAGTCGATCGAGGCGTTCCGCGGAGTCTATTTCATCCGCGAACGGCCTCCAACGGTCGGCCGCTAGGATCATTCCAGCACCTCGGCTTCGACCCTGGTGCGGGGAGCGCAGAGGCGCAGAGTGTCTATAGACACTCTCTGCGCCCTCTGCGGCTCTGCGCATGGCCCCCTGCGGGGGGGGGTTAGGGCGCAGAGATTTGAAACTCTGCGCACCTCTGCGCTGCTCTGCGGCCTCATCGGATCAGCCCCTAACCAGCCAGTACCAGGAGGGTGTGGTGCTGACGAAGCCTCGGGCGATCAGTGTCTTCGTGTCGGTGCTGAGACGAGCTCGATTGTTGGAGTCGGTTACGAGGTCGTCCCAGTAACCCTTTAGTGTCAAATACCTTTTCAGGTTCTCACGGCGAAGGGCTCGCACGTCAAGGGGGATGTTCGGGTTACCCAAAACGGTTTCGCCCATCTCCTCCACGGCGTGCCTTAGGATATCGAGAAGCAGCTTCGGACGATCGGGCAGAGGCTTGGTGTTGCGCCTCTCTGCGCACCTCTGCGCACCGCCCGGCAACTCCGTGATTTCGACCACCGCAGCCGCAACTTCCTGATGCTCTGCGCCCCCCTCCCGAAGGACCATCGGCAGCAGCCGGAATTGCCAGGTCGCACCGGCCTCTGCGTCCTTCATGTGGTGGATGGTGGCGATGCTACCTGCCTCGCCTTTTTCGACGCTCCACATCACGTCTACGGCTCCGTCGAGGGCGTTGGAGCCGCGGGAGCCCTTGGCCACGTCCTTGCCCGCGTGATGAACCCCGAGGACGATGCACCCAAACGCTGTGCCGATGCGCTCGCAGTTGTCCACGAACGTCGTCATGTCCTTCGCAGCGTTCTCGTCGGCGCCCTTCATGGTGCGGGCGAGCGTGTCGATCGCGATGGCCCTGACAGGCGGGCTGCCCATCGTCGCAAGATAGGCCCTAACGTCCTCGACCAAGGCGAGGTCGTCGCCGCTCGCGTGCCCAAGGTCCGGCGCAACGGGCACCATCAGGAAGGGGATACGGTGCCCTTCAACGTGGTAGTGGCGCCGCATGGCGACGAGGCGCCGTTTAAAGCCCTCAACGCCTTCGCCTGTGATGTAGACGACAACGCCTTGCATCACCTCCCGCCCGGCCCACGAACGCCCCATAGCGACGTGGAACAGTGCATCGGCGAGCAGGAACGACTTGCCGCTTTTGGGAGCGCCGAACACGACGCCGAACCCGCTAGCCGGAAGCAACCCCTCAATCAGCCACGTCGGGTCGTCTCCGATCTCGATGTCGTCAATGTGCAGGATCGGAAAGCGAGGGCGCGTCGCCTCAGCGCGCGGCCCAGCCTCACCTTGAAAGGGAGGAAACCGGCCCACGTCCTCGTCGGTGAAAGGTGGGACGAAGGCGCGGCGATCGATCGGATCAGGGGGGAAGTGGCTCCCGTTCAGTGCCATGCCGTCGCCCCCTCCCGGATCTGGTCGTTGATGTCCTTGCCGACACGCGGAAGCACCACGTCGACCACCCGACCAGCTCGGTGCCAACGGGTGCCAACCTCTGTGCAAGCGCGGTTGCTCGCCCCGCCGTCACGCTCTTCGAGGAGCGTCAGGCTTTGAATGCCGGGCAGCAGCGGGAACGCGGCCATGGCGCTGGCGCTGCCAAGTGCCCACACAGGCAGGATGCCGAGTTGCCGTGCTGCCAAGCAGCTCTCGATGCCCTCGCCGATCGCGAGGCCGCTGGTGATCGCGTCCTCGCTGTCGAGCATGATGGCGGCGCCGGTCGCGGTACCGAACATCTTGCGTCCGAGCTTCGTGCCGTCCGGGGTCAGGGCTGTTCGGTGGACCCCAATCACGTCTCCTGTGCGGATGCACCGGAGCGGTGCCACCATGGCCGGGGCGGCGCCGGCCTCCCACGGGCAAGCGGGGTGAAAGCGCAGGACTTCGCTCGCGATGTTGTCGGGGAGGTTAAGGCACCGGCTGCGCAGGTACGCCTCAACGATGGTGCCGCGCGGGTCGCGGGCGTCTTCCCACATGGCGAGCGCGTGGCGCTGACGGCGTAGGGTTTCGGCCCGATAGCGCTCGTCGGCGCGGCGCTGAGCTTCCCGCCGGCGGTAGATTTCAGCCGGATCCTCCTCGCGGTCCTGACGCCATCGATCTGGGGGCAGGCCGAGAGCTGAGGCAACATGGTCTCGACACGCACGCCAGTCGTCGCCCGCGTGGCTGAATACGACGAACCCATCGGGCGAGGCATCGGACAGGCGAACCGAGAGAGAGCGATCCTTGTGGCTATGGGCCGGCCCTGGGGCGAGTACCTGCCGCCCCTGAACCTGTCCGCGGAGTGCGCGGGCAACCTCGGCTAGGTTTGTCAGCCTTGTCAGCGACCCCGTGGCCGACCTATCTCTTTTCACGGTTCTTTGGCTTGAACCAATGCGAATAGCGCCGTTGCGGGCTCCGACCCCCGCGACGGCGTTCTCGTTTCCAGGGGGCTTGCAGCCACTCCCGGGCGTTCCGAATTCTCCAAGTTCCCGAGTAGGATCGGTGCCATGAGAATTCGGAACAGCCGTTGCCGAAGTTGGCTTTTCATCGGGCCTGTCACGCCGGAGGTCGCGGGTTCGAGCCCCGTCGCCCGCGCCACGTTTTCAATATCTCAGCCTGATCACCGACAGCCCCGTCAGACGCGCCGTTCCGGCGCCGTCAGCCTGCGCCGATTCGAGCCTCTCTCGCTCCGGCGGCCCCCTCGCGCATCCGAAGCAGGATCGGGCGGGGTTGATGCCGATCCGCACGGCAAGGTTTCGATAGACGAGGCGTCATCCGGCGCCCCGCAGCGATGCGGGCCCCGGTGGCATGGTCCGGCGCGGTCGCGGTGCCGGTCGCCAAGCCGCACCGCAGCCGGACGGCCGGGATCGGTGGCGCTGAGTTCCCCTCAACCTCAATGCTGTATTCGGGCTCCCGCAGCATCTGTGCAGGCTGACGGGATAGGGCTCCCATTGAACTCGGGAACTACATTCAACGCGCAGGCCGGAATTATATTTTAGAGATCATTCTTTTGGCTAGCTTTACGGTTCGGCTGCCGACCGGAATATCTGTCATGACAAGTATGCTCAGTCCGCACTCCCCTTACCCGCCAAGGATGGCGCGAGGGAAAGTTCGTATGAGGTGCAGAAGATGGCAGAGCTGGAACTGGATAGCGCGCGCCGGAGACGGAGGCCGTGCTGGCGCTTCCCGGCACGACAGATCCTTCTTCCCGGCGCCGCGCTGATCTGCGCACTCGGCTCCATACCTGGGAATGCCGCGGCGTCCGTTGTCCTCGACCCCCTGCTCGGAAAGCTTCTGTCAGATTGCGACGGATCGAAATCGTTCGATCAGTTCAGAAGGTCGATCGCCGCGCGGCACGGGCATGACGCGAGCGGAAAGCGCTTAGATCCCAACGCCCCGATCATGGCTTCGGCCGAGATCAAATCGGCCATGGGCCCGATCACCTCGGTCAACAAGGGCGAGTACACGGAGGTCAACGTACCTCTGTCTGGGACATTGCGATCCTTGCCGGTCAGCGCCGTTGATTTCGTGTTCGGCAACGAGAACGGAATCAACATGGCGAGCGTGCGCTTCGCAACCTCCAGGTCGGAGGTCGTCAAAGTCATCGGCCGCGACGTTGCGCGCGCCAAGCGGCTTCTCAGGCAACGAGTCCGGGCAGGGGAAACCGGTGCGGATCAATCCGCCACCATCGACATCAAGGACGGCCAAGGTCGCCTCGTGTGCGACACGTCAAATTGAAAGACCGACGTTCCGGGATCCCATCACGCGAGGGCGATAAGACTATGAAGCATTTGCTGCGGGTCCCGATTTTGACTGCTGGGATCCTTGGCCTGGCCACCCCGGCCGAGGCGCAGACCGAAGCCCAGTGGGAGGCACAGAGGTGTGTGTGGCGCTGCCTCGCGAACTCGAAGGGAGCCGGTGATCCGGCCTATCATCGCTGCAGTGAGAGGATGTGCATGGGCAAGCCTCGGAGACGTACTCGGCGGTGACGCGCCCATTGGCCCCGTTCCTTTGACACCTGGCGGGTCCCGGAAAGGCATCCGCCCGCCGGATGGACGGCCCCACGAAGGCCACGAAGATCCAGGTTGCGCTTCCGCCGTTACCGCAATCACCGACGTCGGCGCCGCTTGCCGGCGTCGCATTGGCGGGCGATGCAACGATCGTAGGCGGGCTGTTCGAGATTTGTCGCATTCCCGCAGCGCCAGATGCAGCGCTGAGCCTCCATCCCGTCGTCCTTGGCGCGAGATGCGGCATGTGCCGCACTCGCTACGAGGAGGAATGCTCCGAGTACGGCGCCGAGCCGAACGACCGGGATCGTTGCATGATTAAAGAGCATCGGCATCGGCACCCAAAACTATGTGGAGCAAGACAGACTGTCCTACGTCTGAGGAACATCGTCAACACATTTGTCTATCCCGCATACTCTACCTCCGAGAATTATTGCAGACCACGACTGCTGACCGCAATCTCCAGGGCACGCCTGAGCTGCTTTCGAATCCGGGAGGACCATTGCGCTGTGTTGCCGGACGCTCCGATCGCGAGTCTCCGCGAAGCCGACCTGCCCTCCTCAGCGGGGCTGCTTGTCGCGAGCCCGGCGAGCTTCCCGAAGACCGGCGTACAGCTTCTCGATGAGGACGTGGCCGTCCCAGTCGTCCGTGATCCGGACGACGGTGCCGCCGTGCTCGACCGCGAAGAGGCAGGGTGCGCAAGCATCGATGCCCCCCGTCTCGCCGGATGGGGAAGGGATGCGTCCATGCGTGAACGCGCGGTCGCTGGGCGTGGGGCTGGACGCTGATCGCTGGGACGGCATGGCAGTCTCTGCTCGGTCGGGGACGTGCCGCTTCCGGAGAGCTGTCAGCGGGTGAGCGCGCCGCCGGAATGCGGCGGCCTGATATGATCGTACGCGGCCGCCCTATGGTGAGGGCGGGCGATAGCTCACGGCGGTGGTGGCCTTCTCGCTGATCGCCCCGCGCCTGCCCGCGGCGGGCGCCACCGCCCCCCCGCCCGGGACGGCTCGGCTTCTTCAAGCTGGTGCCGTGGTTCATCCTCGGCTTCCTGGCACTCGCGGGGCTGTGCTCGCTCGGGCTGATCTCGGAGGCAGCCGCCCGGCCGGTGACGCAGGCCGCGGGCTTCCTCACCGCGGTGTCGATGGCGGCCCTCGGCCTCGGCGTCGACGTGCGGGTGCTCGCCCGGGTCGGGGGACGGGTGACGCTCGCGGTCACCGCCTCCCTCGCCTTGCTGCTCGCCATCAGACTCCTGATCCGCGGCCTCGGTATCGCCTGAGGGGCGCTCAGCTCCAGGCGTGGAACGGCGGGTTCACCCCGTTCAGGGCGTGGTTGCCGACGATGGCGACCTTCCAGCGGACCGGATCGTGCAGGGTATGGGTGCGGGCGTTGCGCCAGTGCCGGTCGAGGTTGTGCTCGGCGAGGGTGGCGCGGGTGCCGGCAAGCTCGAACAGCTTGTTGGCCGCCGCCAGGGACACCTCGGTGGTGAGCACCTTCGCCTCCGCGACGGCGACCTGCGCCGCCGCCACGCTCTCGGCCTCCGGTGCCGCCACCGCCGCGTCGATGGCGAGGCCCGCCCGGTCGAGGAGCGCCTCGGCCGCGTGCAGGCGGATCGTCAGGTCGCCCACCGCCTGGATCGTGTAGGGGTCGTCGGAGGCCCGCTCCAGGCCGCTGTCGATCCAGGGGCGCGAGCGCTCGCGCACGAAGGCCACCGTGTCGTCGAGCGCCGCCCGCGCGATGCCGGCATCGACCGCCGCCTGGATGATCTGGAAGATCGCCCCGTCGGCGCTGGGCTGCGCGTAGCCCTTCCAGGCCGGCACGAGGTGGGTCTTCGGCACCCGCACGTCGCGGATCAGAACCGTGCCGCTCGCGGTGCCGCGCTGGCCGAAAGCCGACCAGTCGTCGATCACGGTGAGGCCCGGCGCGTCGCGCTCGGCAATGGCGTACCAGGCCCGGCCCTCCGCGTCGGTGGCGACGATCGGCACGAGGTGGGCGAGGAGCGCGCCCGTGGCGTAGAACTTCTCGCCCCGGACCACGACGTGGTCGCCGTCCTCGGTGAAGCGGGTCTCGAACTCCGCGGCCCGCCGGGTGCCGCGCTCCGAGAAGGCGTTGCCGAAGCGGGTGCCGCGCAGCACCTCCCCGAACAGCAGCGCCTTCTGCCCGGGGTCCGACACCGTGTCGATCGCCGCGACGATGCCGAGGTGGTTCTGCGCGATCTGCCCGATCGACGGGTCGGCGGCCGAGATGATGGCGATCACCCGCGCGAGCGTCCGGTAGGAGACGCCCGGCCCCCCGAAGCTGCGCGGCACGTTGATCGACCAGAGGCCGCTCTGCGAGAAGGCGTCGAGCTCCTCCGCCGGGCGGCGCCCCGTCCGGTCGCGCTCCGAGGCCCCCTCGCGGAAGGCCGCCGCGAGGCGCTCGGCGACGCGGATCGCCTCCGCGTCGTCGCGGATCACGTGGGCGGGCTCAGAGAGGCGCGGGCGGCCGGGCACGCCCTGCGGCGGGTCGAGCGTGTCGGGGTTCAGGGCGATGTTCATGGGTGCCTCCGGGCTCAGGCCGCCTCGGCCGCGGGCTGCCCGGCGCGGGCGGCCTCCAGCGCCCGGACCCGCGGGATGATGTGCTGGCCGAAATACGCGACCTCCTCCTGGAAGTGCAGGAAGGCCAGCAACGCGAGGTCGACGCCGACGTCCTTCAGCGCCACGATGCGCTCGGCGATCTGGTCCGGCGTCCCGATCAGGTTCGTCTTGAAGCCGTCGTTGTACTGGACGAGGTCCTCGAAGCTCGACTTCGCCCAGTTGCCCTCGCCCTCGGGGGAGGCCTTGCCGGCGTTCTTCACCTCGTGCCCGAAGGCCTTCACGGCCTCGGGGTCGGCGTGGTCGATGATCTCCTGGAGGACGGCGCGCGCCTCCTCCTCGGTGTCCCGGGCGATCACGAAGGCGTTGACGCCGACCTTCACGGCGTGGCCGTTCTGCCGCGCCTTGGCCTTGAGGTCCTCGACCTGGGTCCGGATGTTCTCCGGGCTGTTGCCGTTGGTGAAGTACCAGTCCGAGACGCGGGCCGCCATGTCGCGGGCGGCGCGCGACGAGCCGCCCTGGAAGATCTCGGGGAGGGCCCCCGGCGGCTTCGGCTTCAGGGAGTAGTCGGTGTAGCGGTAGAAGTCGCCCCGGAAGGTGAAGCTGTCCTGGGTCCAGATGCCCTTGAGCGAGCGGATGAACTCCTCGGAGCGGCGGTAGCGCTCGTCGTGGTCGAGCCACGGCTCGCCGATGGCCCGGAACTCGCCCGAGAACCAGCCCGAGACGATGTTGACCGCGATGCGCCCGCCCGTCAGGTCCGCGATGGTGGCGATCTGCTTGGCGGCCAGCGTCGGGTTCCAGGGCCCGGGCAGGATGGCGGCGATGACCTTGAGCCGGCTCGTCGCGGCCGCGAGCGCGTGGCTGAAGGCCACCGACTCGTGCTGGTACTCGGCGCCGTAGCCCGCGGTGAAGCGGATCTGCGTCAGCGCGTAGTCGAACCCGGCCTCCTCTGCGATCCGGGCGAGCTGGCGGTTGTACTCGGCATCCCAGCTCGTGCGCTGCGGGATCTTGCTGATCACCAGGCCGCCGGAGACGTTCGGAACCCAGTAGGCGAAGCGGATCGGCTCCGCGGCGGCGTTCGGGCGGGTGCTCATGGGGCTCTCCTCAGGTCGTTGCGCAGTCTCGGCGTGTGAGACTGTATTCATGATGCGTTTGTTGTTCAGTCCGGCGGCGTGCAGGCTTCAGGGGAAGTCCTGTGCCGTGCGCTCGAAACGCTTGCGAAGACAACACCAAGCATCCATGGCCGGACTGTTCCGGTCCAGGGAAAGAAACGGCCTTTTTCGGGGATGTCCGGGAACGACCGCCTCCGCCGGGCGGGCATGGGAGAAGGATCCTGTACGGGCGCCGGACCGCGCATCCGAAGCAGCGGCGTCCGCTATGCGGAACGCGGGCGCGGTTCATGGCGTCGCGCGGGCACGCGATCGCCGCGCGCGTCGTCGCAGGTGCGCGACGGGCCGGGGCCTCCGCGTCCGGCCTTCCTTGACCATTTATCGTCTACGGCGCGGAACGGGCGCGCGAACCGCCCCGTCCTTCTCCGCCACCGCTCGGGTGGAGCCCAACCACCTCCCACGCGCCGTTCATTTGAAAGAACGTTTCATTGACCGCGGCGGGTGCCCCGCGCACCTTCGGGGCCAGCAGCCGAGCCCGTCCGCACGGGCCGGTCGACACTCGCTCAACTTCGGACAGGCCCGACATGACCCGCCCCAGACTCGTCGGCTTCAGCGCGAACGTGCAGCGGCCCTCGAAGACCCGCACCCTGGTCGAGGCCATCGCCGCGGAGGCCGCCTCCCGCACGGCCCTCGACGTGCGCATCTTCGACGTGGTCGATGCCGGCACCGGTCTCGGCGCGGCCCTGTCGCGCCAGCAGCTCTCCCTGCCGGCGCGCCGGATCGTCGAGGCGATCGAGGAGGCGGATGCGCTGGTCGTGGGCTCGCCCGTCTACAAGGGCGCCTACACGGGCCTGTTCAAGCACCTGTTCGACTTCGTCGACCCGAGCGCGCTCCTCAACAAGCCGGTGGCCATCGCCGCCACCGGCGGCGGCCACCGCCACGCCCTTGTGGTGGAGCACGCCTTCCGGCCGTTGTTCGGCTTCTTCGGGGCGCTCGCCCTGCCGACCGCCGTCTACGCCTCCGACCCCGATTTCCACGACGGGGCGCTGGTGGAGCCCGGCATCCAGGCCCGCGTCGCGGAGGCGGCCGGCCAGCTCGCCGCCCTCACGGCCCGCGACCAGGCCGCCGCCCGCCCGCAGGCCGTCGCAGCCGCCCGCTGAGCCTGAAAGCAAGGGCCGGCGGAATCCGAATGCAGGATCGTACAGCATGACAGTCGCCAACTCCCCGCAGGCCGACGGCCGCGCGGACGTCCTCTGGTTCCTGCCGACCCACGGCGACGGCCGCTACCTCGGCGCCGCCGAGGGCGCCCGGGCCGTCACGCTGCCCTACCTCCGCCAGATCGCGCAGGCGGCCGACGATCTCGGCTACTTCGGCGTGCTGCTGCCCACCGGTCGCTCCTGCGAGGATTCCTGGGTGGTGGCCTCGGCGCTCGCCCCGCTCACGCGCCGCCTGCGCTTCCTCGTCGCCGTGCGGCCCGGCCTGCAGGAACCCTCGATGGCCGCCCGCATGGCCGCGACCCTCGACCGCCTCTCGGAGGGGCGCCTCCTCATCAACGTGGTCACCGGCGGGGACCCGGTGGAGCTGCGCGGCGACGGCGTCTTCCTCGACCACGACGAGCGCTACGTCGTCACGGACGAGTTCCTGCACGTCTGGCGCGGGCTGATGGCCGGCGAGACCGTGACGTTCGAGGGCCAGCACCTGCGGGCGGAGAACGGGCGCCTGATCTTCCCGCCCGCCCAGAAGCCCTATCCGCCCCTCTACTTCGGAGGCTCCTCGCCGGCGGGCATCGCGGTCGCGGCCGAGCACTGCGACGTCTACCTCACCTGGGGCGAGCCGCCGGCCGGCGTCGCGGAGAAGATCGCCACCGCCCGCGCCGCCGCGGAGGCCCGCGGCAAGACCTTCTCCTACGGCATCCGCCTGCACGTGATCGTGCGCGAGACCGAGGCCGCCGCCTGGGAGGCCGCCGAGGGCCTGATCTCCCGCCTCGACGACGAGACCATCGCCCGCGCGCAGGCCACCCTGCAGCGCCAGGATTCCGTGGGCCAGAGCCGGATGATGGCCCTCCACGGCGGGCGCCGGGATAAGCTCGTGGTGTCGCCGAACCTCTGGGCCGGCGTCGGCCTGGTGCGCGGCGGGGCCGGGACCGCGCTGGTCGGCTCCGCCGACCAGGTCGCCGACCGGATGAAGGAGTACATCGACCTCGGCATCGACCGGTTCATCCTCTCGGGCTACCCGCACCTCGAGGAGGCCTACCGATTCGCCGAGCTGGTCTTCCCGAAGCTGCCGCTTCGGGCGACCACCGGCAACGCGCCCGCCCATGCCCGCAACGACGGACCCTTCGGCGAGGTGATGGCCAACGATATCGTGCCGAAGCGCCAGGCCACGGCCGCCTGAGCCGGCGGGCGCCGCAGCATCCGGACAGGAAGTTGCGGCGCCCATGATTACAATCACATAGCGCCGCGGCGGGCCGGCCGCGGGTACAGGCGCCTCAATTTTAAGCATCTCCCCGCCGCACCGCAGCGGAGATACTTACGCAATACGGCGTAGGACCCCCTTGCCAGCCCCGTCCAAACGGTTACCCTCCCGCCTGTCAACAGCGTTCGACGATCAACCTCCAAGACAGGGGAGCGCCCATGTCCGAGATGATTCGTGTGAAGCCGACTCAGGACGGCACCTATACGGTCTATCGCGGGACCATCGCCTTGATCTCCGGGCTGACCCGCCTGCAGGCCGAGCGCTACGAGGCCAGCATCGCCCACCAGCAGCGCGTCGGACTTCTCAGCGCGGGCGTCTGACGACGCCCGATCGCCGGTTCCACCTCCTTCGCCGGCCGGGCCTCCCGGCCGGTTTCGTTTTGAATGGCGGAGCCTTAACCCTGAGGGGCCGCCAGCGCGAGGCTGCCGAAATCCGCGACGCGACCGTCCGGGTCGAGGCCGCGCTGATGCGCCGTGATGGCGTAGCGACCGCCCTCCTGCGCGATCGTGTAGAGGATGTAGGCCGCCCGCCGCTTGAGGGCGCCCCCGTGCCCCCCCGGCCGGGCCGAGGCCGAGGCGGCGCCGACCACCGGCACCCAGCTGTCCGCGGGGCCCGGCACGTGGCCGAGGCTCGCCACGTGGTTGTGCCCGTGGAGGACGAGCTCCGCCCCCACCCGCCCGAGCATCTCCGTGAACGCCTCCGCATCCTTGAGCTCGCGCCCGGGCGCCGCGCCGCCCGGCTGGGGCGGATGGTGGATCATCACCACGCGGCAGGGCGGCTCTCCCTCGCCGGCGAGCGCCCGCAGCAGGGCCTCGGCGGCGGCTATCTGCTCGGGCCCGAGGCGCCCGCTCGCCACGAAGGGCTTGGTCGGGATCGCGGTCGAGAGTCCCACCAGGGCGACGGGGCCGCGGCGGCGCAGGTAGGGGAACAGGCCGCTGCGGCCGTCGTCACCCGCGGTCCAGGGGCCGCAGGCGGCGAGGAGGCCCTCCAGCGAGCCGCGCACGTAGGCGTCGTGATTGCCGGGCACGAAGCTGACGCGGTCCGGCGGCCCCAGTTCCTCCAGGAAGGTGCGGGCGGTCTCCCACTCGCTCGGCAGGCCGATGTTGCAGAGGTCGCCCGTGCAGGCGACGTGGTCGGGCCCCTGCTCCTTCAAGTCGGCGACGAGGGCCGCTAGGACCGCCATGTCGTGGCTGCGCGACCGGCCCCGGCGCCAGTTGGCATAGCCCGTCGCCCGCTTGCCGAGGAGCTGGCGCAGGCGGGGCCGGGCCAGCGGACCGACATGGGGGTCGGTGAGGTGGGCGAGACGATACATCGGGCCGGTACGCGCGCGGACTGGTGCCCCGGCCTGCCGCCTCGCGGGGCGGGCGTCAAGCGCTGCCGATGAGCACGCCCGCCGCCAGCACCAGGGCACCCCCGATCACCACCTGGAGCGCCGCCCGCCAGAACGGCGTCGCCATGTAGCGGGTGCGGATCCCTGCGATCACGAGGAGTTCGACCACCACCACCAAGACCGCGAGCAGGGTCGCCGTCGCGAAGGCGTTCGGCCAGCTGTCCGGAATCGCGTAGGGCAGCGTGTGCCCGAGGCCGCCGAGCGCCGTCGCGAGGCCGCAGACCACGCCCCGCAGCGTGGGGTCGCCCCGCCCCGTGACGCTGCCGTCGTCCGAGAGCGCCTCCGTGAACCCCATGCTGATGCCCGCCCCCACCGAGGCCGCGAGCCCGACGAGCAGCGTCGCGCCGTTGCTGTGCGTCGCGAACGCGGCCGCGAAGATCGGCGCGAGCGTCGAGACCGAGCCGTCGATGAGCCCGGCGAGGCCCGGCTGGATGACGCGCAGCACGAAGCTCCGGCGCGCGTCCGCCGGGTCGGAATGAAGCGTGTGGAGTGACTCTGCCTGCATCCTGCGGGCTCCTATTTTGATTGATTCCAATCTATACATTGGAATCAATCAAAACAAGCACGCCGCCCCGTTTTCGCCGCCTCCGCGGCCCAGACGAGCCTGGAGCGCGGGCCTCCGCGCGCGCTCCGGACCGGACGGCTCGGTTGCGCCCGCAACGGCATCGACGCTAGACAGCCGGCGCGGCCGCGGACCGCCCCGCGCCGCCCGCGTTCACCGAACCCATCGAGCTGGCCCGTCCATCTGGCCCGTCCCGACCAGCCCGGCTGCCCGCCGGGCCTCCCAGGATTTCGGAAGCGAGAGATGAGCCTTCTCAAGCGCCTCGGTCGCCGGCCCGCCGTTCAGGCCGTCCTCGGCCGCCTCGCCGCCGATTATCTGCGACTGGTGCGGGCGACGAACCGGTTCGTCGTCGAGCCCGGCGACACCGACGCGTGGCTCGACGCGCGGCTGCCCGCCATCATGGGCATGTGGCACGGGCAGCACATCATGGTGGGCTTCGCCCGGCGGCCGCAGGACCGCGTGGCGACGATCATCTCCCGGAACCCGGACGGGAACATCAACACCCTCGCCCTGACCCGCCTCGGGGTCCGGGTGATCCGGGCGTCCGGCGCCCGGGGCCGGGCGGTGCGCGACGCCCGGGCGAAGGGCGGCGCCGAGGGCCTGCGGGCCATGCTGAAGGCCCTCAAGGCCGGCGAATCGGTCGCCTTCAGCGCCGACGTCCCGAAGGTCTCGCGGCGGGCGGATGCGGGCATCGTCATGCTTGCCCGCTTCTCGGGCCGGCCGATCGTGCCGGTCGCGGTGGTGACGAGCCGGCACCTGCGCTTCAACTCCTGGGACCGGGCCTGCCTCGGCCTGCCCTTCGGCCGCGGCGCGATCGTGTTCGGCGAGCCGATCTTCGTGCCGCGCGAGGCGGAGCCCGCCGCGTTCGAAGCCCTGCGCGAGCGGGTCGAGGCGGAGATGAACCGCGTCCACGACCGGGCCTACACCCTGGTCGGCCGACCCGACCGGGTGGGCGCCGCCTGGTTCGGCGCCGCGCAAGCCCCGACCCCCGCGGGGGAGCCCGCATGAGGACGCCGCCCGTCACCCTGGCGCTTCGGGCCTACCGGGGGGCGCTCTACCTCGGCGAGCCCGCGGTGGCGGGCCTCCTCGCCTGGCGGGCGCGCCGCGGCAAGGAGGACCCGATGCGCCTGCCCGAGCGGCGCGGGCTGCCGGGCCGGGCCCGCCCGGTGGGCTCGCTCGCCTGGATGCATGGGGCGAGCATCGGGGAGGCGCTCTCGCTGATCGGCCTCGTGGAGGGCATGATCGCGCGGGGCTTCTCGGTCCTCGTCACCACGGGAACCCGCACCGCGGCGGAGCTCGTCGGCACGCGCCTCCCGGCCGGCGCCGTGCACCAGTACGTGCCCCTCGACGCCCCGCGCTGGGTCGAGCGCTTCCTCGACCATTGGCAGCCGGACCTCGCGCTGGTCGCCGAATCCGAGATCTGGCCGAACACCATCCTGTCGCTGCACGCGCGGGAGATCCCGCTGATCCTCGTGAACGGGCGCATGTCCGAGCGCTCCTTCAAGGGCTGGGAGCGCTCGCCGGCCACCGCGAAGGCGCTGCTCGCGCGCATCGCCGTGTGCCTCGCGCAGACGAACGACGATGCGGGCCGCTTCGCCCGCCTCGGCGCGCCGCGGGTCAGCGTCGCCGGCAACCTCAAGTACGATGCCGCCGTGCCCCCGGCCGACCGGCAGCAGCTCGCCTACCTCGGCGACATGATCGGCGACCGCCCCGTCTGGGTGGCGGCGAGCACCCATGCGGGGGAGGACGCCGCGGTGGCGCAGGCGCACGCGGCCCTGCGTGACCGGATCCCGCGGCTCCTCACGATCGTGGCGCCCCGCCACCCGCGCCGGGGCGAGGAGGCCGCGCAGTCGGCCGCGGCGGCCGGCCTGCGCAGCGCCCGCCGCGCGGCGGGCGGGCGTCCGCACTCCGCGGTCGATGTCTACGTGGCCGACACGGTCGGCGAGCTCGGCCTGTTCTACCGCCTCGCGCCCCTCGTGTTCCTGGGCGGATCCCTGGTGCCGCATGGCGGGCAGAACCCCATCGAGCCCGTGCGCCTCGGGGCGGCGGTGCTGCACGGGCCGCACACGCACAATTTCGCGCAGGTCTACGCGGCCCTCGACGCCGAGGGCGGCGCGCGTCCGGTCGCAGACGCCGCCGAACTCGCTGCGAGTCTCGGCGAATTGCTGTCCGACCCGGCCGGCATCGCGGCCATGGCGGCAGCCGGGCAGCGGGCGCTGCGCCCCTTCGAGGGCGCGGTGGAGCGGACGCTCGCGGTGCTCGACCCCTTCATCGCGCAGATGAAGCTCGCCGCGCTCCACGCCTCCTGATGCGCCCGCCCGCCTTCTGGGCCGCGGCACCGGACCATCCCGCCGCGCGGCTGCTGGCGCCGCTCGGGGCGGCCTACGGCCGGCTCGCCGCCGACCGCATGGACCGGGCGGGCGCCGCCGCTCCCTGTCCGGTGCTCTGCCTCGGCAACTTCACCCTCGGGGGCGCCGGCAAGACGCCCACCGCGCTCGCGGCGGCGCGGATCCTCGAACACATGGGCGCTCGGCCCGCCTTCCTGAGCCGGGGCTATGGCGGCCGGCTGTCCGGCCCCGTCCGGGTGGACCCTGCCGCCCACGCGGCCGCCGACGTCGGCGACGAGCCCCTGCTCCTCGCGCGCCACGGCCCGGCGATCATCGCCCGCGACCGGCCGGCCGGCGCCCGCGCCTGCGTCGCGGCGGGCGCCGACCTCATCGTGATGGATGACGGGCTGCAGAACCCGAGCCTTGCCAAGACCCTGAGCCTCGCGGTGGTCGATGCGGGCTTCGGGGTCGGCAACGGCCGCACCGTCCCGGCCGGCCCCCTGCGAGCGCCGCTCGCGCGGCAGTGGCGCCACGTCGGCGGCCTCGTGCTGGTCGGCGACGGCGAGCCCGGCGAGCCCGTCGCCGCGCAGGCGGCCGCGCGGGGGCTGCCCGTGCACCGCGCCCGCCTCGTGCCCGAGGGCGCTGCGCTCGCGGGCCGGCGCGTCCTGGCCTTCGCGGGGATCGGGCGTCCCGAGAAGTTCTTCGCGAGCCTGCGCGAGGCCGGCGCCGAGTTGGCGGGCACGCGGACCTTCCCGGACCACCATCCCTACCGGCCCGCCGATCTCGCGGCGCTCGCGGAGGCGGCCGGGCGCCTCGGTGCGAGCCTCGTCACCACCGAGAAGGATGCGGTGCGCCTCGGCCCCGCCGAGCGGGCTCGGGTGGCGGTGCTGGCGGTGCGCCTGGTGTTCGCGGATCCGGACGCGTTCGCGGGTCAGCTCCGGGCGCTCCTGCGCCCCTGAGCCTCAGGCGCGGTAGCCGAGCAGCGCCGCGCCGAAGCCGACGAACAGACCGCCCGTCACCCGGTCGAACCACCGCCGCAGGCCGGGGCGGGCGAGGGACCGGGCGAGACGCCGGCCGCCCAGCGCGTAGACGCCGTACCAGAACAGCTCCGCCCCCGCGAAGGTGGCGACGAGGATTGCGAGCTGCGGGCCCTGCGGCCGGCCCGGATCGATGAATTGCGGGAAGAAGGCGCCCGCGAAGAGCAGGAGCTTCGGGTTGCTCACGCCGATCAGGAAGCCGTCGCGCACGAGCCGCGGGACCGACAGGTTAGGCGCCACGCCGCGCCCCTCGGCATCGGTCACCACCGGGCCGTCGCCGCCCCGCCAGGCCTGTACGCCCAGATAGACGAGGTAGGCGACGCCGACGTAGCGGATGACCTCGAACAGCAGGGGCGAGGCGGTCAGCACCGCGCCGAGGCCCATGGCGGAGGCCGCCAGGACGAGCAGGACCGCCGACAGGCACCCCGCCATCGCGGCCACGCTGCGGCGCAGGCCGAACCGCACGCTGCGCGTCATCACGTGCAGCATATTGGGACCGGGCGTCCCGCTGAGCAGGAACACCGCCGTGAAGAACAGCCACCAGGTGTGCAGGGTCATGGCGGAGGCTCGGTGCCTGTGGCGTTCGCGAAAGGTTTCGGCAGACCTCCGCACCAAGCAAGAATTCCTAGACGACAGCAAAGGCCACGGTCTAGACTTGCCGGGTTGGACGATACTCTTCCCGCGCGAGAGTTCTGGGGCGAACAGAACTTATGGTGGCGCTTGCCGGCCACCATCATCGAGCAGGCGGTCGGGAGGAGGTGAGGGATGTGATCGGGTTTCCGATCGTGGTGACGTTCACCGCGACGAAAACACGAGATGGATGGCACTTCGCCATCCATCTCGCGATGATCTAACCAGGATCGTCTAACGAGAGGGCTCGCGGGTTGGCCCCCCGCGGGTCCTCGCCTCCAGATATAAATCCGATCGCTGGCGATTCCAATTCACGACCGTCGATTTCGGCCGGAATCGGAGGATTTGCGCTGCGGCCGTTCCCTACGGCCTACCCGTTTCTCGCAGGCGTTGCATGGCGGCTTCGGGACTCGCGTAGGCCTCCTGGCGCACGGCGCTCCAGTAGCGCAGCGCGTCGAGGGGGATCGACTCACCCGTCACCGCGCAGCGCACGTAGCTGCCGGGCTTGACCACCCGCATGGTGCCGTCGCCGTACTCGACGACCGCCTCGCCGCTCGCCCCCCGCTCGTATCGGCCCAGCATCCCGCTCTCCCGGCTCGCGAAATCTCCCGCGTCATAGGAGGCCCCATCTTCCTTGTCATCCTCGCGCTCCGTCATCCGGTCCGGGCCTCGACAGGCCGGCTGGGGCGGTGCCAATGATCGGGGATGCCGGATCCGTCCTCCCCGCCCGCGGACATCGACGCCCTGTTCGCGGCCGCTGAAGCCGCGCGCGCCCGCGCCCACGCGCCCTACTCGGGCTTCCGGGTCGGCGCGGCGCTCGTCGACGAGCGGGGCGCGGTCCATGCCGGCTGCAACGTCGAGAACGCGGCCTATCCGGTCGGGACCTGCGCCGAGGCCGGGGCCATCGCCGCCATGGCGGCGGCAGGCGGGCGGCGCATCCGGGCGATCCTGGTGATCGGGGACGGCAGCGGGCTGGTGACGCCCTGCGGCGCCTGCCGGCAGCGCATCCGCGAGTTCGCGGACGGCGCAACGCCGATCCACGTGGCGGACCTCGCGGGCGTGCGCCGCAGCTTCACGCTGGAGGCGCTGCTCCCCCACTCCTTCGGGCCGGAGACCCTCGGTGCCGATGCCTGAGACCAGCGCCGATCCGGCGGTCGCGCGGGCCGCCCGCATCCTCGACGAGGCCGGCTTCGGCGGCCCCTACGCTTGCGCCATCGTCACGGGCACCGGCCTCGGCCTCGTCGCGGAGGCTCTCGATGGGCGGGTCTCGCTGCCCTACGCGGCCGTGCCCGGCCTGCCCGCGCCGGGCGTCAGCGGGCATGGCGGCACGCTGCACCGGGGCCGCCTCGCCGGCCGTCCCGTGCTGGTCTTCGAGGGCCGGGCGCACGCCTACGAGCGAGGGGACGCCGCCGTGATGCGCACGGCGATCGGGACCGCCGCGGCGCTCGGCGCCGGAAGCCTCCTCCTCACCAACGCCTCCGGTTCGCTGATGCCGGAAGCCGGGCCCGGCAGCCTCGTGATGATCGAGGACCACCTGAACCTGTCGGGGCTCAACCCGCTGATCGGCGAGACCGCCGAGGCCCGCTTCGTGCCGATGGTCGACGCCTACGACCCGCGCCTGCGCGCCATCCTGTCGGCGGCCGCGAAGGCGTGCGGCGTCACCCTGCGCGCCGGTACCTATGCCTGGTTCTCGGGCCCGAGCTTCGAGACGCCGGCCGAGGTCCGGATGGCCGGCCGCCTCGGCGCCGACCTCGTCGGCATGTCGACGGTGCCCGAGGTGATCCTCGCCCGCTTCTTCGGCCTGCCGGTGGCCGCGGTCTCGGTGGTGACCAACCAGGCGGCCGGGATCGGCGGCGGCGCGCCCCACCATGCCGAGACCAAGGCGGTAGCGGCCCGTGCCGCCGCGGATCTCGCCCGCCTCGCCCACGCCTACCTCGCCCGCCTGCCCCTCCCGGACGGCACGGCGACCGAAACGCCGAGGGACACGCCGAGAGATTTGCCGAGAGATTTGCCGAGGGACATGCCGAGAGATTTGCCGAGGGACATGCCGAGAGATTTGCCATGACGGACCCCGCCGCGATCGCCGCCCGCGCCCTGCCGCTCCTCGACCTGACCGACCTCGGTGACGCGTGCACGGAGAGCCGCATCGACGCCCTCTGCCGGGATGCCCGGACCGGGGGCGTCGCGGCGATCTGCGTCTGGCCGCACTTCGTCAGCCAGGGCGCGCGGGCGCTCAAGGGCTCCTCCGTCCGGATCGCGACGGTGGTGAACTTTCCGGCCGGCGGCGAGGACGTCGACCGCGCCGCGGAGGACACGGCGGGGGCGATCCGGGACGGGGCTCACGAGATCGACCTCGTGCTCCCCTACCGCGCCCTGATGCGGGGCGAGACGAAGCTCGCCCTCGCGATGGTCGAGGCGGTGCGCGACGTGTGCGCCAGGACCTGCCTCAAGGTGATCCTGGAATCCGGCACGCTCGCGGACCCCGCGCTCATCGGCGAGGCGAGCCGGCTGGCCCTGGGAGCGGGGGCCGACTTCATCAAGACGTCCACGGGCAAGAGCCCGGTCTCGGCGACGCCCGAGGCCGCCGAGGCGATGCTCGGCGCGATCCGCGCGCACGGCCGCGGCGGCCTCAAGGTCTCGGGGGGCCTGCGCACGGTCGCGGACGCCGCCACCTATCTCGACCTCGCCGACCGGGCCATGGGCGCGGGCTGGGCGACGCCTGCCACCTTCCGTCTGGGGGCGAGCAGCCTCTACGGGGTGCTCCAGGCCGCGCGGAGCTGAGCGATGCGGCTTCCCCAGGAGATCATCCGCGACAAGCGCGACGGGCTCAGCCTCGCCGCCAGCGACATCGCCGGCTTCGTCGACGGGCTCACGGACGGCCGCGTCACGGAGGGGCAGGCCGCCGCCTTCGCGATGGCGGTGTTCTTCCGGGGCTTGAGCCTGCCGGAGCGGGTCGCGCTCACGCGGGCGATGACCCATTCGGGCACCGTGCTGGCCTGGGACCTGCCGGGCCCCGTCCTCGACAAGCACTCCACGGGCGGCGTCGGCGACGCGGTGAGCCTGCCCCTCGCGCCCATGATCGCGGCCTGCGGCGGCTTCGTCCCGATGATCTCGGGGCGCGGCCTCGGGCATACGGGAGGCACCCTCGACAAGCTCGCCAGCATCCCGGGCTACGACGTGGCGCCGGACGCCGCCCGCTTCCGGTCCGTGGTGGCCCGGACCGGCTGCGCCATCATCGGCCAGACCGCCGACCTCGCGCCGGCCGATCGGCGCCTCTACGCCATCCGGGACGTGACGGGCACCGTGGAATCCCTCGACCTGATCACCGCCTCGATCCTCTCGAAGAAGCTCGCGGCGGGCCTCGGCGGCCTCGTCATGGACGTGAAGACGGGCTCCGGCGCCTTCATGGCGGAGCCGGACGCCGCCCGGGCGCTCGCAGACAGCATCGTCGGCGTGGCGAAAGGGGCCGGCCTGCCGACCGTTGCGCTCGTCACCGACATGGATGCGCCGCTCGCCTCGGCGGCGGGCAACGCCGTGGAGGTCGCCTACGCGATCGACTACCTGACGGGGCGCGTGCGCGAGCCGCGCTTCCACGCGGTCACGCTGGCGCTCGGGACCGAGATGCTGGTGCTGGGCGGCCTGGCGGGGAGCGCGGCGGAGGGGTCGGAGCGCCTCGAGGCGGCGCTGGCCTCGGGCCGCGCCGCGGAGATCTTCGGCGAGATGGCGGCGGCCCTCGGTGGCCCGGGGGACCTCGTGGAGCGACCCGGGCGGCACCTGCCGGCGGCGCCGGTGATGCGGCCGATCGAGGCCGCCGGCACGGTCGCGGCCGTGGCGACCCGGGACGTCGGCCTTGCGGTGATCGGGCTCGGGGGCGGCCGCAGCCGGCCGCAGGACGGCATCGACCCGCGCGTCGGTTTCAGCCGGCTCGCCCGGCCGGGCGATGGGGGCGGGCTCATCGGGATGGTCCACGCCGCGGACGAGGCCGCCGCGGACCGGGCCGAGGCCGCGCTCCGCGCAGCCTACCGGATGGGTGGGCCGCCGGCCTCGCGGCCGGCGGTGCTGGAGCGGGTGGCGTAGGCCCAGGCCGGAGGGAAGAGCCTCGGCCCGGGAACTGACTTGCCGGCGCGCCGCCTACCAGCGGCCGTGGTGGTGATGGTGGCGGTGGCCCCAGCCGCGATGGTGATGGCGATGGCCCCAGCCATGGTGCCGGTGTCCCCAGCCGTGGTGGCGATGGCCCCAGCCCCGGTGATGGCCGAAGCCATGGTGGTGATGGTGATGGCGGCCGTAGCCGTACTGGACCTGCTCGATGCCGGCCGCCGGCTCGGCGATGGGACCGGGCGCGAACGGAGCGGCCTGGGCGGCGGGCGCCGCCAGGGCGAGGCCGCCGGCGAGCGCGAAGGCGGCGGCCAGGATGCGGCCGCGGAAGGGACGGCCACGGTCGATCGATGCGGACATGATGCGGGCTCCTCACTGATCTCGACGCGGCCCGCCGGGCCGCGTCGATTGCCGATCAGGGGTAGAGAGCCGCGCATGAACGCGCCCTGAGAGGGTCGTTCAGGCGAGGGCGGCGGTCGCCTGCGCCTGCGTCACGCCCGTCAGCAGCACCGAGCCGCCGCCGGAGAGCAGGAGGCGGGTGTCGCCGCTCCCCGCCGTGCCGAAGGTGTAGGTCTGGCCGTTCAGCGCGAGGCGGTCGCCCTCGGCCTGGCTGAAGCCCGTCACCGTGTCGGCCCCGGAGCCGGCGGCGAAGACGTAGCGGTCGGCGCCCGCGCCGCCGGTCAGGAGATCGTCGCCCCGGTCGCCGGACAGCACGTCGTCGCCCTGGCCGCCCAGCAGCGTGTCGGCGCCCTGGCCGCCGAACAGGCTGTCGGCCCCGTCGTCGCCGAGCAGGAGGTCGTTGCCGAGGCCGCCGAAGGCGAGGTCCGCGTCGGCGCCGCCGAGCAGCGTGTCGTTGCCGAGATCCCCCGAGAGGCGGTCGGCGCCGAGATCGCCCGAGAGGTAGTCGCCGTCCTGGCCGCCGTAGAGGGTGTCGGCGCCCTGCCCGCCGAACAGCGTGTCGGCCCCCTGGTTGCCGTAGAGGGCGTCGGTGCCCTGGTTGCCGGTGATCAGGTCGGCCCCGGCCGCGCCGACGATGAGGTCGTTGCCGCCGCCGCCGGCCAGCGTGTCGCTGCCGGCGCGCCCGTCCATGACGTCGTTGCCGCCGCGGCCGTCGAGGCGATCGCCCGCGTCGGTGCCGATCAGGTTGTCGTTGCCCTCGGAGACCTGCGTCACGCCGAGGCGGAGCTGCGCCAGGAGGTAGTCGCCGAGCTCGGCCTCGTCCGTGAAGGCGCGGCCGCTGCCGACCGTCTGCCCCTGGGCGTTGACGAAGCTGTCGCGCTGGTCGGCGAGCTGGGTGAGCTGCGCCGAGCCGGCGCCCGCGGCGAAGAGCGGGATCACCTGGTTCGAGTGGTTGGTGGAGAAGAACAGGCCCTCCGGCACGCCATCGCCGTTCCGGTCCGGCTGAACGGGCTGGTAGGGGATGGTGGCGCCCTCGGGCCCGAAGAACAGGTGGTCGTGGTCGGCGGTGACGATGAGGAGCGTGTCGTCGAAGGTCGCGGCGCTCTCGGGGGCGTTGATGTAGTCGACCACCGTGCGCACCGCGTCGTTGAAGTCGATGTACTCCTCGATCATGCGGCCGCGGTTGTTCGCGTGCATGGCACGGTCGACGGCGCCGCCCTCGATCATCAGGTACATGCCGTCCGGGTCCTGGCCGAGGCGGTTCAGCGCGGCGCGGGACAGCTCGGAGAGCGTCGGCGAGGTCTCGAGGCGCGGCACGCTGAAGGGCACCTCGGTGGCGTTGGCCGCCGCCGCGCCGTCGCGGTTGAAGTTGCTCGACGTGAAGGCCTGCGTGATCATCGCGAGGCGCTCGGTGGTGGGCGTGCCGGTGCCGGCCGCCCGGATCGACGCGCGGTCCTGCAGGAGCTGCCAGCTCTGGCCGTCCTGCGAGCGGAAGGTGTCGCTCTTCAGCGCGCCCCACAGCTCCGGGCTGATCCACTGGTAGTTGGCGGTGGCGCGCAGGCGGCCGTTGTCGTCGTAGTCCGGGTTGCCGGTCCCCCCGATCACGTCGAGGGTCCCGGTCGCGAACATCTCCAGCGCGATCTGGTTGGCGTTGGCGCGTGAGATGTTGTGGGCGCCGCCGAGGGCGGAGGGGGTCGCGTCGGAGAACTGCACGGTGGTGACGACGCCGGTGGCGAGGCCCCGCTGGTGGGCGAGCTCGGCGATCGAGTAGAGCTCGGCGCCGTTGCCGTCGACGTCGATGGCGTTGTTGTAGGTCTTGTCGCCGGTGGCGATGGACGAGGCGGTGTTGCCCGAGTCCGGATAGGTGTTGCGGTTCCACTCGTAGCCGGCAAACGCCCGGGGCTGGCCGTTCGGGTCGGTGCCGGCGGCCGGCGCGAAGTCGTAGTTGCGAGCGGGGTCGTAGACCACAGCGGGGTTCTGGGCGAGGCCGAGGTCACCCGGGACCGGCGTCGTGCGGTTGTCGAGGGGGTAGACCGACTGGGCGGTCGCCGTGAAACCGGGGCCGTCCGCCACCAGCGAGCGGCCGGCGATGCCGGCGCGCGGGTCGCCCGAGGCGAGGCCCTGGAGGTAGAGGCGCGTGGCTTCGAGCGTGTTAAAGCCCGCGCCGTCGGCGATCATGACGATGACGTTGCGGACGGGACCGGCGGTGGCCATGGGATCGAGCGCTTCCTAATGCGGGCGCACGCTCCCGTTCCGGATCCCGTGAGGGCTCCCGGTCGCCGCAACCCTGATTCGCGAGGTGGATCGGGCGCCGGGGGATCCGGGCCGGAAACATCCGGAAACGGTATTGCGGCGGCGTGCGACAGCCGGATGAAGCGCCGGCTATCGACCCGAGGAATTCAACGCAAATTAACGAAAAGCGCGAGGCGCGCAGCTCAGGGCCGGCGGTAGGCCCAGACCCGGGCCGGCGGCAGGTTGAGCCAGACCCGGTTGGACCCGCTCGCCGTGTAGCTGCCCGCGGCGCAGCGGGCCGGGATCGGCGGTACCACGGCGTAGGTGAACTGCACGAAGGGGGCGCCCGGATGCATCAGGTCGTGGGCGGTGTTGAGAAGATCGAGGCGCTGCTCCAGGGGCTTGGTGAACAGCGGCAGGCTCGACACGGTCGCGGCAGCCGGCCGGTCGAGCAGGGCGCCCACCGTCTCGCGGATGTTGTAGGCATCGCCCCGCAGCACCGTCACGCCGGGAAAGCGGCGGCGCAGCAGCTCGCAGAAATCGGGGTTGAACTCCACGAGGATCAGTCGCTCGGCCGAGACGCCGCGCCGGATCAGCGCCTCGGTCACCGGGCCGGTGCCGGGTCCGAGTTCCACGACCGGGCCGTCGAGGGCCGGGTCGACGAAGGCCGCCATGGTGCGGGCGAGGAGCCGCCCCGAGGGCGTGACCGCGCCGGTGACGAGGGGCCGCTCGAACCAGGAACGCAGGAAGCGCGCCTCGTCGTCGAGCCCGTCGCGTCGCTGCGCCCGCAGGTTCCCGGTTGCGGCCAAGGCTTTCGCGCTGGAACGGCGTAACGGCGGCAAGACCGTAGTCCCTCGTTCTGGGGTGGCGTCTTTGCAGGCTAGACGACGAAAGGCTTCTTACAGTCAAGGCGAGGCGCGCGCATAGCACCTTGGCGTGCCTGCGCGGCCACGGAAAGCCGGCCTCTCCATAACCGGACAGGCCCCGATTGGATCCGGGGGCTCGAACTCACTGGCGCGCCGAGCCGCCGAAGCCGTCGAAGAAGTCACGCACCTTGGAGAAGAAGCCGGCGCTCTCCGGGTGGTTCTCGTCCGAGGCGGTCTGGTCGAACTCCTGAAGGAGTTCGCGCTGGCGCTTGGTGAGGTTCTGGGGCGTCTCGACGAAGACCTGGATGTAGAGGTCCCCCACCTCGCGCGAGCGCAGCACCGGCATGCCCTTGCCCTTGATGCGGAACTGCTTGGCCGTCTGGGTGCCGGCGGGGATGCGCACCTCCGTCTGCGAGCCGTCGATCACCGGCACGGTGATCTCGCCGGCGAGCGCCGCCGTCACCATCGAGATCGGCACGCGGCAGAACAGGTCCGCCCCGTCCCGCTGGAAGAACTCGTGCGGCTTGATCGAGAGGAAGACGTAGAGGTCGCCGGACGGGCCTCCGCGCAGGCCGCTCTCGCCCTCGCCCGCGAGGCGGATGCGCAGGCCGTCGTCGACGCCCGCCGGCACGTTGATCGAGAGGGTGCGCTCGCGGTTGACCCGGCCGGCGCCGGCGCAGTTCGGGCAGGGATCGTCGATCACCTCGCCGCGGCCGTGGCAGTTCGGGCAGGTGCGCTCGATGGCGAAGAAGCCCTGAGCGGCCCGCACGCGCCCGTATCCCGCGCAGGTCGGGCATGTCCGGGGCTTCGAGCCGGCCTTGGCGCCCGAGCCCGCGCAGACGTCGCAGGTGACGGAGGTCGGGATGCGGATGGTCTCGGCCTTGCCCGCGAACGCCTCCTCCAGGGTGATCTCGAGGTTGTAGCGCAGGTCCGCGCCGCGCTCGCGGCCCGGCTGGCCGCCGCGCCCGCGGGTCTGGCCGCGGCCGTCCCCGAAGAAGTTGTCGAAGATGTCCGACATGAAGTCGCCGAACTCGTTGCCGAATCCGGGGCCGGCCCCGCCCGCGCCCTGGCTGAAGGCCGCGTGGCCGAAGCGGTCGTAGGCGGCGCGCTTCTGGCCGTCGGAGAGGCACTGATAGGCCTCGTTGATCTCCTTGAACTTGATCTCGGCTTCCTTGTCGCCGGGATTGCGGTCCGGATGATAGGTCATGGCGAGCTTGCGGAAGGCGGTCTTCATCTCGCCGTCCGTGGCGGTCTTCACGACCCCCAGGATCTCGTAATAGTCCCGCTTCGACATACCTGCCCTCGAGGGTCCTTCACGTGCGCCCTGCCTGCGCGCGGCGGGGCGGTCGGCCGATTCGTGCAACGATCCGGATCAGGGGCTCTATCACGCACCCGTGCCGGTTGGTCAAAATCCTCATCCCGGACATCCGCCCCTGGGCCGGGCGCCCCCGCCGTTGCGCGCCTGGGCGGCCCGGGCGCCGGCTCCGCCGATGCGAGGCCGGCCGCCCAAGCAAAGGCGGGGCCGGATCGCTCCGGCCCCGCGTTTCGGCATAGGGTACGGGCCCGATCAGGCCCGCTTCTTCTGGTCCTTCTCGTCGACCTCCTGGAAGTCGGCGTCGATGACGTCGTCCTTCTTCTCGGCGCCCGCGGCCGCCTCGGCGGCACCCTCGGGACCGGCCGCCTGGCTCGCGGCGTACATGGCCTCGCCGAGCTTCATCGAGGCCTGCATCAGGTCCGTGGTGCGGGCCTTGATGGTCTCGACGTCCTCGCCCTCGAGCGCGGTCTTGAGCGCGGTGATCGCCGTCTCGATGCCGCCCTTGTCGGCCGCCGAGACCTTGTCGCCGTACTCCGCAACCGACTTCTCGGTGGCGTGGATCAGGCTCTCGCCCTGGTTCTTCACCTCGACGAGTTCGCGGCGCTTCTTGTCGGCCTCGGCGTTGGCCTCGGCGTCCTTGACCATCTTCTCGATGTCGGCGTCGGACAGGCCGCCCGAGGCCTGGATGCGGATCTGGTGCTCCTTGTTCGTCGCCTTGTCCTTGGCCGTCACGTTGACGATGCCGTTGGCGTCGATGTCGAAGGTCACCTCGATCTGCGGCATGCCGCGGGGCGCCGGCGGGATGCCGACGAGATCGAACTGGCCGAGCAGCTTGTTGTCGGCCGCCATCTCGCGCTCACCCTGGAAGACCCGGATGGTGACCGCGTTCTGGTTGTCCTCGGCCGTCGAGAAAGTCTGCGACTTCTTCGTCGGAATGGTGGTGTTGCGGTCGATGAGCCGGGTGAACACGCCGCCCAGCGTCTCGATGCCGAGGGAGAGCGGGGTGACGTCGAGGAGGAGCACGTCCTTCACGTCGCCCTGGAGCACGCCCGCCTGGACGGCGGCGCCGATCGCCACGACCTCATCGGGGTTGACGCCCTTGTGGGGCTCCTTCCCGAAGAAGGCCTTCACGACCTCCTGGACCTTCGGCATGCGGGTCATGCCGCCGACCAGCACCACCTCGTCCACCTCGGAGGCCGAGACGCCCGCATCCTTGAGCGCCTTGCGGCAGGGCTCCATCGTGCGCTGCACGAGGTCGTCCACGAGGCTCTCGAACTTGGCGCGGCTGAGCTTCAGCGCGAGGTGCTTCGGGCCGGTGGCGTCGGCCGTGATGTAGGGCAGGTTGATCTCGGTCTGGGTGGCCGAGGACAGCTCGATCTTGGCCTTCTCGGCCGCCTCCTTGAGGCGCTGGAGGGCGAGCTTGTCCTTCGTCAGGTCGATGCCCTGCTCGCGCTTGAACTCCGCCGTCAGGTACTCGACCACGCGGTTGTCGAAGTCCTCACCGCCCAGGAACGTGTCGCCGTTCGTCGACTTCACCTCGAAGACGCCGTCGCCGATCTCGAGGATCGAGACGTCGAAGGTGCCGCCGCCGAGGTCGTAGACCGCGATGGTGCCGGCCTTCTTCTTGTCGAGGCCGTAGGCGAGGGCCGCCGCGGTCGGCTCGTTGATGATGCGCAGCACCTCGAGGCCGGCGATCTTGCCGGCGTCCTTGGTGGCCTGACGCTGGGCGTCGTTGAAGTAGGCCGGGACCGTGATCACGGCCTGCGTGACCGGCTGGCCGAGATGCGACTCGGCGGTCTCCTTCATCTTCTGAAGGGTGAAGGCCGAGATCTGGGACGGCGAGTACTTCTTGCCGTCGGCCTCGACCCAGGCGTCGCCGTTGTCGCCCTTGACGATCTTGTAGGGCACGAGGCCCTTGTCCTTCTGCGTCATCGGGTCGTCGTAGGTGCGGCCGATGAGGCGCTTGATGGCGAAGAAGGTGCGCTCAGGGTTGGTGACGGCCTGCCGCTTGGCGGGCTGGCCGACGAGGCGCTCCCCGTCGTCCGTGAAGGCGACGATGGACGGGGTGGTGCGGGCGCCCTCCGCATTCTCGATGACCTTGGGCTGCGTGCCTTCCATGACGGCCACGCAGGAATTGGTGGTGCCCAGGTCGATACCGATGACTTTACCCATGGTGGGATCCCTCAGGTGTTCGTGATGAAGCAGACCGCCGAGCCCCGAAGCAGCTCGGCCCATGGCGGTGCGAACAGGAAATGCGAGTCCGGGACCGGCCGGATCAGGGGCCGCGAACGGCCGAAACCCGGTGCGTCATCCCGTGCTTCGCCGCATATAAGAAGGTCGATGCGGGCTCGCAAGGCGAAGCCGCACGGACCCGTGCGGGTGCCACTATCTCCCTGAGACGCCACGCGGATCCGACCCGGGGCGGGGTCCCGGCCGGGTGGGCCGCCCGGCAAAATTGTTGCCGCGCTGCCACGCCCGCGCCATCGATGGCATGTTAACCTGTTCCGGACACGCCCGATTGCCGAGCCCACGCCTGCCGGGCCCGGAGGCCGCGGCCCGCGTCGCACCTGACCTCGCGCTACCGAAAGCCTCGATGCGTCCAGCCCGCTTCCTCCTGATCCCGCTCGCCGCGGCGGCGCTCTCGGGCCCCTGCGGTGAGGCGAAGGCGCAGAACTTCTTCGAGGAGCTTTTCGGGATCGGCCGCGCGGCAAAGCCCCCGACCCCGCCCCGCAACGTGCCGAGCGCCGTGCCGCCGCCGAACGCCCCCCTGCCCGGCACGCCGCTGCCGCCGGAGGGTGCCGAGCCGGGCACCGAGGCGGCACGGCCCGCCGCTCCGGCTCCGGCCCGGCCGGTGGTGCTGAAGGCGCCCGGCGAGGAGAGCGTGACCGGCCAGGACCTGCAGCTCAACGGCCTCGGCGGCAGCCTGAAGCTCGAGCGCAGCGGCGCCGCCATGACGGCGCGGGTCACCCTGCCGGGCACGAAGGTCTCGCAGCCGACCGAGTCCTGCGCGGTGCCGCTCGCCGGGGGCGCGCCGATCAGCCTGACGAGCGAGGGCCGGCCCGAGGGCATCCCTCGCTACGAGGCCGCCGGTGCCGAGTGCCCGCTCCGCTTCGATGTGGTGGAGGGGGCCGTGCTGGCGACCCCGCTCGGCGCGAACCCGACCTGCACCTTCTCGGCGGCCGATTGCGCCACCACGCCGGGCGGCCTGTGGGGGCCTGCCGCCGCCACGCTGGTTCCCCGCTCGGCCGAGTTCGATACCGCCCGCGGCGTCGCCGACAAGGCGGTGCGGGACAATTACAAGGTGATGACCCAGCGCGCCCGGCGCGAGGACGTCCGGCCGATCGTCACCGAGCAGGCCGCCTTCTCGTCGGACCGCGAGCAGGCCTGCCGCACCTACGCGCGCGAGGGCGCACACGGCTTCTGCCACCTGCGCTTCACCGAGGCGCGGGCCCTGGCGCTGGCAACCCGCCTCGGCGTCAACGTCGCGGCGAGCCCGGCCACCGCGGCCGCGGCGCCCCGCCCGGCCCGGCGCAAGCCCGCGGCCGTCGAGGGCATGAACCCCGACACGGTCGCACCGCCGCCGATCGCCGAGTAGGGCTCAAGCCTCGCCGATCACCTTCTGCAGGCAGACGGTGCGGGTGTCGCGGAAGCCGAGGTGCTCGTAGAAGTCCACGACCGCCGCGTTGTCGGCGCGCACGAGGAGTTGCATCTTCCAGGCGCCCCGCTCGGCGAGCCAGCGCTCGGCGGCAGCCATCATGGCCCGGCCGTGGCCCTCGCCCCGGCGGCCCGGATCGACCGCGAGGTAGTAGACCCAACCCCGGTGCCCGTCCTCGCCGACCATGCAGGTCGCCACGATCCGCCCGTCCGCCTCGGCCACCAGCACGGCGGCGTGCGCGTCCCGGCGCGCGAAGGCGAGGTCCCGCCCGGGGTCGTTCCAGGGCCGCGCCACGCCCGCGGCGTGCCACAGGGCGATCACCGCGGCGGCGTCGCCGTCCTGCATCGGGCGGATCATCGCCCTCAGGCCCGGCCGGCGCTCACCGAGAGCATGGCCGGATCGATGCCGTTGCGGCGCAGCGCCTGCTCGTACTTGGTCTCGAGGGTCGGGTGGAAGATCAGGTCCGGGTCGGCCGGGCAGTTGAGCCAGCCGTTGGCCATGATCTCGCTCTCGAGCTGGCCGGCCTGCCACCCCGCGTAGCCGAGCGCCAGCACCGCGCTGGTCGGCCCGTCGCCCGTGGCGATGGCGCGCAGGATCTCCACCGTGGCGGTGAGGCAGATGCCGTCGTCGATGATCAGGGTCGACTGGTCGATGTGGAAGTCGTCGGTGTGCAGCACGAAGCCGCGCTTGCCCTCGACGGGGCCGCCCATCAGCACCGGCATGTGGCCGACCCGCTCGCGGAGGCGGATCGCGTCGGTGGGGGGCACCACGTCGAGCTGCACCAGGAGGTCGGGCATCGAGAGGTCGGTGACCGGCTTGTTGACGATGATGCCCATCGCGCCGTCCGCCGAATGGGCGCAGACGTAGATCACGGAGCGCGCGAAGCGCTGGTCGGCCATGCCCGGCATCGCAACCAGGAATTGTCCGTCGAGATACGGATAGGCGCCGGCGTCTTCGCTCTGCATCGGGCCATGCTACGCGCAACCCAAGTGTTGTCCAGCGGACAAAGCGTCGTGTCCGGCGCCCCGTCCGGCCCCTCGCGAAGGACATTCGCCTTGGACAATCACCTTGCGGCCACGCTAGAGGGCTCCACCTTGAGGGGGTGATGCGGGCCTCCGGGACCCGCCGAGCGAGGAGAGAGCGGATGACCATCCAGGTTGGCGACCACCTGCCCCAGGCGACCTTCCGGGTGAACGGCCCCGAGGGGCCGCAGGCCAGGACCACCGACGACGTGTTCAAGGGGCGCCGCGTCGTCCTCGTCGGCGTGCCCGGCGCCTTCACGCCGAGCTGCCACCGCAACCACCTCCCGGGCTTCGTCGCCCAGCGCGAGGCGATCCTGGCCCGCGGGGTCGATGCCATCGCGGTCACCTCCGTCAACGACGTCTTCGTGCTCGACGCCTGGGCCAAGGCCAGCGGCGCCGAGGGCATCGAGTTCCTCGCCGACGGCAACGCCGATTTCGCCAAGGCGATCGGCCTGGAGATGGACGGCACGGGCTTCGGCCTCGGCACGCGCTCGAAGCGCTACGCCGCCCTCGTCGACGACGGCGTGGTGCGGGTGCTCAATGTCGAGGAATCCCCCTCGAAGGCCGAGGTCTCCGGGGCCGAGGCGCTTCTCAAGGTGATCTGACGGCGGGGGCTCAGTGCACCCCACGCCGGGGGCTTATGGCCCCCCACGCCGGGGGCTTATGGCCCCCCACGCCGGGGGCTTATGGCCCCCCACGCCGGGGGCTTATGGCCCCCCACGCCGGGGGCTTATGGCCCCCGGCCGTAATCCCCGGCGTCGCGCGCCGCCCGGTGGAAGGCGAGCCGCCGGTCGTACTCGCGCGGGTCCTTCGGCTGCACCAGGGCGCCGGGCGGCACGTTCAGCCAGTCGACGAGGCGGGTCAGCATGAAGCGGAGCGCCGCGCCGCGGGCGAGGATCGGCAGGGCCGCGACCTCGGGCCCGGTCAGCGGGCGCACCGCCTCGTAGCCCGCGATGAGAGCCGCCCCCATGTCCCGGTGATAGGTGCCGTCCGCCTCGAAGCACCAGGCGTTGAGGCAGATCGCGAGGTCGTACGCGAAGGCGTCCGTGCAGGCGAAGTAGAAGTCGATCAGGCCGGAGAGCGCGTCGCCGATGAAGAACACGTTGTCGGTGAAGAGGTCGGCGTGGATGACGCCCCCCGGCAGGTCCCTGGGCCAGCCCGCCTCCAGCACCGCGAGGTCCTCACGGGTGCGCGCCGCGAGCCCCGCCGAGACGCCGTCCGCCTGAGCCTCGGCCTGCGCGAAGAGCGGGCGCCAGGCGCCGACCGAGAGGGCGTTCGCCCGCCGCATCCCGAAATCGGCACCCGCCGCGTGGAGCTGCGCGAGGGCGCGCCCCAGGGCCGCGCAATGGTCGACGCCCGGCTGCCTGACCGAGACGCCCTCCAGGAAGCTCACGATCACCGCCGGCCGGTCGCACAGGCGCCCGAGGGCCGTGCCGCCGCGGTTGCGGATCGGCTGCGGGCAGGCGAGGCCGCGGGCGGCCAGGTGCTCCATCAGGTTGAGGAAGAACGGCAGGTCCGCCTCCCGGACCCGCTTCTCGTAGAGCGTCAGGATGTAGGAGCCCGCCGTGGTGTGCAGGAAGAAGTTGGTGTTCTCGACGCCCTCGGCGATGCCCTTGTAGGAGAGCAGCGTGCCGATCTCGTAGGCGCTCAGGAAGGCGGTGAGCGCCGCGTCGGATACCTCGGTGTAGACGGCCACGGGTCGCGCGCTCGTTGGTTGCCGGAAAACGGCGAGGGGCGCCGCACGGCGCCCCTTTAGACTGTCTTCGCGAAAGGGGAAACCGGGCCTTGGGCCGGATGGCCGCCTACTCCGCGGCCTCGCTGCGCAGCTCGCGCGGCAGCGGGAAGGACATGTCCTCGACCACGGTCGAGACCGTGTCGACGGTGACGTCGTAGCGGGCCGCGAAGGCGTCGATGATCTCCTCCACCAGCACCTCGGGGGCGGAGGCGCCGGCGGTCAGGCCGAGCTTGCGCACGCCCTCGAAGGCCGGCCAGTCGATCTCCTCGGCGCGCAGCACCAGGCGGGTGATCGGGCAGCCGACCCGCTCGGCGACCTCGCGCAGGCGCTGGGAGTTCGAGGAGTTCGAGGAGCCCACGACGATCAGCGCGTCGACGAGCGGCGCGATCTGCTTCACCGATTCCTGCCGGTTGGTGGTGGCGTAGCAGATGTCGTCCTTGTGCGGCCCGGTGATGTTCGGGAACTTCCGCTTCAGCGCCTCGACGATGTGGCGGGTGTCGTCCACCGAGAGGGTGGTCTGCGTCACCCAGGCGAGGTTGTTCGGGTCCTGCGGCGTCAGGGCCGCGATCTGGTCGAGGTCCTCGACGAGGGTGATCGAGCCCTTGGGCAGCTGGCCCATGGTGCCCACCACCTCCGGATGGCCCGAATGGCCGACGAGGAGGACGTGGCGCCCGCGCTTGTGGTGGATCTCGGCCTCGCGGTGGACCTTGGTCACCAGCGGGCAGGTGGCGTCGATGGTGGTGAGGCCCCGCTGATCGGCGTTGGCCGGCACGGTCTTGGCGACGCCGTGGGCGGAGAAGATCACCGGGGCGTTGCCGTCCGGCACCTCATCGAGCTCGCGCACGAACACCGCGCCCTTCCGCTTCAGACTCTCGACCACGTACTTGTTGTGGACGATCTCGTGGCGGACGTAGACCGGCGGCCCGTAGATCGCCAGGGCCCGCTCCACCACGTCGATGGCGCGCACGACGCCGGCGCAGAAGCCGCGGGGCGCGGCGAGCAGGATCTCGAGGGGCGGCTTGCCGGCGGTCACCGGGGCGGAGGGATTCGTCGGATCGGCGGTCATGGTCCGGGATGTGGCGAGGCGGAGCCACCCCTGTCAACAGTCCGGCGGCCCGAAACCCGCCTGCTCCGGGCCGCTGCATAGCAGATTTGCACCGCTTGGTGACTCCCGATCACGGAGAAAGCGGGACTGCTCGCTCCGAGAACACGGCCAAAGGAACACGATCCAAGACCGCGATCCAAGACCGCGATCCGCGGCCTCAACCCATGACTGTCCCGCACGGTCTAGCTTCGCGCACACGAATTTTCCTAATCTCGACACCCCGCGCCGAGCTGGATCTTGCACCCGCGTCATGCCCGAGTCTGACGTACCCGATCGTCGGATCTGGAGTTCAGGGGAAGCCCGCAGCACATCGCGCGCAGTCGGTCGCAGTCTCGGCCTCCCGGCTCACGACGTCGGTGCTGCTCTCCATAAGATCAAGCGCGCCGCCGGCTTGTCACCGAGCGATGGTGTTTCGATAACGGAACGCGGCCATGTCTACGACGCATCCGGCTACTGGATTGGGAACCTCCATGATGAGATCTGACCAGGTGGCGCTCCGGACCTTCGCGACCGTGCGGTTCGTCGGCAGCCTGCTCCAGCCCGCCACCGTCACGGCTCTCCTCGGCATCGCGCCAACCCGCTCTTACCGGGTGGGCGAGACGTATCGATCCGGGTCGGATGCCCGCGTACTGACGCGAAGGACGAGTCTCTGGATGCTGGACACGGAAGATGCGGTCGAGAGCCGTGACCTCCGCCAGCACGTTGCCTTCGTGCGTCATCTCCTCGTCAACGGTGGACCCGACAGAGCCGACCGGGCTCCGTCGCTGCCGAAGGCGTTGCAGTCTCTGATCAGGGGAGCGGACCTGACCTTCGACGTCAGCCTGTTCTGGTACGGCGCCCGACATGCGACGCATCTGAAGGTCGATCCGGAACTGACGAAGCTCGTCACATCGATCGGCGGCGCGGTGATCGAGGATTTCGAGGATGACGCTGCACCAGACGGGTCGGCTGCCGTCGCCTGATTGGGGCGGGACCGTACCGCCTACAGTCCCGGACACTTCCGTTAGACCGTACTGCACCGTGCCTGTCAGGCCCGGCGTCTTCCTCGCATCCTGCGGCCTCATCGAAACAGGGGCGAGGCATGGACGCGATCACACCGGCAAACCTGAGGGAGAGCGGGCGCGCGGGCCCGGTGCGGACGGTGCTGCGGCTGCTGGCGCGGGCCGGCGAGGCCCTGGCGCGGCGCGCCGACAACCGGCGGGTGCTTGGGCTCCTGTCGCGCATGTCGGAGCGGGAATTGCGCGACATCGGCCTCGCCCGACAGGACCTCTGCGACGCCCTCGCGCTCCATCCGGCGGTCGATGCCTCGCACCTCCTGGTGTCCCGGCGCACCGAACGGCAGGCGGCCCGCGTGGCGGGGCGCGTCCGCCTGGGCTAAGAGGGGCCGTTTCCGGCGGGTCCCGGCCCGGCCGGACGGTCCCCTCAAGCCCGGACACGTGATGGCGAGCCCTGCCGAGCACGCGAGCTTCCTGCCCCCGGTCCTGACGTTCCTGTCGGCGGCGGTGATCGGAGTCCCGATCTTCCGCCTCGCCGGGCAGAGCGCGGTGCTCGGCTACCTCGTGGCCGGGGTTCTGATCGGTCCGTTCGGCCTCTCGCTGATCGCCGAGCCGGAGACGGCGACGAGCGTCGCCGAGATCGGGGTGGTGCTGCTGCTGTTCATCGTCGGGCTGGAGCTGCACCTGTCGCAGCTCGTGTCGATGCGGCGGGACATCTTCGGCCTCGGCACCGCCCAGCTCCTCGTCTGCGCCCTGGTCCTCGGGGGCGCGGGCGTGCTGTTCGGCCTTTCGCCCGCGGCCGCCACGGTGATCGGCATCGCGCTCGCCCTCTCGGCCACCGCGGTGGCGCTGCAGCTCCTCGAGGAGCGGGGCGACCTCGGCACGGCCTATGGCGGCCGGGCCTTCGCGGTGCTGCTGTTCCAGGACCTCTCGGTGGTGGCGATCCTCGCCCTCATGCCGCTCCTCGCCTCGGCGGGCGGGGGGAGCGGCGGCCCGTGGTTCGGCGCGGCGGTGCAATCCACCGGCAAGGCGCTGGCGGCGATCCTCGCCGTGGTCGTGGTGGGGCGCTACGGCCTCAACCCGTTCTTCCGGATGCTCGCGGCGAGCGGCGCCCGCGAGGTGATGACGGCCGCGGCCCTCCTCGTGGTGCTCGGCACCGCCCTCCTCATGCAGGAGGTCGGCCTCTCGATGGCGATGGGGGCGTTCCTCGCCGGCATCCTGCTCGCCGAATCGAACTTCCGCCACCAGCTCGAGGCGGACATCGAGCCCTTCCGCGGCATGCTGCTCGGCCTGTTCTTCATGAGCGTCGGCATGTCGATCGACGGCGGCCTCGTGAAGGCGACCTGGCCGATCCTGTTCGGCGCGACCGCGGCGGCGATCCTGCTGAAGGTCGCCCTCGTGGCCGCCCTGTTCCGCCTGTTCGGCTCCGGCTGGCTCGACGCGGTGCGGGGCGCGGCGATCCTGGCGCCGGCCGGCGAGTTCGCCTTCGTGCTCCTGCCCCAGGCCGAGGGGCTCGGCCTCACGGACGCCAACGCCACCCGCTTCGCGGTGGCGCTCGCGGCGCTCACCATGCTGATCGGCCCCGTGGCCGCCAAGGGGCTCGACGTGCTGATCGCCCGCCGCACCGCCGGCGCCGCGGACGCGCCGGGGGCCGCCGAGGTGGTGGAGAACGCCGAGGCCCGCGTGCTCGTGGTCGGCTTCGGCCGGTTCGGGCAGATCCTCACGCAGGTGCTCCTCGCCGAGGGCATCGCCGTCACGGTGATCGACAAGGACGTGGAGCAGATCCGCTCCGCCACGCGCTTCGGGTTCCGGGTCTATTACGGGGACGGCACCCGCCTCGACGTGCTGCGCGCCGCCGGGATCGGCCGCGTGGAGCTGATCTGCGTCTGCATCGACGACCGCGAGGCGGCGCTGAAGATCATCGACATGGTGCACGAGGAGTTCTCGAGCGTGCGCACCTACGTGCGGGCCTACGACCGCACGCACGCCGTCGAGCTGATGAACCGGGACGTGGACTACCAGCTCCGCGAGACCGCGGAATCCGCCCTCGCCTTCGGGCGCGCCACCCTGGAGGGCCTGGGCCTGTCGGCCGAGGCGGCCGCGGCGCGCGCGGACGACGTGCGCAAGCGCGACATCGCGCGCCTCGTCCTGCAGCAGGCCGGCGCCCTGCCGGACGGCGCCAACTGGCTGCGGGGCCCGCAGCCCGCCTTCAAGCCCGAGCCCCTCACCGCGCCGCAGCGCGCGGCCCGGGCGCTCAACGCCGAGACGCAGGACATCATCGGCCAGGAGGCCAAGGAACATCAGAGGGAGCACCCGCGGGAGCAGCAGCGGGACGGTCCGCGGGACCAGGGCCGCGAGGCCGAGCGGCGGGACGCGGGCGAGGTTCTGGCGGCGGAAGGCGGCACCCGGCATGGCTGATGCCCCCGTGCTGGGCAGCGAGGCGCCCGCGCGGGCCGATGCCGCGCGATTCGTCCAGGGCTCGATCCTGCGCCACGTGCTCGTGATGAGCGCCACGGGCTCGGTCGGCCTCATGGCGATCTTCGTGGTCGACCTCCTGTCGCTCCTCTACGTTTCGAAGCTCGGCGACCCGCGCCTAACGGCGGCGGTGGGCTTCGCCTCGATCGTCCAGTTCTTCGCGGTGTCGATCAACATCGGCCTGATGATCGCGGCCGGCGCCCTGGTCTCGCGCGCGATCGGCTCGGGGGACGATGCGGGCGCGCGGCGGCTTGCCACCTCGGCGAGCCTGCACGGCCTCGCGGTGGCGGCCGGGCTCGTCCTGGTGCTGCTGCCCCTCCTCGAACCCCTGCTGCGCCTGATCGGAGCCGATGCCGAGACGCTTCCGGTCGCGGAGCGGTTCCTGCGGATCGCCCTGCCCTCGAACCTGCTGATGGGCCTCGGCATGATGTTCTCGGGGCTGCTGCGGGCCGTGGGGGCCGCCCGGCAGGCCATGTACGTGACGCTGGCCGGCGCCGTGGTGACGGCGGGGCTCGACCCGGTGCTGATCTTCGGGGCGGGCCTCGGGGTCGACGGGGCGGCCATCACCCTGTGCGTGGCCCGCGCCACCTTCGCGCTGGTCGGCTGGTGGGGCGTGCGCCGGCACCGCCTGCTGACGCGCCCCCGGGCCGGGGCCGTCGTGCAGGATGCGGGCATCGTCTTCCGCATCGCGCTCCCCGCGATGCTGACGAACCTCGCGCCCTCGGTCGCGAGCGCCTTCATCGCGCACGCCCTGGCGAGCTTCGGCCCCGTGGCGATCGCCGCGAACGCCGTCATCGACCGGCTCACCCCGGTGGCCTTCGGGGGCCTGTTTGCGATGTCGGGCTCGATCGGCCCGATCCTCGGGCAGAACTGGGGCGCGGGCCGCTTCGACCGCATGCGGGCGGTGCTGAGCGGGGGGGCCGCGGTCACGGCCGGCTACGTCGCGACCGTCTGGCTCGCGCTGATCCTGGCCCGCGGGCCGCTGACGAGCCTGTTCGCGCTCACCGGCGAGGCCGCTGACCTGTTCGGCTTCTTCTGCCTCGTCAGCGGGGCGGTCTGGTTCTTCAACGGCCTCCTGTTCCTGTCGAATGCCTCGTTCAACAACCTCGGCGCGCCGTTCCTGTCCACCGCCCTGAACTGGGGCCGGGCGAGCCTCGGCACCATGCCGCCGGCGCTCCTCGGCGCCGCCCTCTACGGGCCCCGTGGTGTCATCGCGGGGGTCGGCCTCGGTTCGCTGCTGTTCGGCGTGATCGGGATCGGGCTCGCCTACCGCACGGTGGACCGCCTGCAGCGCCGCGCGCCCCCGGCTCCGCAGGCGGTCCGGGCCGAGAGCGAGGCGGCGCTGGCGGCCGGCGCGCCCCAGCACGGCGCGGTGGTGTGAGGCGCTCAACTGGCCAAGTGCGCCCCGGTGCGACTAGGGTGGGGGCTCAGTGTGAGGCCCGACCGCCATGTTCAACCCGCTCGACATGCTCCAGGCGCAGAACGGCGCCGGCCTGCAGGGGATGGGGCAGCAGTTCGGCCTGACCCCGGAGCAGACCCGCCGCGCCTTCGAGGCGCTGATGCCGGCCTTCGCCCTCGGCCTGCAGAAGACCGGCGAGATGGGCGGCTTCGCGCCGTTCTTCGGGATGGCGGGCACGCCCTGGGGCGGCCAGCCCAAGGCCGCCGAGGCGCCGCTCGCGCAGCTGTTCGGCTCGCCGATGCTGGCGCAGGCGGTGCTCCAGCAGGCCTCCGCGGCGAGCGGGGTCGGCTCGCAGGTGCTGCGCCAGATGCTGCCCGTGATGGCCGGCATGGTGGTGGCGAGCCTCGTCCACATGCTTCTGAACCAGCCGGCCCCCTCCGAGCCCGCCCGTGCGCCGACGCCCGAGCCGTTCCCGATGAACGCCGTCTGGGCCGACATGATGCGCGCCTTCCTGCCGGCCCAGCAGCCGGCGCCCGCGCCCGCCCCGGCCCCGAAGGCCCGCGGCCCGGCGCCGAAGCCCGCCGCGTCCCGCCCGGCGCCGGGCGCGGCGGAGGAGCGGACCGAGACGCCCGCCTACGACATGTTCCATCAGATGCTGCAGACCGGCGCGGAGGTGCAGGAGCGCAACGTCAAGGCGATGCAGGGCATCTTCGACGCGTTCTGGACCGAGGCCGAGCGAGACAAGGGGTCCGCGGCGGGATCCGCGGCGCCGGCCGGCCCGGACGGGGCGGCCCCGGAGGGCCCGAAGCCCCCCGAGCCGGCCGCCCCCCGGACGGAGGGCAAGCCCGGCGGCCGCGGGAAGCCCGAGCGCGGCTGACGCCCGGTCACTGGACGGCGGTGGTGACCTGGGTGTTGACCGTGTTGAACAGCGTGCCGACCTGACTGCCGACGGCCCGGGCGGACGCCACGATGGCGATCGAGATCAGCACGCCGATCAGCGCGTACTCGATGGCGGTGGCGCCGCGGGCGTCCCGGGCGAAGGCGCGCAGGCGTGCAGCGGCCCGCTCGGCCTTCCGCGGGCCGGCCGCCCCCGCGGCTCCCGGAACCTTTGCCATCACGCTCACCCCCTCCGCCACGATGGCGTCGCCGCAACCTAGAGGCCGGCGCGTTGACGAGCCTTTAAGACGATCGCGGAAGGGCCGGGATTGTCGTGCGGGGCGGGCGTCGGGTCAGTCGCGCCCGGCCTCCTTGCGCAGGGCGTCGATCCGCTTCGAGGCCTCGGCCTTGTCGAGGTCCGGGTCGAACGCCTTCGGCTCCTTGGTCTCCTCCGAGAGCGTCTTCAGGTAGGAGGCCTGCGCGCCGGTCATCGGCTCACCGCCGGTGGTCCACTGGTCCGGATCCTTGATCTGGTTCGAGACGTCCTTCGGATCGGCCTTCGGATTGGCGTCCTTCGCGGAGTCCTGCGCTTGAGCGGCCTTGGACATGAGAGAACCTTTCGTTCCTGAAACGTTCTACTCAACACCCCGGCCCGCCCAGGGTTCCGAAGCCCGGCGCGGCAGGCTGCCGCGCAAGGTTTGGAGTATCGGCGCGGCAGGCTGCCGCGCAAGGTTTAGAGGGTCGGCGCGGCAGGCTGCCGCGCCGGGGCCGGTCCGCTCAGGCCGCGTGGGCCTTCGGCTGCACCTCGGCGGTGTAGTCGTCCATCAGCGTCTTGGTGAGCGCGGCGGGCGTGAACCGGTAGGGGCCGATCTCGGAGACCGGCGTGACCTCGGCGGCCGAGCCCGTGATGAAGCACTCGGAGAAATCCGACATCTCCTCGGGGCGGATGCGGCGCTCGGTCACCGCGATGCCGCGGCGGCGGGCGAGCTCGATCACCGTCTGCCGGGTGATGCCGTTGAGGAAGCGGTCGGCCTGCGGCGTGTGGAGCACACCGTCCCGGACAAAGAAGACGTTGGCGCCCGTGCACTCGGCGACGTTGTCCTCCCAGTCGAGCATCAGGGCGTCGGCGTAGCCCTTGTTCTCGGCCCGGTGCTTCGAGATCGTGCAGATCATGTAGAGGCCCGCCGCCTTCGAGGTGGAGGGGGCGGTGCGCGGGTCGGGCCGGCGGTAATCGGCGATGTCGAGGCGGATGCCCTTCATCTTGGTGGCCGGGTCGAAGTAGCTCGGCCACTCCCAGGCCGCGACGGCGAGGTGGATGGTGTTGGCCTGCGCGGCCACGCCCATCATCTCGGAGCCGCGCCAGGCGACCGGGCGCAGGTAGGCGTCCCGCAGGCCGCTGGTGCGCAGGACGAGCTGCTTGGCGGCCTCGATCTCGTCGACGCTGTAGGGGATCGTGAAGTCGAGGAGCTCGGCCGATGCCTTGAGGCGTTCGGCGTGCTGGCGGCTCTTGAAGATCTGCCCGCCATAGGCCCGCTCGCCCTCGAACACCGAGGATCCGTAGTGGAGACCGTGGCTCAGCACGTGGATCTTGGCCTCCCGCCACGGCACCATGGCGCCATCGTACCAGATCGTGCCCTCGCGCTCGTCGAACGGGATCACGGACATGGGGATCAGTCTTCCTTCTCGTGCGGCCGGGCGGGGGCCGCCAGGAACGTCGGGGTCCGGCTCGCCGCAGGGTCGGGCTTGCCGCTCCGGCGCGCGCGTGCGAGGCGCATGCGGGCGCGCGCCGCCAGGGACGCGTTCTGCCGGAAGGGTTGACGGGTAGCAACCGGGCTGGGATATGTCAACAACACTGACTTATATCGAGACAGACCACGACGTGACCCGCGCCACACCGATGGACTCCGCCGCCTCGGCCGAGACGCCCGCCGACGCAGCGCACCCGCCCGGGCCGCAGGTCGAGGGGGCGCTGACCAGCGACGACCTGATCGAGCTGCTGTTCTTCGCCTACCGGGACTTCGTCGGCGACCCCGACCGGATCCTCGCGGAGTACGGCTTCGGCCGGGCCCATCACCGGGTCCTGCACTTCGTCGACCGCTATCCGGGCCTTACCATCGCCGAACTCCTCGACATCCTGCGCATCACGAAGCAGAGCCTCAACCGGGTGCTGAAGGATTTGATCGAGCAGGGCTACATCGCGCAGAAGACCGGCACGAGCGACCGCCGCCAGCGGCTCCTCTACTGCACCGACCGCGGGGCCGGCCTCGCCCGGGACCTGACCCGCGTGCAGGTCCGCCGCGTCGCCCGGGCGCTCTCCGAGCCGGACGGGATCCAGGCCCAGACCCAGGCACCCGCCCAGACGCCGGACCAAGGGTCCGCCCAGACCTCGGCGCACGCCTTCCTGCTCGCGATGATCGAGCCGGACGAGCGCGCCGCCGTGCGGCGCCTGATGGCCCGCCGGGTGCGAGGCGCCGCGTGAGCGCCGCCGCCCGGGCCGACCTGCCGGACCAAGCCCCCCACATCCTGGTCGTCGACGACGACCGCCGGGTGCGGGAGCTCCTCTCCCGCTACCTGTTCGAGCAGGGCTTTCGCGTCACGGCCGCGGCGAACACGGAGGAGGCCCGGGCCAAGGCCCAGAGCCTGGTGTTCGACGCCCTGGTGCTCGACGTGATGATGCCGGGCGAGAACGGCTTCGACTACGCCCGCAAGGTCCGCGAGACCTCCCGGGTGCCGATCCTGATGCTCACCGCCCGGTCCAACCCGAACGACCGGGTGACGGGCCTGGAGATCGGCGCCGACGACTACCTGCCGAAGCCCTTCGACCCGCGCGAGCTGATCCTGCGCCTCAACAACATCATCAACCGGGCGGCCGGCCCCCGCCGCGAGGTCGGCGGCGACGTGGTGACCTTCGGCCCCTTCTCCTACCGGATCGACCGGGGCGAGCTGCGCCGCGAGGATGAGATGATCCGGATCACCGAGCGCGAGCGCGAGATCCTGACGATCCTGGCCGCGGCGCACGGCGCCAACGTCGAGCGCGAGGCGCTCGCGGGTGCCGGCGGCGCGGCGGCCGAGCGCACCATCGACGTCCAGATCAACCGCCTGCGCCGCAAGACCGAGGTGGACCCGGCCAACCCGACCTTCCTGCAGACCGTGCGCGGCGTCGGCTACCGCCTCGCGGTGGATTGAGGCCGCCATGGCCGGTGGCTACGACCGCGCGCCCGAGGCGGCCCTGCCGAAGCCGGCGCCCGCCCCCCGCGGACTGCCGGCCCTGCGCGCCCTGTGGCGGCGCCTCGCCCGGGCCATCGGCGACGTCCTGCCGAAGGGCCTCTACGCCCGCTCGCTGATCATCATCATCGCCCCCGTGGTGCTGCTGCAGTCGGTGATCGCCTACACCTTCATGGAGCGGCACTGGCAGCTCGTGACGAAGCGGCTCTCCTCTGCCGTCACCGCCGACGTCGCGGCCCTCATCGACATCTACGAGAGCTACCCGCAGGACCGGGACGCGGAGACGCTGACCCGCATCGCCGGCGAGCGCCTCAACCTCGACCTCGACATCCTGAAGGGAGCAAAGCTCCCGAATCCCGGGCCCCGGCCGTTCTTCTCGATCCTCGACGAGGCGCTGTCCGACGAGATCAAGCGCCAGATCCGCCGCGCGTACTGGATCGACACGGTGGGCCGCTCGAACCTGATCGAGATCCGGGTCGCCATCCCGGACGGCGTGATGCGGATCACGGCGCGCCGGAGCCAGGCCTACGCCTCGAACTCCCACATCTTCCTCGTCTGGATGATCGGCTCGTCGCTGGTCCTCCTCGGCGTCGCGATCCTGTTCCTGCGCAACCAGATCAAGCCGATCCTGCGGCTCGCGGCCGTGGCGGAGAGTTTCGGCAAGGGGCGGGACATCGAGTTCAAGCCGCGCGGCGCCCGCGAGGTGCGGCAGGCCGGGCACGCCTTCATCGAGATGCGCCGGCGCATCGAGCGCGCCATGGAGCAGCGCACCACGATGCTGAACGGCGTCAGCCACGACCTGCGCACCATCATCACGCGCTTCCGCCTGTCCCTCGCCCTGGTGGAGCAGACCCCGGAGGTGGAGGACCTCAGCCGCGACGTCGACGAGATGAGCCGCATGCTCGAGGCCTACCTCGCCTTCGCGCGGGGCGATTCCGCGGAAGCCGCCACCCCCACCGACATGCGGGCGCTGCTGGAAGACCTGCGCACCGACGTGGAGCGGCTCGGCGCCCACGTCGACGCCGTGGAACTGCCCGGCGACCCCAGCGTGACGGTGCGGCCTGACGCCTTCCGGCGCTGCCTGTTCAACCTCGCGGCCAACGCCGCCCGGTACGGCGAGACGGTGGCGATCTCCGGCCGGCGGGAGGGCCGCTCCTTCCTGGTCTCCATCGACGACGACGGGCCCGGCATCCCGGCCGAGAGCCGCGAGGAGGTGTTCAAGCCCTTCGTCCGCCTCGACGACGCGCGCCAGGACGCGGGCGGGTCCGGCCTCGGCCTCGCCATCGCGCGCGACATCGCGCGGGCGCACGGCGGCGACGTGACGTTGCAGGACAGCCCGCTCGGCGGCGTGCGCGCGACCGTGCGGGTGCCGGCCTGAAGGCGCGGCGCGGCAAAAAACCGGGCCCGGGGGGTTTTTCAATCCCGGCTTGGCGGTGCTATGCACGGGGGCTTCTCTTCGAACGACGCGCCGGCAAGCCTGCCGCGCCCACCTGAGTGCCTCCCATGAACCCGCTCGTGCCGCTCTTCATCCTGGTCTCGGTGCCGCTCGCCGCGATCGGCCTCGTGCTCTACACCGACACCGGCATCGAGCCGGCCCTCTTCACCGCCTCGGTGAAGACCTTCGTGATCCTCGGCATCGTCGCCGCCGCCATGTCCTTCGCCGCGGCCCGGCTGGCCGAGCGCTCGAAGCCCTGACGCTCGCCTAGGCGGCGCAGGCCGCCCGCCCGAACCCGGAGGCCCGCCATGCTCTCGATCGTTCCCGCCTTCGGGCGCATCGGCGAGGAGAACGCCTTCGCGGTTCTGGCCCGCGCCAACGCGCTGGCCGCCGAGGGACGCGACATCGTGAACCTCGGCATCGGCCAGCCCGACATGCCGACGCCGCCCCACATCGTGGAGGCCGGCATCAAGGCCCTGCGGGACGGGCACCACGGCTACACGCCGGCGGTGGGCATCCCGCCGCTCCGCGAGGCGGTGGCCCGCGACATCCAGCGCCGCCACGGCGTCGAGGTCTCGCCGGACAGCGTGCTGATCGTGCCGGGCGGCAAGGTCACGATGTTCATGGCGATCCTGATGTTCGGCGAGCCCGGCGCCGAGATCCTCTACCCGGACCCGGGCTTCCCGATCTACCGCTCGATGATCGAGTTCACCGGCGCCACCCCCGTGCCGGTTCCGATCCGCGAGCAGAACGGCTTCGCCTTCTCGGCCGAGGAGACGCTGTCGCTCATCACCGAGCGGACCCGCCTCCTCATCGTGAACTCGCCGGCGAACCCCACGGGGGGCGTGACGCCGAAGGCCGAGATCGACGCCCTCGTGGCGGGCCTCGCGCGCCACCCGGACGTTGCCGTGATGTCCGATGAGATCTACGGCACCATGACCTACGACGGGGAGGCGCACCACTCGCTCCTCGCCTACCCCGAGATCCGCGACCGGCTGATCTACCTCGACGGCGCCTCGAAGACCTACGCCATGACGGGCTGGCGCCTCGGCTGGTCGGTCTGGCCGAAGCCCCTCTACGACGCGGCGCGCAAGCTCGCGGTGAACGCCCATTCGTGCGTCAACGCCAGCACGCAATGGGCCGGCATCGCCGCCCTCGACGGGCCGCAGGACTGCGTGGCCGAGATGGTGGCCGAGTTCGACCGGCGCCGCCGCCTCGTGGTGGAGGGCCTGAACGGCCTGGCGAACGTCTCCTGCATCACCCCGAAGGGCGCCTTCTACGCCTTCCCGAACATCTCGGAGACGGGCTGGAAGGCGAAGCCCCTGGCCTCCGCACTCCTGGAGGAGGCCGGCGTCGCGGTGATCGGCGGCCCGGATTTCGGCGTCCACGGCGAGGGTTACGTCCGCCTCTCCTACGCCAACTCGCAGGAGAACATCGCCCGGGCGATCGAGCGCATGGGCCGCTTCCTGGCCGAGCGCCGACCCGGCTGAATGCGAGCCGAGGCGCCCTGGCTGGCTCAGCAGGCCGGGGACTGGCTGACGTAGACCGAGGTGGCGAATCGGCTCAGCCGCCGGCTCGTCTGGCCCAGGAAGAGCCGCGACAGGGCCGGCAGCATGGCGGTGTGGCTCGCCTGGAGGAGCACGACGATCGCGCTGTCCTGGTCGGCCAGCAGGGTGTTGGCGGAGGCGGCGACCTCCGGGTCGAGGTAGGTGGCGTTGCCGGCGCAGATCCGCAGCAGGCCGCCGACCTTGGCGATCTGGACCATGCTGAGCGTCGCGTCCGCGGGCAGCAGCACCAGGGCGTTGGCGACCCGGTTCTTGTAGAGCCCGATGGTGTTCGTGACGCAACTCCCGTCGCTGGTGTCCTTGCACTGCGCGATGGCGTTGGCGATCTCGGTGGAGGCGCGTTCCAGCTCCCGGCCCTTGCCCGAGAGGCCGACGAGGTCGATGAGGCCTGCGAGCAGGAGCAGCAGCAGGGCCGCGAGCAGCGCGAACTCCACCGCGGCGGCGCCGCGCCGGCACGCGCCGAGCCTGCCTGGTCCGACCCGTGCCATCACGGCCTCCGGTAGGTGACGGAGGATCGTGCGGTGATCTGGGGGATCAGCGGCAGGAACATCGGCACCGGCAGGGCGGCGCGCAGGAGCATCACGTCGCGGGCGGCGCCGGCCGCGAAGCTCCCGCCGGTGATCGGCGCGACGGCGGTCGGCGCGCTCGCCAGCGTCATCTGCTCGACGCGCAGGGCCGCCGTGCAGGTCGCGGCCGGCATCATCGCGATCCTGGCGCAGAGCAGGGTCTTGTAGGCCCTCTGGCTGCCGGCGAGCAGCGCCGCCTCCGGCTGGGCCGCCGAGTTGTGCAGGTGGTTGTTGAGCAGGACCTGCACGTACTGGGCCAGGATGAACTGGAAGATCCCGACCACGATGAAGAGGGTCGGCCAGGCGAGGAGGGCCATCTGGACCGCGGCCGCGCCGCGCGCGCATGGCCCCCAGCGGCGCAGGCCGGCGCGCAGCGGCGCGCTCATTGCGGGCACGTGCTGCGGCAGATGCGCAGGTTGTCGATCAGGCCGCCGTAGGTGTCCTCCCGCCCGGCCGCCCGCCAGCTGATCCGGTATTCGGACTTGGCCTCGACGCTGAAACGGATCACCCGCTCCGTCCAGGCATCGGCCTGCACGCAGACATCGACCATGTTGGCCGGCGCGAAGGTGTAGTTCCCCGCCTTCTCCACGTAGACCTCGATGCGGTTCGTCTGTCCGTTGGCCTTGTACCAGGAGACGTCGCTGTCCTTGGCGCCGCAGATGACCTTGCCGGGCTGACCCGCATCGCGCAGGCGGGCGATGTACCAGTAGCGGATCTCGTAGTCGCCCACGGCCAAGTCGAGCACCCGCGACATCGTCGAGTTCGAGCGGCAGGTCGCCGTGCTGCGATTTTGCGGGTCGGTCGAGCAGTCGCTGTCGAGCTCGGCGAAGAAGTCGCCGAAGCGGATCGTGTTGCTGGCGAGTTCCCGCTGGCCGTTGATCTCGATGCCGGCGTTCATCGTCGTCCAGCCGTTCCAGGTGCTGCTCTGGCTGGGGGTCCCGAGCACCGACCAGTCGTTGTAATTGACGGTGTGGCTCGGTCGCTCGAACGACTCGGAGATCAGGAGCTTGGGGGCGTTCGGCCCGGTGGTGATGGCCGTGGCCGTGGGGATGACGGCGCAGTCGCGGTTCAGCGCGAAGGCGATCGCGTCCCGGCCGAGCACCCCGCCCATCAGCAGCGGCATGCTGGCCGCCACCTCGACGTGCACGTTGGTGTCGGTCGTGCCGGTGCTCACCGGGACCTGCTGCAGCCCCTTGGCGGCGAAGTTCTGCTGGGCGATGCGCTGGATGTCGACCGGATAGGTCTTCGCGGTGTCGCCGGGCTTCACGTCCTGGGGCTTGCGCCCGTTCACGAAGGCCTGCGCCTGTCGGCAGGCGAGCTCGACCGCGCTGGTCAGCTGCTGGCGGTAGGTGACGGCCCGCGACGTCTCGATCACGCCGCCGATGCCGAGGAGCATGACCGGGAGGGCGATGCCCAGGATCGCCGCCACCGAACCGCGCTCGTCGAGCTTGAACATGTCACCCGCACCGTGGAACTCCGCGGGCACCAGAATACGGAGCGGCGACTAAACAAACCCCTTCCCGATTGACGGATAAGCCATCCTATCTCGAACAATTACAACAATCGCTGGACACATTACTGAGTTTAATTGAAATTCCTGGTTGTATAATGGGACCGATGCCGCGCTATGCTGCGCGCCGATCCCGTTCTTCGGGAAACCCTTCGTGCGTCTCGTAACGATCTGTTGACGAACCGGCTGCCGTTCCGGCTGGATTTCGGCCCGGAGCTGGTGTTCACACGGGGGAGGCGCGACGCGGGCCCGGAGCGGGACGATGCCGATGAGAGGCCGGTGGTGGGAGGCGTGGCTCGGAGCCCTCGGCCGCGGCCGGGGCCCGGCCCCCTATCGACTGCTGCGCGCCTGCGCCGAGGCGCCGGCCGCCGGGCCCGGCACCCCGGTCTACCCGCTCTGCGTGTCCGACTACGGCGCGGCGGCGGCGGATGCCGCCCGCTTCGGCCAGCCCTGCCTCAGCGTCACCCTGCGGGCGGACGGCGGCTATCCGTTCTTCGTGGTCCCGGCCTGCGACCTCGCGCGGAGCCGCGCGGAGATCCGCCGGTCGGCGCCAGGCCCGTGGAGCCGGAGCGGCCTCATGCTGCCACGGCCCGGTCGAGGCGGCCCGTGGCCTCTTGCGGTACGTCGAGGGCCTCCGCCAGCATCTTGAGGAACTGGCGCTCCTGCAGCGTGTCGGCATCGATGGCGAGGCGCGCCGCCGCGTAGATGCGGGCGGCGGCGTCGGGATCGTCGACGCGCTCGGCCAGCTCGTCGACATCGGCGGGGTCGGAGAGTTCCCGCTCGAGCCAGGCGCGCCCGTCGCGGTCGAGGCCCGCGGCCGTCACCGCCTCGTCGAGCCGCTGGCGCTCCCGCGCGTCGACCATCCCGTCCGCCACCGTGGCGGCCACCATGGCGCGCAGCATCAGGCGCGCCTCGTCGTCGTTCACCGAATCGAAGGCGGGCGTCTCCGCCGCGGCCTCGCCGCGCAGGGCCCGCCAGGCGAGCCCGCCGATCAGCGCGAGCCCGCCGACCGCGGCGCCCGCCAGGAGGCTGCCGCGGCGCCCGCGCACCAGCGCATCGACCATCCGTCCCGCCTCGGCGGGTCCCTGGGGTTCAGCCATCACGCACCTCCCATGCACAGCATGCCGCGCGCCGCCAAGCCGGCCACCGACATGCGGAGCGGCAACGGCCGGAGCGCCGCTCCGGTTCAGCCGCCCGGCCCCCGCACGGTTGCGTCGGACCGCGCATTCCCGCATTCCGGAGCGATGACCGTGCCCGTCACCCGCGCGATGCGGGGCCCCGCCGAGCACCACGCCGCCCTGATCGCCGGGGCCGCGGTGCTGGCGCTGCGTCTCGAGATCGACACCTATCCGAAGCCCGGCCTCGTCAGCCACGTCGACAGCGGCAGCCACGCCGACATGGATGCGGCGACCTTCCGGGCGAGCGCCCGGGCGATCGAGCCCTACCTCGCCGACCTCACCCGGGCCGGCGCGGGCGGCCTGCCGATGCCGGCGCTGCGGCGCATCGGCATCGCCGCGGAGGCGGCCATGCGGGAGGCGACCGGCGGCGTGAACACCCACCGGGGCGCGATCTTCGGCCTCGGCCTGCTCTGCGCGGCGGCGGGCGCCCTGTGTGAGGCGACTGAGCCCGGCGCGCCGGAGCCGCGCCTGGCGGAGGGCGCGCTCGGCGCGCATGTGCGGGCCCACTACGCCGCCGGCATCCTCGACGGGCCGGAGCTGCTGCACGCCCCCGGCGCCCGGGTGCGGCGGACGCACGGCGTCGGCGGAGCGCCGGCCGAGGCGGCGGCGGGGTTTCCGACCCTCTACGGCGTCGGCCTGCCGGCCCTGCGCCGCGGGCGGCTCGCCAGCCCCGGCGACGCCGAGGCCGCCCGCGTCGAGGCCTGCCTCGCGCTGATCGCGGAGCTGGAGGACACGAACCTCCTGCACCGGGGCGGCCCGGAGGGCTACGCCTTCGCGCGCGCCGAGGCGGGCGCCTTCATCGCCGCGGGCGGCGTCGCCCGCGCGGATTGGCGCGCGCGGGCCGAGGCGATCCACCTGGCGTTCGTGGCCCGGCGCCTCAGCCCCGGCGGGGCGGCCGATCTCCTCGCCATGACGCTGTTCGTCGATGCCCTGGAGGCTCCCGCGCCGTGACCCTCGCGGTGCTGCTCTCCGGCCAGGGCGGCCAGCACCCGGAGATGTTCGACCTCCTGGCCGATCACGGGCCGGCACAGCCCGTCTTCGCGGCCGCCCGGCCCCTGCTCGGCGCCGATCCGCGGGACCTCGCCCGGGCCGGGGGCGCGCGCCTCCACGAGAACCGTGCCGGGCAGATCCTCGTCTGCGTCACCGCCCTCGCGGGCTGGAGCGTGGTAGCGGCCGCCGCCCCGGGTCGCGTGGTGGTTGCGGGATACAGCATCGGCGATCTCGCCGCCTGGGGCTGCGCCGGCCGCTTCGCGCCGGAGGCGATCCTCGCCCTGGCGGCGGCCCGCGCCGAGGCGATGGACGCCGCATCGGGCCCGGGGCACGGCCTCGCCGGCCTGCGGGGGCTGCCCCACCGGAGCCTCGCGGCGCTGGCGGAGGCGCACGGCTGCCACCTCGCCATCGTCAACGCGGCGGACAGCGTGGTCGTGGGGGGGGCCGTGGCAGGCCTCGAAGCCGTCTGCGCGGAGGCGCTGGCGCGGGGCGCGCAGCGCGCGGTGCTGCTGCCGGTGCATACGCCCTCGCACACGCCGCTGCTCGCCGCGGCGGCGGCCGCGTTCGCGGAGCGCCTCGCCGCTACGCCCCTCGCATCCCCGCCGCGCGGCGGCCCGCGCCTGCTCAGCGGCCTCGACGGCGCACCCGTCTTCGACGCCGCCACCGGCCTCGACAAGCTCGCGCGCCAGATCGCGGAACCCCTCGATTGGGCGGCCTGCCTCGACGGGGTCGGCGAGTTCGGCGCGGATTCGATCCTGGAGCTCGGGCCCGGCCAGGCGCTCGCCACCATGGCCCGCGCCGCCCTGCCGGATGCCCGCGTGCACGCGCTCGCCGATTTCCGGTCGATCGATGGCGCCGCGGCCTGGATCGCGGCGGCCTGAGGCCCCGCCGGCCCGGCGGCGGGGCCGAAGCTATGGTGCTGCGCCGGACCGGATCCCGCCCGGCGCCTCGGGTGCGGCGCCGGTCAGGCGTCCGCGGTGTCGGACTCGTCGTCGATGTCGACGAGGAACACGATGTCGGCCTCGTCCTCTTCCTCGTCGTCCGAGCCGGAGCTCAAATCCCCGGCGTGGCGCGGATCCTCCTCGAAATCCTCGTCCGAATCGTCCTCGGCGAGAGCATCCTCGAAGACCTCGACCTCGTCCTCGGTGGCCGGCCGGATCTTCAGCTCGGAGGTGCCGTTCCACAGCGGACGGCCCGCGCTCGTCATCGCCTGGATGTCTTCCTTGAACCCGTCGCAGGTGAAGAGGTCGCGCGCGGTCTCCTCGTCACCGTTGATGACCGCCACGGCGGTGCCGTCGATCTCGAGCGTGAACATGCCGCTGTCCCTCCAGCCGGGCCCGGCCCGGCGCCGGCCCCCGCGAATCCCGGGGCGCCACGCCGCCGCTGTAGGAGGGATCAGGCCGGCCGCCAACCCTCATGCGGGCGGGGAGCGCCGATCGCGGGCGCGCCGGGACCTGCGCGGCGTCGATCGGTCTCAGACCCCGCCGCCGGCCCGGGCGATGGCCCGCTTCACGACGCCCTGGACCTCGGGATTGGAGAGGAACAGGTCGTGGTTGATCAGGCCGCCCGCGTAGTCCGAGGCGTCGGCGACGCGCACGCCCAGAGCCTCAAGCCGCTCCCGGTCCGCCGCCCCCGCCCGCACCACGCCGCCCGCGATGGTGCTCGACAGCTCCAGCGCCCGGTCGTTCGTCGCCGAGATGACGGTGATCTTGCTGACGTCCGGCCCCAGCCGCTCGACCCCCTTCGAGAACAGGTCGAAATCGATGTCGGGCGCGGCCAGCACCACCGCGCCGATCCGCGCCATCGCGGCCTCGCCGGCCTCGGCCCGCAGCATCCGGAGGGTTTCGAGGGTCAGCAGCGTGCCCATCGAGTGGGCGACGATGTTGATGCGCCCCCCGCTCGGCGAGGCCGCCAGCGCCTTGAGGAGGTCCTCGAAGGCGTCCCGCGACCACAGGGCGCTCTCGCGGTCGTACCCGTAATCGAAGGCCGCCGCGGCGGACGGCCAGGTGAACAGGCCCGACACGCCCCGGAAGCGGATGCCGTCGGAGAGCCGCGCCGCGCTGACGGCGGCCGACGCGAAGGATTCCCGGTAGCCGTGGACGTAGATCAGAACGTCGCGCCCGAGCGCCGCCTGGGCGAAGGCAGCCGGCGCGCCGGCCCCCGTCTCGACCTGCGGCACAGCCCCGATGGTCCAGTCGCCGGTGATGACGGCCGAGACCTTGCCGATGAGCGAGCGGTCGGGCGGCGAGAGCCGCACCTCGGCGAAGCTGAGGCCGCGGCCGCGCTCGGAACTGAAGTACGGCGACCGCGGCGGGCTGCCGACCGGCTTGCGGGTCGTCGCGACGAGGAGCACCGGCATCACGTCGATGGCGGATTGCTTCTCGGGGATCGGCACCGTGCCGGTGGCGAGCCCGTCGGTGACGCAGCCGCCCAGCGCCGGCGCGAGGCCGGCCGCTCCCAGCAGGGTGCCGAGGCGAACGAGGGAGCGTCGGGTGAGGGGCTGGCGCAGCATGGCTCTTGTCGGTCCCGCACGGTGGCCGGGACGACGCGCGCCCGGTCCGGTGACCTAGCCTGTCCCGCACAATCTTGGCCATGACGGGGCATGGATGAGGCGGGCCCCGGTGTGGATTGCGGGCAGCCCGGGATCTGTTGCGGCGGCGGCACAGGCTCGTGCCACAACCCCCGATCGATTGCAGGACAGGAATCCCAGGCGCATGATCGGCGGGCTCAGCCGAATCCTCTCCGGTCGCGCGAAGGCCCGGGTCAGCGGGCTTGGCGGTGGGCTGGCCCGACACCGCCCTCCGAGCGGGCCGACCGGAAAGGGGGTGAGGACGGATGATCGGGTTCCCGATCGTGACCATCACGGTGACGAAAAACGCCAGCGCGTGGTCGATGACCATCACGCTGGCGCTGATCTGATGAGCCACTCATCACTCAGCTGAGCACGGACGCCGCGGGACTGACCTCCCGCGGCGTCCAACCGTGCTCGACCGAAAGGGAATATAGACCGATCGCGGCCGGCCCTCAATGCCCGGCGCCCCTCGACGAACGGCCGCGCAGCCGGCAAGAAGGCGTCATGGCGCCTCCTCCCTCCCTCGACCTCGATGCGCTGCGCGAGCGGCTTCTCTCGGGCGACCGCGCGGCGCTCGCCCGCGCGATCACCCTCGCGGAATCCCGCAGGGCCGACCACCGGGAGGCGGCCAGGACCCTGATCGACGCGGTTCTGCCGCAGACCGGCAGCGCCGTGCGGGTCGGCATCACGGGCGTGCCGGGGGTCGGCAAGTCGACCACCATCGACGCGCTGGGGGCCTTCCTGACGGGGGCGGGGCACAAGGTCGCCGTGCTCGCCGTCGACCCGTCCTCGACGCGCACCGGCGGCTCGATCCTCGGGGACAAGACCCGCATGGCCCGGCTCGCGGTGGAGCCGAACGCCTTCATCCGGCCCTCCCCCTCCTCCGGCACCCTCGGGGGCGTGGCGGCCAAGACCCGCGAGACGATGCTGCTGTGCGAGGCCGCGGGCTTCGACGTGATCCTCGTCGAGACGGTGGGCGTCGGCCAGTCCGAGACGGCGGTGGCCGACCTCACCGACTTCTTCCTCGTGCTGATGCTGCCGGGCGCGGGCGACGAGCTGCAGGGCATCAAGAAGGGCATCCTCGAACTCGCCGACATGATCGCGGTCAACAAGGCCGACGACGGCGAGGGCGAGCGGCGGGCGAGCGCCGCGGCCTCCGAGTACCGGGCGGCGCTGCACATCCTGACGCCCGCCTCCGCCACCTGGACGCCGCCGGTCGTCACGATCTCGGGCCTGCACGGCAAGCGCCTCGACGCCCTGTGGGACAAGGTGACGGACCACCGCCAGAAGCTCACCGCCACGGGCGAGATCGCGCGCAAGCGCCGCGAGCAGGACGTGAAGTGGATGTGGGCGCTCGTGCACGAGCGCCTGCATCAGCGCCTCGTCGGCTCCGCGGAGGTGCGTCGCCAGACGGCCGAGGCCGAGGCCGCGGTGGCCGGCGGCGACAGTTCGCCGGCCGCGGGCGCGGCGGCCATCGCCGCCCTGATCGGGTTGTGAGGGGCCGGCTGCTCATCACGGGGTTCGGCCCGTTCCCCGGCATGCCGCGCAACCCGAGCGCCGCCCTCGCCCGCCGGGTCGCCGCCGAGCCGGTCCTGCGCCTCCACGGAGCGCCGCGGGTCGTGATCCTGCGGACCGCCTATGCGGCGATCCCCGACGCACTGGAGCCCGCCCTCGCGGTGCGGCCGGCGGCAGTGCTGATGTTCGGCGTCGCTGCCCGGGCGAAGCGCCTGCGCGTCGAGGTACGGGCGGCAAACCGCGCGAGCCGGCTCTTTCCGGACGCGAGCGGTGCCACCGCCCGGCGGCTCGCCCTCGACCCGGGCGGACCGCCGGCGCGCCGCTGCGCCGCCGGCCCTCAAGCGCTCGCGATCCTGCGGCGGCACGGGCTTGCCGCCGCCATCTCGCGGGAGGCCGGCCGCTACCTGTGCAACGCCAGCTACTACCGGGCGCTCGCCGAGCCCTGCCCGGTGCTGTTCGTGCACACCCCCCCGGTCCCGGCGACCCGGCGGCCGCGCCGTCCGGGCCGTGCGCCCACGGGCGAGCCGGTGCGGGCCCTCGCGGCCGTGGCGAAGCTCCTCCTGCGGCGGGCGAGAACCGTCGCGGGCGCGGGACCGCGGGCCCGCTGAGGCCCGCGACCGCCCGGCGGCGCGACCGGGAATCGGGTGGCGGCATCAAAAATCGGCTGCGCGGCGGTGCACAAACACCGCCTCGGGCGTTTGCTGGACGACGGGCGCCGCCCGGCGGCCAGGCTCGGCCGACCGCGGACGGGCATCCGAGCTGAGGAGACCACCATGGTTGATACGGATCGCATCACCGGCACGGCCAAGGAGCTGGGCGGCAAGGTCCAGGGCGCCGCGGGCGACTTCGTGGGCTCGTCGCGCGACTCGGTGGAGGGCCGCTTCCGCGAGGCGCAGGGACGCGCCCAGGACGCCTACGGCCAGGCCAAGGACCGGCTGCGCGACGTGGCCGACGATGCCGGCGACTACGCGAGCGACGCCTACGAGCGGGGCAGCGCCTACGTGCGCGACGGCAGCCGGGTGGTCGGCGCCCGCGTCGAGGAGAACCCCCTGGTCGCGCTCCTGATCGCGGGCGCGGTCGGCTACGGCCTCGCCCTGCTCCTGCACGGGCGCCGCTGAGGGCGACGCCCGCCCCCGCGCCCTCCGGTTGCGGGGGCGGGCTACTGCGCCGTCCAGCCGCCGTCCATGGAGAGGTTGGAGCCGGTCATCTGGCTCGCCGCGTCCGAGCACAGGAACACCGCGAGGGCGGCCACCTGGTCCACCGTGACGAACGCCTTGGTGGGCTGGGCCTTCAGGAGCACGTCCTCGATCACCTGCTCCTTCGAAAGGCCGCGGGCCTTCATGGTGTCGGGGATCTGCGCCTCGACGAGGGGCGTCCAGACGTAGCCCGGCGAGATGCAGTTGACCGTGACGCCGTGCGGCGCGAGCTCCAGGGCCGCGCTCTTCGTCAGGCCGGCGATGCCGTGCTTGGCCGCGACGTAGGCCGACTTGTAGGGCGAGGCCACCAGGGAGTGGGCCGACGCCGTGTTGATGATGCGCCCCCAGCCCCGCGCCTTCATTCCGGGAATCACCGCCCGCATGGCGTAGAAGGCCGAGGACAGGTTGATCGCGATGATCTGTTCCCACTTCTCGGGCGGGAACTCCTCGACCGGGGACACGAACTGGATCCCGGCATTGTTCACGAGGATGTCGGCGCGCCCGAAGCGCTCTTCCGCGAGCCGGACCATCTCGGCGATCTCATCGGGCTTCGTCATGTCGGCGGGCGAGTGCAGGGCCGTCACGCCGAACTCCGATTCGATGCCGGCGCGCGCCGCCTCGATCGCCGCGGGCTCGCCGAAGCCGTTGAGGACGACGTCGGCCCCCTCGCGGGCGAAGGCCCGGGCGATGGCGAGGCCGATCCCGCTTGTTGAGCCCGTGACGATCGCGGCCTTGGATTTCAGGGTCATGCTGGTCTCCGGCTCAGGCGGCGCGGGGGGCGCCGCGGGGCGAGGGAACGGGGCGCGCCGCGGGTGATCGGCGGCGCGCGGGGCTCGGGCCCCACACCTGCCCGATGGGCGGCCGGAAGTCGACGCCGCGGGGCCCGCCCGCGTGCGACAGGGACGCGGCGGTTGACACCCGTGCCGGCATCGCCAACACCTCGCGCCCGCGCCCCGGCCTGACCGGGCGCTGAGGATGGACCCGAGGATGCAGGGATCGACGCAAGGTGCGGCCCGAGGGGCCGCACAGGGCCCCGCGGCCGTGATGCGCTCCTATCTCGACTTCGAGAAGCCCGTGGCGGAGCTCGAGGCCAAGGTCGAGGAATTGCGGGCGCTCGGCGCGCGCGACGGGGCCGTCTCGATCAGCGAGGAGGTCGGCCGGCTCGAGACGAAGGCCGCGCAGGCGCTGGCCGAGATCTACGCCAACCTGACCCCCTGGCAGAAGACGCAGGTCGCCCGCCACCCGCAGCGCCCGCACTTCGTGGATTACTGCGCGGGGCTCATCGGCGAGTTCACGCCGCTCGCGGGCGACCGCAGCTTCGGCGAGGACGCCGCGATCGTCGGCGGCTTCGGGCGCTTCCGCGGCCGGCCGGTCTGCGTGCTCGGGCAGGAGAAGGGCTCCACCACCGAGACGCGCCTGCGCCACAATTTCGGGATGGCCCGCCCCGAGGGCTACCGGAAGGCGGTGCGCCTGATGGAGCTCGCCGACCGCTTCGGCCTGCCCGTCCTCGCCTTCGTCGACACCGCCGGCGCCTTCCCGGGCATCGAGGCGGAGGAGCGCGGCCAGGCCGAGGCCATCGCCCGCTCGACGGAGGCCTGCCTCGCCCTCGGCGTGCCCAACATCGCCCTCGTCATCGGCGAGGGCGGCTCGGGCGGGGCCATCGCCATCGCCACCGCCAACCGCGTGCTGATGCTGGAGCACGCGATCTACGGGGTGATCTCGCCCGAGGGCGCGGCCTCCATCCTGTGGCGCGACCAGGGCCGCGCCCACGACGCCGCCACCGCCATGAAGATCACCGCCCAGGACCTGCTGCGCCTCGGCATCATCGACGCCATCGTGCCGGAGGCCACGGGCGGCGCGCACCGGGACCGCGGCGCGGCGATCGAGGCCGCCGGCACGGCCATCGCCGGGGCGCTCGCCGAGTTCGACGGCCTGTCCCCGGCCGAGATCCGGGACCGTCGCGCCGCCAAGTTCCTGGAGATCGGCCGCAAGCTCTGAGGCGGGCGCTGCCGGCTCGGAACGTCCCGCCCGGGCCGCACGCCGCGGCGCGCACCATCGCGGCGGAATCACGGCCGACGCACGCTGTTCACAGCGCGGACGCGCGTGTCTTCCATGTCATTGCGGTAAGGCGGAGGTAAGTTTAACGACGCTACAGGTTTGGGGAGTGACGTGCGACGGGGTCCGACAAGCCCGCGCGCGGTTGAGTTCGAAGACGGGGTCCCCCCATGGCTGTGCGTCTGGCTGTGCGTCCGTTCGCGGCGGCGAGTCTCCTCGCGCTGTCTCTCACCCTCGGTGCCTGCCAGGACGGCACCTCCTGGGGCGGCAGCTCCACCCGGCACCTGACGCCGGTCCCGGCCAAGACTCTGTCCCTGATGCAGACCAAGGGGATGTCGCAGGGCGATCCCATCCTTATCCGCGCCTACAAGAAGGAAGCGGAGATGGAGGTCTGGAAGCGCGGCGCCTCCGGCCAGTACGCGCTCCTCAAGACCTTCCCGATCTGCCGCTGGTCGGGCCAGCTCGGGCCGAAGACGAAGCAGGGTGACCGGCAGGCCCCGGAGGGGTTCTACACGATCACCCCGGGCCAGATGAACCCGAACTCGTCCTACTACCTCTCGTTCGACACCGGCTATCCGAACGCCTTCGACCGGGCGAACGGCCGCACGGGCAACTACATCATGGTCCACGGCACCTGCTCCTCGGCCGGGTGCTTCGCCATGACGGACGAGTCGATCTCCGAGATCTACGCCATCGCGCGCGAGGCCTTCGCGGGTGGGCAGCGCGCCTTCCAGTTCCAGTCCTACCCGTTCCGGATGACGGCCACGAACCTGGCCAAGTTCCGCAACGACCCGAACGCTCCGTTCTGGCGTAACCTCAAGGAAGGGTCGGACTACTTCGAGGCCCTGCGCGAGGAGCCGCGGGTCGGCCTGTGCGGCACCCGCTACGTGTTCGGCGGCGCCGACGCGGCGGCCGGCTCCTGCAGCCCGAAGGTCGAGACCCTGGTGGCCGAGAAGCGCCAGCGCGACGACCAGGAGATCGCGGCGCTGGTCGCCAAGGGCACGGCGCCGACCCGCGTCGTCTACGAGGACGGCGGGCAGAACCCGGTCTTCCGGCCCCAGCCGCCGCAGAGCGCCTTCGCCAACCTCGGCGCCCCGGCGGAACCGGAGCTCGCCTACGCCCCCAAGGACTACGCCCGGCACACGCTCGGCGACGTCAGCCGCCCCGAGAGCCTCGCGGCGGGCCCGCGGGAGTTCGAGGTGGACGCCAAGGGCCGCCAGGTGGTGCTCGCCGCGGCCGATGCGCCGGGCCCGACCAAGGCCGCGGCCGCGGCGCTCGCCCACAAGGACACCCGCAAGGTCGGCCCCACGGGCGCGCCGGTGATGCTGGCCGCGAAAACGCCGGAGGCCGCAAAGGCGCCGGAGACCGCCGAGGCGCAGAAGCCCGCGCGTATCGCGGTCGCCGATGCGGACGGCGACCCGAGCGCCTACAGCCGGGTGTTCGGCAAGCTGTTCGCCAAGCCGTCGGAGACGCAAGCCGAGAAGCCCGCGGAGCCGCCGACCGCCCCCGCCGAGGCGACGACCGCCGCCATCAACCCACCGAAGGCCGCCAAGCCGGTGCACACGGCGCACGCCGCGCCTCGCAAGGAGGCGGGCAAGGACGCCGGCAAGGCCGCCGAAAAAGCCCCCGAGAAGGCCGCCACAGCCAGGAACTGAGGGGGCGCCTCGCGCGGCTGCGGCTCCCCTGTCGGGAGAGGTCGGACGCGCGGGACCCCGGCCTTCGAAACCAGGCACGAATCCAGACCGGCTGCAGAATCTCCGCGCCCTCCCCGCCTCAGCGCGACGCCCGCGCCGGACCGTCCGGCCGAGGGGGCCCGAAAACGAAAACGGGGCCCCGAAGGACCCCGCCGATCGCACCAGGGAGCGAACCGTCACATGCGGCGCATCATCCGCCGCTCCATGTGACGACGCATCATGCGGCGCTCCATGTGACGGCGCATCATGCGGCGCTCCATCCGCCGGTGCATCATGCGACGCTCCATGCGGTTCATCTGCACGTGGGTGACCGTGTCCGGGGCGGTGACGCCCATCGGCGCGCCGGGCGCGGCCGAGGCGGACGTGGCGAGGCTCGCGCCGCCGAGGCTGGCGAGGACGGCGATGGCGAAGGACAGTTTCCTCACGAAGCAGACTCCATGTGTTGGGCGGGCACGGCCGTCGCTCCGGAGGTCCGAAGAGACGCTTCGTCCATGCCGGTGCGAAACCCCAGGGGGTTTCGCACCGAACAACCCTCAACTCAGAGATTGGTTTCCTCGAACGCCTTCACCCACTCCGCGCAGATGCCCGAGCGCACGATGTCGTCGCGGGTGAACTCCACCACCGGGATCGGCATCATCCGGCTCTTCACGAGGTGGATGACGGTGCGCAGGCCCGAGGTCTCGCGCAGGTCCGTCTGCGAGACGTCGCCGTTGATGATCACCTGGCAATCGTCGCCGATGCGGGTGAGGAACATCTTGATCTCGGCCGTGGTGGTGTTCTGCGCCTCGTCGAGGATCACGAGGCAGTTCTTGAAGGTGCGCCCGCGCATCACCTCGAAGGGCACGATCTCGATGTCGCCGGCCTTCACCGCGATCTCGAAGGCCGCCTGGCCCATCCGCTCCTTCATGGCCTCCGTGAGGGGGGCGACCCAGGGCGCGATCTTTTCCTCGAGGGTGCCGGGGAAGAACCCGAGGGAGCGCCCCGAGGGCACGTTGGGGCGGGTGATCACGACCTTGGCGATGCGACGCTGGCGGAGCTGGTCGGCGGCGCGGGTGCCGGCGATGAAGGTCTTGCCGGTTCCGGCTGGCCCGAGAACGATGACCTGAGCGCTGCTGCCGAGCGCTTCGAGGTATTCGCCCTGGCGTTCGGTGAGGGGTTGGATGGGGCTCGGGTTTCGCTCCTCGTCGAAGCGGGTCCGGTGCATCCGGACCGTGCGGTCTTCCACCAGCTCAAGTCGCGCGCGTCGTCTTTTCATCGATCAACACTCCAACTGGACTTGCCAACCTGACTTAGCACTACGCTCTATTTAAGGGCTCTATTCGCGATCCGACCTCTCCGAGACTACACAATTTAATGACGCGTCGACGTGTCGGTTCCACGCCGACGTGCATTGCCTGTGGAGAGCGACGAGCGCGCCCCCGCGAGGCCGGTGGAGGAGATGCAACCGCCGCACCAGCCGCGCGCCGGCGCGCGGGTTGCGCGACGGGATACGCGGGCAGCGTTGCAGGGCGGTGACAGGGGGCTGGGGCGGATCGGGGTCAGGCGCCGGAACGACGCCGGGGGCAGATGGCGGGGTACACGGGATGACGGCGCATCCGGCACGACCTCGATCCTGTCTCGCCCGGGCGGGCGATGCCGGCCGGCCTTGCCGCCCCCGAAGTCCGGGCTTGGCCGGCGGGACAGCTCACGCCTGCTCGACGAAGCTGTCGAGGACCATCTTGCGGCCGGCCTTGTCGAAGTCAACGGTGAGCTTGTTGCCGTCGACCCCCGCCACGGTGCCGGGCCCGAACTTGGTGTGGAAGACCCGCATCCCGCCCGAGAAGGCGGAGGGCGTCCCCGTGGACTTGGCGATCAGCTCGCCCTCGATCTGGCGCGGGCCGCCGGCCCGGCCGCCCGGCGCTCCGCCGAAGCGGCGCTCGCCGAAGCCCTCGGAGCGGCTGGTGTTGGCCTGCGCGCGCTGCCAGCCGGGGGTGGCGTAGGACGAGCCGAAGGGCGTCGGGTTCCGGTCGAAGCGCGAGGCGCCGGCCGAGAAGTGGGCCGGCGCCTCCACCACGTCGACGCTGGCCTCGGGCAACTCGTCGATGAAGCGGGAGGGGATGGTCGAGGACCACAGCCCGTGGATGCGCCGGTTGACCGCGAAGGACAGCTTGGCGCGCTTGCGGGCGCGGGTGAGGCCGACATGGGCGAGGCGCCGCTCCTCCTCCAGCCCCGCCCGGCCGCTCTCGTCGAGCGCCCGCTGGTTGGGGAAGAGTCCGTCCTCCCAGCCCGGCAGGAACACCGTGTCGAATTCGAGCCCCTTGGCGGCGTGCAGCGTCATCAGGCTGACGCGCTCGGCCCCTTCCGCCTCGCTCGCCTCCATGACGAGGGAGACGTGCTCCAGGAAGCCCGCGAGATCGGGGAACTCCTCCATGGAGCGGACGAACTCCTTGAGGTTCTCGAGCCGCCCCGCCGCGTCCGCCGAGCGGTCCTTCTGCCACATCTCGGTGTAGCCGGATTCCTCCAGGATGGTCTGGGCGACCTCCGGGTGGGGCAGGCTCTCCACCGCCTTGGCCCAACGCGAAAAACTCTCCACGAGGGCGCGCAGCGTCGAGCGCACGCGGGGCTTCAGCTCGTCAGTCTCGACGAGGCGGCGGGCGGCCAGCAGCAGGGGGATGCGCTCGGCGCGGGCGAAGGTGTGGAGCTGCTGCAGCGTCGCGTCGCCGAGGCCGCGCTTTGGGGTGTTGACGATGCGCTCGAAGGCGAGGTCGTCGGCGGGGTTCGCGGTGATGCGCAGGTAGGCCAGCGCGTCGCGAATCTCGGCCCGCTCGTAGAAGCGCGGGCCGCCGATCACCCGGTAGGGCAGGCCGAGCTGGACGAAGCGGTCCTCGATCTCGCGCATCTGCGCGGAGATCCGCACCAGCACGGCGATCTCGGAGAGGGCGTGCTTCTTCGCCTGGAGCGATTCGATCGACTCGGCCAGGAGCCGCGCCTCCTCCTCGGAATCCCAGGCGCCCGAGACCGTGACGCGCTCGCCCGGCTCGTCCTCGGTGCGCAGGGTCTTGCCGAGGCGGCCCTCGTTCTTCGCGATGAGCCCGGAGGCGGCGGCCAGGATGTGGCCCGTGGAGCGGTAGTTGCGCTCCAGCCGCACCACGACGGCGCCCGGGAAGTCGTGCTCGAAGCGCAGGATGTTGTCGACCTCCGCGCCGCGCCAGCCGTAGATCGACTGGTCGTCGTCGCCCACGCAGGCGACGTTGCGGTGGCCCTGCGCCAGCAGGCGCAGCCAGAGGTACTGGGCGACGTTGGTGTCCTGGTACTCGTCCACGAGGATGTAGCGGAAGCGGGACTGGTAGTTCGCCAGCACGTCCGGGTTCTCGCGCCACAGCTTGAGGCAGAGGAGCAGGAGGTCGCCGAAATCGACGGCGTTGAGCGTTGCGAGGCGGGCCTGATAGGCGGTGTAGAGGGCGCCGCCCTTGCCGAACGCGAAGGCGCCGGCCTCGCCGGCCGGCACCTGCTCGGGGCCGAGGCCGCGGTTCTTCCAGCCGTCGATGGCGTGGCTGAGCGCGCGGGCCGGCCAGCGCTTCTCGTCCACGTTCTGGTCGGCGATGACCTGCTTCATCAGCCGCAGCTGGTCGTCGGTGCCGAGGATCGTGAAATCGGACTTCAGCCCCACGAGCTCGGCGTGCCGGCGCAGGATCTTGGTGCCGATGGCGTGGAAGGTGCCGAGCCAGGGCATGCCCTCCCCGGCCGGGCCGATCAGGGCGCCGATCCGGTGCTTCATCTCCCGCGCCGCCTTGTTGGTGAAGGTGACGGCGAGGATGTCGAAGGGGCGGGCCTTCCCGGTGGCGATGATGTGGGCGATGCGCGTCGTCAGAACCCGGGTCTTGCCGGTGCCGGCGCCCGCGAGCACCAGCACGGGCCCCTCCGTCGTCTCGACGGCGCGGCGCTGCTCGGGGTTGAGGCCCTCCAGGTAGGCGGCGGCCTCGGGCCGGAGGCCCGCCAGGGCGCGGGCCGCGATGGAGGTGGAGCCCGGGCGCTCGCCGGAGCCGGCGTCGTGGGGGTTCTGCATGCGCCCTCACTGGACCAAAACGCGAACGGCGTCGAGGCCCGCGCGCGGCGCAATCGCGCGGGAGCGGAACCCGCGCGCGCGTCGCCGCGTCGTCTCGCACGAGATCCGAAACCCCATCGCGACGACACGAGGTTCGCCATGCCCTCTCACCACACCCGCACGCTTGCCCTGGCGGCACTCGCCATCCTGACGGCCGCACCCGCCCTCGCCCAGAGCGGGCTGTCGCAGTCGAACTCCGCCAACGATTCCCTCGCCCGCCAGGGCGAGATCCGCTCGCTCCAGCAGAACCAGACCTCCTCCACGAATCAGCTCCGGATGGAGAACCAGCAGGCGATCCAGAACCGCCCGGCCCCCGTCCAGGCCCCGCCGATCGGCGTGCCGCACCGCTGAGGATCAGATGATCAGCCGGCGAAGCGCCCCGGCCTGAGATCGAGCGCAGCCTGTGCCTTCGCTCAGGCCCGGCGCTTCGCCGGGCGTCCGCCCGCCGTGTCCGGGTGCGCCGCGATGAACGCGCGCAGGTCGTCGATGTCCTGTTGCATGTTCATCAGCCGGATGAGCGTCTCCACCCGCTCGCGGTCGGTTGCGTCGAGTTCGATGTCCTTCCTGAGATGGGCCGCGCAGACGTTGGACAGAAACTCGCCGTACTGGCCAAACTGCAGATTGTGATTGGCATCGCGAAGGCGCTCATCCGGCCAAGTCTCGTTGAGGCGGCGCGCCAGGGTCTCCGATAGGGTCCTGACCTGGAGGTCGGTCTCTGTGTCGAACATGGCGACGCGCCCTCAGGGGTTCGCAGGCGTGTTGGTCGGATACCCGGTCACGATCGACGTATCGTCCCGATCCACGATCACCTCGATCTCGACCCCGTCCCGCGTTCCGGTGAACCGGTTGCGCCCGTTGGCCTGAAGGTGGGGCGACAGGGCCGGATCGTTGGCAATGCTCTCGATTTCGCGGATGATCCTATCATCGTCCCAGTGGGCCGGAAATTCCGTCTTGCCGGTTCGGCCGGTGCCCGCCCTGTGACCGCCGCCGTTCGCATCACCGTCCAGGATATGTATGCGACGCGCCCGCGAAACGGTCCTCTGCACATCCTGTCCCCTCCCGACGATCGAGAACGTGCCCGTGCGTAAATAGTTGCTAAAGCAACGGTCTGGAGGCAGTCGAACATCCACCGGGAACTCGAGCGGCGGTCGGGCGGATTGATCGCTATCGGCAGGCTATTGAGACGCATAGGGCTGGACCTGCTCCGGCGGTGCGATGAGGCTGCCTGAACCGGGCCGGCCTTGCGCAGCGTGCGTCGGCGGCGTGGCATTCCGGGCGCGGACGGGGGAAGCGTCGCTGTGATATGCCCGCCGGGCCCGGGCCTCGTCCCGGGGTGGAAGCGGAACGAACACGGTGCGTGACCTCCTGACCGCGCTCGCGGGCGCCGTCATCCTCGTCCTCGTGGCGGCCCTCGCGGTGCCGCCGTTCATCGACTGGACGGCCCACCGGGCCCTCGTCGACCGGGCGATTGGCCAGTCGCTGGGGCTCGCCGCGCGCAGCGAGGGCCGCATCGGGGTCCGCCTGCTGCCCTCGCCGCGCCTGCGCCTCGACCGGCTGCGGATCGGCGGGGAGACGGGGGAGGCCGGCCTCGACATCCGGTTCGCCAAGGCCGAGGTGGCGCTCGCGCCGCTGCTGAAGGGCGAGATCCGCTTCACCGAAACCCGGATCGGCCGCGCCGAATTGCGGCTGCCGATCACCGACGCGCAGGCCCTGGTGCTGCCGCCGGGCCTGTCCGAGAACCTCGCCGGCCGCGACCTCGCCATCGACGGGCTGCACGTCCAGCAGTTCCTCCTCACCACGACCGTGCCCGCCACGGGCCGCACCGACCAGCTCGCGGCCGAGAACCTCGCCGTCCAGGCGCCGGCCCTCGCCGGGCCGTGGCGGATCGAGGGCGCGAGCGGCGGCGTCCCGTTCCGCGCGGTCACCGGCGAGGCGGCGCCGGACGGCAGCGTGCCCCTCAAGATCTCGGGCGGCGGCGAGACCCGGCCGCGCTTCGAGGCGGACATGCGCCTGCGGCTGGCCGCCCGGGATCCCGAGAGCCCTGCGCCCGGAACCCGCGCCTACCTGCCGGAGGCCGAGGGCACGGCGCGCCTCGTGGTGGGGCCGCCCACGCAGGAGCCGGGGGCCTACCTGCCGTTCTCGCTGTCCGGCAGCTTCTCGGCCAGCGGTCCGATGGTGCGCTTCACCGCCGTGAATGCCGAGGTCAACCCGGGCGGCCCGGCGCTGCGGCTCGCCGGCACCGGCCGGATCGACCTGCGCGAGGGCCGGGCCGCGCTCGCCCTGCAGGCGCGCCGGCTCGACCTCGACGCCTTCCTGGTCTCGCAGGCCGGGCGCGACCTCGTGGCCCGCGGCCTGCCGCGGACCCGGGCCGGCCTGCCGATGATGGTCGACCTCGACGTCGCGGTGGAGAGCGCCGCCCTCGGCCTCGACGAGTGGCAGGACATCGCGGTGGCCGGCACCGTCGACCGGACCGGCGGCGTGCTGGTGCGGCGCGCCCGCGCCACCGCGCCGGGAGCGGCGACGCTGGCGGCGCGGGGCGAGGTCGACCTCGCCCCGCATCCCCGCTTCACCGGGACCGTCTCCCTCGCGGCGCCGGTCTCCGACGGCTTCGGCCGCTACCTGCGCCGGCTCGGCCTCGACGGCCCGGCGGTGGCGGCCCTCGACGGGCGCCCCGTGGAGGCCAGCGCCGACCTCTCGGCGGCCGCGCCGGACTACTCGCTGCGCAATCTGCGGCTGGCCCTCGGCGGCGCGCAGATCACCGGCAACGCCCGCTACGCGGAGGCCGAGGCCGGCGGCCGCGGGCGCATCGACGCGCAGATCCGCGCGAACGGCCTCGACGTGGCGGAGCTGCCCGCCTTCGGGGGAGCGCTCGCGGGGCTGCACGGGCGCGACCTCGGCCTGACCATCGAGGCGCGGGACGTCCGCTACGGGCCGGCCGGGTCGGCGGCCGGGCGCATCGCGGCGCGCATCGAGTCCGACGGGGCGGGCCTGCGGGTCGACAGCCTCGACGTCACCGACCTCGCGGGCGCCAACGCGCGCCTCGCCGGGGCGATCGCGCCGGACGGCTCGGGCCGGATCAGCGGGCGGGTGACGGCGCCGGTGGCGGCGCCGCTCGCAGCGCTCCTCGACCGCGCCTTCATTCCGGAGGCCCGCCTCGTGCCCGGCTTCCTGCGCGCCGGAGCCCTCGACCTCGCCGTGACCGTGGAGCGGGAGGCCGGCCAGCGCGACGCGCTGCGGATCACCGCCAAGGGCAGCGCCGCCGGCGGCCCCCTCGACCTGTCGCTCCTCACCCGCGCCGGTCAGGCCGAGCAGGTCGACGTCTCCCTCGCGACGGCGCGGGCGGGCATCTGGTTCGAGCGCGCCGACATCCCCGGGCTGCAGCAGCCCGCGTCCCTGCGCATCCAGGGGAGCCGCCCGGCGCCGGGAAACGCCCCCGCCGCCGCGACCGGCCTCGCCCTGCAGGTCGGCGGCACGATCGCGGGCCTCACGGTCGCGACGCCGGAGCCGATCCGCCTCGGGGCCGAGCCGGGGCCGCCCGCCGGCGGCACCCTCCGGCTCGCGACGGGCGACCTCACGCCCTTCCTGCGCCTCGCCGCCGGGGCGAGCCCGGGCGCCGGCCCCTGGCCGGCCGACCTCAGCCTCGCCCTGTCGCGGGCGGGCGAGGACGCCCGCGCCGACGTCTCGGGCCGGCTCGGCGCCGATACGGTGACGGCCGCCCTGGTGCGGGCACCGGACGGGGCGCTGTCCGGCTCCGCGACGCTGCCCCGCCTGTCCCTGCCGCTCCTGGCCGCGAGCCTCGTGGCGCCGTCGGCGCCCGGGCCGGAGGCCCCGGGGGGCTGGCCGAGCGCCCGCTTCGCGGCGGCGCCCACCCTGTCGGCGCCGGCGAGCCTCGACCTGCGCGTGGCCCGCCTCGACCTCGGCCGGGGCCTGGTGGCGACCGGCGCGGCCTTCCGCCTCGCTGCCGAGAGCGGGACGCTCGCCCTGCGCGACCTTTCGGCCCGCCTCGCCGAAGGGCGCCTGACGGCCTCCGTGTCCCTCGCCCGCCGGGGCGGGGCCGCGGCGGTCTCCGGCGAGGCCGCGATCGAGGACGCGGCCCTCGCCGCGCTCACGGGGGGGCCGCTGAGCGGGCGCCTCGGGGCCGGCTTCCGCTTCAGCGCGACGGGCGACAGCGCGGCCGCGCTCGTCGCGAACCTCGCCGGCACGGGCGAGATCCGCCTCGCCGACCTCTCGGTGCCAGGGGTCGATCCGGGCGCCCTGGGGCGGGCCCTCGCTCGCGCCCTCGACGACGAGGACCCGCTGCGGGAGGGCCGCCTGCAGGGCTTCGTGGCGGACGAGCTCGGCAAGGGCGCGGCCCAGGCGCGGGGCGCCGTCGCGACGCCCGCGACGATCATCGGCGGCCAGCTCCGGGCCGGTCCCCTCGACCTCGACCTCGGCACCGCCCGCTGGGTCGGCAGCGTCGGGCTCGACCTGCGCAGCGGCCGGCTCGATGCCCGCGGCACGCTGACCGGCGGCGCGGTCCCGAAGGCCTGGACGGGGGCGGCGCCCGCGATCCAGCTCGGGCTCACGGGCTCCCTCGCGGCGCCCGAGCGCAGCCTCGACGTCGGCGCGCTCACGAACGGCCTCTCGGCCGTCGTGCTGCAGCGGGAACTGGAGAAGATCGAGCTCATCGAGGCCGACCAGGCGGAGCGCCAGCGCCGCCGCGCCCGCGTCGAGATGGACCGGGCCCGTGCCGCCGCCCTCAAGGCCGCCGCCGACCGGGCCGCGGCGGAGAAGGCCGCCGAGGAGGCCGCCCGCCAGGCCCGCCAGCGGGCCGAGGATGCCGCCCGCGCCCGCGCACCGGACGCTGCCGACCCTCCCCTCGACATCCGCCCGCCCTCGGCGCAGCCGTGAGCCCGCGCCTGCTCACCGCGCCCGACGCGCGAAGGAGCGCGCCCTGAACGGCCTCAGGCCCGGCCCACCGCCGTCAGCGCGAAGGCGTAGATCAGGCCGACTTCCTCCAGGCGGTCGAACCGGCCGGCGGCGCCGCCGTGGCCGGCCTCCATGTTGACGCGCAGGAGCACCGGGCCGCCGCCCGTCATGGTGGCGCGCAGGCGCGCCACCCATTTTGCCGGCTCCCAATAGGTCACCCGCGGGTCGGTGAGGCCGCCGAGCGCCAGGATCGCCGGGTAGGCGTGGGCGCCGACGTTGTCGTAGGGCGAGTAGGACAGGATCGTCTCGAAGGCGGCGGGGTCCGCGCCGGGGTTGCCCCATTCGGGCCATTCGGGGGGCGTGAGCGGCAGGTCGCCGTCCAGCATGGTGTTGAGCACGTCCACGAAGGGCACGTCGGCGACGATACCGGCGAAGAGCTCGGACGCCATGTTGGCCACCGCCCCCATCAGCATCCCACCCGCGCTGCCGCCGTGCGCCACGATCCGCCCCGGCGCGGTGTAGCCCGCCTCGATCAGCGCCCGCCCGCAGGCGATGAAGTCCGTGAAGGTGTTGGTCTTCCGGTCGCGCTTGCCGTCGAGGTACCAACCCCAGCCCTTCTCGGTGCCGCCCCGGACGTGGGCGATGGCGTAGACGAAGCCCCGATCCACGAGGCTGAGCAGGTTCGTCCGGAAGGCCGCCGGCATCAGCGTGCCGTAGGAGCCGTAGCCGTAGAGGAGGAGCGGCGCGCTGCCGTCGAGGGGACTGTCGCGCCGGTGCAGGAGCGAGATCGGCACCTGCGCCCCGTCCGGGGCCATGGCGAACAGGCGCCGCGTCACGTAAGCCGCCGGGTCGTGCCCGCTCGGCACGGTCTGGCGCTTGCGCAGCTGCCGGGCGCGGGTGACGCAGTCGTAATCGTAGGTCTCGGCAGGCGTCGTCATCGAGGAGTAGGTGAAGCGGATCACCGCCGTCTCGAACTCGTGGCCGGGCTGCAGGCCGAGGGAGTAGGCCTCCTCCGCGAAGGCCACCGCGTGCTCCTCGCCCGCCATGTCGCGCACGATGATGCGGGGGCGCGCGTTCTCGATCTCGAGGCGCACGAGGTGGTTCCCCAGCACGTGCTGGTGGCGGATCATCACCCCCGGCCGGTGCGGGACGACGTCCTGCCAGTGGGCGCGCCCCGGCGCCGCGCGGCGCGCCGTGACGATCTTGAAGTCCTCGGCGCCGTCGGCGTTCGTCAGGATGAAGAGGTGCTCGCCCCAGCTCTCCACCGAGTAGATCAGCAGCGGTTCGCGCGGCTGCACGACCGTGAGGACCGGGTCCGCTGCGTGGCGGTCGAGGAGGTGGACCTCCGAGGTCTCGTGGTCGGAGGCCGTGACCGCGAGGTCGGCGCCGGACTGGGTCTTGCCGATGTGGACGAAGAATCCGGAATCGGGCTCCTCGTAGATCGCGACGTCCGCGTCCTGCGGGGTGCCGACGCGGTGGCGCATGACCCGGGCCGGGCGGTGGTTCGCGTCCACCGCCACGTAGTAGAAGCTCTGCCCGTCGCCCGACCACACCGCCGCGCCCGAGGTCGCCTCCACCCGGTCGTCGAGGTCCGTGCCGGTGGCGAGGTCGCGCACCCGGATCGTGTAGAGCTCGGAGCCCTTGCCGTCCGCGCTCCAGGCGAGGCGGGCGTGGTCGTCCGAGTGGACCGCCGCGGCGAGCTCGAAGAACGGCTGGCCGGCGCCCTCCCGGTCCCCGTCGAGCAGGATCGCCTCGCCCTCCTCCGGGCTCGGCTCGCCCGTCAGCGCCAGCACGGTGCGGGGCCGGCGGCAGACGAGGGGGTGCTGCCCGCCGTCGCGGTGGCGGGTGTAGTAGGCGAAGGGGCCGTCGGGCTCCGGCACGCTGCTGTCGTCCTCCCGGATCCGGCCGCGCATCTCGGCGACGAGCGTCCGGCGCAGCTCCGCCGTGTCCGCGAGCGCGGCCTCCGCGTGGGCGTTCTCGGCGGCGAGGTGGGCCGCGATGTCCGCCGGCAGCGCGGCGGGGTCCTTCAGCACCGCCTGCCAGTTCTCGGCCTTCAGCCAGGCGTAGTCGTCGCTGATCGTCCGGCCGTGGACCGTGAAGGCGTGCGGCCTGCGGGGCGCGACTGGGGCTTCGAGGCGAGGGAACGGTGCGGAACGGTCGGGGGTCATCGCCGGGATCCTGTGGGGAACGGACGGGCCGGAGGGCGAGGCGCCGCCCGGCCCGCGAGGCCGCAGACATGTGACGCCGTGGGCCCGCCGCGGCAACCCGCGGCATCGTGACGGGCCCCGGGCCGAGGCGGCTGGACAGGGATTCCGGCCTGCGACATCATGTCAGCATGAGCAGCGACAGCCCCGCCGGCGGCGCCGGCCCCGAGACGCCCGCCGAGGTCGACCTCGACGGCACAAACGCCGAGCTCGCCGCCTGGGCGGCCCGCTCGGCCAGCGACAGCGACGCGCTGGTCGAGCGCTTCGAGCGCATGGGCTACGCCGTGCGCGGCAAGTCCGAGGACGAGATCGCCGAGGTTCTGCGCCACCCGCCGACCCGGCCGCCCGCAGCGTGACGCTCCGCTGGGGATAACGCCGTCAAGTCTTGTTCTAGGATCATTTTCCGTTACCTCAGGTGTCTCGCGCAACCCCAAGGGCGCCCCACGGATGGAACAAAACACGAACAAATTGGTGCGTACGCGTCCCCTCGGGCGGTCAGCGGGGCGGCTTCTGGCGGCGCTCGCGGCGGAGGGCGCCTACGCCTTCGCGGACCCGATCGAGCCCGGTGCCCTGATCCTGCGGGCCGGCGGCAGCGGCCTCTCGGTCGGGGGCGGGCGCTTCCCGGAGGCCGCCGGGGCCGAGCTCCTGCGCGCGGACCTCGCCCAGCGCGAGGCCGGCGGCCGGGGGCGGATCACCATCGCCCCGGCGGGCCGCGCGCACCTGCGCCGGGCCGCCGCCGCGGGCGAGAGCGCGTTCCTGGCCCAGCACCTCGACCTCGTGGCGACGGAGGGCGCGGCGGCCGCGGACGGCCCGGCCCTGCGGGACGCGAGCGAGAGCCCGCTCGCCTGGATGGCGCGGCGCCGGGGGCGCGACGGGGCGCCCCTCCTCGACGGGGCCTCGTTCGAGGCGGGGGAGCGCCTGCGGCGGGACATGACCCTCGCGCAGATGATGCCCCGGACGGGAATCGACTGGGGGGCGGTGCGGGTCGACGGCTCCGGCCCGCGCGACCCGGCCGCGGCCACCGACGCGGCGGTGGCCGCCCAGCAGCGGGTGCGCGCGGCGCTGGCGGCGGTGGGGAGCGACCTCTCGGGCCTGCTGATCGACCTCTGCGGCTACCTCAAGGGCCTGGAGCGGATCGAGGCCGAGCGGCGCTGGCCGGCCCGCTCCGCCAAGGTGGTGGCCCGCATCGCCCTCGGGCGGCTCGCCGAGCATTACGGCCTCGAGCGCAGCGCCACCGGCCCGGACCGGGCCCGGATGCGGCTGTGGCGCGAGCGGGCCTGACGCAGCGCCTCAGCCGGCGAGGCGCACCGCGTCGCGGTGGATGCGGTCCGCCATGGCGCGCACGCCGTTCGAGCGCTGGGGCGTGAGGTGCTCGGCGAGGCCGAGGCGGCTGTAGAGCGCGAGGGCGTCGGTGTCGGCGGCCTCGCGGGGGGTCTTGCCGTCGAACAGCGCGATCATCAGCGCGACGAGGCCGCGCACGATGTGGGCGTCGCTGTCCCCCTGCAGGCGCAGGCGCGGCTCGGCTCCCTCGCGCTCCACCGCCATGTCGAGCCAGACCTGGCTGGCGCAGCCGTGCACCCGGTTCGCCTCGCTGTGCAGCGCCTCGGTGGGCGGCGGCAGGGCGCGGCCGAGCTCGATCACGTAGCGGTAGCGCTCCTCCCAGTCGTCGATGAACTCGAAATTCTCGATGATGGTCTCGATCGGGGGCAGCATGCGGGCTCGGTCGGTTCGGGGGCGCGTCTCGCCCCGGCATATAGGCGGCCCGGGCGTCCGGGGCCACGGCCGGGGCTCCGAGCCCGGGCCAACGAAGCACGAGCACAGGACGAGCGTGACGCCTCATGACATGCACGACGTCATCCCGGGGCGCCGCAGGCGAGCCCGGGATCCAGAGCCGCCGAGGTGGCAGGACGAGGGGGCGTCGGCGGTTCTGGATTCCGGGCTCCGCTATGCGGCCCCGGAATGACGGCGAGGGTGAATCGGGGCGGCTGTGGCCCGGCGTCGAGCCGAGCCCGGAGCCCTGGTGCCACGGCGGCCCCGGCTCAGGCCGCGCCGGTCCGCGTCTCGGGAAGCTGCAGCTCCAGCGGGTCGTCGGCCCGGGCGGTGCCGAAGGCCGCGATCTCGGCCTGGGCCGCGTAGGCCGCGATGAGGCGGGGCCCGAGCTTGGGCACGTCGGGCCGGTCGGTGTCGGTCCCGTCCGAGGCTTCGGAGACCACGCGGAGGCGCACCGGCGAGCCCGGGGCGGCCTGGATGTCGACGCGGATGCCGCAGGAGACGCTCTCGGGGGTGGCGTCGAGGCACTCGGCCACGATCTCGGCGACGATCATGCCCAGCGCGTTGGCGGTGCGCGGCTCCACGAGCGCGCTGCCCGCACCCCCCACCTGGACGCTGATGCGCCCGGCCCGCCGCAGCTGGCCGAGGCCGGAGGCGAGGCGGAACAGGTAGTCGCGCAGGTCGATCGAGGCGATGTGGGGGGCCTCGTGCAGGTGCTGCTGCACCAGGGCGATCGCCCGCACCCGCTGGCCCAGCGCCTCGAAGCTGCCGCGGCAGGGCTGCGGCGCGGCGCGGCCGTAGAGCCCGATCAGGCTCACCATCACCTGGAGGTTGTTGCGGACCCGGTGATACACCTCAGCCAGCAGGGTCTCCTTCTCGGCGAGCGCCCGCTCGATGTGCTCCTCCGCCCGCTTGCGGTCGGTGATGTCGAAGCAGGAGCCGAGAAAGCCGTGGAACACGCCCTGCTCGGTGAGGGGCCGCCCGGTGTCGAGGAGCCAGCGATAGGCCCCGTCGTGCCGGCGCAGGCGGTACTCGACGGTGAACGGCTCGCGCCGCGCGAAGGCATCCGCGACCAGGGCGGCGTGGCGGTCGAAGTCGTCCGGGTGGAGCCCCTCGCGCCAGCCCTCGCCGATCTCCGCTGCGGCGCTGCGGCCGGTGAAGTCGAGCCAGCACTCGTTGTGGTGCACGGCCTGCCCGGCCGGGTCGGCACGCCACATCATCAGCGGCACGAAGTCGGAGAAGCGCCGGAACGCGGCGTCGACTTCGTCCCGGCCCGGATGCGATCCGTTCGAGGCTGTGTCCGCGGCCATGGTGCTCCCGATTCGCCCGTCACTCCAGGCTGATGTGCGCATTGCAAGCGCCGGTCAACGTGCCGGGCGGAACCCCGTTCCGAGCGGTCCGGGCAGGGTGCCGGAATGCAAGAGCGCACAACATGGGTTAAGGGATGATTTGCCGGTCTTAGGATTTTCGTGGTTGACAGCGCGACGCTCCTGGAGTACAAAACAGGAACGCTCAAGAAGTGTGACGAGACGGCGGGGCCTGGCGATGCGCGGAGCTTTCCAGCCCGTCCCGCCCGAGACGGTTGCGGCGGTCGCGGCGCTGATGCGCGACACGAGCCGCAGCGTGCGCGCCATCGCGCGGACGACGGGCGTCTCGCGCAGCGTCATCTCCTCCTGGAACCGGACCCACCGCTGGCGGCTCCGCAAGGGCAGTGTCGAAGGGGAGCTGACGGCGCGGCGCCGGGCGGCCCTGGCCCGCCTCTACCGGAACCCCTCCGTCGATCCAGGCGACCTCGCCGAGGTGCTGGGCCCGACGCGGGCGGCGGGGCGCGCGCTGATGGTGCGCAGCCTGTCCGACGCGCGCGGGCGCGCCGCCCGGCGAGCCCCGTGCCCACCCGAGATCGACGCGGCCGGCCTGCGCAGGAGCCTGCGCCGGCTCGTCGCCGAGCAGATCGCGCAGTTCGACGCGGCGCTGGGCGATGCCCGCCTCGCCGAGGCGCCGCCGGGGCTCGACACGGCACGCGCGCTTCGCGACCTCGGGGGCCTCAAGCGCCTCCTCGACGACCTGACCATGGATGCGGGAGGCGCGGATGCCGGGGGAGATGCCCGCGAGCCAGATGCCCGCGAGCCAGATGCCCGCGAGCCTAGAGCGAACCCGGCCGACCTGCCGGCCCTGCGCGCGGCGATCGCGGACCGCTATGCGGCGTTCGCTGGCGAGCGGGCGCCTGCCGGACTTCCTGGCGAGCCTGCCGCCGGGCCTCGTCGCGGGGCTGGCGACTGACTGGCTGCATCTCGCGCGGGCCGACCAGCTGCCCCCCTGCCCCCGCGCCGACTGGACCACCTGGGCGGTCATCGGCGGGCGCGGCTGCGGCAAGACCCGCACGGGGGCCGAGTGGGTGCGGGCGCTCGCCCTCGGGGACCCCGCCTTCACGACGGAGGCCGTGGGCCGCATCGCCCTGGTGGGCGAGACCTACGCGGACGTGCGCGACGTGATGATCGAGGGGCCCTCCGGCCTCCTCGGCCTGCCCGGCCGGGGCGCCCGGCCGCACTGGTCGCCGAGCCGGCGGCGGGTCGAGTGGAGCAACGGCGCGGTGGCGCTGGCCTTCTCGGCGGAGGAGCCGGATTCCCTGCGCGGCCCCCAGTTCGGCGCCGCCTGGTCGGACGAACTCGCCAAGTGGCGCCGGCCGGAGGCCGCCTACGACATGCTGCAGTTCGGGCTCCGCCTCGGGCGGCACCCGCGCAACCTCGTCACCACGACGCCGCGGCCGATCCCGCTGATCCGCCGCCTGATCGCCGACCCGCGGGCGGTGGTGAGCCGGGCGCGCACCGCCGACAACGCCCGCAACCTCGCCCCCGCCTTCCTGGAGGCGGTGGTCGGCCGCTACGCCGGCACGCGGCTCGGCCGGCAGGAGCTCGACGGCGAGCTGATCGAGGACCGGGCGGACGCCCTCTGGACCCGGGCCGCCCTGGAGGCCGCGCGGGTCGACGGCGCGCCGCCGGGGCTCGCCCGCATCGTGGTCGCGGTGGACCCGCCCGCCTCCTCGGGAGCGCGGGCGGATGCCTGCGGGATCGTGGCGGTCGGCGCCCTCGGGGGCACCGCCTACGTGCTCGCCGACGCGACGCTCGCCCGCGCCGCCCCCCAGGCCTGGGCCTCGGCGGCCCTCGCCCTCTATCACCGCCTCTCCGCGGACGCCCTCGTGGTCGAGACCAACCAGGGCGGCGAGATGGCGGCGGCGGTGCTCGCCGAGGTCGACCCGGCCGTCCCCGTCACCGCGGTCAGGGCCACCCGGGGCAAGTACCTGCGGGCGGAGCCGGTCTCGGTGCTCTACGGCCAGGGCCGCGTGCGCCACGCCGGCACCTTCCCGGCCCTGGAGGACGAGCTCTGCGACTTCGGGTCGGACGGCCTCTCGGCCGGCGCCTCGCCGGACCGCCTCGACGCCCTGGTCTGGGCGGTCACCCACCTGCTCCTCGGCAGCCGCGAGCCGCGCATCCGCGGGTTGTAGACCTCGACAAGACACACGGTACGCCGCTTGCGATGCCGGGGGCGCCGGATCCTTGACCCGGCCGTCCGCGCCTGCCGGCCGACCAGCGCCCTCTGGGCCGGTTCGGCGGGTGCGGATTGGTGGCGGCCGGTCGGCGGCCCGCCCCGCGCGGCCCGGGCCGCCCCGCCCGGCGCGCCGGGCCCCGCCTCGCCGCGAACGCCCCACCTCCGGAGACCCCCATGGCCCACCTGATCGCCCGGCTCGCCCGGGCGGCCGGCTACGTGCCGGCCGCGAAGGCTGCCGCCCTCGCCCCGCCGGCCTTCGCCCTCTACGGGGAGGGCCGCGCCGTCTGGACCGCCCGGGACGGGGCGGCGCTCGCCCGCGAGGGCTTCGAGCGCAACGCCGTGGTGCACCGGGCCGTGCGGATGGTGGCCGAGGCCGCGGCCGCGCTGCCCCTGACCCTCACGGGGCCCACCGCCGAGGCCGCCCGGCCGCTCGCCGCGCTGCTCGCGCGGCCGAACCCCCGGGAGGGCGGGACGGGCTTCCTGGAGGGCCTCTACGGGCACCTGATGGTGTCCGGCAACGCCTACGTCGAGGCAATCTGCCTCGACCGGGTGCCGCGGGCGCTGCAGGCCCTCCGGCCCGACCGGATGCGGGTGGTCCCGGGGCCGGACGGCTGGCCCGCGGCCTACGTCTACGAGGCCGGCGGGCGCCGCCTGCGCTACGACATGGGCGGCGAGGGCGTGGCGCCGATCCTCCACCTGCGCCTGTTCCATCCCCGCGACGACCATTACGGGCTGGCGCCGATGGAGGCCGCGGCGGTGGCCCTCGACCTGCACAACGCGGCGGGCGCCTGGAACAAGGCGCTCCTCGACAACGCGGCGCGCCCCTCCGGCGCCCTGGTCTTCGCCGGCACGACCGGGCTCACCGAGGCGCAGTTCGGCCGCCTCAAGGGCGAGCTCGAGGCGAGCTACCAGGGCGCCGCCAACGCGGGCCGCCCGCTCCTGCTGGAGGGCGGCCTCGACTGGAAGCCCCTCGCCCTGTCCCCGCGGGACATGGACTTCGTGGAGGCCAAGGCGGCGGCCGCCCGCGAGATCGCCCTCGCCTTCGGGGTGCCGCCGCTGCTCCTCGGCCTGCCCGGCGACAACACCCACGCGAACTACGCGGAGGCGAACCGCGCCTTCTACCGCCAGACCGTGATCCCGCTGGTGCGCCGCACGGCGGACGCGCTGGCGCGCTGGCTGGAGCCCGCCTTCGGCCCCGCGAGCCTGGAGCCCGACCTCGACGCCATCGAGGCCCTCGCCCCCGAGCGCGAGAGCCTGTGGCGGCGGGTCGGCGCGGCGGATTTCCTGAGCCCCGCCGAGAAGCGCGAGGCGGTCGGCTACGCACCCGAACCGGGAGCCCCCTGATGGACGGCCACTTCACCGGCTACGCGAGCCTCTTCGGCGTGCCCGACCTCGGCCGCGACGTGGTGGCCCGCGGGGCCTTCGCCGAGACCCTGCGGCGGCGCGGGGCGCACGGCGTCCGGATGCTGTTCCAGCACGACCCCGCCGAGCCGATCGGCCGCTGGATCGGCCTCGCCGAGGATGCGCGGGGCCTGCGCGTCGAGGGCTGCCTCAACCTCGCCGTGCAGCGCGCCCGGGAGGTCGACGCGCTGATGCGCGGGGGCGGCCTCGACGGGCTCTCGATCGGCTTCCGGACCCTGAGCGCCCGCCCCGACCGGGCCGGGCAGCGCCACCTCCTGGCGGTCGACCTCTGGGAGATCTCCCTCGTCAGCTTCCCGCTGCAGCCCGGCGCCCGCGCCGGTGCGAGACCGGACGCCGGCCCCGACGCCGATGCGGAGGACGGCCTCGCGGCCGGGCTCCGCGCCCTGGCGCGCCGGCTCGCCCCGTCCGCTGCGCGCCGCTTCCGCACACCCCTTCCGTCCCAGCCCGAGAGGCCCCGATGACCGTTGACACCGCCCGCGACACGCTCCTCCTCGAGAACAAGGCCGCCGGCGCTCCCGGCGAGGCGAAGGCCGCCCTCGACGAGTTCGGCCGCGCCTTCGACGCCTTCAAGGCGACGAACGACCGCCGCCTCGCCGAGATCGAGGGCCGGCTCGGCCCCGACGTGGTGACCGAGGAGAAGCTCGCCCGCATCGACGCCGCCCTCGACGCGGCGCGCGGGCGGCTCGACCGCATCGCCCTCGACCGCGCCCGGCCCCCGCTCGCCGGGCCGGAGCCCGCCCGCGACCCGCTCGCCGCGGAGCACAAGGCGGCCTTCGACCTCTACGTGCGGGCCGGCGAGAGCGCCGGGCTCAAGGGCCTGGAGGCCAAGGCCCTGCAGGCTGGCTCCGGCCCCGACGGCGGCTACCTCGTGCCCCAGACCATCGAGCGCGAGGTGCTGCGCCGCCTCGCCACCCTCTCGCCGATCCGCGCGCTCGCGAGCGTCCGGGCGATCTCGGGCGGCCAGTACAAGCGGGCGGTGGCGACGGGGGCGCCGGTCGCCGGCTGGGTGGCCGAGGCCGCCCCGCGCCCCGAGACCGCGGGACCGGCCCTGTCCGAGCTCGCCTTCCCGGCGATGGAGCTCTACGCCATGCCGGCCGCCACGCAGACGCTCCTCGACGACGCCGTCGTCGACGTCGACGCCTGGCTCGCCGACGAGGTCGAGACCGCCTTCGCCGAGCAGGAGGGCGTAGCCTTCGTGACCGGCAACGGCGTGAGCCGCCCGAAGGGCTTCCTGAGCTACGACACGGTGGCGAACGCCGCCTGGGTGCCGGGCAAGATCGGCTTCGTCGCCACCGGGACGGCCGGCGCCTTCCCGGCCCAGAGCCCCTGCGACCTCCTCTACGACCTCGTCTTCGGGCTGCGCGCCGCCTACCGCCAGAACGCCGGCTTCGTGATGAACCGGCGCCTGCAGAGCACCATCCGCAAGTTCAAGGACGCGGACGGCAACTACCTCTGGCAGCCGCCGCTCACCGCCGACCGGCCCGCGACCCTGATGGGCTTCCCCGTCACCGAGGCCGAGGCGATGCCGGACGCGGCCGCGGGCTCCCTCTCGGTGGCCTTCGGCGACTTCCGCCGCGGCTACCTGGTGGTCGACCGCACGGGGCTCCGGGTGCTGCGCGACCCCTACTCCGCCAAGCCCTACGTGCTGTTCTACACCACGAAGCGCGTCGGCGGCGGCGTGCAGGACCACGAGGCGATCAAGCTCGTGAAGTTCGCCTGAGGGCCGCGGCCCTCCATCCAGGCGTGGCGGAGGGCCGCAACTGTCGAGGAAAGGTCACAACGCAGGCTGTAATCACACCTGAGGTAGTTATCCGCGGGAACAACCCTTCATTTGTTAACTTGAAGGTGATTTAACCGCCTGGGTTGACGCGGGGGTGATGCGGCATGGACTTGGACGGGGCAGAGAATGCGAAGGCCGAGGTGTTCCTGCGCGCCTTCCGCTTCGGGGAAGTCCCCATGGTGGCCCTCGCCGATGACGCGCCGCCCCTGTTCATGGCCCTGCCGGGTTCGGAGGCCTTCGATGCGATCGAGGCGGCCCGGCAGACCGGGGAGCCCGACCCCCGCGACCTGATCGCGGTCGGGATCGTGGGGGACGGAGAGGGCGAGCGCGCGCTGGGCCTGTTCGTGCAGCAGGCACGGCTGCGCCATCACCCGGTCGTGGAACGCGCCCTCGACATCGTGGGGCCGAACGAGGTCCGGGTGATCGTCACCGGCCGGATCAAGGCGCGGGGCGGGCGTGCCCGGTGCCGTCCCCTGCGCATCGGCAGCTCGGTCGGCCATCACCTCACGACGGCCGGGACCCTCGGCTGCTTCGTGCGATGCCGGACCGGCGGCCAAGTCGGCATCCTGTCGAACAACCACGTCCTCGCGCTCGCGAATGCGGGGGCCTGCGGGGACATCATCCTTCAGCCCGGCGCCGCCGATGGCGGCCATCTGCACCACGCGGCGAACCATGCCGCGCAGCTCGACCGCTTCGTGCCGATCGGGTTCGGCGCCGGCGCCATCAACCTTTTGGACTGCGCCTTCGCGCCGGTCCTCGACGGAACCGCCTGCGCGGCGGGGCAGGTGAGCGATCACGGCGGCCGGCACGTCTGCACCCTGACGGGCGGCATCGAGGCACCGCTGCTGCCGGGCCTGTCGGTCCTGAAGGTCGGCCGCACGACGGACTGCACGCACGGGGCGGTCATCGCGATCGACGTGGAAAACGTGACCGTCCAGATGCCCGATCGCGGCAGCATCCGGCTGATGCGCTTCGACCGGCAGGTTGCCATCGGGGGCCGAGACGGCGCATTCTCCCGCGCGGGCGACAGCGGCTCGCTCATCCTAACGGAGGATGGGCAGGCGGTGGGGCTCCTCTTTGCCGGTACTTCCCGGGGTGGGCCGAACGGTCATGGCATCACTTTTGCCAACCCGATCCAGTCGGTTCTGAATGCGTTGGATGTTGATATCTATACTGGCCCCTGAGGGATTCGGTCATGGATGATCGCCGCGCGAAGCTGCTCGCCTCACAGGCGGACGCGCAGGCCGCGAAGGCCGAGTTCGTGTCGCAATACGCACGCGGCCGCCCGGGCCGGGCCGTCGGCCTCGGGGTCAACAGGACCGGCGATCGCTGGACCATGAAGGTGTTCGTCGAGGATCCCGACGCCGCCCGCGGATTGCCGAAGCAGTTCCGCAACTTCGACGTCGACGTGGAGGTCACGGGGCCGGTGGAGGCCTACTGAGGCCCCCGGACCGGCCGTCGCGACTCCTCGCCTCAGCGCATCAGGCCGGCCGCGACGCCCACGGCGCCCATCGTCGTGACGATGATCAGGACCATGCGGTTGTAGGAGCGGCGCCGGCGGGCGTCGCCGATCAGGTTCTCGAGAGCGGTCATCGGCGCCCCCCTAGCGGAGGCGCCTGACGGTTCCGTGACGGCTACTCGCCGGTTTCGATCACGAGGGACATGCGCAGGCGGAACAGCACGGCGCCCTTGGAGTCGCGCACCGCCGCCACGTAGTCCTGGCGGTCGACGTCGGGCAGGAAGTCGCGGGCGATGCGCGACATGATGCGCGTGGCCTTGTCGCGGGCCGCGGCGCGGTCGGGCAGCTCGAAGCCGGTCTCGTCGCGAGCCAGCTCAGACCCGTCGTGAAGGTCGATGAAGTACCGGGGCATGGGGGTGGGCCGAATCAACGTGGGACTGCCTCCCACGACCATAGCAGAGCGCCGTCAAGGTTGACGACGTGCCGGATGCGCTTCCTCGCCGCGCGGCGTGACGTCCGGGGCGGTTCGTCGCCGCGGAATCACCGGCGGCGGGCGGAGCGGGCCATCCAGTCGGTCCGGTTGCCGCGGCCCTGCGGCAGCGCCTCGCCGACCTGCATGCGGTTGAGCTCGGCCGCACGGGTGGCGATCCAGCCCGCGTGCTCGGCCACCGGCGTCACGGCCGTGAAGCCGCCGCAGGCGGTGCGCCGCCGGCCGTTCTGCTGGAGCGCGCCGCTGGACCAGCTGACGACGCCGATGATCTGGTAGCCGCCGGGGCCGCCGCGCAGGATCGGCCCGCCGGAATCGCCGAGGCAGGCGCCCGCCCCCGCCGTCTCGGCGAGGCGCTGGCGGTCCGTCACCACCGTCACCCGGTTGGCGACCTGGAGGGAGCCGATCGAGACGAGGTGCGCCTGGCGGAGCGTGCGGGCGGTGTTGCGCCGGTTCTCGGCAACGACCCCGAAGCCCGCGATGTCCACGCTCTCGCCGTTGGCGATGCCGCCCCCGCCCCGGGCGTCGAGGGGCATGAAGTCGCCGCCGAGGGGCTGGGCGAGCTTGATCAGGGCGAGGTCGATGCCGGGCTGGTCCTCCGGGGTGGTGCCGGGCACGAAGTCCGGATGCATCGAGGCGGCGGCCGCCGGGATGCGCACCTGCCGGAAGCCGCGGTCCACCGCGATCACGCTGTAGCCGGCCTGGTGCATCACGCAATGGGCGGCGGTGAGGACGATGTCGGGGGCGATCAGGGTGCCGGAGCAGATCTCGCCCTGGGTGCTCTCGATGCGCACCGTGAAGCTGCGCGCCCCGTTCGGGTCGCGCGCGACCTGGCCGTTGATCACGGCCTGCGCGGGCGCCGCGGCGAGGCCGGCCGCGACCGCGCCGAGGGCGATCGCCGCGCGCCGAAGGCCCGCGGTCCCGCCCGGAAACCCGCGCCCGGACCGGCGGAACATCGTGCGGAACGGGGTCGCGACCATCACTCGTCTCTCCCGCATCCGGGTTCAAGCTTGTCAGAGGCCCTTCGAGCCTAGCCTAACCCAATCGACCGGCCAAGCTGTGGTTCCGCCGTGCCTCGGGATCGGGCGCCGCGTCCCGTCCGCGCGGCTCAGTTCCAGGCGGCGCTGCGCTGCCAGTCCCCGAGGGTGCGGTCGATCCAGTCGCGCTGCGGGCCGAGCAGGATGCCCTGCGTGAGGCCGCCGCAGGCGTCCTTCACCCAGGCCGCGAGGGCGACCACCGCCCCGCCCTCCGAGATCGGGCCGCCGGAATCCCCCTGGCAGCCGCCGGCGCGGGCGCCCTGCAGCCAGACCAGGATGCGGCTCTGCCCGTAGGGTTCCACCACGGGCAGCGCCGCGACGCGGAAGCGCCCCAGCGAGCGGCGGTCGCGCAGGTCCGTGGCGCCGTAGCCGCCGAGGATCAGGTCCGCGCCCGCCCGCGGCATGGCGGGGCTGAGCGTCGCCGCCGTGAACCGCGCCGGCAGCGGCTCGCGGGTACGCAGCAGGGCGAGGTCGATCGAGCGCGTCCGGCCCCGCACCGCATCGGCCACGTAGCCCGGATGCACGCGGCGCTCGGCGAGGTCCATCAGCACGGGCTGGTCCCCGGCATCGCGGAAGTGGACGCGGTTCTGGGTGATGCCGGCGACGCAGTGGCCGGCGGTGAGCACCGCGTCACGGGCCACCACGACGCCGGTGCAGACGCCGCCGTTCGAGGTCAGCACCATCACGCTGGCGGAGGCCGCCTCCGGCGCCTCGCGGCCCCCCACCACGGCCGAGGCGGGCGCCCCCGACAGGGCCGCCAGCGCGGCGCCGAGCGCGGCGGCGCGGGCGGTCGCGCGGGCCGCGCGCGGGCGGGGCGGGCTGGTGCGTCCCATCGACGGTCCGATCCTGACTTCGTGCTCACCGGAGATCCGAGCGATGACCCCGATACGCGTGGACGGCGCCACCGTCGAGCCGGTGAGCCTCGCCGAGATGCGGGCCTACCTGCGCCTCGACCCCGACGACGGCGGCGCCGAGGACGCGCTGATCGGCAGCCTGATCGCGGCGGCGCGGGCGCGCCTGGAGGCCGAGACGCGGCGCATCCTCGCGCCGGGCACCTTCCGGCTCTGGCTTCCCGAGCGCCCGCGGGACGGGCGCCTCGCCCTGCCGCTCAGCCCGCTGGTCGCCGTGGCGCGGGCCGGCGCCCTCGCGGCGGACGGCACGCTCGCAGCATTCCCGCCCGGCCTCGTCGCCGCAGGCCCAGACCCGCTGGAGGCCCCGGCCCTCCACCTCGACGCGGTGGCGCGGGCCGGCCCGGGCGGCCTCGCGATCGAGCTGCGGGCCGGCTTCGGCGGGGACGGGCCGCCCCTGCCGCCGCCGCTGGCGCTGGCCGTCCGGCGGCTCGCCGCCGCCTGGTTCGAGCATCGCGGCGACGAGGCCGGCCCGGTGCTGCCCCCCGACATCGCCGCGCTGGCATCGCCCTACCGCTGGCTGCGCCTGTAGCCGCCCGAGACCCGGAGCCCCGATGCGCCAGTTCCTCTCACCCACTCCCCTCGCGCGCCTCGCCCTCGGGGCGCGGCGGCGGCGCTTCGTGCTCGAACGGCCGGTGGACGAGCCCGACGGCTTCGGCGGGCGCCTGCGCCGCTACGTGGCCGGGCCGCTGGTCTGGGGGGCGATCGAACCCCTCGGCCAGGCGGAGCGCAGCCGCGGCGGCCGCAGCGACAGCGTCGCCACCCACCGCATCACCCTGCGGGCGCGCCCGGGCCTCGCCCCCGAGATGCGCCTCGCGGCGGGCCCGCGCCGCTTCACGATCCGGTCGGTCGGCGACCCGGCGGAGCGCGGGCGCGACCTCGTCTGCGAGGTCGAGGAACTCGCGGAGGCCGCCTCGTGAGCCCGCTCCCCCCGACGCCGCTCCTCGCGATGCGGGCGGCCCTCCTGGCCTACCTCGCCACCGACGCGACGCTGGCCGCCCTGATGGGCGGGGCCTTCCGCCTCCACGACGAGCCGCCCCGCGGCTCCGTGCCGGTCTACGCCCTGTTCGGCGACGCCGAGGTGCGCGACGCCTCCGTCGACGGGGCGGCGCGCCACGCCCACACCCTGCAGCTCGTGGTCTTCGCCCGGGCAGGCTCCGCCCGCACGGGGCTCGACGCCGCCGAGCGCATGGCCCGCCTGATCACGGACGCGAACCTCGCGCCCGCCGGGCACGCCGTGGTGACGCTCCGCGTGCGGGCGCTCAGCGCCGCCCGCGACGAGCGCACCGGCGAGGCCCGCAGCACCCTCACCCTCGAAGCCGTCACCGAGGCGGCCTGACCCCCATCCCGGACCGGAGACCGCCATGGCAGCGCAGAAGGGCAAGGACCTCCTCATCAGGGCCGGCAACGGCGCCGGCGGCTTCGTGGCGGTGGCGGGCCTGCGCGCCCGCCAGATCGCCCTGAACGCCGAGGCCGTCGACGTCACGAACGCCGACTCGGCGGGGCGCTGGCGCGAGCTCCTGGCCGGGGCGGGCGTGCGCCGCGCCGGCCTCTCCGGCTCCGGCGTGTTCCGCGACGAGGCGTCGGACCTGCGCCTGCGCCAGGTCTTCTTCGACGGCGCCATCGAGACCTACCAGATCGTGGTGCCGTCCTTCGGGATCATCGAGGGGCCGTTCCAGGTCACGAGCCTCGAGTACCGGGGCGACCATGCCGGCGAGGTCACCTTCGACATCAGCCTCGACTCGGCCGGGCCGCTGAGCTTCACGGCGACCTGACCCACCGACCACCCATTCCCTGCGGAGCGCCGCCATGCCCAACCTGCGCCGCGGCGAGGTGCCGCTCGACCTCGGCGGCCGCCGCTACACCCTGTGCCTGACGCTCGGGGCGCTGGCCGAGCTGGAGGCGGCCTGCGGCGCCGACGACCTCTCCGGCCTCGGCGCGCGCTTCGCGGGCGGCCGGCTCGCGAGCCGGGACCTGATCGCGCTCCTCGGCGCGGCGCTCCGCGGGGGCGGCCACGACCTCGACGACGCAGCCGTGGCGCGCCTGCCCCTGGCGGGCGGCCTCGCGGCCGTGGCGCTCGCCCTGGAGCGGGCGCTGGTGGCGGCCTTCGGGCCGGCCGAGGCCGGACGGGCCGAGGCCGAAACGCCTGATCGCGGCGAGGCACCCGCGGGCCCTCGCTGACCACGGGCGGGGACGCGCCGGGGCCTGCCCCCGCCTTCCCGTGGGATGCGGCGCTGCACCTGGGGCTCCACCGCCTCGGCTGGCGCCCGCGCGACTTCTGGGCGGCGACGCCCCGCGAGCTGATCGCCGCCGCCGGGACATCGACCGGCGCGCCGCGGACCTGGGCACCGCAGACCTGGGCGGCCCCGACCGGGGCCGACCTCGCGCGGCTCCTCGCCGCCCACCCCGACCCCGACTGACGAGAGGCAGAGAGCCATGGCCGAGACCGAGACCGAGCGCGACACCGCGGCCCGCATCCGCCAGCTCGACACCCTCGACCGCCTCGCGAAGAGCTTCGGCAACAGCCTCTCGACGGCGCTCACCCGCAACCTCGGGGCCGGGCGGCAGCTCGACGGGGTGCTGGCCCAGCTCGGCACCCGCCTCGCCAGCGCGGCGACCCGGGCGGCGCTGAGCCCGGTGCGCACCGGCGTCACGAGCCTCGTCAACAGCCTGATCGGCGCCAGTGCCGAGAGCGCGGCCTTCGCGCGCGGCGGCGTCGTGGCCGGGGGCCGGGTGCGGCCCTTCGCGGAGGGCGGGATCGTCGCCGCGCCGACTTACTTCCCGATGCGCGGGGGCACCGGCCTGATGGGCGAGGCCGGCCCCGAGGCGATCCTGCCCCTGCGGCGGGGCCAGGACGGGCGCCTCGGCGTGGCGGCGGGCAGCCCGGGCCGGCCGGTCTCCGTCACCGTCAACATCGCGACGCCGGACGTGGCGGGCTTCCGCCGCTCCGAGGCGCAGGTCGCCGCCGGCCTCGCCCGCGCGGTCGCCCGCGGCCAGCGGGCGCTGTGAGGAGGCCCGGATGGCGTCCGACTTCCACGAGGTGCGCTTCCCCCTCGACGTCTCGCTGCGCGGCAGCGGCGGCCCGGTGCGGCTCACCGAGATCGTCACCCTGGCCTCGGGCCGCGAGCACCGCAACGGCCGCTGGGCGGATTCCCGGCGGCGCTACGAGGCGGGCTTCGGCGTGCGCAGCCTCGACGCGCTGCACGCCGTGCTGGCCTTCTTCGAGGCGCGGCGCGGCCGCCTCTACGGCTTCCGCTACCGCGACCGGGTCGATTTCCGCTCCGGCCTGCCCTCGCGGGCGCCGGGCCCGACCGACCAGCCCCTCGGCACCGGCGACGGCGCCAACCGCGCCTTCGCGCTCGCCAAGACCTATTCGGACCGGGTCGCGGGCGGCGGGCCCCTCCCCTACCGGCGGCTCATCGCCAAGCCGGTGGACGGCACCGTGCGGGTGGCGGTGAACGGGACCGAGGCCGCCCGCGGCCAGTTCGCCTGCGACCCCGCCACCGGCCTCGTCACCTTCGCGGCCGGCGCGGTGCCGCCCGCGGGGGCCGCGGTGACGGCGGGCTTCGAGTTCGACGTGCCCGTCCGCTTCGACACGGACAGCCTCGGCATCGACCTCGAGGCTTTCACGGCGGGCGAGATCCCGCGGGTGCCCCTGATCGAGATCGTGCCCTGAGGGAGGCCCCATGCGCGACCTGCCGCCCGCCCTCGCCACGCGCCTCTCGGGGGGCGCCACCACGCTGTGCCACTGCTGGGCGCTGCGCCGGCGCGACGGGGCGAGCCTCGGCTTCACCGACCACGACCGCGACCTCACCTTCGGGGGCCTCGTCTACGCGGCCCGCAGCGGGCTCGAGGCGGCGGAGGCCAGCGCCGAGCTCGGCTTCGCGGTCTCGGGCGGCGAGGTGGCGGGGGCGCTCACGGGGCTCGGCCTCACCGAGGCCGACGTCGCGGGCGGCCTCTACGACGGGGCGAGCGTCGAGACCTGGATCGTCGACTGGACGGACCCGGCCGCCCGCCTCCTCCTCGACGTGGCGAGCCTCGGCGAGATCCGCCGCACCGGCGCGGCCTTCGTGGCCGAGCTGCGCGGCCTGATGGACCGCCTCGACGCGACCCGCGGCCGGACCTACGGCGCCACCTGCGGGGCCGATCTCGGTGACATGCGCTGCCGCGTCGACCTCGGGCGGTTCCGGACCACCGGCACGGTCCTCGCCGCGGAGGCGCCCGGCCGCTTCACGGCGGCGCTGGCGGGCGCGTTCCCGGACACCCTCTTCGCCGCCGGCCGCCTGGCCTGGACCGGGGGCGCCAATGCGGGGCTGGCCGGCGACGTGCGGACGGCCACGGCCGGCAGCCTCGACCTCTGGGAGGCGCCGCCGCGGCCGATCGCGCCCGGCGACGCCTTCACGCTCACGGCGGGCTGCGACAAGCGCCTCGCCACCTGCCGGGACACCTTCGCCAACGTCCCGAACTTCCAGGGATTCCCGCACATGCCGGGCAACGACTTCGTGCTCCGCTACGCCCCGGGCTCCGGCCCCGGCCTCGACGGCGGCAGCCTGTTCCGCCCGGTCGGCACCTGAGGCGATGGACCGTGGAGGCACCGATGCGTGACGTCACGCCCGAGGCCGTGGTCGCGCAGGCGCGGCTCTGGCTCGGCACGCCCTACCGGCACCAGGCCTCGCTCCCCGGCATCGGCTGCGACTGCCTCGGCCTCCTGCGCGGGGTCTGGCGCGGACTCCTCGGGCCGGAGCCGGAGACGCCGCCACCCTACGCGGGGAGCTGGGCCGAGTCGGCGCCGGCCGGCAGCGACCCGCTGGCGGAGGCCGCGCTCCGCCACCTGCTGCCCGTGCCGGATAAGCGGATCGCTCCCGGCCACGTCCTGCTCTTCGGCTTCCGGGCGCACCTGCCGGCCCGCCACTGCGCCATCGCGACGGGCCCGGCCGCGATGATCCACGCCCATGACGGCGCCGCGGTGACGGAGGTCGCGCTCACGCCCTGGTGGCGCCGCCACCTGCGATACGTCTTCCGGTTTCCGGGCGCGGTGTGACCGGGGCACGACGGCGCGAGGGCCCCCGGATGCGCTAGGGTCGATCCGAACCCGCCCCGCCACACCGCCCGGAGACCCGCCGCGATGCCGGCCATCCCCGCGGCCCGGGAGGATGCGAGCCGCGCCAACAACATCGGCGCGATCCGCCTGATCCTGGCCGCCCTCGTCGTGCTCTCGCACGCGCCGGAGCTCGTCGACGGCGACCGCTCCCGCGAGCTGCTGACGCGGGCCTTCGGTACGCTGTCGTTCGGGGAGCTGGCCGTCGACGGCTTCTTCCTGGTGAGCGGCTACCTCGTCACGCGCAGCTACCGCAACCGGACCTCGTTTGCCGACTACGTGGCGCGCCGCGCGGTGCGGATCTACCCGGGCTTCGTCGTCGCCTCCCTGGTCTGCATCGCCGTGGTGGCGCCCCTGGCGGGCGGCGACCTCGCGGGCGCCTCGGCGCACGGGAGCCTCGCGCGCCTCGCCCTGCTGCTGATCCCGGTGGTCCCCGGGGCCTTCGCGGACCTGTCCTACCCGATCCTCAACGGGGCGATGTGGACGATCCCGATCGAGTTCGGCTGCTACCTGCTCCTCGGCCTCGTGGCGAAGCTCGGGGTGTTCCGCGACGACCGGCGCTACCTCGCGCTCCTCGCGGTCCTCGCCGGGCTCGTGCTGGTGCGGCCGCTCCTCCTGCCGGTGGGGCAGCCGGGGACGGCGCTCGGCACCCTCTCGGAGATGATCCGGCTCGGCTTCCTGTTCGCCTGCGGGGGCGCCTTCCAGCTGTTCGCTGCGCGGATCCGCTACACGGCCCGCGGGGCCGGCGGCGCGGCGGCCCTGCTCGCGCCGCTGCTGTGCGTCGGGCCCCTGGCCGAGCCCGCCTTCGCGCTGCTGGGCGGCTACCTGATCTTCTGGTTCGCCTTCGCGGTGCGCCCGACCGCGCTCAGCCTCGCGGCGAACGCGGCCGACCCCTCCTACGGGCTCTACCTCTACGCCTGGCCGGTGCAGTGCCTCCTGATCCTGCACGCGCCGCAGCTCTCCCCCTGGGCCATGGCGGCCCTGGTCCTCGCCGTCGCCACCGGCCTCGGCCTCCTGAGCTGGCACCTCGTCGAGCGCCCGGCCCTCGACCGCCTGCCGGCGCTGCGCCGGTGGATCGCGGGGCTGCGGGGGCAACCGGCCGCGGCCTGAGCCGGCGCAGGCCGGTAGGGGGCCGCCGCACCACACCGGACATCCGTCCAGCACCAAACACTTCCCGGAGCCTCCGATGGCCACGCTCATCCTGTCCACGGCGGGTGAGGCGGCCGGCTCGGCGCTCGGGGGGCCGATCGGTGCCGTGCTGGGCCGGACGGCGGGCTCGCTCGCGGGCTCGGCCATCGACAGGGCGCTCGTCGGTGGGTCCTCGCCCCGCCACGTGGAGGGCCCGCGCCTCGCCGACGTCGCCGGGCTGAGCTCCACCGAGGGCGAGCCGGTGCCGCGGGTCTACGGCCGGGCCCGGATCGGCGGTACCCTGATCTGGGCGACGCGCCCCCTCGAGGTCGCGAGCACCAGCGTCGAGCGCGCGGCGGGCGCGAAGGGCGGGGGCGGCCAGCGCACGACGCGCACGGCCTACGCCTACTACGCCAACCTCGCGATCGGGCTGTGCGAGGGAGAGATCGCCTTCGTGCGCCGGATCTGGGCGGACGGGCGCGAGCTCGACCTGACCACCCTGACCTGCCGGGTCCACACCGGAGGGCCCGACCAGGCGCCGGACCCGCTCATCGTCGCCAAGGAGGGCGCGGGCGCCGCACCCGCCTACCGGGGGCTCGCCTACGTGGTGTTCGAGCGGCTCCCGCTCGCCGATTTCGGCAACCGGGTGCCGCAATTCGCCTTCGAGGTGGTGCGGCCGGTCAACGGCCTCGCGCCACTGGTGCGCGCCGTGAACCTCGTTCCCGGCGCCACCGAGTTCGGCCTCGACAGCGTGCGCGTCAGCGTCGATGCGGGCTTCGGCGAGTCCCGGGCGGCGAACCGCTTCCAGTTCCAGCGCGAGGCCGACGTGATCGCCTCCCTCGACGCGCTGCAGGCCCTGTGCCCGCGGCTCGCCCGGGTCTCGGTGGTGGTGGCGTGGTTCGGGGACGACCTGCGCGCCGGGCAGTGCCGGGTGGTGCCGAAGGTCGAGCACCGCGGCAAGGCGACGACCGGGGACGTCTGGTCGGTGGCGGGACTCGGCCGCGAGGCCGCCGAAATCGTCTCCACGGCCCCCGGCGGCGGCCCGGCCTTCGGTGGCACGCCCTCCGACGCAGGGCTCGGGCGCCTCGTGGCCGAACTGCGCGCCCGCGGCCTCGCGGTGGTGCTCTACCCGTTCGTGATGATGGACGTGCCCCAGGGCAACGCCCTGCCCGACCCGCGCGACCCCGCAGCCGGCGGCCAGCCCGCCTACCCCTGGCGGGGGCGCATCACCTGCGACCCGGCGCCGGGCCGGCCCGGCAGCCCGGAGGGCACCGCGGCGGCGGACGCGCAGGTCGCGGCCTTCTTCGCGGGCGCGCAGGGGTATCGGGCGCAGGTGCGCCACTACGCGGGCCTCGCCGCGCAGTGGGCGGCCGCCGGCATCGACATCGCGGGCTTCATCCTCGGCAGTGAGCTCCCGGGCCTGACCCGCCTCCGGGGGGCGGGCGGCGCCTACCCGGCGGTGGCCCAGCTGCGGGCGCTCGCCGCGGAGGTGCGCACCCGCCTCGGACCCGGCGTGGCGCTCACCTACGCGGCCGACTGGACCGAGTACGGCGCCGACGTCCGGGACGGCGGCGCGAGCGTCCGCTTCCCCCTCGACGCCCTCTGGGCCGACCCGGCGGTCGACGCCGTCGGGATCGACTTCTACCCGCCGCTCAGCGACTGGCGCGACGCGCCGGACCACGCCGACCGGGCGCTCGCGGACGCGATCCACGACCGCGCCTACCTGAAGGGCCGGCTCGCGGCCGGCGAGGCGTTCGACTGGTACTACGCGAGTTCCGCCGACCGGGCGGCGCAGCGGCGCACGCCGATCACCGACGGGGCTGCGGACAAGCCCTGGATCTACCGCCCGAAGGACCTCGTGGGCTGGTGGTCGAACCCCCACGTCGAGCGCGACAACGGGGTCGAGACCCGCACGACCGCCTGGGTGCCGGCGGGCAAGCCGATCTGGCTCACCGAGGTCGGGGTGCCCGCGGTGGACAAGGGCACGAACGGCCCGAACGTCTTCCCGGACCCGAAATCCTCCGAGAGCGCCCTGCCGCCCTTCTCGCGCGGCCGCCAGGACCCGCTGATCCAGGTCCGGGCGCTGGAGGCGCTGATCGGCCGCTTCGATCCGGCGGTGCCGGGCTTCGTACCCGCCCACAACCCGGTCTCGCCGGTCTACGGCGGGCGCATGGTGCCGGCGGACGCCCTGTTCCTGTGGTGCTGGGACGCGCGGCCCTTCCCGACCTTCCCGGACTTCGACGGCATCTGGGCCGATGCCCGGAACTGGGGCGTGGGGCACTGGCTCACCGGCCGCATCGAGGGCTGCGACCTCGATCGGCTGATCCCCGCGATCCTCGCCGATCTCGGCATCGATGCGCCGGCTCAGCTCTCGGTCGCCGCCTGGTGCGACGGCTACGTGATCGACCGGCCGCTCTCCGGCCGCGCCGCGCTGGAGCCCCTGGCGCAGGCCTACGGCCTCGACGTCTCGGCCGGCGCCGGCCGCTTCACGGTGCGCGGGGCCGAGCGCGGGGACGCGGTCCCGATCGCGGCGGACGAGCTCGTGCAGGCCGCTCCCGACGAGGCCCCCCTGGCCCGTGTCCGCAGCGAGGAGAGCGCCCTGCCGCGCAGCGTCGAGATCGGCTTCAGCGATGCCGAGAGCACCGCGTACCGGCGGGCGCAGGCGGTGGCCATCCGCCCGGCCGGCGGCCGGCGCCGCGAGAGCCGGGTCGAGACCGCCCTGGTGCTCCGGCGCGATGCGGCGGAGGCCCTGGCCGAGGCGCTCCTCGACGCCGCGGTGGCGGGGCGCGAGGGCGCGACCTTCACCCTCGGGCCGCGCCGCCTGGAGCTGGAGCCCGGCGACCTCTTGGCCCTGCCGGACGCCTCCGGCCTCCACCGCATCGCCCGCATCGACGACGGCCCGGCCGGGCGCCGGATCGAGGCGCGGGCGGTCCCGGCGCGGAACCGGCCCCCGCCGGCGACCGGCCTGCAGCCGCCCGCCCGGCCCGCGCCGGTGCCGGCCGTCTTCCCCGGCCGGCCCTTCGCCCGCGCCCTCGACCTGCCCCTCACCCGCGGCGCGCCGCCCGCCCTGCAGGTCCTCGCCGCGGCGGCCGAGCCGTGGCCCGGCGCGCTGGCGCTGTGGCGCTCGGACGGTCCCGAGGCGCCGCTGGCGCTGCGCGGCCTGATCGACTTCCCCGCCTGCCTCGGCGAGACGCTGAGCGCGCTGCCGCCGGGGCCCCTCTGGCGGTTCGACAGGGGCGCGCGCCTCGACGTGAGCCTGCGCCATGCGGGCGGCCTCGGCGCCGTGGACGAGGGGGCCGCCCTCGGCGGCGCCAACCTGTTCGCGGTGGTGGCGCCGGACGGCACGACCGAGATCCTGTCCGCGGCCGACGTCGCGCTCACCGGGCCGCGCACCTACCGGCTCGCCCGGCTGATCCGGGGGCTGGCCGGCAGCGAGGCCGCAGCCGCCCGGCCGGCGCCCGCCGGCAGCCTGATCGTGCGCCTCGACGACGGGGCGGTGGTGCCCCTGGTCGACCGCCTCGACGAGGCGGGCCGGCCCTTCCGCTACCGGATCGGCCCCGCCGACCGCGATCCCGGCGACCCGCTCTTCGCCGAGTTCACCGCGAGCGCGGGCCTCGCCGCCCTGCGGCCCCTGAGCCCCGTGCAGCTCCGCGCCCGGCGCGAGCCCGGCGGCATCCGCCTCAGCTGGATCCGCCGGGCGCGCTCCGCCGCCGACGCCTGGGAGCCCGTGGAGATCCCCCTCGACGAGCCGGCGGAGGCCTACGCGGTCGCGATCCTGCGGCCGGACGGGCGCAGCCTGCGCGAGGTCGCGACGACCGCCCCGACCCTCCTCTACGCCGACGAGGCCGTCGATTTCGGCGCCCCCTGCCGGGAGCTCGACGTGGCGGTGTCGCAGGTGAGCCCGGTGGCGGGCCCCGGCGCGGCGCTGCGGGCCCGGGTGCCGGTGCGCGCCGCCTGACCCACCCCCCAGAGGAGCCGGCCGATGCCGAACACCCGCAACCTCGGCCTGCCGCTCCTGGCGGCGGGCCAGGCGCAGAAGCACGTCACCCACAATGAGGCGCTCACGCTCCTCGACGCCCTCGTCCAGGTCGCAGCCCGGGACAAGGACCTGGCGCAGCCGCCGCCGAGCCCGGCCGAGGGCGACCGCTACATCGTCGCCCCGAATCCCGGCGGGGCCTGGACCGGGCTCGCCGGGCGGATCGTGCGCTTCGAGGACGGCGTCTGGGCCGCCACCGAGCCGCGGGCGGGTTTCCTCGCCTACCTCACCGACGAGGCCGCGCTCTACCTGTACGACGGCGCCGCCTGGGCGCCGTTCCGCCCCCGCATCGACGCCCTCGACGGCCTCGCCCGCCTCGGAATCGGCACGACGGCGGACGCGCTCGTCCCCTTCGCGGCGAAGCTCAACGCCGCCCTCTGGACCGCCCGGCCGCGGGCCGAGGGCGGCACGGGCCACCTGCGCTACACCCTCAACAAGGAGGCCCCGGCCGACGTCCTCTCGCTGCTGCTGCAGTCCGGCTACGCGGGGCGGGCCGAGATCGGCCTCGTGGGCGGCGACGACCTCGTGCTCAAGGTCTCGGCGGACGGAGCCGCCTGGCGGGAGGCGCTGCGGGTCGACCGGGCGAGCGGGGGCATCGACTTCCTCGCCGCCGAGACGAGCCTTCCGGCCGCGGCCACCACCGACCTCGGCGCGGCCGGGAGCCTCCTCGTGGCGATCACGGGCTCGGGCAGCATCGCCGCGTTCGGCACGCGCCCGCGCTGCCTGCGCCTCATCCGCTTCGCCGGGGCGCCGGCCCTCGTCCACCACGCGACCCAGCTGGTCCTGCCGGGCGCGCGATCCATCGCCGCGGCGCCCGGCGACACCGCGCTGGCGACCTCGGACGCCGCCGGCAACTGGCGGGTGCGCCACTACCAGCGCGCCGACGGCCGCGCCCTCGACGCGCGCTCCGCCCGCCTCGCCGCCCTCCTCTACGGATGACCCGACATGAAGCGCCAAGCCCTCGCCTACACCTTCGCGCCGGGCGCCCGGCAGGTCACGCTCCTGGGGCTGCCGGGCCTCGCGGCCGCCCAGGTGCTCGCCATCGTCAACACCACCGCCAACGCCCCCCTCTACCTCGCGGGCGACCCCGACCTCGGCCTCGCGGCCTACGCGGCCGGCACCCTGACCCTCAAGGCCGACACCGCCGCGATGGCTCCCACGGACGCCCTGCTCATCCTCTACGAGGACGGCGCCCAGGACACGCTGGTGCCGCCGGGCTCGCCCTTCAGCGCCAGCGCGGCCGGCACCCTCGCGGCCCTGCGCACGGACGGCTACGGCACGGTGGCGCTCTCCGTCGCGGCGGTGGCGGCCGGCAGCCTGCTCGCCTTCGAGGTCAGCACCGACTCGAGCGACGGCCAGGACGGCACCTGGGCCGCCCGGCTGATGCAGCCCCCCGGCGGCGGCCCGGCGGCCGCCTTCACGATGGCCCCGGGGCTGTTCGCCGCGAGCGTCCCGGAGCGCTGGTTCCGGGTGCGGCAGGCGGTCTACGGCGGCGCCGGCGCCTCGAGCGTCGGCATCGTGCTGCGGCGGGCGGCGCTCGCCCCCCAGACGCTGGCCTGCCTGCCGTCCGGCGCGGGCCTGCCCTGCGGCACCACCGCCACCCGCATCAAGGTGGCGGCCGGCCTCAACCCGACCCTCGTCAAGGCGGGCCCGGCCAACCTCTACGGCCTCGTGGTGTCGAGCGCGGCCTCCGCGGCGCGCTTCCTCAAGCTCTACAACCGGGCGAGCCCGCCGGCCGTCGGCACGGACGCGCCCCAGCACACGATCCTCGTCCCGGCCGGGCAGACCGTGAGCCTGCAATTCCCGGTGCCGCAGCCGTTCACGGCCGGGCTCGCCTACGCGACCACCCTCGCGGCGGCCGACACCAACACCGCCGGCATCACCGCCGACGACCTCAACGGCGTCCTCAACTGGGCCTGAGGCCCCCCTCCGGAGACAGGTCGATGACACACGCGATGGAGCTCAGCGCCATCGGACGGGCGGCGCTCGTCGCGCGCGAGGGCCGGCGCCTCGCGGCCTACCGCGACGCCGCCGGCATCTGGACCATCGGGGTCGGCCACACCAGTGCGGCGGGGCCGCCGGCCGTGACGCCGGGCCTGACCCTCGACGCGCAGACCTGCGACGCGATCTTCGCCCGCGACGTCGCCGCCTTCGCCCGCGTCGTCGCCGACGCCCTGCCGGGCCCCCTGCCGCCCCACGCCTTCGACGCCCTGGTCTCGCTCTGCTTCAACATCGGACCCGCGGCCTTCCTGCGCTCCAGCGTGCTGCGCCGCCTGCGGGCGGGCGACCGGGCCGGGGCGGCCGAGGCCATCCTGCTCTGGAACCGGCCCGCCGTGCTGATCCCCCGGCGGCAGGCCGAGTACGACCAGTTCCGGACCCCCTACGCGGAGGCGCTACCGCGCGCCCGCCGCGGCGATCCCGCCCCGGTCTCGTCCCCGCGGCCGGGCGCCGGGCCACCGGCGCGGCCGCGCCGCACCCTGCGCCCCTCCGAGCCCACCCCGATGCCCCCCGCGGCGCCCGGCGCACCAGGCCCCCTCGGCCGTCTCTGGCGCGCCGTCCGGGCCCGCCTCGGCCGGCCCTGAACCGCCCTTACCCCAGCACGACGGAGACCCCGCCCATGCAGACCCGTACCCTCGTCCGCCCCGCCCTCGCGGCGCTCGCCCTCCTCGTCGGGCCGCTCGTGGCCACCGCCGCGGCCGGAGCCGCCGAGGCGGCCGTCCTGCCCTGGGGCGACGCCCTCGCGGCGGCCGCGCAGGGAGCCGCGGCCGCGGCCGTGCCCCTCGCGGCGGCGGCCGCCACCGGGCTCCTCGCCCGGGTCGCCGGCCCCTTACGCGTCCTCGTGACCAGCACCCTGGTGGAGCGCCTGGTGCGCAACGTCGCCGACTACGCCCTCAACGCGGTGGCGGGGGCCGTGAAGGGCCGGACCCTGACGGTGCCCCTCGGCTCCGCGGTGATCGCCCAGGCGGTGCAGCGGGCGGCCGACCAGGCGCCCGCCTGGCTCCTGCGCGAGGCGGGGGGCCTGGAGGGCCTCGCCGAGAAGGTGTTCCGCAGCCTGCCCCTGGAGCCGGCCGCGGAGGCCCGCAACACCCTCGGTCCCGCGATCGAGGCCGCCCGCCGCACGGCGCGCCGCCCGTGAGCCCGCGGAGCCTGTCCGGGCGGCTGTTCCCGTCCTCGGCCTCCTCCTGAAGGGGACGGAACGGCCGGGCGGCGCCGGCCGGGCAGCGCGCGGACCGCGTTCGCCGGGCCGGTTCCCGGGGCCTGCCTCGGGAGCATCAGGCTCGGAGCCGATGATGGAGAAGATCGCCCTGGAGGCCGCCCGCCTGCTGTTCAGCGAGGGCGGGGCGGGCTGGATCGTCGCGGTCCTGCTCGGCCTCGCCTGCCTGCACCTGCACCGGGAGAACCTGCGGGGCCTCGAGGCCCGCATCGGCGAGGCGGGCGCCACCGCGACGGCCCTGGAGCGCGCCTCGCAGACCAACGCCGCCGTCGCGGCGGCCATCGAGAGCCGCACGCGCGTGCTGGAGGAACTCGCGCGCCTCGCCGCCGAGATCGCCCGCGGCGTCGAGCGCAACGACGAGCGCGCGCGGGAGACGTTCGACGCGATCCTGCGCCTCGCCGCCGAGTCCAGGCGCCAGCCGCACCCCTGATACCCACTGAGCGAGACGCGCATGCCCCTCCGACCGATCCCGCAGCCCCCGCCCCCCGGGTGTGCCCGCCTGCCCGAGGCCGCCCTGCGCCTGCGGTCCGCGCGCCGGCGCTTCGAGGCCTCGGTCGTCCTCCTGCGCCGGGCCGCCCTCGACCATGCCGACGCGCAGGCCCTCGCGAGCCTCGTGCTGCGGGCGAGTCGCGAGCGGATGGCGGCGACCGCCGAGGCGTGATGGCCCCCGGTGCGCGCCCTGCGGCGGCGCTTCACCCCTGTGGACAGGGAACCGGAATCGCCCTCGCCCGTATGGCTCCCCACGAGCCGGATCGCCCCCGATGCGCCAACACAGGATCGAAGCCCCTCCGCTGCCCCCGGCCTCCGCCCCGCCGCGCGCCCGGGGTGCCCGGGACGGAGCTATTCAGGGGGCATTCAGTGCTCCGGCCGGATATCTGCAACCCATGCGACACGTCCTCGTCCTGCTGTTAGCCTGCTCGACCGTCGCGGCCCTCGCGACGGGCGGCCTCGGCTCGCTGGCGGACGAGACCGGGCAGTCCGCCCGCGTGGCGCAGGTCCAGAGCGCCCCGGCGCCGCGGGCCGAGAACTGCCTGGCTCCCGCCGACCTCCGCGAGGCGGTCTCGGAGGGCCGGGTGATCGAGCCGGTGGCCGCGATCCGCGCCGCCCGCACGGTGATCCCGCGGGCCGACATCCAGCGGGCGATGCTGTGCCGGCACGAGGACGGCCTCGTCTACATGCTCACGGCCTTGCGCCGGGACGGGCACTTCGTGCACGTGATGGTGGATGCCAAGACGGGCCAGGTCGCCGGCCAATACTGAGGGCGCGCCCTGATCCGCGCCCATGAACACGGAGCGAGCCCTTGCGCCTTCTCGTCGTGGAGGATGACCGGGATATCAACCGGCAGGTCGTGAACGCCCTGGAGGAGGCCGGCTACGTCGCCGACAAGGCCTTCGACGGCGAGGAGGGCGGCTATCTCGGCGAGAACGAGCCCTACGACGCCATCATCCTCGACATGGGCCTGCCGAAGGCCGACGGCGTCACCGTGCTCCAGCGCTGGCGCCGGAACGGGGTGAAGACCCCGGTGATCATCCTCACCGCCCGCGACCGCTGGTCGGACAAGGTCGACGGCTTCGATGCCGGCGCCGACGACTACGTGACCAAGCCCTTCCACATGGAGGAGCTGATGGCGCGGGTCCGCGCGCTGCTGCGCCGCGCCGCGGGGCACGCCTCCAGCCAGATCACCTGCGGCCCCGTCACCCTCGACACGCGCTCGGGGCGGGTCTTCGTGGACGGCAACCCGATCAAGCTCACGAGCCACGAGTACCGGCTGCTCTCATACCTGATGCACCACACCGGGCGCGTGGTCTCCCGCGCGGAGCTGACGGAGCACCTCTACGACCAGGACTTCGACCGCGACTCGAACACCATCGAGGTCTTCGTCGGCCGCCTGCGCAAGAAGCTCGCCGTCGATCTGATCCAGACCGTGCGGGGCCTCGGCTACCTCGTGGATCCGAACCAGCCCGCCGCGCGGGTGTGATACCTGCTACGCTGGATTCCTGCGGCAGGCGGAGCCGACTTGGCTCAAGCGCCCTGCGGAGGCGGGGCCGGGCCGTCCGATGCCGCGATCATCGCCTCGATCGCGTCCGCCAGGGGCGGCAGATGAAGCGTGAGGATGTTCCAGAGCACCGGCGGCTCGACCGCGAAATAGTCGTGGCGTAGCACGTTGCCGATTCCGCGGATCTCCGGCCACGCCGGGCCAGGGTGGCGATCGATCATGTCCTGCGGCAGCGCCCGGACAGCCTCCGAGATGATCAGGATCGCGTGCTCGGTCGTTCGCCGCATCACGTAGGATGCAGCGAACGAGGCGAATGTCTGCCCAACCGTCGCCGCGCGCAGCTGCGCAATCTCGTCTTGAATATGCCCTAGGCGGGCTCGCGGGTTCCTGCTGGGTGCCATCAGAAGATGCGGATGGCCTCGCGCTCGACCTCAGGGAGGATGTGCTTGGATAAGCCATCCCGCGTCGAATAGCCGACCGCAAGCCCGGGGAATGCTTCGACGAGACGCAGGTAGACGCCCATGTAGTTGGTCAGGCTGTAGAAACGCTCCGTGGCAGGCTCCACGAACACGTCGATGTCGGAATCCGCGCGCGCCTCGTCGCGGGCCACCGAACCGAACAGGTACAGGGTCCCCACGCCGAAGGCCCGGATCTCGGGCTCCGCCGCCCTGAGGCGGACTATGGCATCCTCGCGTCTCACATCGCCATCCTATCCCGTCGCGCTGGGATGCGCCACGACGCGGTGGGTCCGACACCGTCGCGTGGGTGTACATTTGCCGTCGTGTCGGCTGCCCGCCCTCGTTCGAGACCCGCCGGCACGGTGCACCTCAGAATGCGGTCACGGGCGGGAGCCGCATCGAGAGGGTCATGGTTGGATTCGCCTCCTCGGGGCCGCGATGATACCGCAGGGCGCGCCGGCGCTATGCTGCGCCCGGACGCGACGCCGCCCGAGAGCCCTGGCCGCCCAGCATCGATGACCGCCCTCCTCGACCTCCTCTCGCTGCGCCAGCGCTCGATCGCCGTGCGCCTCGCCGTCTCGGCGCTGCTCGCGAGCTCGGCGATCCTGCTGATCGCCGCCTGGATCCTCACGACGCTCTACCGCGAGAACACCGAGCGCGCCTTCGACAGCCGGCTCCTCGTCTTCGCCAACAACCTCGCCACCGACCTCGTCTCGCCGAGCGACCCCGAGAGCCGGTCCTTCTCGCTCGGCGACCCCCGCTTCGACCTGCCGCTCTCCGGCTGGTACTGGCAGGTGGGGCGGCCGGACGCCAAGCCCCGGGACCTGCGCACCTCGCGCTCCCTCGTCGGCGTGCCGCTCAAGCCCGCCACCAGCCCGGACGGCAAGGCGGGCGTCGGCCAGATCCGCCAGGGCTACGGCCGGGGCCAGGACGACCGCCTCCTGCGCATCATCGAGCGCGACGTCGATCTCGGGGAGGAGGGCCGCTACACCGTCCGGGTGGCGGGACCCGCCGACGAGATCGTCAACGACGTCGATCGCTTCCGCTTCTCGCTGTTCGTCACCTTCGGGCTCCTCGGCCTGTTCCTCGCGCTCACCACGCTCCTGCAGATCCGCTTCGGCCTCGCGCCCCTCGCGCAGATGCGCGCGGCCCTCGGCGCCATCCGGCGCGGCGAGGCCGACCGCATCACCGGCTCCTACCCACGCGACATCGCGCCGGTAGCCGGCGAGGTGAACCTCCTCATCGAGACGAACCGCGAGATCCTGGAGCGGGCCCGCACCCAGGTCGGCAACCTCGCCCACGCCCTCAAGACCCCGCTCTCGATCATCGTCAACGAGGTCGGGGGCGCCGACGCGCCGGACGACCTCGCCCACAAGATCCGCGAGCAGGCCGCGGTGATGCGCGACCAGGTGAACTACCACCTCGACCGGGCCCGTGCGGCGGCGCTCGCCGGCACCCTCGGCACCTCGACGGAGGTCGAGCCGGCGCTGGCCGGCCTCGTGCGCACCTTCGGCAAGATCTACCGCGACAAGGACATCGCCTACGAGGTCAGCGTCCCGCCGGGCCTGCGCTTCCGGGGCGAGCGGCAGGATTTCGAGGAGATGGTCGGCAACCTCGTCGACAACGCCTCGAAGTGGGCGAACGGGCGCGTGGCGATCCGGGCCGAGGCCGTCGCGCAGGACGAGTATCCCCACCTCCTCGTCGCGATCGAGGATGACGGGCCGGGCCTGCCGCCGGAGGCGCGCTCGGCGGTGCTCGGGCGGGGGCGGCGCCTCGACGAGACCAAGCCCGGCTCGGGGCTCGGCCTCTCGATCGTGGCCGACCTCGCCGCCCTCTACCGGGGCCGCTTCCGCCTGGAGGAGGCGGCGCTCGGAGGCCTGCGCGCCGTGCTGGAGGTGCCCGGCGACGCCCCGGCGGGGGCCGCTCCCCACTGAGGGGCTGCGGGCCCGGGGCGCCCGCTCGGTTTGCCTCGCGCGGCCGAGCGGTTAAGCTCGGGCGGGCGAGGCAAACCCGACGGGCGTGCCCTCGCGCGTGACACCGTGTCACCGGGGATGGACTCGTGCGCCCATGCCCCCGGCTTTACATGGCTGACTTCCGGGAGCGGGCCGCTCGGTCCCGATACGTTAGGGTCCGATGACGGCGATCTGGTTCATCCTGGCACTGATGACGGCGGGGGCGGTGCTGGCGCTGCTCTGGCCGCTGTCGCGCCGCCTGCGCGCCGGAGCGCCGGACACGGCGGGCCTCGCCACCGAGACCGGGTTCTACGAGGACCAGCTCGCCGAGATCGAGCGCGACCTCGGCCGCGGCCTGATCGCGCCCGACGAGGCCGAAGCCGCCCGCACCGAGGCCGCCCGCCGCCTCCTGCGCGCGAGCCGCGAGGGCGGCACGGCGGAGGCCGCCGACCTCGCCGAGCCCCACCTGCGCCAGCGCCGCGCGGCTTCCGCCTTCGCGCTCTCCACGATCCCCCTCGTGGCCCTGATCGCCTACGGCCTCTACGGCTCGCCGAACCTCCCCGCGCAGACCGCCTCCGACCGGCAGGCCGCCCAGACGAGCAGCCAGGACCTGATGCGGGCGGTGGGGCAGATCGAGGCCCGGCTGGCGAGCGACCCGGACGACGTCCGCGGCTGGGCGGTGCTCGCCCCCGTCTACATGCGGCTCGGCCGCTTCGAGGACGCGGCCCGCGCCTACGGGGCCGTGGCCCGGATCAAGGGCGAGCCCCCGGAGGTCCTCGCCGAGTGGGGCGAGGCGCTGGTGGCGGCCGGGAACGGCACGGTGCCGCCCGAGGCCAAGGCGATCTTCGAGCGGGCGCTCGCCCGCGATCCCGCGGCGGCCAAGCCCCGCTTCTACCTCGCCCGCGCGGCCGAGCAGGCGGGCGACACCCCGGAGGCGATCCGCCAGCTCACGACCCTCAGCGAGGGCGCCCCCGCCGATGCCACCTGGCTCCCGATGGTCCGCCAGAATCTCGCCCGCCTGAAGGGCGAGCCGGCCCCCGAAGCTCCGCCGGAGGCCGCCCCGAACGCGAACGCGGCGCCCGCCGCCGGGGCGCCGGCCGATCAAAACGCCGCGATCCGGGGCATGGTCGAGGGGCTTGACCAGCGCCTCGCCAAGCAGGGCGGCAGCCCCGACGAGTGGCTGCGCCTGATCCGTTCGCGCCTCGTGCTGAACGAGCGCGACAAGGCGCGCGCCACCCTCGACCGGGCCCGCGAGGCCCTGGGGCCCGACAGGGGCGCCGTCGAGCGCCTGGAGGCGGGTGCGCGGGACCTCGGGCTCGTCGAGGGCGCCCAGGGCCGCGCGCCCGGCAAGCCGCCCACGAGCGTCGCCGCCGCCGATCCGGAGGCGCGGGCCGACACCGAGGCGGCGGTCGCCGCCGTGAAGGCGATGCCGGCCGCCGAGCGCGACGCGGCGATCCGCGCGATGGTGTCGAACCTCGACCGGCGGCTCGCGGCCAAGGGCGGCACCGCCGACGAGTGGCTGCGCCTCGTGCGCTCCTACAGCGCGCTGGGCGAGCGCGTGCGGGCCTCCCAGACCCTCGACCGGGCGCGCATGGCGCTCGCCGCCGACGCCACGGCGGTGCTGCGCCTCGACGGCCTCGCCCGGGAGCTCGACCTGCACGGCTCGGCGGGCAAGCCCTGACAATCGGTCTCGGGGCGGGCGCCCGCCCGGGCCTTGACCCGGGGCTCCCAGGGACCGACACCCAGCGGTAACAGATATCAGGGCTGCCCAGGCCTGGCCCTGAACGACCCACCGGGACGGAAAAGCCGTGACGCGCAAGAGCCGCCGCCTGATCCTGATCGCCGCCGCGGGCTCCGTGCTGACGCTCGCGGTCGGCCTCATCCTGTTCGCGATGAGCGGCTCGATCGTGTTCTTCCGCTCGCCCACGGAGGTCACCGCCCAGGGCGTGGCCCCCGGCACCCGCTTCCGCCTCGGCGGCCTCGTGAAGGAGGGCTCCCTCCAGCGCGGCCCCGACCAGACCGTCGACTTCTCGGTGACCGACACCAACGCCACGGTCCAGGTGCAGTATCGCGGCCTGCTGCCGGACCTGTTCCGCGAGGGCCAGGGCGTGGTGGCCGAGGGCACGCTGCAGCCCGGCGGCGTGTTCCGGGCCGACACCGTGCTCGCCAAGCACGACGAGACCTACATGCCCCGCGAAGTCGCCGACGCGCTGAAGGCGCAGGGACGCTGGCAGGAAGGCGGCGGCAAGGCGGCCGGGCAGGCGTCGCCGAAGGCCGCGGCCGCCGAGGGCAGCCTCGGTCCCCGCAGCGAGCGCTGAGCGACAGGAAAGGACACCGCACCCGTGCTCGTCGAGGTCGGACACTTCGCGCTCGCGCTCGCGCTCGCGCTCTCCCTGGTCCAGGCGGTGATGCCGGTCTGGTCCGCCCGCTCGGGCGATCCGGCGCTGCGCCAGGTGGCGACGCCGGCGGCGCTCGGGGCCTTCGCGTGCATCCTGTTCGCCTTCGCGGCGCTGACCTACGCCCACGCCACCTCGGACTTCTCCGTCCAGAACGTGGTCGAGAACTCGCACACCACGAAGCCCTTCATCTACAAGCTGTCCGGCGTGTGGGGGAATCACGAGGGCTCGATGCTCCTCTGGGTCCTCATCCTCACCTTGTTCGGGGCGCTGGTGGCGGTCGCCCGCACCGCGGTGCCGCCGGTGCTGCGGGCGAACACCCTCGGCGTCCAGGGCCTCATCACCTTCGTGTTCGTGCTGTTCATCATCACGACCTCGAACCCCTTCAGCCGCGCCGTCCCGGCACCGACCGAGGGCAACGACCTCAACCCGCTCCTGCAGGATTTCGGGCTCGCGGTGCATCCGCCGCTGCTCTACCTCGGCTACGTCGGCTTCTCGATCACCTTCGCGTTCGCCATCGCGGCGCTGATCGACGGGCGCATCGACGCGGTCTGGGCCCGGGCCGTGCGACCCTGGACGCTCACCGCCTGGGCGTTCCTCACCCTCGGCATCGCGATGGGCTCCTACTGGGCCTATTACGAGCTCGGCTGGGGCGGCTGGTGGTTCTGGGACCCGGTCGAGAACGCCTCCCTGATGCCCTGGCTCGCCGGCACGGCGCTCCTGCACTCCACCGTCGTCATGGAGAAGCGGGACGCCCTCAAGGTCTGGACGGTGCTGCTCGCCATCCTGACCTTCTCGCTCTCGCTCCTCGGCACCTTCATCGTGCGTTCCGGCGTGCTGACCTCGGTCCACACCTTCGCGACCGACCCGACCCGCGGCGTCTTCATCCTCGCGATCCTGGTGCTGTTCATCGGCGGCTCGCTGACCCTGTTCGCCTGGCGGGCGCCGCTGCTGCGCCAGGGCGGCCTGTTCGCGCCGATCTCCCGCGAGGGTAGCCTCGTCCTCAACAACCTGTTCCTGGTGGCGGCCTGCGCCACGGTGCTGGTCGGCACCCTGTACCCGCTGCTCCTCGAGATGCTGACGGGCGACAAGATCTCGGTGGGCCCGCCCTTCTTCAACAGCACCTTCCTGCCGCTCGCGGTGCCGCTGCTGCTGATCGTCCCCTTCGGCCAGACGCTCGCCTGGAAGCGGGGCGACGCGCTCGCTGCCGCGCAGCGCCTGTTCTTCGCCCTCGGCCTCGCGCTGGCGGTCGGCCTCGCGGCGCTGGCGTTGACCTGGGGCGGCCCGGTGCTGGCGCCGGTGGGGATCGGGCTCGGCGCCTACCTGATCATCGGCTCGGGCCTCGAGGTCTTCGCTCGCGCCCGCGGCTACGGGGCGGGCCGGGCGCGGGGCGCCGCCGCGATCCTGCGACGGGCCCTCGGCCTGCCGCGCTCGGCCTTCGGCACGGCGCTGGCGCATGCGGGCGTCGGCGTGGTCGTGCTCGGCATCGCCGCGCAGGGCTGGGCGACCGAGGGGCTCGCGACGCTCAAGGCCGGCGAGAGCCTCGCCACCGGCCCCTACGTCGCGACCCTCGACCGCGTCGCCCCCCGCTCCGGCCCGAACTACGAGGAGACGGCGGCCTTTCTGACGGTGCGCAGCCGCGCCGGCGACGAGGTCGGCCACGTCGACACCGGGAAGCGCTTCTACCCGAGCCGGCGCATGACGGTGACGGAGTCGGGCCTGCTCACCGTGGGGGCGAGCCAGGTCTATGCCAGCCTCGGCGAGATGCAGCCCGACGGCACGGTGGGCCTGCGCCTCTACTACAAGCCCCTGGTGCTGCTGATCTGGCTCGGCGCCGTGGTGATGGCGCTGGGCGGGGCCGTCTCCCTCACCGACCGCCGCATGCGCGTCGGCGCGCCGGCCCGGGCGCGGGCCAAGGCGCTGCCGCCGTCCGCGGTGCCGGCGGAGTGAGGCCCCGGATGAGGTCACCGGCCGCCCTGCGCCTCGCGCTCCTCGCCCTCGTGCTGGTCTCGGGGCCGGCGGGCGCCGTCCAGCCCGACGAGGTCCTGAAGGATCCGGGCCTGGAGCACCGGGCCCGGTCGATCTCGGCCGGCCTGCGCTGCCTCGTCTGCCAGAATCAGTCGATCGACGATTCCGATGCGCCGCTCGCCCGCGACCTGCGCGTCCTGGTCCGCGAGCGCCTCAAGGCCGGCGACACCGACCAGGGCGTCGAGGATTACGTGGTGCGCCGATACGGCGAGTTCGTTCTGCTGCGCCCGGTGCTGGCCTGGCACACGCTGCTGCTCTGGCTGACGCCCATCCTCGTCGTCCTCCTGGGCGGCCTCGCCCTCTGGCGCCTCGCCCGGCGCAAGGCTCCCCCGCCCGAGCGTCGGCTGACCGAGGCCGAGACCGCCGAGGTCGAGGCCCTGCTGAACCGCGACCGCCGCTCGGTCTGACCCGGACGGCGACCCGCGCTCAGGCCGCGGGCGGCGCAAGGTGCTTGAACATGTGCGTGCGGGCCTCGGCGTCCATCTCGGCCTTGAAGGGGAAGCGCTCCTTCAGCGCGAGGGCGCGGGCCGCCGCCGGGCGCCCCGCCACGGCGTCGTGCAGCCGGCGCAGGTTCGGGAAGGCGGCCCAGGCCTCCTCGCCGAGGACGAAGGGGATCATCCGCGCCCAGGCCCACACGCCCATGTCCACCACCGTGTAGGCGTCCCCGACCATGTGGGCCCGGTCGGCGAGGTGGGCGTCGAGCACGCCGTAATGGCGGCGCGCCTCGTAGGCGTAGCGGTCCCGCGCGTAGGGCACCGGCTCGGGGGCGAAGTGCCGGAAGTGGACGGCCTGGCCCGAGAACGGCCCGATGCCCGAGGCGACGAACATCAGCCAGGACAGGAAGGGCCCGCGCTCGGCCGGATCCTGCGGCAGGAAGCGGCCGGTCTTCTCCGCGAGGTAGAGCAGGATGGCGTTGCTGTCGAAGACGGTGACGCCGTCGTCGACGATCGCGGGCACCTTCGCGTTCGGGTTCACGGCGCGGTAGGCGGCCGCGAACTGATCGCCCCGGCGCGTGTCGACCGGCACCGGCTCGTAGGGCAGCTCCAGCTCCTCCAGCAGGAGGGCGACCTTCGTGGGGTTCGGCGTGCCGTTGAAGTAGAAGGTGATCATGGGCTCGTCCCGCGCTCGAGAGGCACCGGTCTGCCAGAGGGCGGCGGCGCGCGGAAGGCCCCCTGGTCGCGGCGCGGACACGCCTATCTTCGCCGTATCCGCCTCCGCCCGGAGCCGATCCGATGAGCCATTTCCTCAACACCCGCGCGAGCCTCGTGACGGATGCAATCGACGGTCTGCTTGCCACGAGCGGCGGCCGCCTCGCCCGGCTCGACGGCTATCCGGAGATTCGCGTCGTCCTGCGGGCCGAGCCGGACCCGGAGGCCGTCGCGGTGGTCTCGGGCGGCGGCTCGGGCCACGAGCCGGCGCATGCGGGCTTCGTCGGCCCCGGTCTCCTCACCGCCGCGGTGTGCGGGGACGTCTTCGCCTCGCCCTCCGTCGATGCGGTGCTCGCCGGCATCCTCGCCGTCACCGGGCCGGCGGGCTGCCTGCTCGTCGTGAAGAACTACGCCGGCGACCGCCTCAACTTCGGGCTCGCGGCGGAGCGCGCGCGGGCGCTGGGGCGGCAGGTCGAGACCGTCCTCGTGGCCGACGACGTCGCCCTGCCGGGCGCCGCCCAGCCCCGAGGCCTCGCCGGCACCCTGTTCGTGCACAAGGTCGCGGGCCACGCGGCGGCGGCGGGCCGCCCGCTCGCGGAGGTCGCCGACCTCGCCCGGCGCGCCGCGGCCCGGACCCGCTCCCTCGGGATCGCGGTCTCGACCGCGACGGTGCCGGGCAGCCGCCCGGAGGCGCGCCTCGCCGAGGGGCAGGCCGAGCTCGGCCTCGGCATCCATGGCGAGCCGGGCGCCGAGCGCATCGCGTTGCCCGATGCGCGCGCGCTCGCGGACCTGATGATGGGGCGCGTCGCGGCGACGCTCCCGGACGCCGCCCCGCTGGCGCTTCTCGTCAACAATCTCGGTGCGACGACCGCCCTGGAGATGCAGCTCCTGACGCGGGCGCTCCTCGGCACGCCGCTCGGCGGCCGGGTGACGCTTCTGCTCGGGCCGGCCGCCGCGATGACGGCCCTCGACATGCACGGCGCTTCGGTCTCCGTCCTCGCCCTCGACGCCGCGCTCGAGGCGGCGCTGCGGGCCGAGACGCCGGTGGCGGCCTGGCCGCGGGCCGTGCCGGTCGCGCCGGCCGCGGTGCGGGCACTGCCCGCCGAACTCGCGGCGGGGCCCGCCGCCCCGCCCTCCCGCGACCCGGCGGTGGCCGCGGCGGTCGGTGCCGCCTGCGAGGCGCTCGTGGCGGCGGAGGCGGAGCTGAACGCCCTCGACGCGAAGGTCGGCGACGGGGACACCGGCACCACCTTCGCGGGGGCGGCCCGGGCCGTCCTCGACGTCCTCGACACCCTGCCGCAAGCCGACCCCGCCGCCCTCTGCCACGCGCTCGGCGAGCGGATCGGCCGGGCGGCCGGCGGTTCGAGCGGGGTGCTGATGGCGATCTTCTTCTCCGCCCTGGGCTCAGGGCTCGCGGCGGGCGCCGCCTGGCCGGCCGCGGTCGAGGCGGGTGTGGAGCGGCTGCGTCAGTACGGGGGTGCCGGCCCCGGCGACCGCACGCTCCTCGATGCGCTGATCCCGGCCGCCGCTGCCCTGGCGACCGGCGGCCTGCCGGAGGCAGCCGCCGCGGCGGAGCGCGGTGCCGCCGCCACCGCTACCATGGATCGGGCGGCGACGGGGCGGTCGAGCTACCTCGCCGCAGCCGACCTTGCCGGCCATCCGGACCCTGGCGCGGTCGCGGTGGCGCGCGTCTTCGCGGCCCTTGCTGCGACCTGAGGCAACCCTGCAACGGTCCACGAGCAGTGCCGGGAGGGCGCGCCGCCGCGCTTGCATCTCTGAGTTGTCGGATTTAAGGGTTCAGATGCGCACAAGATGCATTTTTTGATTGCATTTCGCATACAATTTTCCGAGGCTGAAGGTGGGCCTCGCGCAGCGCCCACAGCCTGAGCCGCAGCCCATGTCCGCACCCAAACCCAAGCAGGCCACGGAAGCCGACCAGTCGATCGGGAGCCGCATCGCCGCGCTCCGGATCGCACAGGGCATCAGCCAGACGGCGCTGGGCAACGCGATCGGCGTGAGCTTCCAGCAGGTGCAGAAGTACGAGGCCGGGCGCAACCGCGTGGGCGCCGGGCGCCTGCAGGCCATCGCCGACCTCCTGAGCGTGCCCGTCTCAACCTTCTTCACGGAGCAGTCGGAAGCCGCCGAGGACGCCGAGCCGAACCTGAGCTTCCTGCGGGTGCCGGGCGCCCTCGACCTCGTGAAGGCCTACGGGCGCATCGAGGACGACCAGGTGCGGCGGGACGTGCTCTCCCTCGTCCGGTCGGCGGCGCGCCTCTACGAGACGGCAGCGACCGCTGGCGAGCCCGACGGACCCGTCGACGCGGCCTGAGGCCGGCTTCGAGGGGGCCTTCGCATACACCCGCTCAGGCGGCGTCCGCGCGCGCCATGCAGGCCATGATGGCATCGAGCATCCCGGTCTCTTCGCCGGCCATCGCATCCATGGCCCGCATCCGGCCGATCACCGTCGCGCCGATCACCTCCTCCACCGTGTCCTCCGCGAAGGCGTAGTAGATCGTGGCCGCCTCGCCGTCGCGATGGCAGCGGCCCTCGATCTGCGCGAGCTGGATCGCGCTGTGGCGCATGTCGTGCACGACGAGGGAACGGACCCGCTCGCCCCCAGGCATCTCGTTGCGGTGGAGCGAGATCGATTCGGTCACCGTGAACACGATGGCGTCGCAGGCGCCCGTCTGGAAGGCCTGGCGGGCCGCCTCGTTCGCGTCGGCGCCGCGGGTGCCGTCGAGGCTGGCCGCGCGCCAGCCGCGGGCCTCGAGCGCGGCGACGAGGGCCTCGCCCGTCTCGAGGAAGGCGACCGAGATCGCGACCTGCTGGTCGGCCTCCAGCAGGCCCTCCACGAACTCGGCGGTGCCGGCCACCCGCAGCAGGCTCGCCTTCTGGCGGAAGCGGAGATCGGCGGCCCACCCGGCCGGCCGGCGGGTGCTGCCGCCGAGGAGACCCCATTCGCGGCGGAACTCCCGCCAGGTGGCCTCGTAGAGGCGGCGCTCGTCGGGCTTCAGGGCGGTCGGCTGCAACTCGCGCTGCACCTCCGGCCAGCCGGCGATGTCGCCGGGCCGCCGCCGCAGGCCGATCGCGTCGGCGCCGCGATAGAGCAGGTCGGCCATCACCGCGCAGTCGCGCGGGTTCGCCTCCCAGGACCAGTTCACCCAGCGCCCCTTGGCCCGGCCGATCCCGAGCCGCTGCATCAGGCCCCGGAACTCGGCGAGCGTCCCGGTCGGCTGCCCGACCGCCGCCCCGAGCAGGCGGCCGAGATAGGACAGTTCGTGGGGTGCCTGCCCGGCGGTCGCGCTGAGGTAGAGGGTGAAGGCTGCGGCGTCCGCGAGCTGGCGGCAGACGAGACTCTGCTGGGCGTAGGGGTTGCGCAGCCGGTGGCTCTCGTCGAACACCACGAGCGGCCAGCTTCGGCGCAGGCGGCCGTGCTTGGCGAGTTCGTTGTTCTTCGCCCGCGTCGAGCGCCGCGTGCTCGCGGGCGGCGGCGCCATCAGCGCCTTGGTGCGCTCGTAGTTGATCAGTGTGACGGACTTCGCGCTCCCGCCGGCCCGCGCGATCGTCCGGCGCCATTGCGGCATGGCGCCCTTCGGGCAGACGATCAGCACCTCCGCCTCCGGCATCGCCTGGAGCGCCCCCCAGGCCGACAGGGTCTTGCCGAGGCCGGTCAGGTCCCCGAGCAGGAAGCCGGGGCGACCCGCCGCGCGGGCGGCCAGGATCGCCGCTGCAGCCTCGCGCTGGTGCGGACGCGCCACCAGGGGCTCGCCCGCCGCCCCGTCCACAGCGCGCTGCGCCTGCGACCGCATCGCCATCTTGCCTGCGCCTCCCCGACGACTAGAACATAGAGTGAACGAAAGGTTACCATAACCCTCGCCGGACCGGAGGTTCGATACCCATGGCGCGCTATCGGTTCCACTGCATCAACGGCCTCGAATGCGTCTTCGACGCGATCGGCGCGGACATCCGCGCACCCGGCCGCCTGCCCGGCAAGGCCGACGAGGTGGCCCGCCGGGTGATGGAGCGCCTGGAGGACCGGAGCGACTGGGCGGCTTGGCAGGTTAGCGTGCACGACCTAAAGGGGCGGCGCGTGCTGCTCCGGCCCTTCACGGGCAACCGGACGGGCGAGAGAGCGCGGGCCGCCTGATCCGGCGGCGGGCGGGGCGACGGGGCCCGGTCGCCCCGCGGGGAGCGCCTCCGTTGCCTCGGGGCTGAGGGCAGGCCTATAACCGCCCCTTCCCAACGCCACGACGTCGAGGACGGCCCCGAGCAGGGCGCGCCGGCCTCCGTCGCGAGAGACGCGAGACAGGTCACGCCATGGCCGGCCATTCCCAGTTCAAGAACATCATGCACCGCAAGGGCCGCGTGGACGCGGTCCGCTCGAAGCTCTTCGGCAAGCTCGCCCGCGAGATCACGGTCGCGGCGAAGCTCGGCACGCCGGACCCCGCGATGAACCCGCGCCTGCGCGCCGCGGTGCTCGCCGCCCGCGCCGAGAACATGCCCAAGGACAACATCGAGCGCGCCATCAAGAAGGCGGCCGGCGGCGAGGGCGATAACTACGAGGAGATCCGCTACGAGGGCTACGGCCCCGGCGGCGCGGCCCTGATCGTCGAGGCGCAGACGGACAACCGCAACCGCACCGCCTCGGACGTGCGCTCGGCCTTCACCAAGTCCGGCGGCAGCCTCGCCGAGACCGGCGCGGTCGCCTTCATGTTCGACCGGGTCGGCGTCGTCGCCTATCCGGCCGCCGTGGCCGACGCCGATACGATGCTCGAGGCCGCGATCGAGGCGGGCGCCGACGACGTCCGCTCCGGCGAGGACGGCCACGAGGTCACCTGCGCGCAGGAAGCCTACGGCGAGGTCAGCAAGGCGCTCGAGGCCCGCTTCGGCGAGCCGAGCCGCACGGCACTGATCTGGAAGGCCCAGAACACGGTCGACGTGGACGACGAGACCGGCGAGAAGCTGATCCGCCTCGTCGAGGTGATCGAGGATCAGGACGACGTCCAGAACGTCTACGTCAACTTCGCCCTCTCCGAGGCGCTGATCGCGAAGCTCGAAGCCTGAGGCTCACGCCGCCCGGCGGGCGGCGTAGCGCCCGTCGCCGAGGTCGCTGATGCGGCCGTAGAGGGCGAGGGTGGCGAGGATCTGCGCGACGCGGGCCTCGATGCGCCGGCCGCCCCGAAGGAAGCCGCGGGCGATCTCGTCCGGCGCCATCGGGCGGCCGTCCCCCGCGAGCAGCGCCTCGACGGCGAGCGGCTGCGCATCGCGGTCCCGCGGGAAGGCCGGCCGCTCCACGACCGCCGGCCCGGCCGCCGGCCCGAGGTCGAGCTCCGCCGCCGCGGCCTCGCGGACGAAGCGCGGCGCCTGGTAGTCCGGCCGCAGCCAGCGCACGAGGCCGGCCGCCTCCTCGCGGACCCGCTCGGCATTGAGGGCGACGAGGCGCGCGACGATCGCCTCGGCCTCGAGTCCCTGCGGCCAGCCGTAGGCCTCCGCGGTGAGGCGGTCGATATCCCGGTGCAGTTCGTGCAGGATGAGGACGCGCCCCCGCGCGATCACGTCGGCGTCCCGCGCCTCCGCGGCGTCCGCGCGGACCCGCTCCAGGACGTTGTAGAGCCCCGTGAGGGTGAGGTCCGGGTTCCGCTCCAGCACTGCCCGGCGGGTGGCGTCGAGCTCCGCGCCGGCCCCGCGCAGCCGCAGGAGCTGGACCGGCGTCGGACTGGGAAACGGGAAGGGGTCGAAGCAGCGGGATTTCGTGTAGCGCGGATCGTTGCCGTAGCCGAGCCAGCCACCGAGCTGAAGCGCCCAGGCCGTATGGATGCGCGAGGACAGGAGCGCCAGCGTCGCCGCGTCGTCGTCGGCGATTACCACGAGCATGTTGTCGGGCAGGATCGCGGCATCGAGGAACTGGAAGACCCGGTGCTTGGCGGTCTCGACGGTGGCGATGTAGCGGGGCAGGCCCGCGAGCGCCGGCCGCAGCTCCCGGCGCGGCTCACCGAACAGCCACCAGGACTCGCGGTAGGCCGCGCGGTTGTTGGCCTCGCGCCCGGGGCGCACGCGCGCCAGCAGGTGCTGGTAGACCTCGGGGTAGAGCCGGCGCACCTCCGGCGCGGCGAGGCCGAGCAGATCGATCGCGTAGGCGTCGCGCGAGCGGGCGGTGAGATCGCGCCCGTTGCGATAGGGACGGAGGTGGCGCTCGAGTCCGGGGCGGCGGCCGAGACCCAGGTGCTCGGCCTCGGCCCGCGAGACGATGAAGCCCGCGCCGTGCAGCTTCACGCCGGGCGAGCACAACCCGGAATTTGCCCCGAGCGCCACGGTCCGCGTCGCGTCGAGGCCGATCGTCAGGTCGGCATTGATGCGGCCCGTCCGGACCGCGAAGCCGATCGCCGGGTCATCCGTGTCGAGCCCCGCCTCGGCCACCACCTCCGAGAGGGTTCCGTCCGCGGTTCCGGCCGCCGCGGCCGTCATGGCGATGCGCACGGCGGCCGCGTCCCGGGTGGCCTTTGTCCAGGGATGGTCCGGCACCGCGAACACGATCGAGACGGGCGGACGCCCGGCGAGGTGGCGCTCGACCACGCGCCGCTGAAAGACCTGCGCGATCGAGTTCGTGGTGACGAAGCCGAAGCGGCGCAGGCTCGCGCTCGGCCGGGCCAGCAGCTCCGCGGCGCGGTCCCACCAGTACATCACGAGGTCGGCGCTCTCCTTCATGTGGGGGTGGGCCGCCCGCAGGGCCTGCGCGTAGGGGGTGCCGAGGCGGGCACGGATGTCCTTGCCGCCGACGAAGGGCGGGTTGCCGACGATGAAGGCGGCCTCGGGCCAGGGGGCCTGGCGCGGGTTCGGGTAGGCGTCGGGCTCGGGGACCTCGTCCCAGGCCAGGAGCGCGTCGAAGCCCGCTCGGGCGCCGCCGTTGATGTTGCGGAAGGCCCGCAGGATCGGCTCGGCCGGATGGCCCGAGCGCGTCCGGTAGTGCTGCTGCAGGTAGCCGATCCAGACCACCAGCTCGGCGATCGCCGCGGCGCGAGGGTTGCGCTCCAGCCCGAGGAACTGGTGCGGGTCGACCGTCTCGCGATCGAGCCCCATGTTCTCGGGCTCGCCGAGCTCGGCCAGCGCCTCCAGGACCTCGCCTTCGAGGCGCTTCATCAGCTCCAGGGCGACGTACAGGAAGTTGCCGGTCCCGCAGGCGGGATCCAGCACGCGGCTCGCGCAGAGCCGGCGATGGAAGGCGCGCAGATGGCCCACCGCGCGGGCCTCGTCGCCGTCCTCCTTGGCGGCCTCGGCGCGGGTCAGGGCCGCCTGCCAGTCGCCGCGCAGGGGCTCCATCACGGTCACCTCGACGAGGCGCTGCACGTAGGCGCGCGGGGTGTAGTGGGCACCGAGGCGCCGCCGCTCGGTGCGGTCCAGCGCCTGTTCGAGGAGCGTCCCGAAGATCGCCGGGTCGACCTCCCGCCAGTCCTGGCCCGCGGCCGCGAGCAGCTCGCCGATCTCCTCGCGGCCCAGGCGGAAGACCCCCGCGCCCCGGAACAGGTTGCCGTTGAAGTGCCGCAGGTGGGTGCGCAGCACCAGTGAATAGCGGGCGTCGCGGTCCGGGTCGTCCATCCTGGCCCAGAGGTCGGCGAGCTGGCGGGCGAAGTCCTCGGGGTTCTCGAGACCCCGCGTCAGGATCTCCGTGAAGGCCCCGCGGGGCAGCAGATCGACGTCCTCGGCGAACATCGTGAAGATGCAGCGCATCAGGAAGTGCGCCACGGCCTCGGGCGGGTGGCGCGCCTCCAGCACCCGGCTCACGGCGGCGAGGCGGCGGGCGATGCCCTGGGTGACGCGGGCCGATTCCCGGGCCGGGTCGAGGCTGCGCGGATCCGTCCAGACCCGGGCGAGCCGCTGCCGGATCCCCGGCCGGCGCAGATCCTCCAGGAAGATGCGGAACGTCTGCCGATCCGGGAACTGCGTGTAGGCGCGGCCGGTGCCGGTGAAGTCCGCGTACACCTCGAGGCAGTGGCCGACATCGCAGATGATCAGGAAGGGCGGCGCCGGATGGTCGGGGTCCAGCAGGAAGACGTAGCCCTCCGCCTGCTTGCGGGCGTTCTGCATCATCGCGTCCCAGCCGCGCGCCGCGCCCGGACGGCCGAGGGGGGCGACGCCGGGCAGCTCCAGCTCCGTCTGCCCGGCGTGGCGGCGACCGGGCAGGTGAGACTGCTTGGCCTCCAGGATGAAGCAGGCGCGCCGGTATAGGTCGATCCGCTTCGGCGCGCGCCCGCCGTCGGCCGGCCTCGGGCGCACGGCGCGCTCGAAGACGTAGTCGTTGCGGGCGCGCTCCCCGGCCGGCTCCGGGCGGGGTACGTCAAGGACGTCGCAGAGCTCGGTGAGGAACATCTGGTAGTTGGCGCGCTCGGCCCCGGCGATGCGGTCCGTCCAGCGGGCGATGAAGGCTTCGACGGTCATGAACCCCTCCGAGGAAGCTCGGGGGACTCGCCAATTTCCAATCTCAGGTAAACATAATTTCTTCTAGGTTTACGTACAGCCTCGGCAATCTGTTTGGCGAAAGGCTTCGTTCACGATACGTACCGTAGACCCGACGCATGGCGATTCGATCCAGCGCACCCGTGAAGGTACCGGCGATGAGCGCCCCCGTCCGAATTCTCGGCATCGACCCGGGCCTGCGCCGCTCGGGCTGGGGTGCCGTCGACGCCGAAGGCACCAAGCTCGCCTACGTTGCGTGCGGCGTCGTCACCTCGGATGCGGCGCTGCCGCTGGCCCTGCGCCTGCGCGAGCTGCACGAGGGCCTGACGCGGGTGGTGGAGGCGATGCGGCCCGATGAGGTCTCGGTCGAGGAGACCTTCGTCAACAAGGACGGGCAGGCGACGCTGAAGCTCGGCCACGCCCGCGCCATCGCGCTGCTGGTGCCGGCGCTCGCCGGCGTGCCGGTGTTCGAGTACGCCCCGAACCTGATCAAGAAGACGGTCGCGGGCTCGGGTCACGCCGAGAAGGCGCAAATCCAGGCGATGGTGAAATTCCTGCTGCCGAAGGCCGAGTTCCGGGTCGCGGATGCGGCCGACGCCCTCGCGATCGCCATCACCCATGTGAACCACCGGGGTGCCCACGCGCTCAGGAGCGCGAACCTGCAGGCCGGGGCGGGCGGCCTCGGCGCGGCGCGCATCGCCGCCGCGCTCGCCCGCCAGGGCTGAGGCCGCGCGGGCGGGACCGGTCCCGGCCGGCGGAAGGCCGCCGGCCGCAGCGGTTCAGGCGGCGGCGGGACGGTTCCGCCGCAGGCCGCGCAGGGTCCGGAACGGCAGCAGCAGGAGCTTGCACACGGCGCGGGCCATGAGGACCGCGATCACCGCGAAGACGGCCAGAAGGGTGTTGAGCACGAAGAGCCTCGCTTCATCGAAGCGCCGCGCAAGGCCCTTGAGCCCGCCCGGCCGCATCGCGTTCCCGAAACGTCACGGCCACGAGGCCGGGGCCCCGGTGCGCGTACATCCGGCGTCACCCTGACCCGGCATCGTGGCCGTTTCCTGACGGGCCGCCGGGCGGCCGTCATGGGGTGAGCCTCGGTGAAGTTGGTTAACGGCGGATGAAGGCCGGTGAGCCTGCGGGGGGCCCTGTCGTTCAGCGCGCGCTCAGGCGGCGTGCCGCATAGAGGCGGCCATCGAACTGTCAAGGTTCACCCGAGACACGACGGATGGGCGTGCTCCCGCTGCGCCGATCCTCCGATACCCGATTCTTCAGCCGTCGCGCCGGACCGAGTGGCGCCGGCGAACCCGAGGAGCGCAGCCGCGATGTCCGACGAGCCGATGCCCCTGTGGCAGATCCTGGTCTCCGCGCAGGACCAGCTCCATTGGGGCTCGGAGCCGGAGGCGCTGGAAGATACCGCCCGCGTGCTCATCGGCGTCCAGCCGGGCAGCGCCGTCGCAGAGCGGTTGCTCGGCCGGGCGCGCTACCTGCGCGCGCGGCAGGTGCAGCGCGCCGGCACGCTCGAATGCGCCCTGCGGGGCTGAGGGCGGCCCAGCCTCCGCCGGCCGCGGAAAACCTCACTCGACGGCCTTGAACTCGCCCTCGAGCCGCAGGGAGACCTCGTCGCCGAGGATGGGCAGGAAGGCGCTGATGCCGAAATCCGAGCGCTTCAGCACGGTCCGCCCGTCGAAGCCCACGGTGTAGCGCTTGTCCACCGGGCTGATGCCCGCCTGGTTGAAGGTCGCGTCGAAGGCCACGGGCTTGGTAACGCCGCGCAGGGTCAGGTCGCCGTTGACGCGGGCCGTGGTCGGGCTCGTCGGCTCAACCGAGGTCGCCGTGAAGGTCGCCGTCGGGTACTTCGCGGCGTCGAAGAAGTCCGGCGTCTTGAGGTGCTGGTCGAGCTTCGGGTTGAGCCCGCTCACGCTGTCGATCCCGACCGTCACGCTGAGCCGGCTCTTGCCCGGCTCCTTGGGGTCGAGGGTCGCCTCGCCGGACACGTCGGTGATCTGCCCGTAATAGGTCGAGAAGCCGAGGTGGCTGAGGGACCATGTGATCTTGCCGTGGGCCGGATCCAGCCGGTAGGCGCCTGCCCGCACCTGCGTCGGGTCGCTGGTGATCGCGCCCGGGGTGTCCGCCGCGCGGGCGCCGCCCGCCAGCAGGCACAGGGCGAGCGAGAGACGGAGCGCGGCGTGATGCATCGTTTTCTGAACCCCCCGAGAGCAAGCGCCTCGTGATGTCACGTTTTGTCACCGCGGCTCAAGGCTCGATGGCGCGGGCCGGCACGAACCGATAGGCATCGCCGGACGAGTGAAACGGTGGCGCGATGATCGGCAAGCTGAAGGGGGTGGTCGATTCCTACGGCGAGGATTTCGTGATCCTCGACGTGAACGGCGTCGGCTACGTGGTGCATTGCTCGGCCCGCACCCTGCAGCGCCTGCCGCAGCCCGGCGAGGCCGCCGACCTGTCGATCGAGACCTATGTCCGCGAGGACATGATCCGCCTCTACGGCTTCCGCTCGGACGCCGAGCGCGAGTGGTTCCGGCTGCTCCAGACCGTGCAGGGCGTGGGCAGCCGCGTGGCGCTCGGGGTGCTCTCGGTGCTGGAGCCGGCCGCCCTCGCCACCGCGATCGCCACCGGCGACAAGGGCGCCATCGCCCGCGCCCCGGGCGTCGGGCCGCGCCTCGCCGCCCGCCTCGTAGCCGAGCTGAAGGAGAAGGCCCCGGCCTTCGCTCCGATCGACCCGGCGCTGATCGCCCTCACCGGCGCCGTGGAGGACCGGACGGCGCCGCAGCCCGTGGCCGACGCGATCTCGGCGCTGGTCAACCTCGGCTACGCGCAGATCCAGGCCTCCGCGGCGGTGGCGGCCGCCCTCAAGGCCGCCGGCGAGGGCGCGGAGACCAAGACGCTGATCCGCCTCGGCCTGAAGGAACTCGCGCGCTGAGGCGACCCCGCTCCCCCCGCGGCGGTATCGTGGGCCGGAGCGAGCTGACGCCCGCGCGGCTGCCCCCGCAAGAGCTGCGTTGCGCACGGCGCCTGTCACGTGTAAGTTCTTGATAGAACAAGAGTTTTCAACGGTTCTAAACTGGCAGGGAAGTCGTTGATGTCGCTCGCGAAAGGATCGCGCGCGATTGACCAAGCCCCTTCCGGAGAGAGATCCTGACCGGCCGATGATCGTCTGTTCCTGCAACGTCCTGTCGGATGGCGCGGTCCGCGCCTGCCTGAATCCGGGCCCGGCCTGCCCCCGCACGCCCGCCCAGGTCTACGCCTGCCTCGGCTGCAGTCCGAAGTGCGGGCGCTGCGCCCGGACCATCCGCTCGATCATGCAGACGGCGCTGCAGGACGCGGACCATGCCTGCGGCGCGGGTTGCGCGAGCGCCTGTACTCTGGTCAAGCTCCAAACAACGGAGGAGGTGGCCGCCTGAAGCATCACGTGCGGCACCCTCCCGGTTACCGGTACCGGCCAGGGAGTGCAGGCGGATGAAGGGCGACACCAAGGTCATCGAGTATCTCAACCGCGGCCTGCGCAGCGAGCTGACGGCGGTGAGCCAGTACTGGCTGCATTTCCGGATGCTCAACGATTGGGGCTACGTCGATCTCGCCAAGTTCTGGCGCAAGGAATCGATCGAGGAGATGAACCACGCCGACCGGTTCGTCGATCGCATCCTGTTCCTCGAAGGCTTCCCCAACCTGCAGGAGCTCGACCCGCTGCGGATCGGCCAGAACGTCCAGGAAATCATCGAGTGCGACCTCGCCGCCGAGAACGAGGCCCGGGCCCTCTACCTCGAAGCCGCCAAGTACTGCGACTCGATCAACGATCGCGTCTCGAAGATCCTGTTCGAGGACCTTGCCACGGACGAGGAAGGTCACATCGACTTCCTCGAGACGCAGCTCGAGCTGATCGGCCAGATCGGTCTGCCGCTCTACGCGCAGCGCCACATCGGCGGCCTGGAGAAGATCGAGCCCGAGGTGGAGTGATTCGCGCGCGGCGCGTCGGGAATCGGTCCCGGCGCATCGCGGGCGGCACGCGGTCCGGGCGGCATCGGCCGCCGCCCACCCTGCCGCAGGCCGAGATGCCGCGGTGGTGCCGGGCGCGCGGATTGGTTAACACCTCGGGGGCGCACACGCCGAGCCTGCGAGCCGAACCCCCGAGCCAGATCTCTTGAGCAAGCCCCAGCCGAAGTCGCTCCTGAACCCCGAGAGCCGCCCGGACGACGTCGATCAGTCGATCCGGCCGCTGAGCCTGTCCGAGTTCATCGGCCAGCGGGCGGCGCGGGCGAACATGCAGATCTTCATCGAGGCGGCGAAGAAGACGGGCCAGGCCCTCGACCACGTGCTGTTCGTCGGGCCGCCAGGCCTCGGCAAGACCACGCTCGCCCAGATCGTGGCGCGGGAACTCGGCGTGAACTTCCGCTCGACCTCGGGTCCCGTGATCGCCAAGGCCGGCGACCTCGCCGCGCAGCTCACCAACCTCGAGGAGCGCGACGTCCTCTTCATCGACGAGATCCATCGCCTCAACCCGGCGGTGGAGGAGATCCTCTACCCGGCCATGGAGGATTACCAGCTCGACCTGATCATCGGCGAGGGGCCGGCCGCCCGCTCGGTGAAGATCGAGCTGCCGAAGTTCACCCTGGTCGGCGCGACGACCCGGGCGGGGCTCCTGACGACGCCGCTGCGCGACCGCTTCGGCATCCCGATCCGCCTCGAATTCTACGACGTGGACGAGCTGGAGCTGATCGTCAGCCGCGGCGCCCGCGTGCTCGGGGTCGGCATGTCGGAGGAAGGCGCCAACGAGATCGCCCGGCGCGCGCGCGGCACGCCCCGCATCGCCGGGCGCCTGCTGCGCCGGGTGCGGGACTTCGCCATCGTGGAGGATGCCCCCACGGTGACGCGGGCCATCGCCGACCGGGCCCTGAAGCTCCTCGACGTCGATCCGGTCGGGCTCGACGTGATGGACCGCAAGTACCTCACATTGGTCGCCCAATCCTTCGGGGGCGGCCCAGTGGGCATCGAGACGATCGCGGCCGCGCTCTCCGAGCCGCGGGACGCCATCGAGGACATCATCGAGCCATACCTGATCCAGAAGGGCTTCGTGCAGCGCACGCCGCGGGGCCGCGTGCTCACGCCGCACGCCTTCCGGCACCTCGGCCTTCCCGAGCCGAGCCGCGACCCGCGGGTGCAGTACGGCCTGTTCCCGGGCGGTGATCCGGAGCCCTGAGGGCACTCACGACGCTTCGCGCCGCTCCGCCGCGGCCTGGTAGCCGCGCAGCCAGGTCGGACTGAGGATGAGGCCGCTGTCGGTGAGGATCCAGGCCACAAGCCCGGCCTGCATCGCCGCCGACGCCTCGGCCAGCGCCTCGCGCAGCGTCGGGCAGGGCTTCGGTTCGACCGCCTTCGGAGCGTTTGGCTCGGCCGACCAGAGGGTCAGGTAGGCCGGCCGCTCCCAGTCGTCCTGCGCAACATCCTGCACCCGCGCCCGTCACCGCTCTGGACCGTCCCGGGTCGCAGCGGGCAGGTTTCGTGCCAGCGCGGCGGGTTGCGGCGCGATCTCAGGCGGCCTGCGCCTCGACGCGGTTCCGTCCGCCGTCCTTGGCGCGGTAGAGGGCGACATCGGCGCGCTTGAGCATGTCCTGCGGGCCGGCATCGTCGCCCTGCCGCACGGCCACGCCGATCGACACGGTGACGGGCACGGTGCGGGTCGCCCGCTGCACCGAGAACGGCAGCGCCTCGATCCGCTCGCGGATGCGCTCGGCGATGCAGTGGGCCTCGGCAAGGCCGGCATCCGGCAGGATGATCACCATCTCCTCGCCGCCGTAGCGGGCGACGATGTCGACGGTGCGGGTGTGCAGCCGGATGCGCTCGGCGAAGGTGCGCAGCACCTCGTCACCCGCCTCGTGGCCGTAGGTGTCGTTGATCGCCTTGAAGCGGTCGATGTCGAGGAGCAGCGCCGCCACCGGACGCTGGCCGAGGCGCGCGTCCGCGAACAGGGCGCCGAGGTGGCTGTCGAGGTAGCGCCGGTTGTGCAGGCCGGTGAGGCCGTCCGTGACGGCGAGTTCCATCGAGGCCTGCACGGCGCCGCGCAGCACCTCGGAGAAGCGCTTGCGGCGGACCTGCGTGCGCGCCCGCGCGACGAGCTCGTTGCGGTCCACCGGCCGCAGCAGGTAGTCGTGCACGCCGAAATCGAGGCCGCGCACGATGCGGGCCCGGTCGTGCGGCTCGGCCAGCATGATCACCGGCGTGTTGCGGGTGCGGTCGAGGGAGCGCAACTGGCTGCACAGGCGCAGCCCGTCGAAGCCCGTGAGATCGAGGCTGACGAGGACGAGGTCGAAGCTGCCCTCCGTCGCCCGGACGAGGGCCCTGTGCGGATCCGCCTCGACCTCGACCCGGTGGGCCTGACCCAGCGCCGCCGCCATCCGCTCGGCCGCCCCGGGCCGGTCCTCGATCAGCAGGATGCTGGCGTTGAGGCCGGTCTCGGCCGCGGCGGCGGCGAGCGGGTCGCCCATGCCGAAGTCGCGCGAGGCGAGGGCGCGGCTGCGCAGCTCGTCCGTCACCGCCTTCAGGCGCACGAGGCTGCGCACGCGGCTGAACAGGGCGGTGTCGTCGATGGGCTTCGTCAGGAAATCGTCGGCCCCCGCATCGAGCCCCTTGAGGCGGTCCGAGGGCTGATCGAGGGCGGTGACCATCACCACCGGCAGGTGGGCCGTGGTGGGGTTGTTCTTGAGGTGCCGGCAGACCTCGAACCCGTCCATGCCGGGCATCATCACGTCGAGGAGGACGATGTCGCAGAGGCCCTTCTCGCAGATCGCGATGGCGTCCGGCCCGTTCATGGCGGCGATCGTATCGAAATATTCCAGCGCGAGCTTCGTCTCCAGAAGCTTCACGTTCGGGAACAGGTCATCGACGATCAGGACACGAGCCGACATCGGTTCTCACGCGGAAGTTGTCTTGTGATGTTGGCTACACGACCCGCGAAGTGGGTTCCCCGACTCGCACTCAGCGTCCGTCGCCAAGGTACGTGCGAACCGTTGCCAAAAACTTCGCGACCGAGATGGGCTTGGACAAATAGGCCTCGCAGCCCCCCTCGCGAATGCGCTCCTCGTCGCCCTTCATGGCGAAGGCCGTGATGGCGATGACGGGGATGTCCTTGAGGTCGTCGTCCTCCTTGAGCCACTTCGTCACTTCCAGCCCCGAGACCTCGGGGAGCTGGATGTCCATCAGGATCAGGTCCGGGTGGTGGGCGCGGGCGAGCTCGATCGCCTCGATGCCGTTGGCGGTCTTGAGGGTCGCGTAGCCGTGCGCCTCGAGGAGGTCGTTGAAGAGCTTCATGTTGAGCTCGTTGTCCTCAACGATGAGCACCGTTTTCGTCATGGCCCATTGTTCCCGGTGCGCACGCCACTCATTCTTTACGGAGGCTTAGTCCGTTCAGACCCTTTGTAAGTGACACATGTTGACGAAACGCAAATCGCATCAAGAGGATGATTCTACCGAGGGCCTCGCCCTGCAGGTTCTGGGTTGGATCGTCGCGGAGGAGGACCGTCTGTTCCCCTTCCTGAACGCGAGCGGGCTGTCGCCGGACAACCTGCGGGAGGTTATCCGCGAGCCCGCTTTCCTCGCCGCGGTGCTCGACCACGTGATGGGCGACGAGCGGGTGCTGATCGCCTGCGCCGAGGGCATCGGAGTCAAGCCCGAGCGGATCGCGGCAGCCTGGCAGCGCCTGCGGCCGCCGGAGCCCGAGGCGTTCTGAGGCCGACGCGCCGAGCCCGCCCCCGCTTGCGCCACGGTGCGGCGACGCCCCATCTGCACCCTCCCGGGACGCGAGAGGGCGACAGATGCAGCTGCACGGCATTCACCACCTCACTGCCATCACGGCGCAGGCCGCCGACAACCTCGCCTTCTACACGCGGATGCTCGGCCTGCGTCTCGTGAAGAAGACGGTGAACCAGGACGATGTCTCGGCCTACCACCTGTTCTACGCGGACGGGATCGCAGCCCCGGGCACGGACCTGACCTTCTTCGACTGGCCGGCCCCGCGCGAGCGAAGGGGCTCGAACAGCATCACGCGGACCCACCTGCGCGTGGCCGGCCCCGCGGCGATCGACTGGTGGCGCGAGCACCTCGGCCGGCAGGGCGTCGCGCACGCCGTGCCGATCGAGCGGGACGGGCGGCTGACCCTCGAGTTCGAGGACGGGGAGGGTCAGCGCCTCGCGCTGGTGGACGACGGCGGGACGGGCGCGGCCAACCCCTGGGCCGGGAGCCCCGTCCCGACCGAGCACCAGATCCGCGGCCTCGGGCCGATCCGCCTCGCGGTGGCGCGGCCTGAGCACACCGAGGCCGTCCTCGTCGAGGTCCTCGGCATGGCCTACGACCGCACCTTCGAGCTGCCGGAGGGCGAGGTCCGTGTCTACCGGATGGGTCCGGGCGGCCCCGCCGCGGAGGTGCAGGTGATGGCGGACGCCTCGGCCGCGGCCCGGCAGGGGGCGGGCGCGGTCCACCACGTCGCCTTCCGCATCCCCGACGCCGACCATGCGGCCTGGGCCGAGCGGCTGCGGGAGCGGCGGATGCCGTCGAGCGGGCCGGTGGACCGCTACTATTTCCGCAGCCTCTACTTCCGCGAGCCGAACGGCATCCTGTTCGAGATCGCCACGGACGGGCCGGGCTTCTCCACCGACGAGCCCCTGGAGAGCCTCGGCGAGCGCCTCGCCCTGCCGCCGTTCCTGGAGCCACGCCGGGCGGAGATCGAGGCAGGCCTCAAGCCTCTCTAGGGCCGCGCGCCCGGGGCTGGCTCTCACGCCTTGAGGATGTTGTCCCCCGCCAGTCCGGCCCGGGCGCAGGCGTTGCGGGTGTCCACCACGAGGCGACTGCCGGCGACGAGGCGGGGATAGTCGATGCCGTCGTGGTCGGTGACGATCAGAACCGCGTCGGCGCCCCCGAGGGCGTCGTCGTCGAGGGGGACCGAGCGGCGCCCGGCCAAGCCCCCGAACGCCCGGGTCGGCGGGATCTCGGGCACCAGCGGGTCGTGAAAGTCGACCCGCGCCCCGCGCGCCTCCAGGAGTTCGATGAGCTTGAGGGCCGGACTCTCGCGCATGTCGTCGACGTTGCGCTTGTAGGCGATCCCGATCATCAGGATCCGGGCGCCGTTCAGGCCCCGCCCCGCCGCCCGGTCGAGCCCGCGCGCCAGGCGCTCCACCACGTAGGCGGGCATGGCGCGGTTCACCTCGCCCGCCAGCTCCACGAAGCGGGTCGCCACGTCGAACTCGCGGGCCTTCCAGGTCAGGTAGAACGGATCGATCGGGATGCAGTGGCCGCCGAGGCCGGGCCCGGGCTGGAACGGCATGAAGCCGAAGGGCTTGGTGGCCGCGGCCTCGATCACCTCCCAGACGTCGATGCCCATGGCGTCGTAGACGACCTTCAATTCGTTCACGAGGGCGATGTTGACGGCGCGGAAGATGTTCTCGGTGAGCTTCACGGCCTCGGCCGCGTCGGTGGAGGAGACTGGCACCGTGCGCTCCACGATCTGGCGGTAGAGGAGGTCGGCGAGCGTGCGCGCCGCCGGCCCGTCGCCGCCCACCACCTTCGGCACGCTGACGAGGGTGTGGGTGCGGTTGCCGGGGTCCTCCCGCTCCGGCGAGAAGGCCAGGAAGACGTCGCTGCCGCTGGCCAGGCCCGTCGCCTCCAGGATGGGCTTTAGCACCTCGCGCGTCGTGCCCGGCCAGGTGGTCGATTCGAGCACGACGAGCTGCCCGCGCCGGAGCGTCCGGGCGATGTCCTGCGCCGTGCGGCGGACATACGTCAGGTCCGGCTCGCGCTGCCGCGTGAGGGGTGTCGGAACGCAGATCAGGATCGCGTCGGGCTCGGCGAGGCGCCCCATGTCGGTCGTCGCCCGGAAGCCGGCCTCGAGCGCCGCTTCCATCGCGTCGCCGTCGAGGTGGGCGATCACAGGCTCCGCCCGGTTGATGCGCGCGACGCGCTCCGGGTTCACGTCGAAGCCGAGCACCCGGAAGCCGGCGCGCGCCGCGGCGAGCGCCAGCGGGAGGCCGACGTAGCCGAGGCCCACGATGCCGACGACGGCGTGCCGGACGCGGATGCGGCCGGCCAGTTCCTCGATCACCATAGCCGGCTCAGTGATAGGGGTCGGCGGCGTCGCGCAGGCCGTCGCCCATGAAGTTGAAGGCCAGCACCGTCACCAGCACCGGCAGGATCGGCAGGAGCAGCCAGGGGTAGAGCTGGACCGCCGAGAGGTTCTGAGCCTCGTTGAGGAGCACGCCCCAGCTCGTCACCGGCGGGCGCAGGCCGAGCCCCAGGAACGAGAGCGCCGTCTCGCCGAGGATCATCGTCGGGATCGACAGCGTCGCCGAGGCGATCAGGTGGCTCATGAAGTTCGGGATCAGGTGGCGCCCGACGATGCGGGCGGGGGAGGCCCCCATCAGCTCGGCGGCGTTGACGAAGTCCTCCTCGCGCAGCGCGAACAGCTTGGCCCGCACCGCGCGGGCGAGGCCCGGCCAGTCGAGCAGCCCGAGGATGATGGTGATGCCGAAGAACACGAGAAGGGGGCTCCAGTTCGGCGGCAGCGCGGCCGACAGGGCCAGCCAGAGGGGCAGCTCGGGCAGGGAGCGCACCACCTCGATGAGCCGCTGCACGGCCGCATCCGTGAGGCCGCCGAAATAGCCGGCGAGCCCCCCGAACAGGAGACCGAGGACGAACGAGATCGCGACGCCCGCGAGCCCGATGGTGAGGGAGATGCGGGCCCCGTAGACCATCCGCGAATAGATGTCCCGACCGAGCCGGTCGGTGCCGAGCAGGAACAGCGTGCCGCCCTCCGGCGGGCAGACGAGGTGCTGCTCGGCCGGCACCAGCCCGAACCAGGCGTAGCGCTCGCCCCGGCAGAAGAAGCGCAGGGGCTGGGGCGTCGCCCTGTCGGGCACGTAGCCGCGCCGGAACGTCTCCATGTCGAACTGCGCGCGGTAGGGGTAGACGAAGGGTCCGACGAAGGCCCCCTCGTGGAACAGGTGAATGGTCTGGGGCGGCGCGTACAGGAAGTCGCCGTTGCGGCGCGACTGCTCGTAGGGGGCGAGCCACTCCACGAAGGGGATGCTGGCGTAGAGGATGGCGAGGATCACCGCGGAGGCCACCGCGAGCCGGTGGCGCAGGAACTTCTTCGCGATGAGGCGCCAGGCCGAGGCGCGGGCGAGCCCGTCGTCCGCGGCGGCGCCCGCCTCGGGATCGAAGGGCGCCGGATCGACGAAGTGGATCCCCATCAGCGGCGCCCCATGCGGATGCGCGGGTCGAGCCAGACCAGGACGAGATCGGAGATCAGCATTCCGACGAGGGTCAGGGCGGCGACGAACATCAGGATGAAGGCCGCCATGAACTGGTCCTGGGTCTTCAGGGCGTCGAGGAGGAGCGGGCCCACCGTCGGCAGGCTCATCACCAGGGAGACCAACACCGAGCCCGAGACGAGGTGGGGCAGCATGTTGCCGATGTCGGAGACGAAGGGGTTCAGCGACATCCGGAACGGATACTTGAGGAGGGCCCGCATCGGCGGCAGGCCCTTGGCGCGGGCCGTGACCGTGTAGGGCTTGGCGAGCTCGTCGAGGAGGTTCGCGCGCATCCGCCGGATCATCGCGGCGGTGCCGCCGAGGCCGATCACCAGCGTCGGCACGACGAGGTGGGCCAGCAGCGAGCGCGTCTTGTCCCAGGTCCAGGGCTTGCCCGTGAAGACCGGATCGTAGAGGCCGCCGATGGAGAGCCCGAACCAGCGGTTGGCGTAGAACAGCATGACCAGGGCGAGCAGGAACCCGGGCACCGCGAGCCCGACGTAGCCGAGGAGCGTCGCCACCGCGTCGCCCAGCGTGTTGCGGTGGGTCGCCGAGTAGAGGGCGATCGGGATGGCGACGACGTGCACGAAGACGACCGCCGCGAGGTTGACGACGAGGGTGAGCCAGAGGGCGTCGCCCACCACGTCCGCCACGGGCCGGTCGTACTCGAAGGACCAGCCCCAATCGCCCTGGAGGAGCCCGGAATAGCCCGATGGCCCCGGCATTAGCCCGATCCACATCAGGTATTGCTGCCAAACCGGGCGATCGAGACCGTACTGACGGATCATCAGCTCCGCCTTGGCGATCGAGTCCGCCTCGCCGAGGGCCCGCAGCTCGGCGATCCGGTTCGAGAGGAAGTCGCCCGGCGGCAGCTTGATCACCAGGAAGACGAGGGCCGAGATCACGGCGAGCGTCGCCGCCATGGTGAGGAGCCGGCGAAGGACCAGTCCGATCATCGGGCCGAGGCCAGGCGCTCGGTGGCGCGGTCCCAGAAGAAGGTGTCGATGCGCTGGTTGCCGATGAGCGCGGTGGGCTCCCAGGCGTAGAGGGCCTTGTCGGGCACGTTGGCGAGATGGTTGCCTGCCACCACCGGCTGGAGCGCGCCCGCCACCGTGCCGATGGTCCACTGGTACTCGGCGTGGTTCAGGAGCATCTCGCGCCAGATCTCGCCCTGCCGGGCCTCGTCGTCGGTGTCGGCCCAGGCGCGGCCGAGGTCGAGCAGGCGCCGCGCCTCGGGCACGTCGCAGGGCTCGCCGCTCGCCCCGTGCGACTCGACGTTGAGGCTCCAGCGCGGCCAGGAATAGTGGTCGGGCTGCTGCGGGCTGAGCTCGCGCGGGGGCATGATCGCGGTCGGCACCGCGAGGTCGAGGCCCTGCGCCGCCACCATCACGGTGAGGCCGGCGAGCGAGCGGCGGCGCAGGTTCGTGCGCTCCTGCGGCTTCACCACGAGCTTCACCCCGACCTCGCGCCAGAACTCGCCGATGAGGAGGAGCCCGTCGAGGACGAGCGAGGCCTCGCCGTCACTCTCGCAGACGATCTCCAGGGGGCGCCCATCCGGCATCAGCCGGATGCCGGCACCGTCCCGCCCGGTGAGGCCGACCGCGTCGAGGAGGCGCGAGGCCTCATCCGGGTCGTAGGTGGCGTGGAGGCTGCGCAGCTCCGGCGTGAAGAACGGGCTCTCCGGAACCACCGTGTCGTTGCCCTCGGTTCCGAGGCCGAACAGCAGGGTGTTGTTGAGCGTGCGCCGGTCGATGGCTCGTGAGAGCGCGCGGCGATAGCGCACGTCGCGGTTGAGCGCCCGCCAGACCGGATCCTGCGTCGTCAGGTTCGGGTAGAGCGCGATCTCCGAGCCGCGGGCGGCCGACCAGAGCCGCGTGCGGTAATCGTGGGCGGCCTCCCCCTCCTTGAGGTTCGGAATGTCGGACATGGTGAGCCCGCGGAACATCAGGTCCGCCTCGCCCGCGTTGGTCTTGGCGACGAGGAGCCCTGTCGAGGCGACATCCATCACGATGCGGTCGAGGTAGGGCAATTGGCACCCGGCCGCGTCGGCCCGGTGATAGTAGGGATTGCGCTCGAAGGCGAAGCGGGTCGCGGGCGCCCGGGTCATGGGCCGCCAGGCCTGCAGCGTCGGGCAGTCCGGATTGTTCAGTTCGAACATGTCGTCGAGGCGGTTGTGCAGAGCCGCCCAGCCGCGCAATTTCTGCGCCTTGGCCTTCGCCTCCACGGCCTCGCGGCCCGCGTAGCGCGGATGCACGCCCTTCAGGTAATGGGCCGGGCGGTAGATCAGTGGGTCGCGGGGCGCGGCGAGGTTCGGCAGGAAGCGCGGGTTCGGCCGGTCCCAGGCGTAGCGGATGGTGAGCGGGTCGAGGATCTCGACGGTGGGCGGCTTGCCCTCGACCAGCATGAAGTCTGGCGGACCGCCGGGGCTCAGGTCCTTGTCGTTCGCCACGTCCTCCCACCAGTAGCGGAAGTCCTCGGTGGTGAAGGGCTGGCCGTCCGACCAGCGATGCCCGGGCCGCAACCGGAAGGTGAAGCGCCCGCCCTCGACGTCGTAGCCCTCCAGCACGTCGGCTCGCAGCCTCAGGTCAGGATCGTAGCCGACGAGCCGGGTGTAGCCGTAGACCGAGAGGTAGCGCACGTCCCGCGCCCGGGCGATCAGGGTCCGGATCGTGCCGCCGGGCTGACCGCTCCGCCGGCCGAGGGCGGCCATGTCGGTGACGAAGGGCTTCGCGGGCAGGCGGTCGACGGTCGGCGGAAGCTTTCCGGCGCTCACGAGGGGCGACAGCAGCGGCGGCTCCGGCGCGGCGGCCCCTGCGCGGACGGGAAGGCCGAGCGCCGCCAGGCCGGCGAGGAGGGAGCGCCGGGAGATCGGTTTCATCGCGCCGCTCCCGGGAGCGCGCGACCCGGGGCCTGATCCGGCAGCGCGGTCCGGCTCGGGTCGGGCGAGTTCAGCAGCACCGTCGTCAACCGGGACGGCGCATAGCCCGTCGCCCGGTGCAGGTCGTCGAAGGCGTGCGTGCGTGCGATGAGGGCTGCGGCCTCCGCGAGGAGCGGCGCGTCCACCGGCTGCTCGAAGGCGCGGCCGTTGCGCAGCCAGCGGATCGGCTCGGCGGCCTCCGCCCCGTTCCGGGCCGCCTCGATCATCGCGATGGTGGGGTGGGCCGGCCCACCATGGGCGTGGATGCGGTGGGCCGCGGCGTCGTCGTCGAACAGGAGTCGCGTGATGCCCCGCGCCCGGGCCTCGACCACGCGGCGACCCTGAGAGACGTGATCGTCGAAGAAGGCGACCGCACCGGCCGGATCGAGGCCGGACCAGTCGGCCTCGGACCAGTCGCCCGTCGCGTAGCGGGCGGCCGGGTCGCGGTACTGCAGGCCCGACAGGTCGGGGTCGTGGCAGAACAGGGCCGCCTGCGGGCAGGCTTGCCGGATCACCCAGGTGGTGAGCCCGCGGAACACGCCCGACTCGACGACCTGGCGCGGCTGCCAGGCCCGCAGGATCACGTAGACCTGCAGGGCGCCGTTGAAGCCGCTTCCACCCCGGCGCTGGCGCACGGGCGCCCCGGGGATCAGCTCCCAGAAGGCCCGCACCGCCCTCCACACACCCTCGGGCGGCTCGGGCAGGCCGCCGGCCGCGAGATCGCGGGCGAGGCTCGCCGCGGCGTTGCCCAAGAGCGTCTCGACCTCCCGGTGGGACAGCGGTCGGTGTGACCAGTCGGGCGCCGCCGGCACGAGATCGTAGCCGAGGCGGTCGAACAGGGGGCCGAGGACGCGGCGGCGCAGGCGCTCCAGGGACTTGCGGCGGGGCTGGATCATGCGGCCTGCCGGGCCTCCGCGGCACCGACCCGAACCCGATGGCCGGGCTCGACCTCCCGCATCCGGCCGGTCTCGTCGGGCCCGAGGCGGTAGGGATCGGACCAGCGCGCGGGCTCTGACTGGTCGCCCGTCACCGCCGCGAAGTCGAGGGGATGGTCGAGGCTCGGATCCGGCACCGCGGCGAGGAGCGCCCGGGTGTAGGGATGGGCCGGCGCCCGGAACAGCGCGGCGCGGGGCGCCTCCTCCACGATGCGCCCCCGGCACATCACCGCGATCGCGTCGGCCATGTAGTCGATCACCGCGAGGTTGTGGGAGACGATCAGGTAGGTGAGGCCGAGGGCCGCCTGCAGGTCCTTGAGGAGGTTCAGGATCTGCGCTTGCACCGAGACGTCGAGGGCCGAGACCGGCTCGTCGAGCACGAGCACCCGCGGCTCGAGGGCCAGCGCCCGCGCGATGCCGATGCGCTGGCGCTGGCCGCCCGAGAAGGCGTGCGGGTAGCGGGCGAGCGCGTTCCCGTCGAGGCCGACCATCGCCATCAGGGCGCGGGCGCGGGCGCGCCGCTCGGCCTTCGGCAGGCCGTGGATCTCCATCGGCTCGGTGAGGATCTGGCCCACCGTCATGCGCGGATCGAGGGACGAGTAGGGATCCTGGAAGACGAACTGCACGGCCCGGCGGTAGGCCGTGAGGTCGTCGCCCGAGAGCGCCTGGACGTCCCGGGGTCCGCCGCCGAGATCGACCAGAACGCGGCCGACATCCGGCCGCATCGCGCGCATCACCATCTTGGAGAGGGTCGTCTTGCCCGAGCCCGATTCCCCGACGAGGCCGAGGGTGGTGCCTGCGGGGATCGCCAGCGAGACGTCCGCGACCGCCCGCACCGTGCGCAGGCCGCCGAAGCGCCCCGAGCGCAGGGTGAAGCTCTTGCTCACGCCCTCGATCGCCAGCACGGGGCCGGCGGGCTTCGGGGCCGGCGGCCGCTGCGGGATCTCGGCGCGGGCCGGGCGGATCGGGGTGAGGCGCTCGCCGGGGCCCATGTCGAAGCGCGGCACCGCATGGAGGAGCGCCCGCAGGTAGGCGTGGCCCGGCCGGCGCAGCACGCTCTCCTTCGGGCCGGCCTCCACGAGGCGGCCCCGGTAGAGCACCGCCACGTCGTGGGCCATGTTGGCGACGACCCCGAGATCGTGGGTGATCAGCAGGATCGCCATGCCGGTCTCGGCCTGAAGGCGATTCAGCAGCGCCAGGATCTGGGCCTGGGTGGTCACGTCGAGCGCCGTGGTCGGCTCGTCGGCGACGAGGAGCGAGGGCCGCATGATCAGCGCCATGGCGATCATCGCGCGCTGGCGCAGACCTCCCGACAGCTCGAACGGATAGGTGTGGAGCGCCCGCTCGGGGTCCGGGAAGCCGACGCGGGCGAAGACCGCGCGGGTCTCCTCCTCGGCCGCGCGCCGGCCGGCCCCGGTGTGGATGCGCAGGGCCTCGCTGACCTGGTCGCCGATGGTGTGGAGCGGCGACAGGCAGGTCATGGGCTCCTGGAAGATCATCGCGATGCGGTCGCCGCGCAGGCGCCGCATCGCGTCCCCGTCCGCCGGCAGGGCCGCGATGTCGGTGGCGCCGGCCCCGCCCCCCTCGTCGCCCGCCTCGAACAGGATGCGTCCGCCCGTGATGGCCGCGGCCCGGGGTAGGATGCGCAGGATCGCCTGCGCGGTCACCGACTTGCCCGAGCCCGACTCGCCCACCAGCGCCAGGGTCCGCCCGCGGGCCACGTCCAGGGACAGTCCGTGCAACGCGCGAAAGGCGCCGTTCTCGGTGCGGAAATCGACCGTCAGGTCGCGGATCGACAGGAGCGGGCTCATGCCCTCCTCGGGGGATCGCTGGCGTATGGACTAGGGCACGCGGCGGCCGCGCCGTCCAGAGCCGCGTCGTGCGCGAACAGGTCGCGCGGATCGGTCGGCCGCACGGCCGGGTGCTCCACGAGCCCGTGGAGGAGGTCCTCCACGAACCGCCAGACCGCGGCGTCGTGGGCGAGGTGGTGCGTGAGCAGGCCGATCGGCCGGTCGGGCTCGGCGGCGATCCGCCGGGCGAGGCCGAGCAGGAGCCGCTCCGGATCGATCAGGCTCCGGCCGCCGCGCCAGTCGATCGGATCGAGATCGGCATCGGCCCGCCGCAGGCCCGGCACGGCTGGGCCCGGCACGGCCGAGAGCCCCGCGTAGCCGAGGCCCGGCAGGGCTGCGGCGAGTTCCGGCGCGAGGCGGTTCCAGGGGGGCACGAAGACGGGAAGGAGCCCCGTGCCGAAGCGCGCCCGCGCGAGGCCGAGCGCCGCGGCGGCCTCGGCGCGCAGGACCGCGCGGGGACGGTGAGCGCCGAACTCGGCCGGCTTCTCGCCCGGCGGCGCGTGGTTGGCGTGGGCGAGCCCGTGGACGGCGACGCGCACGCCCGGCTCGGCGGCGAGGCGCTCGGCCAGGGCCTGGTCCGCCCGGGCGGGAATCGCAGCGACGAGGAGCGGGCAGGCGGTGGCGCCGGCGAGGGCCAGGAGCCGTTCGAGGGCCGGCGTCCACGTCACCGCATCGTCGTCGCGCCAGAACAGGGGGATGACGGCGCCCTGCGCCGCCACGCCGTCGAGGGCGGCGCGCAGGTCCTCCCAGGCGGCCGCGCTCCCCGCCGGCCCGGAACCGCGCAGGGAAATCTCGCGGGGCTTGAGAGCCAGGTCCTCGATGAGCGCAACCGACCGGGCCGCTCCGTCGCGGCTGATGCCGGGGGCCGGCGGGAGCGGATCCGCGAGCGCCGCCTCGGCCGCGGCGAGGAGGGCCTCCGCCGTGAGGCCCGCCTCCGGGAGCATCCGGGCGAGGCCGAGCGCGGCGAGGCGCTCGGCGCGGAGCGTCTGCTCGGTCTCGCGGCCGGCCGCGAAGGGCACCAGCAGGGCGCGGGGGCCGGCGGCCAGGAGATCGACCGCGGTGTTGTAGCCGCACTGGCTCACCGAGAGCGCGGCGCCGGCCAGGAGCCTGCGGAAGCCGGCCTGGGCGCGGACCGCGACGCCGGGGCCGGCCGCTTCGGCGAGGGCGCGGAAGGCGGGCTCGGGCACGCCGTGACCGACGAGGAGGCGCCAGCCGAGGTCCGGCCGGAGGCGGGCGGCGCGGGCGGCGGCGCCCAGCATCGCGAGGCCCGCGGCACTCGATCCGGCCGAGACCACGATGCCGGCCCGGGGTCCCGCGGCGACCGCCTCGCCCTCGTCGACGTAGCCGGTGTAGCGGATCTGTCCGCGCAGCTGTCCGTCCACCGTCCACGAGGCGTCCAGCGGGACGAGCCCCGGATCGCCGTGGACAAGCACCGCGTCGTACAGGGCCGCGACGCGGGCGCCGGTCTCGGCGGCCCGGCCGGGCTTCTCGGGGGCCACCAGGATGTCGCGCACCGAGGCGACGAGGCGGCAGCCCCGGGCCCTGGCGGCCTCGGCGAGGGCCAGGAACTCGCCAGCGAGCGCCCGGCGGCCGAAGGGGAAAAGCTCGGTGACCACCACGTCGGGCTCGGTCTCGGCGAAGGCTGCGAGCAGGGCCTGCCGCCGCGCCGCCAGCGTGGCCGGGCCGGCCTCGGCACCATCTTCTCCCAGGAGCCGGCCGAACTCCGTGCCGGCGACGTGGACCGGCGGAAGCTGCACGAGGCGGGCGTTGCCGACGGAGACGAGGGGCGCCGGCCGGCCGCCGGAGGCGAGGGTCACCGCGTGGCCCGCGCCGGCGAGCGCCCGGGCGAGGGCCGCCGCGCGGGTGAGGTGCCCGGCCCCGAGGAGGTGCGTGACGGCGATCAGGACCCGCAGGCGCATCGGACCTGGGGGATCTGGGAAGACGGCTCCGGGCCGGGTTCCGGGCCGAGGCCGGCCGCCGCCCGCAGGCGGTCGGCGATCAGCCCGATGCCGGCTTCCATCGAGAACGTCCCCGCGAGGCGCGCCCGGGCCGCGGCGCCGAGGCGGGTGCGGGTGCCCGGGTCGCGCACGAGGCGGTCGAGGGCCGCGGCGAGCCCCGCGACGTCCCCCGGCGGGACCAGGGCGCCCTCGCGGTCGTCGCGCACGAATTCGGGGGTGCCCGCGAACCGGGTCGCGAGGATCGCCAGCTCCTGGCTCGCCGCCTCCATCAGCACGTTGGGCAGCCCGTCGCGGTCGCCGCCGGGCGCCGGCTTCGTCGGCAGCACGAAGAGGTCGGCCGCGCGCATCGCCGCGATCACCGCGGGCTGGGCCTGCGCGCCCGCCAGGCTCACCCGGTCCGTCAGCCCGTGGGCCGCGATGCGGGCGGCGATGGCGGCGCGGCGCTCGCCGCCGCCGATCAGGTCGAGCCGCCAGCTGAGGTCGGCCGGCAGGCGCGCCAGCGCGTCGAGGAGGTCGTCGTGGCCCTTCTTGGCCACGAAGCGGCCGACGCAGAGGAGGCGCACGGGATCGTCGGGGTCGCGCCCGTCGCGGGGCGGGCGCGGCGGTGGCGGCGCGGGGAAGCGGGCGAGGTCGAGGCCGTGATAGGCGAGCGCCGTGCGCCCCGGCGCGAGGGCGTCGAGGCGGCCGAGGCCGTCCCGGGTGCAGGCGACCCCCCAGGCTGCGGCCGCCATCTTCTCGGCGAGCTCCCGGTCGGGCGTGGTCCAGATGTCCTTGGCGTGGGCCGAGTAGCTCCAGGTCCGCCCGGTCAGCAGGGCGGCGTAGCGCGCCACGCTGCCCGGCGTGTGCAGGAAGTGGACGTGGAGGTGGCGGACCCCGGCGGGCAGCTCGCGGGCGAGGACGAGGGCCTGGCCGAGGCGGCGCAGGCGGTTCGGGGTGGGGTCCCGGAGGAGGTCGCGGAGGGCGATCCGTAAGAGGCGCGGCAGCGCCGGCCGGCCGAGCGCCGCGGCGAGGCCCGCCAGCACCCGGAGGGGCTCGCGGTGGAGGTACTCGGGCAGGTAGGCGACCGGCGCGCGGATCGCCGCGTGCATGGGGTGCGTCGCCCCGTCGGTCGGCCGGCGCAGGGACCAGATCGCGAGGTCGAGGCCGCGGCCCTCCAGCGCCAGGATTTCCTGGGCGATGAAGGTCTCCGAGAGGCGCGGATAGCCCTTGAGGAGGATCGCGACCGTCACGGGCCCGCGCCCGCGCAGGTGAGGCAGGGCGCGGGCGCCGGCCGGGCCGTGAGGGCGCGCACGCGCGCGGCGATCACGTCGAGCCCGTCGAGGAGCCCGGGCAGCCGCACCCGCGACGGCGGCGCCTGGCCGGGCAGGGCCCGGAGCGCCGCCGCCATCCGCTCCGGCGCCCGGCCGTCCTCTTCGAGGAGCACCCGGGCGAGGCCGAGCCCGTCCGCCGCCACCGCCCGGATGCGCTGCTCCAGGCGCGGCTCGGTGCGGGGCACCAGCAGCGCCGGCTTGTCGAAGGAGAGCACCTCGCAGAAGGTGTTGTAGCCGCCCATCGCCACGACCCCGGCGGCCTTCTCCATCAGGAGCTCGATCTCGCTGTCGAAGGTGATGGCCGAGAGGCGCGGCTCGCGGGCGATGCGGGCGAGGAAGCCCTGGCGGCTCTCCGGCGCCATGAAGGGCCCGAAGGCGATGAGCGCCGGCAGCGGCAGGCCGGGATCGGCCTCGTAGGCGGCGATCACCCAGTCGATCAGGCCGTCGCCGTCGCCCCCGCCGCCCGGCGTCACGAGGAGGAAAGGACCCTGCGCGACCGCGGGCTCGGCCCGCCCGGGGCGCGGCTCGGGCGTCTCCCGGCGCAGGTAGCCCGTGTAGAGCAGGCGGTCGCCGATCTCGGCGGCCAGCGGCAGCGCCGCGATCGGCTCGTGGATGCCCCGCACCCCGTAGACCCAGACCTCGTCGTAGAAGCGCCGAACCGCCGCGCAGGCGCCCTTGCGGGCCCATTCGGGCGCGAGCCGGCCGGGGTCGTCGAGCACGTCGCGCAGGCCGAGCACCAGCCGGGTGCCGCGGGCCGAGAGCCGCTCCAGAACCGGCAGGATCTCGCCGTGGAGGCCGGTCGGCTCCTTGTCGACGATCATCAGGTCCGGCCCGAACCGCTCCGCCGCCTCCAGGATCAGGCGGCCGCGCGCCGCGATGGTCCGGCGGAGCGGCACGGCGGGGTCGAGGCTCGCGTAGCCCCCGTCCGGGCGCTTGGTGACGGCCGGGATGCGCAGGGCCGACACGCCCGGCGCGAAGGCGAAGCGCTCCACCACCGCCGAGCCCGAGACGATCAGGGCCCGCACGTCGCCCTCTGCGGCCAGCGCGTTGGCGACGGCGCGGGAGCGGCGCAGGTGGCCGAGCCCGAAGGTGTCGTGGCTGTAGATGAGCACGCGCCGCGGCACCGCATCATCCCGTCGTGCGGACGTCTGCTCGATCAACGGGGCATCCCGGCGGCCTCGCGCGTTCCCGTCGTGCATCGCACCGGAACGCTGTTCGGACAAGCGGGCCCACGGTAAGAAAATCCGCGGGGAACGTGCTCGCTCGCACGGTATCCCGAACGGAGTTGCCCCAAACCCCCGCGATGCGCGAGCTGGCTCCCACGCTCTTCGGCTACATCTGGCGGCATTCGCGGCGCGATCAGCTCGCGATCTGCGCCGTCGTGCTCGGCTCGCTGCCCTTCTACTTCGCCTCCCTCGACCTGCCCCGGCGCATCGTCAACGACGCCATCACCGGCAAGGCCTTCAAGGAGGGGCAGCCGACCACCTCCTTCCTCGACCTCACGATCCACTGGCCGGCCTGGACGGGGGGCGGGACGACGACGCTGTTCGAGGGCTTCCGGGTGGGGCAGCTCGAGCTGCTCCTCGGGCTGTCCACGATCTTCCTCGGCCTCGTGCTGATCAACGGGGCGTTCAAGTACTGGATCAACCTCGCCAAGGGCGTGCTCGGCGAGCGCATGCTGCGGCGCCTGCGCTTCGACCTGTTCGCCCTGATGCTGCGCTTCACGCCGGAGGCGATGCGCGAGGTGAAGGCCTCGGAGACCGCCACGATCATCAAGGACGAGGTGGAGCCGATCGGCGCCTTCATCGGCGACGCCTTCGTGGTGCCGGCCTTCCTGGGCACGCAGGCCGCGACCGCCCTGTTCTTCATCCTGCTCCAGAACGTCTGGCTCGGCCTCGCCGCCGGCTCGATGGTGGCCGTGCAGCTCGTGGTGATCCCGCGCCTGCGCCGGGTGATCCTGCGGCTCAGCCGGGAGCGGCAGCTCGCCTCGCGGATGTTCGCCGGGCGCATCGCCGAGGTGCTCGACGGGCTGGAGGCTGTGACCCTCAACGACGCCGCCCGCTGGGAGCGGGCGGAGATCGGCGGCCGGCTGCACCGCCTGTTCGACCTGCGCCTCAAGATCTACAAGCGCAAGTTCCTGGTGAAGTACCTGAACAACCTGCTCGCCCAGGTGACGCCGTTCCTGTTCTACGCCATCGGCGGCGCCTTCGCGCTGAAGGGCGAGCTGAACGTCGGGCAGCTCGTCGCGGTGCTGGCCGCCTACCGGGACCTGCCGCCGCCCCTCAAGGAGCTGATCGACTGGGACCAGCAGCGCCTCGACGTCGAGGTGAAGTACGAGACCGTGGCGGCCCACTTCGCGCCCCAGCGGCTGCGCTCGGACGAAGCCGAGGGCGCGGAGGCGGCCCCCCTCGGCGGCCCGCTGGCGGCCGAGGGCCTCGTCCTGCGGGACCTGCAGGGGGGCGGCACCCAGGAGATCGGCAGCTTCAGCCTGCCGCTGCCGGCGCGCGTGGCCCTGGTCTCGCCCGGCCGGCCGCAGGCGCGCCTCCTCGCCCGCACGCTCGCGGGCCTGCAGGCGCCGCAGGCGGGCAGCCTCACGGTGGGGGGCGCCGACGTCGCCACCCTGCCCCTGGCGACGCGGGCGCGGCGCATCGGCTACGCGGGGCCGGAGCCGACCCTGTTCCCCGGCTCGATCCGCGACAACGTCGTCTACGGCCTGCACCGGCGGCCCGTCCGGGCGGGGCGCCACGCCGCGGGCGAGCACGGCATCGAGGCGCGCCGCACCGGCAACCCCACCGACAGCATCGGCGACGAGTGGATCGACTACGCCGCCCTCGGCCTCGCGGATGCGGACGCCCTCGACGCGCGCATCATCGCGCTCCTCGTCGGCCTCGGCATGGGCGCGGACCTCGACCGCTTCGGCCTCGCCGCGCTGAGCACCGTCAGCCACGACAGTCCGCTGGGCGAGCGGGTGATCGCGGCCCGCCGCCACCTGCAGGCCCGCTTCGCGGAGACGGGCCGGGCGGGCCTCGTGATCCCGTTCGACCTGCGCCGCTACAACGAGCAGGCGACGGTGGCCGAGAACCTGCTGTTCGGCGTGCCCCGCGTGCCCGAGCTCGTCGGGCGCAGGCTCGCCGGGGAGCCGCGCTTCCGGGCGACGCTCGCCCGCCTCGGCCTCCTCGACGACCTCACCGCCGTGGGCGTCGCCATCGCCCGCAACATGATCGAGATCTTCCGCGACGTGCATGTCGGCCACGCGCTGTGGCGGCGCTTCTCGGTCCTCGCGCCCGAGGAGCTGCCGGACTACGAGCGGCGCCTCGCCGACCTCGGCGACGGCGCGGTCGGGTCCCTGAGCCCGGCCGACGCGGAGGCGTTCCTGGCGCTGGCCCTGCCCTACGTGGAGCCGCGCCAGCGCCTCGGGCTGATCGACCCGATCCTGCGCAACCGCATCGTCGGCGTCCGCGAGCCCCTGCGCGAGGCCCTGTGCGGCCCGCACTGCAACGACATCGACCCGTTCGACCCGAACCTGATCAGCCCGCTCAGCTCGGTCCTCGACAACCTCCTGTTCGGGCGCATCAACGTCGCCCGGATGCACGGCGAGGCCGAGGTGCAGGTCGAGGTGCTCGCCGCGGTGCGCCGCTTCGGCCTGGAGGCGGCGATCCGCCGCCGCGGCCTCGACCACGCGGTGGGGACCCGCGGCCGCCTGCTCGGCTCGCGCCAGCAGGTGATCGTCACCCTCGCCCGCGCCATCGTGCGCCGGCCCGAGATCCTGGTGCTCGACGGGGTGCTGGAGCAGCTCGACCTGCCCGTGCCCGCGCTCCTCGACATCTTCCCCGGCGGGGATCCGGCCGCGAGCCTCGTCGCGGCCGTGGTGCGCGAGGGCGATGCGGAGGCCTTCCCGGTCAACGTCCGACTCGGCGCGGCGGGCGGCGCGCAGGTGGTGGCCCGGGAGCAGCGGGAGGCCGCCGCCGAGTAGGCCGGCTCAGACTCTGATGTCGTCGGTCCGGATGGAGAACCGGGGCCAATTTCTCCTGGACCGACTCTAGCCGATCCCCGCGAGCGCCGCCGCGCAGGCCGCCTCGTCCAGCGTCCGCACCACCGGGCCGGAGGTCCAGACCAGCATCGGGCGGATGCGGTGCTCCGGGTAGATCCGGGCCAGCAGCGCCGCGTAGAGCGCGACCTGCCCGGCCTCGGCCCGCGGCAGGGGCGCCTCCGCCGCGGGGGGCCGCCCGGTCTTGAAGTCGGCGAGCCAGACCGTGCCGTCCACCACCGCGAGGCGGTCGACGCGGCCGACCACGGGGCGCTCGACGCCCGCGACGCTCACCCGGCCCGAGAGGGTCACCTCCGCGCGGGCCTGCGGCCCGAACAGGGGCGCGAGCTCCGGCTCGTCGAGGAGGCGCAGGGCTGCCTGCGCGATGGCGCGCCGCTGCGCCTCGGGCAGGCCCGGCGCGCGGGCCCGCACGAAGGCCGCGGCCGCGCTGGCGCGGGTCGCGGGCGCGATCCGGGGCAGGTGCTCGATGAGGGCGTGGACGAGGACGCCCCGGCGGCGCGCCTCGGCATCCGCCTGCCGGGGCGGCAGCAGGCGGCCGCCGTCGGCCGCGCGCAGGGCCCCCGAGGGGCTCAGCGGGGGCGCCGCCTCGACCTCCGGCGGCACCGCGGCGGCGAGCCAGGCGGGCTCGGGATGGGCGGCCGGCACGCCGGCCCCGGCGGCCTCCGCCGGGGCGGGGGCATCCCCGTCCCGCCACAGCGTGACGGAGCCGTGGGCGACCTCGACGGTCTCGCCCGGGCCGATGGCCGCCTCGAGGCCGGCGCGGATCATCTCGCACCAGGAGGCCGGGGTCGCCGGGTCGCGGCCCCGGTAGGGCGCGATGACGAGGCGGTCCGCGGCCCGGGTCATGGCGACGTAGAGGAGCCGGTTGTGCTCCTCGCGGGCGCGGGCCTGCAGCTCGGCGCGGGCCTCGGCGATGGCCGCGCAATCGTGCGCCCTGGCGCTCGACCAGACCGGCGGCAGCGGCGCCGCGCCCTCCCGGTGCATCGGCAGCAGCGGCGGGTCGTTGCGGCCGAGCGGCTCGCAGCCGTCGATGACGACGACGACCGGGGCCTCCAAGCCCTTGGCGCCGTGCACCGTCATCACGCGCACCTCGTCGCGGCCGGATTCGAGGTCGCGCTTGACCGTGTGGCCGCCCTCCCCGCGCCCGGCGACGTAGCGGGCGAGGAACGCCCCGAGGGAGGGTGCGTCGGCGCCCTGCTCCGCCTGCGCGGCCGTGGCGAGGAAGACGTCGATGGCATCGCCCGCCTCGCCGCCGAGGCGGCTGACCAGGCGGGCCCGGCCGCCGCGGGGGCCGAGCAGCGTGGCGTAGAAGCCGAAGGGCCCCTCGGCGGCCGCGAGCGCGATCCAGTCCCGCAGGGCGGCGAGGCCCCGGATCGCGGCGCCGTCGCCGGCCGCGGCGTGGCGGTGGAGCGCGTCCTCCAGGGTCTCCGAGAGGTCGCGCCGGGCGGCGATGCGCACGAGGTCGTCGTCGGTGAGCCCGACGAGGGGCGTCTTGAGGGCCGTGGCCAGGGTCAGGTCGTCGGCCGGCAGCAGCCCGGCGCGCGCCGCCGCCACGAGGTCGTTGACGGCGATGTGGGCGGCGACGTCGAGCCGGTCCTGGCCCGCCACCGGCACGCCGAGGCCCTTCAGCGCGCGGATCACCTCCTCGAAGGCCGCCCCGCGCTTGCGCACCAGGATCAGGATCTCGCCGGGGCGGCGCAGGTGCCCGCGCTCGTCGCCGGTGGTCGTCCAGGCCTTGACGGCGCGGGCGATGCGGCGGGCCGTGACGATGGCGGGCGCGCTCGTCTCCGGCGCGTCGACCGGCGCCGTCCAGGCGTCGGGCTCCGCCTCCTCGGCGGGCTCCTCGATGCACCACAGCTCGACGGTGCCGGGCGCGCCGATCCGCGCGGTGCTGTGAGCGGTGCCCACCGCGTCGCCGAACGAGAGGCCGCGGTGGTGCTCGGCGATCCCGAAGGTGGCGTCGACCGCCCGCAGCACCCCGTTTGTCGAGCGGAAGGACAGGTTGAGGCGGACGTCCGCGAAGGCGAGGCCGGCGCCCCGGGCCTCCGCGGTCCACTGCCGCTGCGTCGCCGCGAACTCCCGCGGGTCAGCGCCCTGGAAGCTGTAGATCGACTGCTTGGGGTCGCCCACCGCGAAGCGGGTGCGCAGGCCCGGCCGCGCGCCTTCGCCGGCCGCGAACTCGCTGGTGATGCGGCGCAGGATCTCCCACTGGTGCGGGTTCGTGTCCTGCGCCTCGTCGATCAGCACGTGGTCGACGCCGCGGTCGAGCTTGTACAGCACCCAGGAGGCACCGACCCGCGAGAGCAGGTCGAGGGTCTTGTGGATGAGGTCGTCGAAGTCGAGCGCCCCGAGGCGCGCCTTCTGGGCCTCGATGCGCCGGTGGATCTCGGCGGCCAGGGTGAACAGCGCCAGCGTGCGGGCGTGGGCGCGCGCGCCCCGCAGGGTGTCGAACAGGGGGACCAGCCGGTCGCGCTCGGCGAGCAGCGCCGCGCGCACGGCCTCCGGCACCGCCTTGGTGCCGAGGCTCCTGTCCGATTTCGGCTCGTCCTTCGCCGTGAAGAAGACGGCGCGGTAGTGCTCCAGGGCGTCCGGCGTGCCGCGGGCGGCCTCGGCCGCCGCGAGGTCGTCCGCGAGGCCCTCGTCCGTGGCCTTGCCGGTGCGCAGCTGCGCGGCGAGGCCCGGCCAGTCGGCGAGCCCGCCGTCGAGGATGCGGGTCGCGATGGCGTCGGCGCCCTCCTCCGCCGCGAGGCCGAGGGCCCGGGCGAGGTCGTCGAACTGCGCCTTGAGCGCGCGGCCGCCGATGACGGAGCGGGCCGAGATCGCCGCGCGGATCGCCTGGCGCAGCGCATCGCCCGCCGCCTCGGGCGTGACGAGGGCCAGCGCCTCGGCCAGCACCGGATCGCCCGCCACCGCGTCGGCCAGGACGTTGTCGGTCTCGATCGCCAGCGCCTCGCGGGACTGGTTCTCGTCGAGCACCACGAAGCGCGCCGGCACGTTCGCCTCGAAGGGGAACATGTGCAGCAGGCGCTCGCACAGGGCGTGCAGCGTCTCGATCTTGAGGCCGCCCGGCGTCTCGACGGCCCGGGCGAACAGGCGCCGCGCCGCCTCGAGCCGGCTGCGGGCGGGGCGCTCGCCGGTCAGCTCGGCGAGCTCGGCGGAGAGCGCCGCGTCGTCGAGGGTGACCCACTGCCCGAGCCGGCGGAAGACCCGGATCGACATGTTTGCGGCTGCGGCCTTGGTGAAGGTCAGGCAGAGGATCCGCCCCGGCGCGGCGCCGTCGAGGAGGAGCCGCAGCACCCGGTCGGTGAGCACCTTGGTCTTGCCGGCCCCGGCGTTGGCCGAGACCCAGGCCGAGGCGCGCGGATCCGCCGCCTGCCGCTGGGCGGCCTGGGTGATCGCGTCGACGACGAAGGCGGGCGGGAGGATCTGGTTCAAGGCTTCACCGGTCCGGGTCGCTCGTCCCCGGCATCGGGTGCCACGTCCGGCGCACGGTCGAGAATCGCGAGGGCTGCGGCGACGTCGGCCCGGTCCGCTCGCTCCTGCATCGCCATGAGCCCGCGCCGGTGTCCCAGCCCTTCGGAGATGAACGACACGAAGAGCTGGTTGACCGAGATCCGGTCCTCCTCCGCCACGACCTTCGCCTGAGCCATGACGTGGTCGGGAATCCGAAGCGCGAAATTGGACATGGCGTTGCCCTCAGCTGATCCGCGACGAGTCATCGCGAGAGAAAAGTCCCCGGCGTCGCCGCTTCCAGCCCGAAGGGCGACAGGACGTGCGGCGCGAAGTGGCGATCGAAGGTCACGATCACGCCCGCGCCGGCCGCCAGGGCGCACTCGATGTAGAGATCGTCTTTCGGGTCGGCCAGGAAGGGCCGGAACCTGAACCAGGGTCGCGCCGGGACCGCCCGTGCGCACAGGGCGTCGAGGAGCACATCCACCTCGCCGGGTTCGATCCAGGGCTGCTCCCCGAGGGCTCCGGGACGCATGAGCACATCCTCGTATTCCAGCATGACGGCCGGCGAAGCCGCGAAGGCATGCTGTCCGGTCAGCCTGCCGCGCAGCACCTGATGCGCGGCTCCGTTCCGTGATCTGAGCCCGGACAGGATCACGTTCGCGTCCACGACGATCATGCTGCGATGATATCACATCCGATATCATCGGTCGCGCAGCCGGTAGAGCATCAAACCTCTCCCTCGCCGGCGAGCGACCATTCGAGCACGCGGGCGAGATGATCGTAGTCGCCGTAGGCGCGCGCGTATTTCGGGTAGGGCCGCGAGACGTAGGCCGCCTCCCCCGTGAGGAAGCGGGCGACGAGGCCGCGCAGGCGGTCGGCGTGGTCGGCGACGATCGCCTCGACGCTGCGGGCGTCGCCGCGGGGCGGCTTCACGGGGGCCGGCGTGAAGGGCCGGCGGCCGCCCGAGGCGTGGACGTAGAGCAGGTCCGGCGTCGTCCGGGCCGCCGGCAGGCCCGCGAAGGCGCCGGCCATCAGCATCGCGGCCTCCAGCGTCAGCTGGGGCGAGAAGCCGGCGAACACCTCGCGGGCGCTCGGGGGAGCGCCGGTCTTGAAGTCGACGATGCAGGCGGTCCCGTCGCGCCGGAGCTCGATCCGGTCGGCGCGGGCGCGCAGCGTGAAGGTCTCGGACCCCATCGGGATCACCCAGCGGCCCGAGACCTCGGGATGGATCCGGGCGAGCTCCGACCGGCGCTCGAACTCCCAGGGCAGGTAGGCCTCCGCCATCCGCTGGAAGCGCGGCGACCACTCTGCGTAGAGGCTCGGATAGGTGTTCTCGATCTCCGCGAAGGCGTTGACGGCGAGGTTGGCGAGGAATTCCCGCGCGAGCCCGAACTCGGGCAGGCCGTCCGGGTAGCGCTGCGCGAACTCCGAGAAGACGGCGTGGACGAGGGTGCCGCGGTCGCTGGCCCCGGGCAGCGCCGCGACGGGCTCCAGCGGGTCGAGCCCCAGCACGTGGCGGGCGAAGATCGCGTAGGGGTCGCGCACCAGCGTCTCGATCTCGGTGACGCTCAGGGTGCGGGGGAACAGGCTCGGATCCGCCTTGGGCTTCGGCTGCGTGAGGCGCGGCTGCGGGGGCGCGGCGCCCCGGTCGAGGGCGCGGGCATAGGCCGCGAAGCGGGCGCCCGCCGTCAGCACCGTCCCCCACGGCCCCTCGCCCGCGAAGGCGCGCAGGCGCTGCAGGAAGCGCGAGGGCACCGTCGGCGCGCCCTCGCGCTTGGCCGCGCGGGTGATCACGGCGTCGCGGATGCCGAGCGCCTGCACGAAGTCGTGGGCGGTCTGGCCGATGCGTCGCTCGGGCGGGTTGAGGCCGACGCGCTCGCGCATCGGCCGGTTGAGGAAGGCGTCCGTGACCGTCTTCATCGGCCAGACGCCCTCGTCGAGGCCGCCGAGCACCACGCGGTCGGCCGAGAGCAGCCGCGCCTCCAGGAGCCCGAGGATGCGCACCCGCGGGTGCGGGTCCCCCCCGGCGCAGGCCACCACGCGCTCCCGCGCGAGCGCGGTGAAGAAGGCGGGGTAGTCGCCGAAGCGGCCGGGCAGCAGGTCGGCCTCCGTCATCGCCAGCTCGTCGAACAGCTCGTCGAGGCAGGCCAGCGAAGGCTCCGGGGGCGGGTCGGGATCGTCGTCGGGACCGAGCACCAGCCAGTCGCAGGCGCCCCAGTGCCGCCCCGCCGCCTCCACGAGGTTGCAGGGGCCGGAGAGGTCTCCCGGAAAATCCCGGAACGCCAGGCCGAGGCGCTGCACGAGGCTCTCGGCGAGGTCCCAGTCGACCGGCTTCAGGCGGCGGCGCGCCCGCGGCTGGCGCTCGGGCCGGGCCGAGCGGGCGAGGGCCAGGGCCTCTCCCAGCCCCGCGAAGCCGGGCCGCGGCGCCGGCCCGCGCAGCACGCCGATCTCCAGGGCGGCCGCGCCCCGCACCACGTCGCTGCGGCTCAGGCCGAGCCGCACAAGCGGGTGCGCCAGGAGGGCGATGAGGCGGGACGCGAAGGCGTCGCCCTCGCCCTCGGCGGCGAGCTCGGCCGCGAGGCGGGCGAGGCGGCCGGCGGAGCTGCGGGCCAGCGCCAGGCCCGCGGTGTCCTCGGCCACGATGCCCCAGCGGCCGAGCTCGACCGCGACGCGGCCGGCAAGGCCCCGGTCCGGCGTCACCAGGGCCGCGGTGGCGCCGGGCGTCTCCAGGGTCTCGCGCAGCGCCAGCGCCGCGATCAGCGCCTCCTCGCGCTCGTCGGCCGCCTCCGCCACCGCGAGGCCCGCGAGGCCCTGCGCGGCGAGGCGGGCGCGCTCGGCCGGCTCCAGGCGGGCCCAGGCATCCGTGGTCTCGGCCGGGCGCAGCGCCTGCGAGAGGAGGCTCTCCCGCGCCGCGGCCTCGGGCGCGGGCTCGGCGAGGCGGCCCACCTCCGCCCGGTCGAGGCCGAGGCAGGCGGGACCCATCAGCCGGTGCAGGATCGCCTGCGGATGCCCGTGGGCGATCTCCCGGGCGTGGCCCTCCCCGGTCTCGATGGCGTCCCAGCCCGCCCGGTCGAGGCCGAGGTCGAGGCCGGGCAGCACCACGGCGCCGCGGGGCAGGCGCGCCACGGCGGCGATGAGCTTGGCGGTCGCCGGCACCGAGCCCGTCGAGCCCGCCACGATCACCGGGTCGGCGGGGCGCTCGCGGGCGAGGCGGGCCGCCTCGGCCAGGACCAGGGTGCGGGCCCGGGAGACCGGATCGCTCAGGGCCCGCTCGGCCAGGATGCCCGGCCAGTTCTCGGCGGCGATGCGCACGAAGTCGAGGGTGAGGCCGAAATACTGCGAGTACTCCGCCTCGACGGCGCTGCTGATCTCCGACCAGGGCAGTCCCTCGACGGTGAGCGCGTCCATCAGGCGCTCGAGGTCGGCCGCGAGGCCGACCGCGTCCGCGGGCGAGGAGGGCACCAGGAAGGGCACCTCCGCGTCGATCGGCAGGAGGCGCCGGTCCACGGTCTCGGCCCAGCCCTGCACGAGGCGGGCGAGGATGAGCCGCCGCTCGAGGGCGGGCATCGGCGGGTTGAGGTCCTCGGCGCCCGCGCCGATCAGCGGGTTGGCGGCGAGGTCGAGCTCCGCCTCGTCGGCCTCGCCGAGGGGGATCATCCGCGGCAGCAGCGCCGCCGCGCCCAGGCGCTCGGCGAGGACCGCCCCGAGGGCGCGCGCGGCGCGGCGGGTCGGCAGGAAGATCGTGACGGACGCGAGCGCGAGCGGATCGGCCCCGAGGTCGCCGACGAGGCGGCCCGAGACCAGGGCCTCGGCGAGGGCCGGCAGGAAGGGCGTGCCGGGCGCGACGGTGAGGACGCGGGGCGCCGGCGGAGATGGGGCGGGCATAGGTGTCGCGGGCATAGGTGTCGCGGGCATGGGTTTGGTGAGCATCGGTTTCGTCAGCCGGGCCGGTGCTCGCGGCGCGCGGCGTGGCGGATCGTGAGGATGCTGATGGCCTCGTCCCTCAGGTCCACGCGGTAGAAGATCAGATAGGGGTAGCGTGGCAGCGCGAAGCGGCGGACGCCGCCGCCCCGCAAGGGTCCGGCACCCGGATGGGCTGCGAGGAGCGCGAAAGCCGCCCGAAGCTCGCCCTCGACCCGAAGCGCGGCCTGCGGGTTGCGCGCAGTGAGGTAGGCGGCGATGCCCTGGAGATCGGCCTCTGCCCGGAGGGTGAGCCGCAGCCTCACCGCGCCGTGCCGCGGAACGCGGCGGTCAGGATCGCATCGGCGTCCCCGGCGGCGAACGCGCCGCGATCGGCCTGGGCAAGCCCCTCAGACACCGCTTCGCGGTGCTCGGCCTCGACCGCGTCGGGCTCGTCCGCATCGATCAGCCCGAGCAGGGCCTGCGCGATGGTGTCCTGAACCTCCGGCGACATCCGTCCCAGGGCCGAGATGGCTTGTTCCAGCAGCTTGGTCACCGGCGAGCCCCTCGAATCCGTGCCTTCGGCAGATGTAAAGGTTCCCGCTCCGTTCCACAATTGCGCTGCGGCCTCACGGCATCCGGGCGCTGAGCCGCACGCGCTCCTCCGCGGCCCGGATCGCGTCGGGGGTGCCGACGTGCAGCCACTCGCCGTCGAGGCGCAGGCCGTGGAGGCGTCCGCGGGCGATGGCGCGGTCGAACAGCAGGTTGAGGGAGAAGGCGCCCTCCGGCGTGTCGGCGAACAGCTCCGGCTTCAGCACCGCCACGCCCGCGTAGATGAAGGGCGCGACCGCCCGCTCGCCCCGGCGCCCGAGGCGGCCCTCCGGGTCCATCACGAAGTCGCCCGAGCCCTCGTAGCCGAGGCTGGTCGCGGTCGGGGCGACGAGCAGCAGGATGTCCATCCGCGCCGGGTCCCAGCCGGCGATCAGGCGGCCGAGGTTCGGCGTCGGCCCTTCGAGCCAGAAGGAATCGGAGTTGAACACCACGAAGGGGTCCGGCCCCAGGAGGCCGAGCCCCTTCTTGACGCCCCCGCCGGTCTCGAGAAGCGCCGCGCGCTCGTCCGAGATCAGGATCGCGGGCGCCGCCTCGCGGTGCGCGAGGTGCCCCTCGATGAGGTCGGCGAGGTAGTGGACGTTGACCACCGCCGTGGTGATGCCGCCCTCCGCCGCCCGGTCGAGGGCGTGGTCGAGGAGCGCCTTGCCGGCCACCTCCACGAGGGGCTTCGGCACCGTGGCGGTGACGGGCCGCATGCGCTTGCCGAGCCCCGCGGCGAGGACGAAGGCGCGGGTGAGGGCGGGGGCATCGCTCATGCGGGGTCTCTGCGGAGTCTCTGCGGGATCTCGCGGGGATGGTCGGGCCCGTCCGGCTCGGGACGGGTCAGGCCTCGGCGGCGGGCCGGCCCCCGGCGAGGCCCGGCAGGTGCGCCTCGTGCCAGGCGCGCAGGCCAGCGAGCGCCGGGTGCGCGAGGTTGCGGGCGAGGTAGCCCTCGATGCGCGGCAGGTGCGCGAGGTAGCCGGGCTTGCCGTCGCGCCGGTCGAGCCGGGCGAAGATGCCGAGGATCTTGGTGGCCCGCTGGGCGGCCAGCAGCGCGTAGGCCGTGGCGAAGCCCTCGACGTCGAAGCCGGGCTCCCGGGCGCGGCGCTCGCGGGCGTAGAGCCCGAGGAGGCGCAGCTCGAACTCGGCGCTCGCGTCGACCCGGGCGTCCTGCAGCAGCGAGGCCACGTCGTAGGCGGGGTGGCCCAGCACCGCGTCCTGGAAGTCGATCAGGCCCACCCGCTCCAGGCCCGCGCGCTCGGGGAGCCAGATCAGGTTCGGCGAGTGGTAGTCGCGCAGGGTCCAGGTCGGGCGGCCCGGCACCGCCCCGGCGAGCGCCTGCCGCCAGAGGTCGAGGAACTCGGCGCGGGCCTCGGGCGGGAGGGTGACGCCGCGGATCGCCGGCGCGTACCACTCGGGCATCAGCTCCGCCTCGAACAGCAGCGCCTCGGCGTCGTAGGCGGGCAGCCGGTGCTCGGAGCCGTCGCCGACCGGCAGCGAGGCGGGCAGCTCCATGGCGTGGAGCTTGGCGAGCAGCCGCGTCGCCTCGGCGTAGCGCTCGGGCCGCGGCTGGCCGCCCTCGACCACCGGCTCCGCCCCCAGGTCCTCCAGGATCAGCAGGCCCTCGGCGAGGTCCTCGCCGTAGATCTTGGGCGCCGAGAAGCCGAGCGCCCGCAGGCCCCGGTCCATCGCCACGAAGGCGTGCACGCTCTCGGCGAGCTTGACGATGGCGCTGTAGGGCTTGCCGTCGCGCACCGGCGGCCCGTCGGCGCGGGGCGGCGAGACGGCGAGGATCGCGCTGGTGCCGTCGGGGCGCCGCAGGCGCTCGTAGGAGCGGGTGGAGGCGTCGCCCTGCATCAGGATGCGCTCGGCCTCGTCCCAGCCGCTCCGGGCAAGGAGGCCCCGGATCGCCCGGGCCCGGTCGAGGCGCTCGCGCATGCCGCCGGTGCCCTCGATGCGCACGAAGCGCGAGCCCTCGCCGAATTCGGGGCGCAGGGCGAGGTCGATGGCGAGCACCGGCCCCTCCCGGTGCGGCAGCCGCTCTGGCCACTCGACGAGGGTGATGGCGGCCTCCGCCATCTCGTCGAAGCCGAGCTCCACCAATTCGTCGGCGCTGCGCAGGCGGTAGAGGTCGGCGTGGACGATCGGCTGGCCGCGGCGACCCTCGTAGGGCTGGATCAGCGTGAAGGTCGGGCTCGGCACCTCGAGCGCGAGGTCGCCCGAGAGCTCGCGGATCACCGCCCGCGCGAGGGTCGTCTTGCCGTCGCCGAGGCCCCCCGACAGGGCCACGAGGTCGCCGGGCATCAGGAACTCGGCGAGGAACAGCCCGAGATCCTCGGTCGCGCCCTCGTCGGGGAGCACGATCTCCCAAGGCTTCAAGGCGGCCTTCTCCGAAGGCCCTGGGGCGGGCGTCACCGGACCCTCGCTCAACGCCGCCTCCTGCTCGCGCGTCCACCCCCCGGGATGAAGGGAACCACCGCGCATGGTTGTAGCGGAGGTTCGTTAACCGAACATCGCCCCGCCTGTCAGCTTGGGCAACCAGGGGATGCGGAGGCAATCGCTGCGGTCACAGGCTCAGGAAGGCGGTGACGAGGCCGATGTCGGTCAGCGCGTGGAGCATCTGGTCGAAGCCGAGGAGCCACCAGAACCGCGCCTCGGCCGGCGTGCAGGCGAGGCGCCGGCTCACCAGCGCCTTGGTGCGGTCGATGCTGGCGTGGATCGCGAAGTCGACGAGGGCCAGCCACCACAGGTGCGGCGCCACCAGCAGGGCGACGCCGAGGGTCGCGAGGGCGTGGCAGCCCGCATGGGCGGCCAGCGGCAGCAGCCACCCGGTCGCCTGCTCCTTGCCCTTCGCCATCCAGTCCGTCTGGAGGACGAAGTCGGCGACGTAGTGCTTCACGATCATGGTGCCCGCCAGCACCGTCATCGTCCAGACCGGGACCAGCGGCATCCCTCCCCCCGAACGATCCGGTTCGTCGCTTGCCGCGAAGCTTACGGGCAGGCCGCGCGGTTTTCCACCGCCGGCGTGCGGTGACGCACGGCCCGGGGCCACCGAAGCTTGACAGGCGTGCGCCCGGCAGGCCGCGGTGACCGCTGCAACCGGGAGATCGACCATGGCCGCCGCGACCGCCAACCTGACCCGCTACGCGCCCTTCGCGCTGGCGGCCCTGCGCATCATGACCGGCCTGCTGTTCCTGGAGCACGGCACGCAGAAGCTCCTCAACCTGCCGCCCCGCACGATGCCGGCGCCGGAATTGCTGTCGCTCCTCGGCGTGCAGGGCGTCATCGAGCTCGTCGGCGGCGTGCTGATCATCCTGGGCCTGTTCACGCGGCCGGTGGCCTTCGTGCTCAGCGGCAACATGGCGGTCGCCTACTTCATGGCGCACGCGCCCAAGAGCTTCTACCCGGCGGCCAACGGCGGCGACGCCTCGATCCTGTTCTGCTTCGTCTTCCTCTACCTGACCTTCGCGGGCGCCGGCGCGCTCAGCCTGGATGCGGGCCGGCGCGCCGCGTGACGACCGGGGCTGCGCCGGGAACCAGGGCGGGCGCCACGGGCGTTCCCGGCCATCGCCCCCGCTCCCGCGCCCCGAGGCTGCCGTGATCCCGCATGTCCTGATCGCCGGTGCTTTGGCGGCCGTCCTGGTGGCCGGCGCCGCGGCCGCCGAGACCGAGGCGCCCCCGACCGTCAGCGCCGAGGAGGCGGGCCGCGAGGGCCGCGCGACGCTCGACAGCCTGATGCGCGACCTCAAGGAGAACCGGGCCGAACAGCGCGCCCACCCGCCGGAGAGCGTCGAGGACGCGCGCCGCAAGGCCGAGGCCGCCGAGGCCACCGACCGGAAGGCGAGCGAGCGGCTCTCCTCCGACATCCCCGGCATCTGCATCGGGTGCCGGTGAGTCGGTGCGACGGCGCACCCGCACGGGGTTCCGCCCGCGCGATGCGTCGACCGCATATCGAATTCACTATCGCGGTGGGCGCCTGCCTGTTAAGGTTCCGTTAACTCTCCTCCCGAGAGTTGTCTCAACGGACTTCGGGCGTGTCGCACGGCGGCACGCCTTTTTTCATGCCCGGGGGCCGGCGGGAGGACGGCGCATCGGGGCGCCCGGAACCGGCATCGGTCCCGCGCGCAACCCGGGCGGCCCCACGGCGGGGGCCGCTCAAGGCGGAGCCGTTCAGGACAGGGCGGCTCGGGCCCGCGCTGCGAGGAGTCGCTCCAGCACCGCCCGGACGTGGCGGCGCAGGGCGGCCCGGGCCTGATCGCGCGGGGGCGCGACGGCGGGCGGTTCGGGAGGGATGTTCAGGTGAAGCGTGACGGACATGGCGCAAGCCCCCTCGGGCGATACCGGCTCAGGCCTCCGTCCGCCGCTCGGCGGACGGTCACGAGCACACCGTCATGGTTAACGAGGGCTTGCGCCGCCATCTGTGCGCTAGCGCAAGGCGGGCGGAGGGATCAGCCGGCCTTGCGGCGGCCCCGGGCCTTCGGCTCGTCCTCGGCGGCGGCCTGTGCCTCGGCGAGGCCGCCGATCCGGCCGAGCCCGATCTGCTTGGCGAGGGCCGAGCGCTGCGCCGCGTAGTTCGAGGCCACCATCGGGTAGTCGGCGGCGAGGCCGTAGCGCTGGCGGTAGCTCACCGGATCGAGGCCGTGGCTCGCCAGGTGACGCTTCAGGGTCTTGTAGGCCTTGCCGTCGATGAAGCTGATGATGCCGTCGGGCGAGACCGACTTGCGGACCTGCGCGGGTGTGGGCTTCTCGACCTCTTCGGGAGCGGTCGCGGTGACGCCGCCGACCGAGATGGTCATCAGCGCCGAATGCACGCTGCCGATCAGAGCGGGAAGATCTGCGACCGGCACCGAGTTGTTGGACACGTAGGCTGCAACGATGTCGCCCGCGAGTGCAATGAGTTCGGGGTTCGGCCCCTGAGTTTCTTCTGTCATTTCCCTGATCCGAATGTGGCCCCTCACCATCGCTCTGAGCATTTCAACGCTCAGAGTTCAAGACAGAATGCAACGAATGCGCAAAATTTTTGATATGTGCAACGCAACAGCTTGGTTTCTGAATTGTGTCGACATCCTTAGGTCTGGCTGCCGCGACGACGAACCGCAGGCGCGCCATAGTTTCGGCGCGGAGGGCGACGACGTGGGGAACGGGACGTGGGGAACCGCATGAGACTTCGACGCGATCCAGGACCCGGCGCGGGCCGGCCGAAGGAACGGCGGCCGGCGACCCGGGGGAACCCGGCATGGTGACGCCGCCCGGCCCCCTCCCCGGCCCCCTCGACAGCGTCGCGCACGTCATCCAGGTCGCGCTGGCGCCCGCCTTCCTGCTCTCGGGCCTCGCGACCCTCCTCAATGTCTTCTCGACCCGCCTCGGCCGCGTGGCCGACAAGGTCGATGCCCTGGCCCGCGGTCTCGAGACCGCGGACGCCGAGGAGGCCGCGCACCTGTCGCACCGCCTCTCCTACCTGCGCCGCCGCTCCTTCCTCCTCGACGTCGCCGTCACGCTGGCCTCCTGCGGGGGCATCATGACCGGGGTCTCGGTTCTGACGCTGTTCGTGGGCGCGCTGCGCGACAGCACGATGGGCTCGGTGCTGTTCGGCTGCTTCGGGGTGGCGCTGGTCTGCACCGTCCTGGCGATCGCGGCCTTCGCGGCCGAGATCCTGCTGGCGGGACGCGGGGTCCGCAAGGAGGTGGTGCGCGGGCAGGAGCAGAGCGGGACGGGCCGTCCGCCGGGCTGAGCGGCGCGGCGCTACTGGGCGCCCGCCGCGAACGGCCTACCTTGCGGGAAGCGCGGCGCGCCTGCTCTATGGCGCGGCGGGGGAACTACGCCTTCGAGAAGGACCGATCGACGATGACCCTGTCCACCCTGCGGATCTGCCTCGCCGCGGCGTCCCTGCTGGTCCCGGCGGCCTGGACGGGCACGGCCTCGGCCGATTGCCTGCGGCGGGTCTACAACCGCTCGCCCTACGTCCTCGTCGGCAATCAGGACGGCGGCCCTCCCTTCACGGTGCTGCCCGGCCGGGCCGCGACGCTGCGCCTGTCGCGGCCGGGGCGGATCGACCTTGCCGCCTACTGCGCCCTGGGGAGCGGCCCCGGCGCCGCCCAGGTGACCCGGGCCCAGTTCGACTACGAGGCCGACATCGACCGCTGCTACGTCAATTTCGGCAGCGACTTCTTCTTCCCGCGCCAGATCGGGCGCGGCTTCTTCGGTTCGCAGGGCACCTCGCCCTTCACGGTCAACAACCCCGAGCAGGGCGACATCGTGCTGGGGCCGTTCGCGTCCGAGTGCCCGGTGCTCTCGCGGGGCGGCTAGGCCGACGCCTCAGGTCCGCGCCGTCACCCGCATCGGCATGCCCCCCTGCGGGCGCAGGGTGACGCGCAGGCGCGGCCGCGGCAGCCCGGCGGCCAGCGGCCGGAACCGGAAGGCCGGCAGCAACGTCGCGAGGATCGCCACGCTCTCGGTGAGGGCGAAGCCCATGCCGATGCAGACGCGCGGGCCCGCCCCGAAGGGCAGGTAGGCGTGGCGGTCCCGCGCCGCGTGGATCGCGGGGGCGAAGCGATCCGGGTCGAACGCGTCCGGCCGCTCCCAGAGCCGGGCGTGGCGGTGCAGCGCGAAGATCGGCAGGTGGACCGACGCGCCGGCCGGGATCCGCAGGCCGTCAAGCGCGAGCGGCGCGGTGACCCGCCGGGTCATCAGGGAGGCGGGCGGGAACAGGCGCATCGCCTCCATTACCACCTGGCGGGTGTAGACGAGCCCGTCGACCCCCGCGGGGTCCGCGGGGTCGGTCCCGTCGAGCTCGGCAAGCATCCGGGCCTCGACCTCCGGATGGTCGGCGACGAGGCGGAGCGCCCAGGTCAGCGCAAGGGCGGTGGTCTCGTGGCCGGCCGTCACGAAGGTGAGCAGGTTGTCGACGAGGCTCTCGTCCGGCATCCCAAGGCCGGTCTCCGGGTCGCGGGCCTGCAGCAGCAGCCCGAGGAGATCGGCGCCGGGCTCGCCCGTGGCGCGCCGCCGGGCGATCGCGGCGGCGACGCTCCCGCGCATGTAGCGGGCCCCCCGGCGACCGCGCCGCCGGCCGGGATGCGGCATCCAGCGCGGCAGGCCGAACATCGCCAGGGCCGCCGTCCAGCCGGTCTGGCCGAGGTAGTGCTCGACCGCCTGGCCGAAGCGGGCCACGTCGAAGCCGCGGTCGCCCGAGACCATGGTGGCGGCGATGATCTCGAAGGTGGTGCGCGACATCTCCTGCGCGATGTCGAGGGGCGCCTCCGGATCGGTCCGCGCCCGCCAGGCGTCCCGCGTCGCCCGCGCGCACGCGGCCATGGCGGGCACGAACCCGCGCACCCGCTCGGGCCGGAACATCGGGGCCGCGGTCCGCCTCTGGACGCGCCAGTGCGCGCCCTCGGCGGTGATGAGGCCCTGCCCGAGGGCCGGCGTCAGCGCGCGGATCTTGATCTCCTCGCCCACCAGGGAGCCGGGATGGTCGACGAACAGGGCGCGGATCAGGGCCGGGTCGAGCACGAAGTAGATGCGGCGGCCCAGCATCCGGGCCTCCACCAGGGGCTCGGTGTAGACCTCGTCCGGCCAGGCGTCGGTCATGCTGCCGACGAGCGTGCGCGCGAGCCCCGGCAGCGCGGCCAGCTCGGCGAGCCGCTCGGAGAGGCCGGGTGCCTCGGGCCCGGCGACGCGGAACTTGCTGGATCCGGCCTGCATCGCGACCACGCCCACCGAAGAACCGCCCGAGCTTGCCCCCGGGCGGCGCGCGTGTCGAGCCGCTCAGACCGCCGCGATGCCGGCGCGGTCCCCGTGCCAGTCCCGCAGGGCCGCGAGGGTGACGACGCCGTCCGGCCACGCATGGCCGGCGATGTGACGGTGCGGACGGCCGGGCTCGCCGAGGTCCGAGACCGCCGAGAAGGCCCCGTCGAGGCGGTGGCTCTCGGTGTAGCGGCTCCGGGTCGCCACCACCGGCAGGCCGGCATCGAGCGCCGAGCGGATGCCGGCCGCCGAATCCTCGAAGACGATCGCGGCGCCCGCCTCGACCCCGAGGCGGGCGAGCGCCAGCTCGAACACGTCCGGCGCGGGCTTCTTGCGGGCCGCCTCGTCGCCGCAGGCGATCACGTCGAAGGGCCGGTCCCCGGCGGGGAAGTTCGCTGCCACGAGCCGGTCGACGTTCGGGCGGCTCGTGGTGGTCGCGACCGCGAGCCCGAGGCCCGCGGCGCGGGCCTCGGCGATGAGGCGGCCGATCCCCGGGCGCAGGGGCAGGGCGCCCCCCTCCACGAGGTCGCCGTAGAGGCGGGTCTTGAGGTCGTGGATCTCGGGCAGCCGCCGCATCAGGCCGGCGGCCTCGTCCCCGTGGGCGGTCGCGATGTAGTGGGCGAGGCGCTCCTTGCCGCCCATCACCCGCAGGAGCTCGGCGTAGAGGGCCGGGTCCCACGACCAGGGCAGCCCCAGCGCCGCGAAGGCGCGGTTGAAGGCCTGCCGGTGCAGGTCCTCCGTCTCGGCGAGGGTGCCGTCGACGTCGAAGATCAGCGCCCTCAGCATGCCAGCGGGCCGGAGACCGCGGACCGCGCCGCCGCGGCGCCGGCCCGGATCGCGGCGATGTGGTCCCCGTAGGCGCGCGGCCCGTCCCGGAACACCGCGTTGCCGGCTACGAACACGTTGGCGCCCGCCGCCGCCGCGCGGCCCGCCGTCTCCGGCCCGATGCCGCCGTCGACCTCGATGTCGATGTCCCGGCCCGCCGCCATGGCGCGCACCCGCGCCACGGTGTCGAGGGCGCCGCCGATGAAGCTCTGCCCGCCGAAGCCGGGATTGACGGTCATGACGAGGACGAGATCGACCATCTCGATCAGCGGCTCGGCGAGGACGGCCGGCGTGCCGGGGTTGAGGGCGAGCCCGGCGCGCTTGCCCAGCGCCCGGATGGTCTGGAGCGAGCGGTGCACGTGGGGCCCGGCCTCGACATGGACCGTGATGATGTCGGCGCCGGCCTCCGCGAAGGCGGCGAGGTAGGGGTCGGCCGGGCTGATCATCAGGTGCACGTCGAACACCTTGGCCGAGTGCGGGCGCAGGGCCTTCACCACCGGCGGCCCGAAGGTGAGGTTCGGCACGAAGTGCCCGTCCATCACATCGAGGTGGATCCAGTCGGCGCCGGCCGCATCGACGGCGCGCACCTCCTCGCCGAGCCGGGCGAAGTCCGCCGAGAGGATCGAGGGGGCGATGAGGGGGTGCTTCATGTCAAAGGTCGCGGCTCGTGACGCGCGGGGGCCATGGCCTGAACGGCGCGGCGCCCGCAATATAGGATCGGTGACGGGGTTTCCCAGGAAGCCGGTGCCCCGGCTCACGCCATGCGCCGCTTGCGCTCGACGAGCTGCATGATGATCGGCGTCAGGATGAGCTGCATGGCGAGGTCGAGCTTGCCGCCCGGGATCACGATGGAGTTCGCCCGGCTCATGAAGCTGTCGTGGATCATCGAGACCAGGTAGGCGAAGTCGATGCCCTTCGGGTCCTTGAAGCGGATCACCACCATCGACTCGTCGGCGGTGGGGATCCAGCGGGCGATGAAGGGGTTCGAGGTGTCCACCGTCGGCACCCGCTGGAAGTTGATGTCCGTCCAGGAGAATTGTGGGCAGATCGTCTGCACGTAGTCGGGCATCCGGCGCAGGATCACGTCCGTGACGGCGTCGGTGGAGTAGCCGCGGAACGAGCGGTCGCGGTGCAGCTTCTGGATCCATTCGAGGTTGATCACCGGCACCACGCCGATCTTCAGGTCGGGGTAGCGCGCGATGTCGACGCTGTCGTTCACGACGCAGCCGTGCAGGCCCTCGTAGAACAGGAGGTCCGAGCCCGGCGCGAACGCCTCCCAGGCCGAGAAGCTGCCCTCCTTCACGCCGTAGCGCCGCGCATCCGCGGCGTCGTGGGCGTAGTGCCGGGTGCGGCCGAGGCCGGATTCGGCGTAGGTGCGGAAGACCTCCTCCAGCTCCGGCAGGAGGTTCGCCCGCGGCGCGAAGTGGCTCAGCGTCGGCTCGCTCGCCATCATCGCGTGCATGGTCTCGCGGTCGTGGGCGTGGAAGCCGTCGCCCTCGATGTAGACCGCGCGCACGTCCTCGCGGCGGAAGATCTGCTCGAAGGTGTTGCGGACCGAGGTGGTGCCGGCCCCGGACGAGCCGGTGACCGAGATGATGGGATGGCGCGCGGACATCGGGGGTCGGGGGCGCCCCTCAGCTGCGCATCAGGCCGCGCTGGCCGAAGAGCGGCGAGCGGCCGGCGGCGTGGTTGCGCCCGCCGTAGTACTTGGCGACGCAGGCGACTTCCTCCTGCGAGCCGAACACCAGCGGCACGCGCTCGTGGATGCCCGTCGCCTCGATCTCGAGAATGCGGCGCTCGCCGTCCGTGGCGCCGGCGCCGGCCTGCTCCATCAGCATGGCGATGGGGGCGGCCTCGTAGAGGAGGCGCAGGCGGCCCTGGGCGTAGTCCTTGCGGCCGTCGCCCGGGTACAGGAACACGCCGCCCCGCATGAGCACGCGCTGCGCGTCGGCCACCAGCGAGCCGAGCCAGCGCATGTTGAAGTCCTTGTCGCGGGGGCCTTCCGCGCCCCGCAGGCAATCCTCGACGAAGGCCCGGATGGGCCCGTCCCAGTGGCGGGCGTTCGAGGCGTTGATGGCGTATTCCTTGGCGGAAACCGGCACGTCGAGGCTCGCATGCGTCATCCGGAAGGCGCGCTCCGCCCGGTCGAGCACGAAGACCTGCGTGCCCTCGCCCAGGGTGAGCACGAGGGCGGTCGCGGGGCCGTAGGTGACGAAGCCGGCCGCGAGCTGGGCGGTGCCGGGCGTCGTGAAGGAGGCGATGGGGTTGGCCGCGTCCCGCACGGCCGGGCGGATGCCGAAGATCGTGCCGACCGCCATGTTGACGCCGATGTTCGACGAGCCGTCGAGCGGATCGATCGCCACGGCGAGCGGCGCGCCGGGCTTCAACGCCATCACGCCCTCCGCCTCCTCGGAGGCGACCTCGGCGACGGGTGCCGACTGCAGGGCCTCGGTGACGCGGTTGTGGGCGATGACGTCGAGGGCCTTCTGGACGTCGCCGTCGCTGTTCTGGTCGCCGGCCGCGGCGAGGTCGCCCGCGAGCGCCCCGCGCCCGATCACCTCGCTGATGTCGATGGCGGCGGCCGCGATGGCCGCGATCACGGCGGCCGTGTCCTCGAGCTCGCGCCGCGCCCAGACCGCCTCCGCGAGGTACGCGTCGAGCCGGGAACCGATCGTCAGTGAGCCCGTCGCCATCGGCCGTCCATCCTTCTTCAGTCCGCCGCCCGCCCCGGGGTGGGGACGCGTCCCGCGCCCGCTCCTTACCCGCGCGGGCGCCGCCGCGATACCGCTCCGCCATAGTACCGCCCGGCCCGGACCCCGCACAGGGGCGTCGCTCGCCGCGCTCACTTGGCAGGGGAAAGAAATTTGAAAATATCTTGCGGGTCAATGCAAAAAAACTAAAAGCAATCTCATGCGCAACCTCTCCCTGAAACAACTCCAGGCGGTAGCGGCGGTGGCCCGGCTCGGGACCATGACGCGGGCCGCGCAGGAGCTGAACGTCACCTCGGCGGCGCTCTACGCCCGCATCCGCCAGCTCGAGGAGGAGGCGGGCCTCCTCCTGTTCGACCGCACCCCGACCGGGCTGAAGCCGACGGATGCGGGCCGGGAGATGCTCTGGGCGATCGACAGCATCAACACCGTGCTGGAGACCTGCGCCGACCGGCTGCGCACCCTCAAGGGCGGCGGCGGCGGCCGCGTCACCCTCGGCGTGGTCTCGACGGCGAAGTACTTCGCCCCGAAGGTCATCGCGGGCTTCGTGCACCGCTACTCGGGCGTCGAGATCAACCTCTCGGTGGGCAACCGGACCAGCACGGTCGAGGCCCTGCGCAACTACGAGATCGACTTCGCGATCATGGGCCGGCCGCCGCGCGACTTCGCCATCGAGGCGGAGATCTTCGGCCCGCACCCCCTCGTGCTGATCGCGCCGCCGGACCACCCGCTCGCCGGCCGCGCCGGCCTGACCCGCGCGGACGTCGCGGAGGAATCCTTCCTCGTGCGCGAGGACGGCTCGGGCACCCGCACGGTGTTCGAGGAGTTCATGAACGGCATCATCATCAAGCGGGCCCGCCTCGGGATCGACTCGGGGTCGAACGAGACCATCAAGCAGGCCGTGATGGCGGGCCTCGGCATCGCGCTGCTCTCCGCCCACGCCGTCGCCGCCGAGCTGGAGAGCGGGCGCCTCGCCCTCCTCGACGTGCAGGGCCTGCCGATCCGCCGCGACTGGTACGCCGTGCGCCGGGCCGACAAGGTGCTGGGCCCCGCCGCCCGCGCCTTCTGGGAATACCTGATGCAGGACGGGGCGCGCTGGCTGCCGGGCGTGCGGCCGCTGCCGGAGGCCGCCGAGGCGCATCCGTGAGCGAGGCCGGGATCGTCGTCGCGGGCGCCGGCCAGGCGGCCGTCCAGACCGCCGCGTCGCTGCGCGAGGCGGGCTTTGCCGGGCCCCTCACCCTCGTAGGCGACGAGCCGGCCCTGCCCTACCAGCGCCCGCCCCTGTCCAAGGCCTACCTGGCCGGCAAGACCGACGCGGCGGGCCTCGCCCTGCGCCCCGCGAGCTACTTCGCCGAGCACCGCATCGCGCTCCGCCGGGGCGTCGCCGCGGCGATCGAGCGGGAGGCGCGGCGCCTCGTCCTCGCCGACGGGGAGAGCCTCCCCTACGACCACCTCGTGCTCGCCACGGGCGCCCGCAACCGGCCGCTGCCGGTGCCGGGCGCGGACCTGCCGGGCGTGCACCAGCTGCGCGGGCTCGCGGACGCGGACGGTCTGAAGGCCGCGCTCGCCGGCGCCCGCTGGGCCGCGGTCGTCGGCGCGGGCTTCATCGGCCTGGAATTCGCCGCGGTGGCGGCCGCCGCCGGCCTCGCCGTCACGGTGATCGAGGCCGCGGACCGGCCGATGGCGCGGGCGGTCTCGCCGGAGACCGCGGCCTTCTTCCGCGCCGCCCTGGAGGAGGCCGGCGTGCGCTTCCACTTCGGCGCGGGCGTCGCGGCCGTGCTGGAGCAGGGTGGCCAGGCCGCCGCCCTGCAGCTCGCGGACGGCGGCACGGTCGCGGCCGATCTCGTCCTCGTCGGCATCGGCGTGCTGCCGAACCAGGAGCTCGCCGCGCAGGCGGGCCTTGCCACCGGCGACGGCGTGCGGGTCGACGCCTTCCTGGCGACCGACGATCCCGCGGTCGCGGCGATCGGCGACTGCGCCCGCTACCCGAGCCCCTTCGCCCACGGCCTGAGCCGGGACGGGAGCATCCGCATCGAGTCGGTGCAGAACGCGATCGACCAGGGGCGGAGCCTCGCCGCCCGCCTCGCCGGCAGGCCGGCCCAACCCTACGTCGCCGTCCCCTGGTTCTGGAGCGACCAGGGCCCCCACAAGCTGCAGATCGCCGGCCTCGCCGCCCCCGCGGACGAGCGCGTCCAGCGCGGCGAGGGGAGCAGCCTCTCGGTGTTCCGGTTCCGGGATTCGCGCCTCGCGGCCGTCGAATCGGTGAATCGGGCGGCCGACCACATGGTCGCGCGGCGCCTCCTGGCGGCCGGCACGCCGCTCACGCCGGAGCAGGCCGCGGACCCGGGCTTCGACCTCAAGGCGCTCGTGATGGGGCCGGGTGCGGCGCGCTGAGGGCGCTCAGCGGTCGTTCTCGGTGGTGAGCTGGTCCGGGTGGGTGCCCTCGTCGCGGCCGCCGCCCGGGTCGAGGCGGACCCCTTGCGAATCACCGTCGGTGAAGACGGCGCCCGCCGCCATCAGGGCGCTGCGCAGGGCTTCGAGCTGCCCGGAGGGCGGATCGCCCCGGCCGGCCTCGAAGTCGCGCACGAAGCTCTCGCCGAGCCCGACCTTGCCGGCGAGGTCGCCCTCCGACCAGCCGAGGAGCCCCCGGGCCGCCCGCGACTGCGCCGGGCTGATCGGTGCCGCGACCGCTCCGCTCTGACCACCTTCGTCCGATCCGGCCAAGTGCGTCTCTCCCGTCGCGACGGCGCCCTGCGCCGCCTGTCCCCACAACCGAGCGGATGCCGGAATCGTTGCGGGCGGATTTCCCCGTGGATCGCGCGCGGGGGCACGGCCCGGATCAATCAAGGGCGCCTTGACCATAATTGTGCTGAAATTCTATCGGATTGGCGCTTCCGCACGTCCTGACAGCAGAGTCCGAGAGGTTCGCGGCGGCGTGCGACCGGACGCCCGCCGTCAGGGCGCCCGGGACGATCAACGACGCGTGCAAGCGAGCGAAAGGGGCGACACGATGAGAGGGATGCTGATCGCCGCACTGGCCGGCGCCGTCGCGGCCGGGACCCTGGCCACGGCGACCGACGTGCGGGCGCAGGGCTATGCCGGCTACGGCGCCAAGAACCGCCGGCCCGGCGGGACCGAGGAGAAGAAGCAGTACGTCCCGGCGGCCAAGCCCCAGGAGAAGGTCTTCCCGCTCGATTCCACTTGGACCGCGGTCAGCCTCAACGGCAAGCCGTTCGGCGGCGGGGACCGGCCGAGCTTCATCATCGACAAGCAGTACCGCGCCCGCGGCTACGGCGGCTGCAACACCTTCGCGGCCACCGCCTTCCCGCTGCGCGAGCAGCACCTCGCCGTGGGGCCGCTCGCCCTTACCAAGAAGTCCTGCGACAAGGGCCTCGCGGCCACCGAGCAGGCGTTCTTCGTGGCGCTGCGGACCGCCGCCCAGTGGGACATGGTCGGCTCGCAGCTCGTGCTGAAGAGCCCCAGCGGCGAGATCAAGTTCGACCGCGCGCTTTAAGGCGGCGTTGACCACGCCGGCAATCGCCCGGGGCGGATTCACCGCCCCTTGAGGCGCCCGGCCGCTTCCTGACCGCCTTCGCGGGGACGGGGCGGCGGATGGCGGGCGGGGTCGGACGGCACGAGGCTCACCGCGGTGGAGGCGTCGGCCAAGTCGGCGGCAAGGTCGGCGGGGTGATCGGCGGCAGGATTGGCCTCGGGTCGAACCGGGCGCCGCTCCGGCGCGGAGCCCGCGAGGACGCGCGCTACGCGCTGCCGAGGAGCCTGCATCCCGGCGCCCTCTGGCTCGCCGCCGGGGCGCCCCTCCTCGCGACGCTTCTGGCGCTGACGGTCCGATCCGGCGGGTGAGACCCGGGTCCGCTTCGGTCGAAGCGGCGCGGGACCCTTGAGCGAAGCCGTCGTCCGCCGTCGCGCAGCGATCGGACGATCCTCGCATGACGCGTCCGGTCCCGATGCAAGAGCGTCCTACCCTCCAAGATCGCCCCATCCTGCAAGAGCGACCCATCCTCCAAGAGCGCCCTATCCTCCACGTCATCTCCGGTCTGCGCACCGGAGGGGCCGAGACCATGCTGGTGGCGCTCTGCCGGGCGCTGCTGGCGCGGGGCATGCCCCAACAGGTCGTCAGCCTGACCGAGGGCGGCGAGAACGCCGGGCGCCTGCGGGACCTCGGCGTCCCGGTCCACGCCCTCGCGCCGCGCGGCCCGGTCGGCGTGGCCCGCTCGGTCTGGGCGCTCGCCCGGCTCGTCCGGCGCCTGCGCCCGCGGGTGCTGCAGGGCTGGCTCTACCACGGCGACCTGTTCGCGGCTGGCGCGCACCGCCTCGCGGGCGCGCCGCGCGGGACCCTGCTCGCCTGGGGCCTGCGCAACTCCGACATCGACCACGCCCGCTACGGCCGGCTCCTCGCGCTCTCGGCGCGCCTCTCGGCCTGGCCGGGGCTCGTGGTCTCGAACAGCGACGCGGGGGCCGACTTCCACCGGGCACAGGGCTACCGGCCGCGCCGGCTCGCGGTGATCCCGAACGGCATCGACACGGGGCTCTTCCGGCCGCAGCCGGAGCGACGCGCCGCCCTGCGGGCGGACCTCGGCCTCGGTACCGGGGCGGTGGTGGCCGTGCATGCCGCCCGCGTGGATCCCATGAAGGATCATGCCGGCCTCCTCGCGGCGGCCGCGCGGGTACCGGCCGTGACGGTGCTGCTCGTGGGTGCCGGCACCGAGGCGCTGCCCCTGCCCCCGAACGCCCGGGCGCTCGGGCGGCGGGACGACCTCCCCTACCTCTACGCCGCGGCCGACCTCGTGGTCTCGTCCTCGGCCTTCGGCGAAGGCTTCTCGAACGCCCTCGCGGAGGGCATGGCAGCGGGGCTGGCGCCCGTGGCGACCCGCGTCGGCGATGCCGCGGCGATCCTCGGCGAGGTCGGCCGCCTCGTGCCGCCGGGCGATCCCGAACCCCTCGCGGCGGCGATTCGGGACCTCGCCGGACTCGGAGCGGACGCGCGGCAGGCGATCGGCGCGGCTGCGCGGGCCCGCATCGTCGATCTGTTCGGGGTGGAGGCGATGGCCGAGGGCTTCCTGACGGCCTGGCGCGAGGCGAGCGCTTGAGAACAAGTTTTCCCGGCTGAGGCCCTTGGCAGAAGGAAGCTTCTACGCGCGCGGGCCAGACCACCCACGGGGAGAAAATCGATATTGATCTGAGGATCTTGGCCGTTGCTCTGCCGGAAGCGACGCGATATCCCGGCGCCAGATCCGGGACGGCGCCCCTGACGGGCGGCGCCGGACTGAAGGCCCCCGCGAAGGAGACCCGCATGACCGAGACCTCGACCCGCAAGCCCGGCCACGGCCGCGTCTACGGCTCCATCACGGAGACCATCGGCAACACGCCGCTGGTGCGCCTCAACCGCCTGCCGAAGGAGCGGGGCATCGAGGCCGAGATTCTGCTGAAGCTCGAGTTCTTCAACCCGATCGCGAGCGTCAAGGACCGCATCGGCGTCAATATGATCGACGCGCTGGAGGCCTCTGGCAAGCTCCAGCCCGGCGGCACCCTGGTGGAGCCGACCTCCGGCAACACCGGCATCGCGCTGGCCTTCGTGGCCGCCGCCCGCGGCTACCGCCTGATCCTGGTGATGCCCGAGACAATGTCTCTGGAACGGCGCAAGATGCTCGCCTTCCTGGGCGCGCAGCTCGAGCTGACCCCCGGGCCCCAGGGCATGAAGGGCGCCATCGCCAAGGCCGAAGAACTCCTCAAGGAGATCCCGGGCGCGGTGATGCCGCAGCAATTCGCCAACCCCGCGAACCCCGACATCCACCGCAGGACCACGGCGGAGGAGATCTGGAACGACACCGACGGCCAGCTCGACGCCTTCGTGGCCGGCGTGGGCACCGGCGGCACGGTGACGGGCGTCGCCGAGGTGCTCAAGCCCCGCCTGCCGAACCTCAAGGTCTTCGCCGTGGAGCCCGTGGATTCCCCCGTGATCTCGGGCGGCCAGCCGGGCCCCCATAAGATCCAGGGCATCGGCGCCGGCTTCATCCCCGAGAACCTGCACACCGACGTGCTGGACGGCGTCCTCAAGGTCAGCAACCAGGATGCCTTCGAGACGGCCCGGGCGCTGGCGCGTCTCGAAGGCATCCCGGGCGGCATCTCGACCGGCGGCAACGTGGCTGCGGCCCTGGAGCTGGCCGCCCGGCCGGAGTTCCGCGGCAAGCGCATCGTCACCGTCGCGTGCTCGTTCGCCGAGCGCTACATCTCCTCGGCGCTGTTCGAGGGGATCTGACGGGCGCATCCGATCCGCAGGGCCGGCGCGGACGCAACCGTGCCGGCCCGAACGGGTTGTCCCGCCACATGTTCGGCCCCTTCGGCCGACGGAGGGACCGCCATGACCGAACGGACGCGCGAGCAGGACGCCGCGAAGCCCGACGCACCGGTGCAGCCGGACGATCGGACGGGGCAAGGCGTGGGCGGCCCGGACGCCTCCGCCCGCGAGGCGATCGAGCGGGCAACGGCCGCCGTCGGCGCGGACGAGCCGCCCGGCGAGGCCCCGCCTAAGGAGCGCGGCCGATGAGCCGCGACACCATCCCGAGCGAGACCGTCACCCGCAAGCCCGACTCCGACGTCGGCTCGCCCGGTGGGCCGGCGGCGGGCGGCGGGCACCAGACCGCCGCGCAGGCCGAGGTGACCCGCATGGGCGCGGGCGGCCGCAGCGACGCGGACCGCAACCAGGGCTGGGACGCGGGCGGCGAAGCCGGCCGGGCGCCGCCGGCCCTCGGCGGCTCCTCGGGCGGCCATTCGGACCAGAAGGCGTCGCGGGGCCCGCGCGACGGGGAGACGGTCGCGGACGGCGGCTCGAAGGCCGAGCGCGAAGCCGGCTCGGCCTGACGCTTCCGGAGGACAGCGCATGATCGGTGACAAGGACAGGGACGAGGCGGACGAGGCACCGCCCCGCAAGCCCGAGAACGTCGCGCCCGACGCGGTGAAGGACCCGAACGAGAAGACCGAGGGCCTGCCGGGCCTCGGGCCCCAGGGCGGCACCATGCCCGACGGCGAGACCGACCCCGGCGGAAGCTGAGCGCCCCGGGATCCGGGAGCGGATCGGCCCCCGCGCGCGATCCGGACGGCCGGCATGATCCTTTCGAAGCCAGGCGCGACCGGGTCCGCCCGACCGACGTGGATCGCTCGGCGGCAGGCTGGCGCGGCTCCCGAAGGCAGCGCCGGCCCGGTGCGCGCGCATGGCCGTGCCCCGGAGGGCTCGACAATCGTGCCGAGTCTCGCTCCCACTCGATGATACAACTAGGGCACGAAATATATTGAATTTCAATTGCTAATTACTGCATTTCTACGGTTGAACGAGCTTCTACTCGCACGTTACGGAGCATTTTAACAGTTCTTTAACCCCAAGACTGGATGCATTCCATTTAGGCAAAGTGCCTCATTTTTGGGTGAAGCGATGCATTTCCTTCGCAATACGAAACTCATTCTCAAGATCGCGATACCCTTCGCGCTGACACTCGTGCTCAGCGCGGGATTGATCGTCTACGCGCGCGGGGTGATGCTCGACCTCTCGGACCGGACGGCCGGGATCGTCGACGTCCAGGCGGCCCGCCTCGACGCGCTCCTGCACATGCGCGGCGGCATCGCCGAAGCCACCATCATGGACCGCAACATCCTTTTGGATGCGGATGCGCAGAACAAGGCACGCTTCCGCGCGCGCCAGCAGACCGCCATGGCCGAGGCCCGGCAGGCGGCGGACCGCCTCGTCACCCTGGCCCATACGGAGGAGCGCCGCGCCGGCAACATGGCCACGCGCCAGGCGATGGAGGGCTTCTTCGCGACCCTCGATCGGGTCTACGATCTCGGCCTGCGCGGGCAGGGCGACGAGGCCTTCCGGCTCGCCCGGGACGTCGGCATTCCGGCCCGCCTGAAGATCAACGAGTGGATGCAGGGCCGGGCCACGCTGCTGGCGGAGGAGCTCGCCGCCGCCAAGGCGCAGGCCGGGCAGGACGTGACGCGCGCGATCGCCCTGTTGGTCGGCCTCGCGGGCGTCGGCCTCCTGGGCGCGACGATGCTGGCCGGCCTGATCGTCGTCCTGGCCGTGACCCGCCCCCTCGCGAGCCTCGTCGGCGTCCTGCAGCGCATGGCGCAAGGGGAGATCGACGCCGAGATCCGGGAGGCGGCGCGCGGCGACGAGGTCGGTGCGGTCGGCCGGGCGGTGGAGGGCATCAAGGCCATGGTCGCCCAGAAGGCCGCCGAGGAGGCCGAGATGAAGCGCATCGCCGACGCGGCCGCCGCGGCCGAGCGCCGGCGCACCATGATCGAGCTCGCCGACGGCTTCGAGCAGGCGGTGGGCTCCATCGTCGGGCAGGTCTCGTCGGCCGCCACCGAGCTGCAGGCCACCGCCCAGCAGATGACCGCCACCGCCACCGAGACCGCGCAGCAATCGACGACGGTCGCGGGCGCCGCGGAGGAGGCCTCGGCCAACGTCCACACCGTCGCCTCCGCGGCCGAGGAGCTCGGCACCTCCGTGCGGGAGATCGGCCGGCAGGTCTCGGGCTCGGCCGAGATGGCGCAGGCGGCGGTCGACGAGGCGGACCGGACCGCCGCGCAGGTGAACGAGCTGAGCCGGGCCGTCACCAAGGTCGGCGACGTGGTGCAGCTGATCTCCACGGTGGCGGCTCAGACGAACCTGCTGGCGCTCAACGCCACCATCGAGGCGGCGCGCGCCGGCGAGGCCGGGCGCGGCTTCGCGGTGGTGGCCGCCGAGGTGAAGGAGCTCGCCAACCAGACCGCGCGGGCGACGGAGGAGATCGCCAGCCAGATCGGCCACATCCAGGGCGCGACGGGGCAGACCGTCGACGCGATCGGCTCGATCATGGAGCGCATCCGGCAGATCGACACCGTCGCGACGACGATCGCCGCGGCCGTCGAGCAGCAGGGGGCCGCCACGCAGGAGATCGTGCGCAACGTGGCTGAGGCCTCCACCGGCACCACGGAGGTGACGCACACCATCGCGGGCGTCGCCCGGGCCTCCGAGGAGACGGGCGCGGCGGCGGCCCAGGTGCTGTCCTCGGCCTCCGAGCTGTCGCGACAGTCCGAGCACCTCTCGGCCGAGGTGCACCGCTTCCTCACCACCGTGCGGGCGGCCTGAACCCCGCCCGGCTCTCGCGCCTTACAGGACGAGGCGCACGGGGCCGGCCGCGAGGCGGATGGCGGCCGCGGGGCAGCCGCCCTCGGCGGCGGCGAAGCGGATCGCGGCCTCGCGGCTCGCGAAGAGGCCGCCGCAGAGGCCGTGGGCGGCGACGGCGACCCAGTGGCCCTCGGCGTCGCGCCCCACCACGTAGGGCGAGCCTGCGGCCTGCGCCGGGGCAGCGGAGTCGGGAAGGGTGATCGTGGGCATGGGAGCCGGTGCGTTGCCGCGGCCCGGTCGGCCGCGGCGTCGATATGCGCCGGGGCGCATGAGGGATCGAAGGCGGCCCGGGGGGCTCGCCGTGAGGAAGGCGTGAGGGCCCTCAGGCCGTCAGCGCCTCCTTCGAGCGCTCGGCGCGCTTGCGGTCGTTCGGGTCGAGCACGGTCTTGCGCAGCCGGATCGACTTCGGCGTGACCTCCATCAGCTCGTCGTCCTGGATCCAGGCCAGCGACTTCTCGAGGGTCATCCGGATCGGCGGCGTCAGGCGCACGGCCTCGTCCTTCGAGGTGGTGCGGATGTTGGTGAGCTTCTTGCCCTTGAGCACGTTCACCTCGAGGTCGTTCTCGCGGTTGTGCTCGCCGACGATCATGCCCTGATAGACCTTGGCGCCCGGCTCGATCATCATCGGGCCGCGGTCCTCGAGGTTCCACATGGCGTAGGCCACCGCCTCGCCCTTGTCGTTCGAGATCAGCACGCCGTTGCGGCGGCCCGCGATCTCACCCTTGTAGGGCTCGTAGGCCTTGAACAGGCGGTTCATGATCGCGGTGCCGCGCGTGTCCGTCATCAGCTCGCCCTGGTAGCCGATGAGGCCGCGGGTGGGCGCGTGGAAGACGAGGCGCAGGCGGTCGCCGCCGGACGGGCGCATCTCGACCATCTCGGCCTTGCGCTCGCTCATCTTCTGCACGACGACGCCGGAATGCTCCTCGTCGACGTCGATCACGACCTCCTCGACGGGCTCCAGGAGCCCTCCGTCCTCGTCCTTCTCGTAGACGACGCGCGGGCGCGAGACCGCGATCTCGAAGCCCTCGCGGCGCATGGTCTCGATCAGGATCGAGAGCTGCAGCTCGCCGCGGCCGGAGACGTAGAACGAGTCCTTGTCGGCCGCCTCCTCGATCTTGAGGGTGACGTTGCCCTCAGCCTCCTTGAAGAGGCGGTCGCGGATCATCCGGCTCGTGACCTTGTCGCCCTCGGTACCGGCGAGGGGGCTGTCGTTGACGATGAAGGACATCGTCACGGTCGGCGGGTCGATCGGCTGGGCCTGGATCGGGGTGTCGACCTGCGGGTCGCAGAAGGTGTCGGCCACGGTCCCCTTCACGAGGCCGGCGATCGAGACGATGTCGCCCGCCTCGCCCGCGTCGATCGGCGCGCGCTCGAGGCCCCGGAAGGCGAGGATCTTCGAGACGCGGCCCGTCTCGACGACCTTGCCGGTCCGGTCGAGGACCTTGATCGACTGGTTCGGCTTGACGGTGCCCGACGCGATGCGGCCCGTGATGATGCGGCCGAGGAAGGGGTTCGCCTCGAGCAGGGTGCCGAGCATGCGGAACGGGCCCTCCTCCGTCCGCGCCTGGGGCACGTGCTGCAGCACGAGGTCGAACAGCGGCGCGAGGCCCTCGGCCTGGTCGCCCTCCGGCGAGGTCGCCATCCAGCCGTTGCGGCCGGACCCGTAGAGGATGGGAAAGTCCAGCTGCTCGTCCGTGGCGTCCAGCGCCGCGAACAGGTCGAACACCTCGTTGACCACCTCGTTGATGCGGGCGTCCGGCCGATCGACCTTGTTGACGGCCACGATCGGGCGAAGCCCGATCTTGAGGGCCTTCGAGACCACGAACTTGGTCTGCGGCATCGGCCCCTCGGCCGCGTCCACCAGCACGATCACGCCGTCGACCATCGACAGGATGCGCTCGACCTCGCCGCCGAAATCGGCGTGTCCGGGGGTGTCCACGATGTTGATGCGGGTGTCCTTCCAGACGACCGAGGTCGCCTTGGCCAGGATCGTGATGCCGCGCTCCTTCTCGAGGTCGTTCGAGTCCATCGCCCGCTCCTCGACGCGCTGGTTCTCGCGGAAGGAGCCGGATTGCTGCAGGAGCTTGTCGACGAGGGTGGTCTTCCCGTGATCGACGTGGGCGATGATGGCGATGTTGCGCAGCTTCATGGGGTATCCGAAGCAAGTCGGGACCTCACGGAAGCCCATGCTCCCGCGGGTGCCCTCAGAACCCGTCAGGGGGCCGACCGCCAATAGGCGGTCACCCCGGCGGGTGCGGACGGGTTCGTGCTATTGCGTCGCAATATCGATTGCGACCGATTCCGGCAAGGGGGCCGGGCAAGAGGCGGGACTGCCGCCGGCGCGGCTCAGCCCCGCAGGCCGAGGGCGAGGGCCGCGAGCGCGAGGGGGAGCGCGGCGAGCGCCGCCGGGCGCAGCCAGGCCGGGCGGTAGGACAGGAGGAGCACGACCCCGAGCGCCCCGCCGATCAGCGCGCCGATCCACTGCACCGGCCCGAAGGTCCAGTCCTCCAGGATCCCGGCGGAGAGGAGCGAGAGCGCGATGCCGGCCCATCCGGCGAGCCGCAGCATCCGGGCCCGGGCCTTCGGCACCCGCGTGCCGAAGGCGTCGCGGTGGTGCCGGTCGAGGCTGAGGGCGAGGGCGGCGAGGCCCGCGAAGGCGAGGGCGAGGTTGAGGGCAAGGACGATGGGGGTCATGAGTCTGTCGGATTCATGGGTCTGTGGGATTCATGGGTCTGTGGGATTCAAGGATCCGGTCGCCCGACACCGCGTTCGTGTCGAGCGGGTAGCGGGTCAAAGCTCCACCTCGTCGAGGGCCGGCCTGTCCCGCAAGGCTGCGACGAGCGACCGCTTCGGCGCGTGAACAAGCGCAGGCGTCACGCCCGCCCCAGGCCCTCCGCCGGGACCCGGGCCCCGTAGCCCGCCTGCGTCCGGCCCGCCCGGGCCTGCCCCGCCTTCCAGGCGGCGGCGAGCAGGGCGAGGCCGACGAGGAGCATCGCGGCGTCGAAGCCGAGGAAGCGGGCCTCCTCGGCGAGCGCGTGGTGGACCGTGAGGGCGCTGACGACGGGCACCGCGAGGAACAGGAGCCCGGCGAGGCCGAGCCCCTCGCGCCAGACGCCCGCGTAGGGGCGCAGCGCCCCGACGAGGGCGGCCAGCGCCCAGGCCCCGAAGAAGGCGCGAACCTCCCAGGCGGCCCGCTCGTCGAGGCCGAGCGGCAGCAGGCGGTTCGCCAGGAAGTAGGCGGCGAGGCCGATCGGCAGCCCCGCGACGGTGCCGACGTTGAGGATGCGGACGAGGCGCAGGCCGAGGCCCGCCGCCTCCCCGGCCTTCGGCACCCGGGCGACCGTCCAGAGCACGAGGCCCGTCGCGACGGTGGCGGCGCCCATCAGCCCGCAGAGCAGGAACAGGAGGCGCAGCACCGGGCCGGCGAAGTGGCCCTCGTGCAGGCCGACCATGACCGCGGAGGTACGCACCGCCGGCCGCGCCTCGCCGGCCACCGCCCCCAGCACGGCCCCGGTGGCGCCGTCGAAGGAGACCTGCGGGTGCAGGTGGGCGAGGCCGTGCGGCTCCTCGCCGGCCACCACGATCGTCGCGGCGGCATCGCCCGGGTTGTTGACGCTGATCCCCTCCGGCGGCCCGGGCATGCGGGCGGCCGCCTGGGCGACGAGGGGTCCGAAGGGCACCAGGGTGCCGGGCCGACCCGCGGCGGGCCGGTAGTCCGGCATGAGCCCGGCCTCGACGAAGAAGCGCGGCTCGTCGCCGTTGTAGGCGGTGTGGACGCCCCAGGGCATGTACAGGGTCGCCAGGGTGACGAGCCCCGAATAGACGATCATCAGGTGGAACGGCAGCGCCAGCACGCCGCCGACGTTGTGGGCGTCGAGCCAGCTGCGCTGGGCCGACCGCGCCCGCCGGAAGGTGAAGAAGTCCGCGAAGATGCGCCGGTGGGTGACGATGCCGCTGACCAGCGACACCAGCAGGATCATCGCGCAGGCGCCGACGAGGTAGCGGCCCCAGACCGGCCCCATGTTGAGCTCGTAGTGGAAGCGGTAGAGGAAGTCGCCGCCCTGCGTCGCCCGGGCCACGGTGGGCGCCCCGCTCTCCGCGTCCAGGATGGCGCTGTGGAACGGGCCCGCGAAGCTCTTCCACCACATCACGTTGACGAGGGGCGTGCCCTCCTTGGGCAGGCCGATGTACCAGCCCATGGCGTCGGGCGCCTTCTCGCGCAGGAAGGCGGCGGCGCGCTCGGCCGCCGGGCCGGCCTCCGCCTCGGCGACCCGGATCTCGGGGCGCATCCAGCGCGAGATGTCCTCGCGGTAGTAGGTGGCGGTGCCGGTCACGAAGATCGCGAACATCACCCAGCCGACCACGAGGCCGGACCAGGCGTGGAGCCAGGCCATCGACTGGCGGAAGCCGGTGCGCATCGCGTCAGGCTCCGCCGCCGGCGGGCAGCGCCAGCCAGAGGCCGCCGCCGAGCACCGCGGCCACCGCGGCGAGGCCGAGGCAGGCGCGGGGGAGGGAGCGGGCGGCGAACACCCAGACGACCGCGGCCACCATCACGGCGAAGCTGAGGAGGGTCGCCGTGGCGACCGCCTCGGCGCGCGTCATGGGCAGGACGAGGGAGAACAGGGCCGCGAACAGGCCCGCGACCGCGTAGCCGCCGCCGGCCGCGAGGACCACCCGGCCCAGCACCGCCGCCCGATAGGCCGTCCCGCGGCGCTCCGCCTCCCGTCCGCTCATGATGCCCAAGATCCCGATGCGCGGCCCTCCGGACGACCCGGATCGCCGGGACCTAGCAAGGGGTCCGCGGCCGAGGCAACGTCTATGTTTCGGAACGATTCCAGATTTCGCAGGCCGCTCAGACCGTTATGGATGAAAGCCCCGGGCCCGACGTGTCGAGCGTCACGGGCGCCCCAAGGATGTTGACGACGCGCTTCGGCGCTGCCCCACGCCGCGGCGGCCGTGTATGGTGCCCGGGCGAGGCGGCGCGCCGCTTCACCCGACCGGATGCGGGCCTTCGTCGCGCCCGCGGACCGGCAGGATCCGACACCGATCCCGGCACGATGATGCGTGACCCTCGCAGCCCGCCCCGCTCGGGCAAGCCCCCGTCGCCCGGCCGTCCGATCGAGTGAAACAGCCCATGACCGACAGCCCCGCCCGCCCGCCGATCCGTTTCCGCGGCCGCTCCTTCATGGCGATGGTGCTGAACCCGGTGCCGCCGGTGGCGGCGTGGCTCGCCGAGCTCGACGCGCTGGCGCGGCGCTCGCCGGCCTTCTTCTCCGGGCGCCCCGTGATCCTCGACGTGACCGGCCTCGGCTTCGAGCCCGGGGACCTCGAGGCCCTCGTGGCGGATCTCGCGGGGCGCGGCATCGCGATCCTCGGGCTCGAGGGCACAGCCGCGACGGGTCCCGGCCTGCCCCCGCCCCTCTCCGGCGGTCGCCCGGCCGGCGAGGTCCCGGCCCCCGACGAGGCCACGTCCGGCGACGGGCAGCCCGCGCCGCTGCCCGCGCCGCCGGTGCCGGCCCGCGCCCTGATCCTCGACGCGCCGGTGCGCTCGGGCCAGACCGTGCTGCACCTCGAGGGCGACGTCACCGTGATGGGCTCCGTGGGCTCCGGCTCCGAGGTGATCGCCGGCGGCTCGATCCACGTCTACGGCGCCCTCAGGGGCCGCGCCATCGCGGGGGCCGCGGGCAACCCCGGCGCGCGCATCTTCTGCCGGCGCTTCGAGCCCGAGCTGATCGCCATCGACGGCCTCTACAAGGCGGCGGACGACCTCGATCCGGCCACCCGCGGCACGGCGGTCGAGGTGCGCCTCGTGGACGACGCGATCCGGGTCTCGCCCCTGGACCGCGGCTGAAATGCAACCGTCGGATGGGGCTTCGTCCCTGGATACGGTCATCCGTGATGGACAGGAACCTTTCTTAACGATCCGGTAACCATATCGGCCGTCAATGATCCGGTAAGGAATCGTTGATCGCCGTGAACAGCACAGCCTCTCCCCGCCGATCCCTCGCCTACCGCGGCCGCGCCTTCAAGGCGCTGGCGCTGGCCCCCGAGACCCCGCTCGCCGACTGGCTCGCGGACCTCGACGCGGCGCTGACCCGCATGCCGGCCCTGTTCGACGGGCGCGCCGTCATCCTCGACGTCGCGGCCCTGAAGCCGGAGCCGGACGCCCTGAAGACGCTGCTCGCCGACCTGCGCGGGCGCCGCATCAGCATCCTCGGGGTCGAGGGCGTGCAGGCCTGCGCCGCCACGATGGAGCTGCCGCTCCTCGTCGGCGGCCGCCCGGCCCAGAACCTGGAGCTGCCGAGGGACGAGCCGGAGGAGCCGGTCTCGACCTCGCTGACGATCGAGGGCTCGGTCCGCTCGGGCCAGGCCATCGCCCACCCCACCGGCGACGTCACCGTGATGGGCTCGGTCTCCTCGGGGGCCGAGATCCTGGCCGGCGGCTCGATCCACGTCTACGGCGCGCTACGCGGGAGGGCCATCGCCGGCGCCGCCCGCAACCCCCGCGCCCGAATCTACTGCCGCAAGTTCGAGCCCGAACTCCTCGGGATCGATCGCCTCGTCCGCACGGCCGAGGACATGGGGACGCATCTGCGCGGCAAACCCGCCCAGATCTGGCTCGATGGCGGCGCAATCAAAATGGCAAGCTTGGATTAAGGGAGACCTGAGGATGTCAAAGGTTCTCGTCGTCACGTCGGGCAAGGGCGGCGTCGGAAAGACCACCACCACCGCGGCCCTCGGGGCCGCCATCGCGCAGTCGGGTTCGAGCGTCTGCGTCGTCGACTTCGACGTCGGCCTGCGCAACCTCGACCTCGTGATGGGGGCCGAGCGCCGGGTCGTCTACGACCTCATCAACGTGGTCAACGGCGACGCCAAGCTGCCGCAGGCCCTGATCCGCGACAAGCGGCTCGACAACCTCTCCCTGCTGCCGGCCTCGCAGACCCGCGACAAGGACGCGCTCACCGACGAGGGCGTCGCCCGGGTGATGGAGGAGCTGCGCGAGAAGTTCGACTGGGTGATCTGCGACAGCCCGGCCGGCATCGAGCGCGGCGCCCAGCTCGCGATGCGCCACGCCGACGTGGCCGTGGTGGTGACGAACCCCGAGGTCTCCTCGGTGCGCGACTCCGACCGGATCATCGGCCTGCTCGACTCGAAGACGGTCCGGGCCGAGAAGGGCGAGAACCTCGACAAGCACCTGATCCTCACCCGCTACGACCCCACCCGGGCCGACCGCGGCGACATGCTGAAGACCGAGGACGTGCTCGAGATCCTCTCGATCCCGCTGCTGGCGATCATCCCCGAGAGCCAGGAGGTGCTGCGCGCCTCGAACCTCGGCTGCCCGGTGACCCTCAACAACCCGCTGTGCCCGCCCGCCCGCGCCTACATCGACGCCGCACGCCGCCTGAAGGGCGAGGAGGTGCCGATGAGCGTGCCGAGCGAGCGCAAGTCCCTACTCGGCAAGCTGTTCATGCGGAGGGCGGCGTGACTCTTCTCAGCCTGTTCAACCGGCGCAATTCGGGGGCCGTCGCCCGCGAGCGCCTGCAGCTGATCCTCGCCCACGAGCGGGCGGAGACCGGCGGCACCGACCTCGTGGTGACCCTTCGCGAAGAGATCCTGGCCGTGATCGCGAACCACGTCACGGTGGAGCGCGACAAGGTGCGGATCACCCTGGAGCGCGGCGAGGGCGTCTCGACGCTCGGCCTCGACATCGAGCTGCCCCTGCCGGCCCCGAAGAAGCGCGCCGCGGCCTGAACGGCCGCGGTCCGCCCCGCCTCAGCCCCGCCCGGCCTCAGCCCCGCGCCGCCAGCCGGAACAGGGGGGCACGGTCGGGCTGGGTCGTCACCACCGCCGAGGGCAGCACGGGCGCCGCGTCGGCGAGGCTCACGCGGAAGCGGCCGACGATGCGGGCGAGCCCCAGCACCGCCTCGGTCAGGGCAAAGTGGGCGCCGATGCAGATGCGGGGCCCGACCCCGAACGGCAGGTAGGCGTAGCGCGGGATCGCCGGCGCGCCCGGCAGGAAGCGGCCGGGGTCGAACGCATCCGGGTCGCCCCACAGGCGCCGGTGCCGGTGCAGCACCCAGGGCGGAACCGATACGATGTCGCCCTGGGCGACGGCGTGGCCGGCCACCTGGTCCGCCTCCAGGGCGCGGCGCACGATCACGAAGGCCGGCGGATAGAGCCGCAGCGTCTCGTCGACCACGGCGCGGGTCAGGGGCAGGCGCCCGTCATGGGCGCAGCCCGCCGGATCCGCGAGGTCGGCGCCCCGCGACTCGGCGGCCACCGCGTCCTGGATGTCCGGGGACTGCGCCATCAGGTAGAGCGCCCAGAACAGGGCCACCGCCGTGGTCTCGTGCCCGGCGAGGATCATGGTGGCGACCTGGTCGCGCAGCTCCGCATGCGAGAAGGCCCGGCCGCTGTCGGGGTCGCGGGCCGCCACCAGCAGGTCGAGGAGATCGCGCGAGGAGCGCGGCACCGACTCGGCGGCGCGCGCCGCGATGATCCGGTCGAGGTAGGGGATCCAGCGCCGCCGGAAGCGGGCGCGCGGGATGTCGAGGGGCGCCGGCCACCGCAGCGGCAGCAGCATGTCGAGGAGGTGGGGCCGGCCCATCCGCACGCTGTACTCGGCGATGAAGCGGCGCAGCTCGTCCCCGTGGCTCTCCATGGCCACCGAGAACATCGAGCGGCCGGCGATCTCCAGGGCCAGCCGGTGCAGCAGCCCGAACAGAGCCACGGGCCCGCGGGCGGCCTCGGCGTCGAGCTCGTCGAGCGCCGCCTCCACGGCTCCGGCGATGTGGGGCACGAGCCCCTCCGTCGCCTTCGGGGCGAAGGCCGGGGCGAGGCTGCGGCGCTGGTGCCGCCAGGCGGCGCCCTCGCTGATCAGCAGGCCGTCGCCGAGGATCGGCCGCAGGATCCGCACGGAGCCGGCGGTGCGCGCGTAGGCGGCCTGGTTGTCCACGAGGATGCGGCGGATGCCCTCCGGATCCGTCACCGTGAAGCTGGTGCGGCCGAGGATGCGCCGGGCGGTCACCGGCGCCTCGTAGGCCGCGCGGGGCCAGCCGCCGATGCCGTTGGTGCGCAGCGCCGCGAGGTAGGCGAGGAGCGGGGGCGCCCGGTCCGGCGGCTCCGGCCGCGGCGGCACGAAGCGCGGGGCGCTGGGGAGTTGTGCCCGCGCGAGACCCGTTTCCATCGCCGCCTCCGTGGCCGGACCAACCGGCCCCGTTCCGCGCAGGCGACACCCGCGGATGCCGCCCGTTGGCCGGCTTGATGCCGGAGGCGGTCCCCGGTGTAAACACGTCGTCGACACCTCCGCGCCGCCGCAGGCCGGCGCGTGCGCGTTGGCACGTTCCACGCAAGCCGGGCGACCCGGGCTGACATCCCGCGCCCCGCGTCCTAACTGTGCGGCGACCTCCTCCCCCGAGATCCGGCGGCGCCCGTGCCGCCCTCGCAACGCGGTTTGCCCGATCCATGACCCTCGACCAGGGCCTCGCCTTCGGCCTGATCGGCTGCACGGTCGCGCTCTTCCTCTGGGACCGCCTGCCCTACGACCTCGTGGCGCTGCTCGCCCTGGTCGCCGGCGTGGTGCTGGGCCTCGTGCCGGCGAAATCCGCCTTCGCCGGGTTTGCCGACGACGTGGTGATCATCGTGGGCAGCGCGCTCGTGATCAGCGCGGCGGTGTCGCGCTCCGGCATCGTCGAGAGCGCGATGCGGCCGTTCCTGCCCCGGCTGCGGCACGCGGGCACGCAGGTGCCGATGCTCGCCGGCACCGTGATGGGCCTCTCGATGGTCACGAAAAACATCGGGGCCCTCGCGATCGTGATGCCGGTGGCGCTGCAGGTCGGGCGCAAGACCGGGACCCCGGCCTCCCTCCTCCTGATGCCGATGTCGTTCGCGTCGCTGATCGGGGGGCTCGTGACGCTCGTCGGTGCCTCGGCCAACATCATCGCCTCGAAGGTCCGCACGGACATCTCCGGCAAGCCCTTCGGGATGTTCGACTTCACGCCCGTCGGCCTCGGCATCGCCGCGGCCGGCCTCGCCTTCCTGACGGTGGGCTACCGGCTGCTCCCGCGCGACCGCCGGCCGGCCGGGTCGGGCGCCTCTTTCACCCTCGCCGCCTACGTCACCGAAGCGCGGCTCCCCGCGGGCTCGGGCCTCGTCGGCGCCACGGTCGGCGACCTCGAGGCCCTCGGCGACGGCGACGTCGCGGTGACGACGGTCATCCGCGAGCGCTTCCGCCGCTACGTCGCCGAAGCGCACACCCGCCTCGCCGCCGGGGACGTGCTGCTCCTGCGCGGCGAGCCCGAGGACCTGGAGCGGATCGTCGCCCGCGCGGGGCTGCAGCTCGTCGGCGCCTCGGCGGCGGCGCAGGGGGCGATCAAGGTCGCGGAGGCCGTGGTCCCGGCCGACTCGCCCCTCGCCGGCGTGACGGTGGCGGGCACGAACCTCGCCGAGCGTCACGGCATCAGCCTGCTCGCGGTGAGCCGGACCGAGGGCGGGGTCGCCGGGCGGCTCGCCAACGTGCGCCTGCGGGCCGGGGACGTGGTCGTGCTGCGCGGCGCCACCGGCGCCCTCCACGACGCGCTCCACGCCCTGCGCCTGCTGCCGCTCGCCGAGCGCAGCCTCAGCCTCGGCCACAGCCGCCGCGGCTACATTCCGATCCTGGTGCTCGCCGCCGCGATGGGCCTCATCGCGGCCGGCGCGGTGCCGATCGCCATGGGCTTCTTCGGCGCGGCGGTGGCGATGATCCTCCTGCGGGTGATGACCATGCAGGAGGCCTACGAGACCATCGAGTGGCCCGTCCTCGTGCTGATCGGCGCCCTGATTCCGGTGAGCGACGCGATCCGCACGACCGGCGGTAGCGACCTCGTGGCGGGCTGGATGTCCGGCCTCGTGCAGGGGCTGCCGCCCTACGGCGCCGTGGCGCTGCTGCTGGTGGCCGCCATGGCCGCCACCCCCTTCCTCAACAACGCCGCCACCGTCCTCGTGATGGCCCCGATCGGGGCGAGCCTCGCGCAGCGGCTCGGCCTCAACCCAGACCCCTTTCTGATGGCGGTGGCGGTGGGCGCCACCTGCGACTTCCTCACCCCCATCGGCCACGAGTGCAACACCCTGGTGATGGGTCCCGGCGGCTACCGCTTCGGCGATTATGCCCGCCTCGGGCTGCCCCTCTCGCTCATCGTGATCGTGGTCGGCACGGCGCTGATCACCGTGGTGTGGCCGGTGTGAACAGCGCTCAGGCGATGAACAGGCCCGCGATGGCCGCGCTCGTCAGGTTCGAGAGTGTGCCGGCGAGGATGGCGCGCAGCCCGTAGCGGGCCACCTCGGCGCGGCGCTCGGGCACTAGGCTCGTGAAGCTCGCGAGCTGGATCGCGATGGAGGCGAAGTTCGCGAAGCCGCACAGCGCGAAGCACAGGATCGCGGCGGTGCGCGGCTCCAGGCTGCCGGCCTTCAGCACCGGCGCGAGGTTGGCGTAGGCCAGGAACTCGCTGAAGGCGAGCTTCTGGCCGATGGCGCCGCCGACGAGGCCGGCCTCGCTCCAGGGCACCCCGAGGATCCAGGCCAGCGGGCTCAGGGCGACGCCGAGGATCGCCTGGATGGAGGCATCCGGGAAGCCCGCCAGGCCCCCGAGCCAGCCGACCACGCCGTCGCAGAGCGCGATCAGGCCCACGAAGGCGATCAGCATGGCGCCCACCGCCACCGCCACGGCGAGCCCCTTCTGGGTGCCGTCGGCGGCGGCCTCGATGACGTTCGCGGCCCGCGCCTCGCCGAATTCCACGCGCGTCGTCAGGATGCGGCTGGGCTCGGTCGTCGGCATCAGGATCTTCGCGTAGAGGAGGCCGCCGGGGATCGCCATGAACGAGGCGGCGATGAGGTAGGTCATCGGCACCCCGAGCGCCGCGTAGCCGGCGAGGATCGAGCCCGCCGTGGAGGCCGCCCCGCTCGTCATCACCGCGAACAGCTCCGCGCCGGTGAGGAGCGCCAGGAACGGCCGCAGCGCCACCGCGATCTCGCTCTGGCCGATGAAGATGGTGATCACCGCCGAGAAGGATTCGATCGGCGACGTGCCGAGGAGCCGCCGCAGCAGGGCCCCGAGGCCCCGCGCGAGCGCCTGCATGACCCCGACGTGGTAGAGCACGGCGATGAGGGCCGACACGTAGAGGATCTGGGGCAGGACGCGCAGCGCCAGCACGAAGCCGCTGCCCCCGAACAGCTCGAACATCTTCGGCTCGACGAGGCCGCCGAACAGGAAAGCGGTGCCTTTATCTCCGTACGACAGGATCGTCTGCACGAGCCCGGCCACGCCCTCGAGGGCCGCGCGGCCGATGGGCACGAACAGGACGAGCGCCCCGAGCCCGACCTGCAGCGCCAGGGCGGCCAGCACCGTGCGCGGACGGATCGCCCGGCGGTTCGTCGAGAACAGCACGGCGACGCCGAGGAGGAGGAGGACGCTGAGGGCGGCGTGGAGGGCGCGGTCGACCATGGGCCTCGACGGGAGCGGGCTGAAGGGGGAAATCCCCCCGCAGCCGGAGCTTGGCGGTTTCCGGCTCGGGAAGAAAGGATCGGGCCAACCGGCCCGACGCTCCGGGGTCCGGCGCGGCCGCGGCCCTGCTGCTCAGCCCTTCTCGGTCAGGTAGGGTGCGAACAGCGCGCTCACCTGCGCGAAGCCCCAGTCGAGATCCGCCTGGCTGATGTCGGCGGGCCCGTCGCGGCGGTAGCTCATCCAGTGGCTGGAGACGATCCAGGCATTGTCGAGGAGGCGCGCCAGCGCCTCGGGCCCGATGCGCATGTGGCCCGCCGCCACCGCCGCCTCGAGGTGGCCGCGCGCCAGCGCCCGGGTGCGGACCCGCAGGCCCCGCACGCGGCCCCGGAGGTCGGGGGCCAGCTCCACCATCGCGGCGCCGTCGCGGTAGAAGCAGCGCCAGGCCCACATCAGCTCGAACCAGGCCCGCTGGTAGGCGAGGAGGGCGGCGGCGTCCGGCGGGTGTCCCGGCCGCTGCGCCGCCACCGCCTCGGCCTCCGCCTCGAACAGCTCGAACAGCGCCTCCACGAGGCGGCCCTTGCGCGGGAAATGATACTGGAGGTTGCCCTCGCGCATGTCGGCCGCGGCGGCGATCTCGGCCGTCGTGACGCGGGCGAGGCCCCGCGCGTTGAACAGGGCGAGGCTCGCCGACAGGATCCGTCCGCGGGTGCCCGGAACCCGCTCGGCCACGCTCGCTGCGCCCGGCTCCATGGAGATCCCCTCCCCCGTCTAGGGTGATTACCCTAGACACTCCGGACCCGGAGGGCTATCCCCGCACGGCGGCCGGGCCGGCCGTCGCGATGGGGAGCACGGTGTGGCGCGGGGCACCCTCAAGGCATTTCCGTTCCGGGGCTCGGTCGGGCTCGTCACGGGGGCTGCGGGCGGCATCGGCGCCGCGCTCGCCCTGGGTCTGGCGCAACGCGGCACCGCCCTGGTCCTCGTGGACCGCCAACTCGACGGCCTGACGCGCACCGCCACCGCTGCCGAGCGCGCCGGCGTCGCGGTCGACACGCACGTCCTCGACCTGACCGACCCGGCGGCGATCGCGGACCTGCCGGCCCGGGTCGCGGCGCGGTTCGGGCGCCTCGACCTCCTCGTCAACAATGCCGGCGTCTCGCTGGGCGGCCGCTTCGCCGACGTCCACCTCGACGATTTCGAGTGGCTGATGGACGTCAACCTCCGCGCGGTCGTGCGGATGACCCACGCCTTCCTGCCGATGCTCGTCCGCGCGCCGGAGGCGCAGATCGTCAACCTGTCCAGCATGTTCGGCATCATCGCGCCGCCCGGCCAGGTCGCCTACGCGACCAGCAAGTTCGCGGTGCGGGGCTTCTCCGAGGCGCTGCGGCACGAATACGTGGGCACCGGCCTCGGCGTCACCGTGGTGCATCCGGGCGGCGTCGCCACCAACATCGCCCGCAGCGCCCGGGGGCCCCGGCCGAAGAGCCCGGAGACCGCGGAGGAATCGCGCCTCGCCTTCGAGGCGGCCCGGGACGCCTTCGACAAGCTCCTGGTGCGCCGCCCCGAGGAGGCCGCGGCCGACATCATCGCGGCGATCGAGCGGCGGGCGCCCCGGGTGATCGTGGGCAAGGACGCGCAGTGGGCGACCCTGATCCAGCGCCTCCTGCCCACCGGCTACTGGCCGGTGATCGCCCACCTGACCCGGCCGCGGCGCTAGGCCGATGGCGAGCCTGCGCGCCCACCTCTACGCCTTCACCGTGCGCCGCAAGATCCGCCACCGGCTCGACGGCGTGCGCGACCCCGGCGCAATGCGCCGCATCCTCGAAGGACCGGGCTTCCCGGAGCCGGACGCCGCCTACGAGCCGGGCCACCTCGGGGGCGTCCCGGGCGAATGGGTGCATCCCCGGGGGGGGCCCGCGCGGCGGCGGATGCTCTACGTGCACGGCGGCGGCTTCGTCGCCTGCCGGCCGGCCACCTACCGGCCGATCACCGGGGCCTTCGCGGCGCGCGGCTTCAGCCTGTTCGTGCCCGATTACCGGCGTGCGCCGGAGCACCCCTACCCGGCGGCTCTCGACGACGCCGTGGCGGCCTGGGCGGCGCTCGCCGCGGCGGGCCCCGCGACGCTCGCGGGCGACTCGGCCGGCGGAAACCTGGCGCTCGCCCTGATGCTGCGGGCGCGGGCGGAGGGCCTGCCCCTGCCCCGGGCCGCCGCGCTGTTCTCGCCCGTCACCGACTTCCTGATGAGCGACGGCTCGCGCCGCGACAACGAGCGCCGGGACGCCATGTTCGACCCCGCCTTCCTGCAGGCGCTCGGGCCGCTCTACCTCGGCGGCGCCGACCCCGCCGACCCGCTGATCTCGCCGCTGCGGGCGGACCCCGCCGGCCTGCCGCCGCTCCTGTTCCACGCGGCCGCGCGCGAGATGCTGCGCGACGATTCCGTGCGGATGGCGGAGCGCGCCCAGGCCGCGGGGGTGAGCGCGACCTGCACGGTCTACCCCGTGGTTCCCCACGTCTGGCAGTTCGCGCACAGCATGCTGCCGGAGGCGCGCCGCTCCCTCGACGACGCCGCCGCCTTCCTGAAGCGATACGATTCCTGAACCGCCCCCCGAACAGCGAGGAGCCCGCCATGACGGAGCACCCTGACGCGCCGCTGCCGGAGGAGACCCTCGCGGTGCTCATCGTCGGCGCCGGCTTCTCCGGCCTCGCCATGGCAATCCGTTGCCGGCAGGCCGGCATTGGGCCACTATTGCTCATCGAGAAGGGCGACGGCATCGGCGGCACCTGGCACGAGAACACCTATCCGGGTGCGGCCTGCGACATCCCCTCCCACCTCTACTCCCTCTCCTTCGCGCCGAAGCACGACTGGAGCCGCCTCTACGCGCCGCAGGCCGAGATCCGCGACTATCTGCGGGCCCTCGCCGAGGCGGAGGGCCTGATGCCCCTGATCCGGCTGCGCACCGCCTCCCTCGGCGCCACCTGGGACGAGGCGGCCGACCTCTGGCGCGTCGAGACGAGCCGCGGGCCGCTCGCCGCCCGCACCCTCGTCTCCGCCATGGGAGCCCTGCACCACCCCGCGATCCCCGACATCCCGGGCCGGGAGACGTTCGCGGGCGAGGCCTTCCACTCGGCGACCTGGAACCACGCCGTCGACCTTCGGGGCAAGCGCGTCGGCGTCGTCGGGACGGGGGCGAGCGCGGTGCAGTTCGTGCCGGAGATCGCGCCCGAGACCGCGCACCTCACCCTCTTCCAGCGCACCCCGCCCTGGGTGATGCCGAAGCACGACCGGGCGATCACCGAGCGGGAGAAGGCCGCCTACCGGGACCGGCCGCTGGCGCGGCGCCTCAACCGGCTCCGGCTGTTCTGGCTCCACGAAATCCGCGCCTTTCTCGGCTTCACCAAGGTCTCGAAGCTCACCGGGCAGGCCGAGGGGCTGGCCCGGCGCCACCTCGCCAAGGCCGTGCCGGACCGGGCCCTGCGGAACAAGCTGACGCCGCGCTACCGCCTCGGCTGCAAGCGCGTGCTGATCTCGGACGACTACTACCCCGCCCTGCAGCGCGCGAACGTCACGGTCGAGACGGGCGGGATCGCCCGCATCGCGCCGGACCGCGTGGTCATGGCGGATGGGACGGAGCACCCCGTGGACGTGCTGATCTACGGCACGGGCTTCGACGTGACCGGCAGCTTCGTGCGCACGCGCCTCACCGGCCGCGGCGGCCTCACCCTGTCCGAGGCCTGGCGCGACGGCATGGGCGCCTACCAGGGCATCACGGTCTCGGGCTTCCCGAACGCCTTCTTCCTGCTCGGTCCGAACACCGGCCTCGGCCACAACTCGGTGATCATGATGATCGAGGCCCAGGTCGAGCACGTCCTCGGCTGCCTGAAGGCGATGCGCCGGCGGGGCTGGACGAGCCTGGAGGTCAAGCCCGAGGCGCAGGCCCGCTTCCTCCAGCGCATCCGGGACCGGATGACCGACAGCATCTGGCAGGCCGGCGGCTGCACGAGCTGGTACCTCGACGCGCAGGGGCGCAACACCACGCTCTGGCCGGACTCGGTCATCGCCTACCGGCGCTCGGCCCGCCGGGTCCGTCTCGCGGACTACCGGGCCGCCTGAACGGAACGGGTCAAACGCCTCGCCCGTTGGTTCGGCAAAGCTGCGCCGTGCCCGGCGCCGCCCTGCGCGCGAGGACACCATGAGCCTGATCGGACGCATCGTCACCAAGCTGCTCGGCAACGAGAACCGCCCCCTCGACCGGGATGACCGCAACGCGAGTTCGAGCACGCCCATCGGGCGCCTCGTCACCAAGATCCTGCGCAAGTAGGCCCGCGGGCGCGAGCCGGGCCAGCCTCGGGTCCGGCTCGCCGCGCCCCGTCGCGGCGGTCCGCCCTACTGCGCCACGTTGGCGATGGCGGCCTTCACCACCGGCGCCACGGGGATCGTGTGTTCCCAGAACGCGCCCAGGCGCGCCTTGTCGTAGCCGGCTTGGTAAAGGCTGCGCATGTAGGCCGTGTCGAAGCCGCGGGCGGTGCTCGTCGTCGGGGCGCGCTCGTCGATGTAGGTCAGGTTGAAGCCGATGCCGTTCGCCCGGGTGAAGGCGTAGGTGGTGGCCAGCGCCGCGCGGCTCCGGGCGCGGCTGCCCGTGGTGAAGGAGCGCTCGACGATCGAGAGCGTGTTGTTGCGCGTCACGTCGAATTCCGGCTCCAGGCGGCCGTTGATCACGACGTAGATGTTGGCCCGCCCGTTGGTGCGCAGGCGCCCGTCCCGCAGCAGGAACGACTGCGGCAGGGTGAAGACCGGGGTGACCACCGAGCCGTCGACGTGGAGTTCCTGGAACGCGCTCGGGCCCGCGCTCACGTCGATCAGCTGCGGCGGGAACACCGCCGGGATGCTCGCCGAGGCTGTGAGCACGTCGCGGAAGAGATCGACCGCGTTCGGCGCGCCGCTCGCCGCGATCGCGCCCATGTTCCAGATCACCGCGCGCTGCGAGTCGAGGTTCGTGGTGACGACGAGGAGGCGCCGGCCCTTCGCGTGCTCGGCCGCCACGGCCGCGAGGAGGTCCGGCGTGACGTAGCGGCCGATCAGGTCGCGCAGGCGTCCGTCGCCGAACAGGCCGGAGCCGAACAGCACGTTGGCGAGGCTCGGCGCCTGCACCAGGGTCTCGGCGACGCCGCTCGTGTAGATGTCCGTCAGGTAGGAATCGTAGGCCGGGCCCAGGAAGGCGAAGGGCGCGATGAGGGCGCCCGTGCTGACGCCGGAGACCAGCGAGAACTCGGGGCGCGTGCCCGAGGCCGTCCAGCCGTTGAGGACGCCCGCGCCGTAGGCCCCGTCGCCGCCGCCGCCCGAGAGGGCGAGATACGAAAAGCCCTTGCGCTGCGCCTCCGGTCGTCCCGCCATCTCCGTGAAGGTTTCGGCCGAGGCGTCCGAGAAGGCGCGCGCGTTGGGGATGCCCGGCACGCTCGCGTAGGCCGCCTGCTCGGCGCTGTAGGGCGTGCGCGGCAGCGACGAGCAGGCGGCCAGCGGGCCTGCCGCGCAGAGCGCGAGGAACCCGCGCATCCATCCGATCCGACGCGACATCGCCAGGGTCCCAATCGCTCAAGCTTGCGGGCGCTCATGCCCAGAACGAGCTTGGCCATTGTACCGTTCCGGCGCCAACGCTGCAACGCGCAGTCGCATCCCGAGTGGTGCCGGAATGCCACGATGGCGGCCGGCCATTGCCGGTGGAAACCGGACGGGCCCCGGCGCGGTGTGGAGCGTGGGCGCTTGCATCGGCGGCGAGCCGTCCTGTAGGTTCTGACCGTCGCCGTGGGGTCCACCCGTGGCGGCCATCATCAGTGGCGTGAATCGATGTGCTTCCCACCGGCCGGCCCGCTCGCGCGGATCGATGCTTGCCGGATGAGGAGACGCGTTCGCGTCGCGGCATGATCGTTGGGCGGAGGGGGTGATGATCGAAGCGAGCCTGAGCTGGACGGACGAACGCGTCGAGCTGCTGCGCCGGCTCTGGGAAGAGGGCCAGAGCGCGAGCAAGATCGCAGCCCAGCTCGGCGGCGTCACGCGCAACGCCGTGATCGGCAAGGTCCACCGCCTGGGTCTCGCGGGCCGCGTGAAGCCGGGGGCCGAGGCCGCCGGGGGGCGTCGCCGCGGTCGCGAGGACGAGGCCGAGGTCGCCGCCGTCGAGGTCGTCGAGAGCGAGATGCCGGAGCCCGTGGCGACGATCACCGCGCACCGGCCAACCCCGGACTTCCCGCCCGCCCCGCCGGCCGCGGCCGAGCCCGTGGCCCTCGCCGTCTCCGAGCGGGTGACCATCATGGATCTGCGCGAGTCGATGTGCCGTTGGCCGATGGGCGATCCGACGACGCCGGAATTCCGCTTCTGCGGCGCCCGCTCGATCACGGGCCTGCCCTACTGCACGCATCACGCCCAGATCGCCTACCAGCCCGCGGCCGAGCGCAAGCGCGACCGTCGCGTCGCGGGCTTCCGGTAAGGGTTTCGGCGCCTCCCCTTCCCCGCGCCGCGGGGAAGGACGGCAGTGCCTCACGCCGCTCCCGAGAACATCTCGTCGAAGGAGTAGCCCGAGCCCCGCACCGTGCGGATCGGATCGGACTGGCGCGGGCGGTTGATGGCCTTGCGCAGGCGCCCGACATGGACGTCGACGGTGCGCTCGTCGATGTAGACGTCGTGGCCCCAGACGCCGTCGAGGAGCTGCTCGCGGGAAAAGACCCGGCCAGGGCTCTGCATCAGGAATTCGAGGAGCTTGAACTCGGTCGGTCCGAGATGGATCTCGCGGCCCGAGCGGCGGATCCGGTGGCTCACCCGGTCGAGCTCGATGTCGCCGGCCACCAGGAGGCTCGCCACGTGGGCCGGCTTGGCGCGGCGCAGCAGGGCCCGGACCCGGGCGAGAAGCTCCGGCACCGAGAATGGCTTCACGATGTAGTCGTCGGCGCCGGTGCCGAGGCCCCGCACCCGGTCCCCCTCCTCGCCGCGGGCCGTGAGCATGATGATCGGCAGGCGCTCGCTCTCCCGCCGCGCCCGGATGCGCCGGCACAGCTCGATCCCCGAGAGGCCCGGCAGCATCCAGTCGAGGAGGATCAGGTCCGGCAGCTGCTCGCGCAGGAGCACGTCCGCCTCGTCGCCCCGCACGGCGCTGTCCACCGTGAAGCCCTCGGCTTCGAGGTTGTAGCGGAGGAGGAGGGTCAAGGCCTCCTCGTCCTCCACGATCAGGATCCGGGTACTCATGCGCGCGGTCGTCGTGTCCGAGGGCGCCTCACGCCTGCGGCGTGACGGTCGCGTAGTTCGAGGCGTCGTTCTTGGGCCGGTCGCCGGCCACCGTCTCGCCGGTGGCGAGATAGTGGATCGTCTCGGCGATGTTGGTGGTGTGGTCGCCGATGCGCTCGACGTTCTTGGCGCAGAACAGGAGGTGCGTGCAGAACGAGATGTTGCGCGGATCCTCCATCATGTAGGTCAGGAGCTCGCGGAACAGGGAGTTGTAGAGGGCGTCGATCGCCCCGTCGCGCTCCCACACGTCGTGCGCGGCCGTGGTGTCCCGGCTCGCGTAGGCGTCGAGCACGTCCTTGAGCTGCTCCTGCACGAGGTCGCTCATGTGCTGGACGCCGACGACGATCTTCTGGGCCTGCGGCTGGTCGCTGATCGCCACGACGCGCTTGGCGATGTTCTTGGCGAGGTCGCCGATGCGCTCCAGGTCGCCCGAGACGCGGATCGCCGAGATGGTCTCCCGCAGGTCGATGGCAAGCGGCTGGCGGCGGGCGATGAGCAGCACCGCCCCCTCCTCGATCTGGCGCTGGAGCACGTCGAGGCGCTTGTCGGCCGCGATCACGGCCTGGGCGAGGACGCTGTCCCGGCGCACCAGCGCGTCGGTGGCGTCGGTCATCATCTTCTCGGCCACGCCGCCCATCTCGGAGATCGAGCGGCGCAGGTCGTCGAGGTCGGCATCGTAGGATTTGACGATGTGGTCGGGCATCCGGTCGGCTCCTCGCTCAACCTCGGGCTGGATCAGCCGAAGCGGCCGGTGATGTAGTCCTGGGTCTGGCGCTTCGTCGGGTTCATGAAGATGCGGTTCGTCGGCCCGAACTCGACCAGCTCGCCGAGGTACATGAAGGCGGTGAACTGCGAGATGCGGGCCGCCTGCTGCATGTTGTGGGTCACGATGGCGATGGTGAACTCGGAGCGGAGCTGCTCGATCAGCTCCTCGATGCGCCCCGTCGAGATCGGGTCGAGGGCCGAGGTCGGCTCGTCGAACAGGATCACCTCCGGGCGCTGGGCCACCGTGCGGGCGATGCAGAGGCGCTGCTGCTGGCCGCCCGACAGGCCGGTGCCCGGCTGCTTGAGCTTGTCCTTCACCTCATCCCACAGCGCGGCCTTGCGAAGCGATTCCTCGACGCGCCGGTCGAGCTCGGCCTTGGGCAGGCGCTCGTAGAGGCGCAGACCGAAGGCGACATTGTCGTAGATCGACATCGGGAAGGGCGTGGGCTTCTGGAAGACCATGCCGACACGGGCGCGCAGTTCGTTGAGGTCGACCTTCGGGTCGAGGATGTTCTGCCCGTCGAGGAGGATCTGCCCCTCGGCGCGCTGCTCGGGGTAGAGGCTGTAGATCCGGTTGAAGGTGCGCAGCAGCGTCGACTTCCCGCAGCCCGAGGGCCCGATCAGCGCGGTCACCTGCCGGTCGTGGAAGTCGAGGTTGATGCCCTTCAGGCCGTGGAAGCCGCCGTAGTAGAAGTTCAGGTCCTTCACGGCGATGCGCACGGGAGCGCCCTCGTCGGCATGAGTATTGGCGCCGATGGGCGGGGCCGTCATGGTCGGGGCGGCACTCATGGGAGCACTCATGGGGGACGTCCTTTGCGGGGCCTTCAGCGCGCGCGCTGGGGCTTGATCACGAGGCGGGCGACGATCGAGAGAGCGAGGATCGTCACGGTGATGAGGAGGGCGCCGGCCCAGGCGAGGCCCTGCCAGTTCGGATAGGGCGACAGCGCGAACTGGTAGATCATCACCGGCAGGTTCGGGACGCCGCCGAGCAGGTTGGCGTTGAACCACGAGTTGTTGTTGAGCGCGGTGAACAGGAGCGGCGCCGTCTCGCCGGCGATGCGGGCGAGCGCCAGGATGATGCCGGTGACGACGCCCGCCGAGGCGGCGCGCCAGGTGACGCTCATGATCACCCGCGACGGCGGGGCGCCGAGGGCGGCGCCGGCCTCGCGCAGGGTGCCGGGCACGAGGCGGAGCATGTCCTCGGTGGTGCGCACGATCACGGGCGTCGCGATGATGGCGAGCGCCACGCCGCCGGCCCAGCCCGAGTAGGTCCCCATCGGCCGCACCATCAGGGTGTAGACGAACAGACCGATCAGGATGGAGGGGGCCGAGAGCAGGATGTCGTTGAGGAAGCGGATGACGTCGGCGAGGCGTGAGCCGCGCCCGTACTCGGCGAGGTAGGTGCCCGCCATCAGACCGATCGGGGTGGCCACCAGGATGCCGATCGCGGTGAGCACGAGGCTCCCCAGGATCGCGTTGGCGATGCCGCCGCCCTCGCTGCCGGGGCCGGGCGTGGGCTGGGTGAACAGGGTCGGCGAGAAGCCCCGGATCCCCTCGACGATCAGCATCAGGAGGATCGAGCCGAGCACCACCGCGCCGAGGACCGTCGCGACGAGGCAGGCGGTGCGCAGCACGCGGTCGGCGACGCGGCGGGACGGCCGGACGCGGCCGCCGCTGCGGCGGGGCGCGTCCACGGTCGCGAGGGGGGAGCGTGCGTCCATGGTCGCGGACCTCAGGCGGCCTTGACGCGGCGCGTCAGCAGGCGGGCGATGATAAGGACGAAGAAGGTGATGACGAACAGGATGCTGCCGAGCGCCATCAGGGCGTTGAGCTGCAGCCCGTCGGCCTCGTTGAACTCGTTGGCGATGCGGGACGCGATGGTCGAGCCCGGATCGAAGATCGAGGCCGAGAGCCGGTTGGCGTTGCCGATCACGAAGGTCACCGCCATGGTCTCGCCGAGCGCGCGGCCGAGACCCAGCATGATCGCGCCGATGATCGCCACGGAGGCCTGCGGCACCAGCACGTGGCGCACCACCTCCCAGGTGGTGCAGCCGATGCCGAAGGCGCTCTCGCGCAGCATGGTCGGGATCTGGTCGAGCATGTCGCGGGTGATCGAGGCCACGAAGGGCACGATCATGATGGCGAGGATGATGCCGGCGGTGAGCACGCCGACGCCCGAGGGCACGCGGGCGTAGAGCAGGGTGCCGACCACCGGCAGGCCCTCGACGAGATTCGAGGTCGGCACCTGCACGAAGCGGGCGAACAGGGGGGCGAAGATGAACAGGCCCCACATGCCGTAGATGATGCTCGGCACGGCGGCGAGGAGCTCGATCGTCATGGCGACGGGCTTGCGGGCCCAGCCGGGGCAGAGCTGCGTCAGGTAGACCGCGATGCCGAGCGAGACCGGCACGCCGATGACGAGGGCGATGACCGCGGAGGCCACCGTGCCGATGATGGCCACGAGGGCACCGTACTGCTCGTTGCCGACGTTCCAGGCGCTGGAGGTGAGGAAGCCGAAGCCGAATTCCCGGAAGGCCGGCCAGCCGCCGTAGACGATCGAGCCGAGGATGCCGGCGAGCATCAGGAGGACGATCAGCGCCGAGCCGTAGGCAGCGCCCCGGAACAGGGTGTCGAAGCCTCGGCCCGGTCCCCGCCGGGCCGGCGTGGCGGTGCGCGCGAGCGCGATCTGCTCAGTCAAGGCGGTCATCCGCTGTTCTCTTCACCGGGAGGGCGTGTAGCGCGCGGCAGGTCCCGACGCGAGCGGGGAGCGGTTCTTCGCGGGGTGGGGCGGGCCCTCGCACGGAGGACCCGCCCCGGTGCCGTCAACGGCGACCGGGCGTTTGCCGGCTCACATGTTCAGGACGGGCTTGCCGTCCTTGCCCTTCACCTGCTTCCACTCCTCGTGGATCTGGCCCACGACCGCGTCGGGGAGCGGCACGTAGTCGAGTTCGCTCGCGAGCTTGTCGCCGTTCTTGTAGGCCCAATCGAAGAACTTCAGCACCTCGGCGCTCTTGGCCGCGTCCGCCGGGTCCTTGTGGACGAGGATGAAGGTCGCCGCGGTGATCGGCCAGGCGTCGTCGCCGGTCTGGTTGGTCAGCGAGATGCCGAAGCCCGGCGCACTCTTCCAGTCGGCGCTGGCGGCGGCGGCCTGGAACGCCTTGTCGTCCGGCTGCGGGTACTTGCCGGCCTTGTTCTGCAGGAGCGCGTAGCCGAGCTTGTTCTGCTTGGCATAGGCCGACTCGACGTAGCCGATGGCGTTCGGCACCTGCTTGACGGTGGCGGTGACGCCCTCGTTGCCCTTGCCGCCCTGACCGGCCGGCCAGGAGATCGTCGTCGCCGCGCCGAACTCCTTCTTCCAAGGCTCGGAGACCTGGGAGAGGTAGGTCGTGAAGATGTTCGTCGTGCCTGAGGCGTCCGAGCGGTAGACGGGGGTGATGGTGGCGTCGGGCAGCTTCACGCCCTGGTTGAGGGCGGCGATCTTCGGATCCGACCACTTGGTGACCTTGCCGGCGTAGATGTCGGCCAGCACCTCACCGGTGAGCTTCAGCGTGCCCGGCTCCAGGCCCGCGATGTTCACGACGGGCACGACGCCGCCCATCACGGTCGGGAACTGCACGAGGCCGTCCTTCTCCAGGGCCGGTCCCTTCAGGGGCGCGTCGGTGGCGCCGAAATCGACGGTCTTGGCCTGGATCTGCTTGATGCCGCCGCCGGAGCCGATCGACTGGTAGTTGAGGCCCGTGCCGGTATCCTTGCGGTAGGCTTCCGCCCACTTCGAGTAGACCGGGAATGGGAAGGTCGCACCGGCGCCCGTGATGTCGGCGGCGAGGGCGGGCCAGGCGATCTGGGCCGTCGCGAGCCCGAGGGCGAGCGCGTAGGTAAAGCGTTTCACATGCGTCTCCGTTGCTGTCGGGCGCTGGCACGGCCGCCCTCGGGCGGCGCGCGGCGCCGCGCTGGCGGCCAGCGCCCGGATAGCGTCCCGACGATGCGCGTCTATGACGGAGACATGACAGGCGCGTGACAGGCCGCGCCCACAAACTGCGGTTGTGCAATCCCGCCCATGCGATCGGCGATGGAAGTCGGCATGGCACGGTTTGGCGGGCTCGCGCGTTTCATGCCTTTCCGGCCTCCCGCGCGGGGCCGGATGAAGGTCAGAACCGTGCAGCACGACACAGTCGCTCCGCCCGCGAGTGCGGACAACCCGGACGAGGCCAGTTTCAGGGCCCTGCATGCCGAGCGGGAGGAGCTTGAGCGGAGTCTCGCGCTCGCCCAGGCCCGGCAGCGTTTCATCCACGATGCCGCCGAGGTCGAGAAGGCCCGGGATGCGGAGGTGGCACTTCTGCGCGACCTCGATCGGGTGCTCACGCAGATTCGGGCGGCCGAGTACAAGCGCCGTCCGGGCGCGCGGCGCTGGTAAGGCGCGGCGCAGGTTCGAAGTCGTCCGCCGCCTTCAGCCGGCTCGGCGCAGGTCGCGCTCCTTGTGGCGCAGGCGCAGGAGCAGCTCGACCTGGACATCGGGGATCGGCTCCCGATCGACGCCGTCCTCGTAGATCGAGCGCAGGGCGAGGCCGAGGTGGCGCGTGTCGAGGTTCAGGCCAGAGCCGGCCAGGTCCTGCGCACCATCCGTCGCGTCACGATCGATCCCGGCGTGATCCATCGTCTCCTCCCCCCGTGAGAACGATCAACGGCACACCCGAATCGATGGTGGCGCGTCGTTTGGCGACTCTCCCCCAGGTTGGTTAACGAACGATTACGGTTAAGCTTTCGGTAGGGTTACCGAGAACTTCCTCAGGCATCCGCGGCCTGGAGCAGGCGCGCGGCGGCGGCCCGGGCCTCGTCGGTGACCGTGGCCCCCGCGAGCATGCGGGCGATCTCCTCCCGGCGCGCCTCGACGGGGAGCGTGGACACCCGGGTCGCCACGCGGTCGCTGCCCTTCAAGGGGGCCTTGGCAATCAGGAAGTGGGTCGCGGCGCGGGCGGCGACCTGGGGCGCATGGGTCACCGCCACCACCTGGACGGTGGCGGCGAGGCGCGCGAGGCGCGCGCCGATCGCATCCGCCACCGCGCCGCCGACGCCGGTATCGATCTCGTCGAAGATCAGGGTCGGGGCCGAACCCTTGTCGGCGAGGACCACCTTGAGGGCGAGCATGAAGCGGGACAGCTCGCCGCCCGAGGCCACCTTCATCATGGGTCCCGGCCGGGTGCCCGGGTTGGTCTGCGCCCAGAACTCGACGCGGTCGACGCCGGCCGCGTCGCGGGACTCCGGGTCCGTCACGATCTCGGTGATGAAGCGGGCGCGCTCCAGCTTCAGCGGCGGAAGCTCCGCCTTCACGGCGGCGTCGAGCGCCTTGGCGGCCCGCCGGCGCCCGTCGCTGAGCTTGGCCGCCGCCTTGCCGAAGGCCGCCTCCGCCCCGGCGAGGTCGGCTTCGAGCCCGGCCAGCGCCTCCTCGCCGGCGTCGATCGCGGCGACGTCGGCGACGTAGCGCTCGCGGAGGGCCGCGAGCGAATCGGCCGGCACGTCGTACTTGCGAGAGGCGGCGCGCAGGGCGAAGAGGCGTTCCTCGACGCGCTCCAGCTCGCGCGGGTCGAACTCGGTCTCGGCCACCGCCGCGTCGAGGACGGTGCGCGCCTCGTCGAGGGCGACGAGGGCCGCATCGAGGGCGGCGACGCAGGGCTCGACGAGGGCGGGAAGCTGCGCCGCGCGCCGCTCCAGCTTGCGCACCGCCGAGGCGAGGTGCGCGGCGCCGGAGTTCGGGCCGCCGACCGCCTCGAGGGCGTCGTTCAGCTCGCGGGCGACCTTCTCGCTCTGCTGCATCACGGTGCGGCGCTCGGCGAGCGTCGCCTCCTCCCCCGGCTCGGGGTCGAGCTCGGCGAGCTCCTCGACGGCGTGGCGGAGGAAGTCGGCCTCACGGCGGGCCGCCTCCACCCGCGCCCGGTGCTCTGCCAGCGTGGTGCGGGCGCGTCGCACCCGCTTCGACGCCTCGCCCACCGTCGCCAGCGGAGCCTGCAGGCCCCCGAACGCATCGAGGATCGCCCGGTGGGTGCCGGGATCCGCCAGGGCCCGGTCGTCGTGCTGCCCGTGGATCTCCACCAGCGCCGCGCCGATCGCGCGCAGCACCTGCACCCCCACCGCCTGGTCGTTGACGAAGGCGCGGGTGCGCCCGTCCGCCATCTGGATCCGGCGGAGGATCAGGTCGCCCTCGGTGTCGATCTCGGCCTCGGTCGCGATGCGGCGGGCCGGATGGTCGAGGGGTGCGTCGAAGACGGCGGTGACGCTGCCCTGGCCCTCGCCGTGACGCACCAGGCGGCCGTCGCCGCGCCCGCCGAGCGCCAGCGCGAAGGCATCGAGCAGGATCGACTTGCCCGCGCCGGTCTCGCCGGTCAGGACGCTCAGCCCTGCGCGGAAGTTCAGCTCGAGCTTGTCGATCAGAACGATGTCGCGGATCGCAAGCTGCACGAGCATGCGGCGTCGAGAACCTCTTCGGACCGGATCGCGCTCATGTAGCCGGAAGCGGTCCGGACTTCATCCCCCAATTTCGCCGGGCCGCCCGCGGCAGGTCGCCCCGAAGCGGGGCGCGTCCCATACGCCGGGTGCCCGGCCCGGTCCCGCGCCGCGCGCGGGACCGGGGGGGACCTCACTGCGCCGAGGCGGTGCGACCCATGAGCGAGCCGAAGGCGCGGCTGAGGAAGGAGCCCTTCTCCTCGCGCGGCTCCAGGCCGCCCGTCTGCAGGAGGGCGTGGGCGTCCTTGTACCAGGGCGAGTCGGGGAAGTTGTGCCCGAGCACCGCGGCCGCGTTCTGCGCCTCGGCAGTGATGCCGAGCGCCATGTAGGCCTCGGTCAGGCGCATCAGCGCCTCCTCGGCGTGGCGGGTCGTCTGGTACTTGCTGACCACGTCGCGGAAGCGGTTGATCGCGGCCGGGAAGTTGCGGCGCTCCAGGTAGAAGCGACCCACCTCCATCTCCTTGCCGGCGAGCTGGTCGCGGGTGATCTGGATCTTGGCCTTGGCGTCGGCGGCGTATTCCGAGGTCGGGTACTTCTGCACCAGTTCCTGCAGGCCGGCGAGCGCCTTCTCGGAGCGGTCCTGATCGCGGGTTACGTCCGGGATCTGCTTATAATTCGACATCGCCATCAGGTACTGGGCGTAGGCCGCGTCCTTGCTGGCGGGATGACGCTGCAGGTAGCGCTTCGAGGCGCTGATCGCGTCGTCGTACTTCTGGCCCTCGTAGTTCGCGTAGGCCGTCATCAGCAGCGCTTTGCGCGACCAGTCGGAGTAGGCGTACTGCTTGTCGAGGTCGCCGAACTTCTTGACCGCGGCCTCGTAGTCGCTGTCCTCCATCTTGGCCAAGCCCTCGCTGTAGAGCTTGTCGGCGGGGACGTCAGCCACGACCTCGGGCTTGTACTTCTCAGCGAAGAGGCCCGACGGGTCGAGCGCATCGCAGCCGCCGAGTCCGAGGCCGAGGACGGTCAGGAGCGCGGCCGCCGTCGCAGTGCGGCTCGGAAAGGTGACAGGCATCTGCGGTTCATCCCCCAACGGGCGCGGCCGTTCTTCGTGGTCTCGCGCCGGGAAGCCATCACGAGTGTCGGTTGCCGAGGCTGGCCGCGGGGCCATCCTTCACGGACGATTCACCGTGGCGCTCGATTCGGGCGCGAAAGCGGCGGCGGCGTGGCGGATGGCTCGCGCCCGGTGGCTCGGGGACGACCTGTGGCTTGACGGTGACAGGTGTGAGACGGGTGCCGGCCCTCAGAGCTCGCCCGCGAAGGCGGCGATGCCGAGGCCCACGCCGAACTCGGCGAGCGCGGCCTCGCGGCGGGTACCCTGCGCCTCGATGATGGCGTAGTTGGCGCGATCGGCGAACAGGGCGGAGAGGACGCCGACGTTCATGCGGTGGCCGCCGCAATAAGAGCGGTAGGCGCCCTGGATGGGCAGGCCGGCGAGCGCGAGGTCGCCCACGGCGTCGAGGAACTTGTGACGGACGAACTCGTCGGCGAAGCGGAGGCCCTCGGGGTTCACCACCGCGGTCTCACCCACCGCGACGGTGTTCTCCAGGGAGGCACCGAGGGCGAAGCCCGCCTTCCAGTAGCGCTCCACGTCGCGCATCATGCCGAAGGTGCGGGCGCCGGCGATCTCGCGGCGGTAGGAGGCCGGCGTCAGGTCCATGGCCTTGCGGCTGCGGCCGATGACGGGACTCTCGAAATCGATCTCGACGTCGAGGCGGAAGCCGCGGTCGATGGGGCGGAGCTCGGCGAAGGCGCGATCCGCCTCGATGCGGACGGTGCGCAGGACCTTGATCCAGCGCCGGGGCGAACCGCAGGCGGCGAGGCCGACCGCGTCGATCGCTTGTACGAACGGCAGGGCGCTGCCGTCGAGGATCGGCATCTCCGGGCCGTCGATCTCGATCAGGGCGTTGTCGATGCCGAGGCCGTAGAGGGCGGACATCAGGTGCTCGATGGTGGCGACCGCGCCGGTGGCGACGTCGCCGATCACGGTGCAGAGCTCGGTGGCCGAGACGCAGGCGTGATGCGCTTTGATGAGGCGGTCATTGCCCGTGGGCATGCCGGTCCGGAGGAAGGCGATCCCGTGATGCGCCGGAGCGGGGCGGATGGTGATCTGGGCGGGGTTCCCGGAATGGACGCCGATACCGCTCAGCGTCGCGGGACCCTTGAGGGTGGTTTGTTGGTTCGTTCGCATTCCTTAGCCCTCGGCCGCGATCCGCCGCTGCACCGCAATATCAGCGATGCACCCGGCACCCGATCCGTCCGCTGCTTGAAGCCCCTGCGCGCGCTGGCAGCCACGACCGCCGCGCCTTTCTCGTTCCGGGAGCTTGTATAGCTGCGCTGAAAAGCCCGGCCAAATCACGGATTCTTACGCTCTGTTACAGTCAGGCTTGCCGGGACGAGCGCCCAAAAGCGAGTTCTGACAAGAGTTTAACGAAAGGTTAACGGGACGTGTCAGCGACGCGTCCGCTGTTGCACAAATAGCACCCGGCTGCTCCGCCGACGGTCCCGATCCCGCCGCGCGGAACCCCCTCTGACGGCAAAATGCGGCTCCCCCGCGGCGGCGTTCTGGTGCGCCGCAGCAGGCAAGCCGCTTCCGCGGCCCCGGCCGGAGAGGCCGGGGCAGCTTCCCCGGGCCGGCCTAAGCCGCCCCGGGGATGCGTTCTCAGTTCGCCTGGCGGCGCAGGAAGGCCGGGATCTCGAGCTGGTCGTCGTCCATCAGCCGGGACTGCGGGGCGACGCGGCCCTGCGGGTCCAGGCTGCCCTGTGCCGGCCGGTAGCCCTGCGGGGCCACGGGGGCGGCCGCGCGGGCCGGGGCGGGCGGCAGGGCGTGCTGGGGCAGCGGCGGCTGGGGAACCGGCGCGTGCGCCCGGGCCGGGGCCTGCGGAGCGGCCTCGGCGTCGTCCCGGCGTCCGCCGAAGCCGACGGTGGCGAGACGGCGCAGCAGGCTCGTGCGCTTCGAGTCGGCCGGAGCCTCGACGGGCTCCTCCCCGCGGCTCGCCCGGATCTGGTTCTGGGCGATCGGGGGCAGGTCGTGGATCTGCGGCATGCGCGGAGCGCGGGCGAGCGGCGCGGCGACCGGGGCGGCCGGACGCGGCGGCACGAAGGGACCGGCGGCCAGGACCGGCTGCGGCTCGACCTGCGGAGCGGGCGGGGCCACGTAGGGCACGGACACGCGCGGGGCGGCCTGGGTCAGCACGACGTCGTCGCGCATCACGGGGGCGGCCTGCGGCTCCATGCGGGGCTCCGGCGCGGGAACGCTCAGCTCCGGCGCGGCCGGGCGCACGGGCTGGGCCGGGGCGGCGACGGGCGCCGCCGCGACCGGCGCCGGGGCGCCGTCGGCGGCCCGGAAGCCCAGCGGAGCCTGGGTCGCGCGGGCGCGGGCCTCGGCGCGCAGGCGCTCGGCGACCTCGGCGATGCGCTGCTCGGTCTCGGCGATGGCGGGGTTGTTCGGCGAGTTCGCGGAGATCAGGGCCGGCTCGATGCCGGTGGCGACCACCGAGACCCGGATGATGCCGTCGAGGCTCTCGTCGAAGGTGGCGCCCAGGATGATGTTGGCCTCCTGGTCGACCTCCTCGCGGATGCGGGTCGCGGCCTCGTCGAGCTCGTACAGGGTGAGGTCGTTGCCGCCCGTGATCGAGATCAGCAGGCCGCGCGCGCCCTTCATCGAGACGTCGTCGAGGAGCGGGTTCGCGATGGCGGCCTCCGCGGCGCGGCTGGCGCGCTTCTCGCCGGAGGCCTCGCCGGTGCCCATCATGGCCTTGCCCATGCCGCGCATGATCGCCCGCACGTCGGCGAAGTCGAGGTTGATCAGGCCTTCCTTCACCATCAGGTCGGTGATGCAGGCGACGCCCGAGTAGAGCACCTGGTCGGCCATCGCGAAGGCGTCCGCGAAGGTCGTCTTCTCGTTGGCCACCCGGAACAGGTTCTGGTTCGGGATGACGATGAGGGTGTCGACGGCGGCCTGGAGCTCCTGGATGCCGGCCTCGGCCGTGCGCATCCGGCGCATGCCCTCGAACTGGAACGGCTTCGTGACGACGCCGACCGTGAGGATGCCCATGTCGCGGGCCGCTCGGGCGATGACGGGGGCGGCGCCGGTGCCGGTGCCGCCGCCCATGCCGGCGGTGATGAAGCACATGTGGGCGCCCGAGAGCTGGTCGCGGATCTCGTCGATCACCTCGTCGGCCGCCGCCGAGCCCACCTCGGGGTGCGAGCCGGCGCCGAGGCCCTGCGTCACGCCGATGCCCATCTGGATCACCCGCTCGGCCTTCGAGGAGGTGAGCGCCTGGGCGTCGGTGTTCGCCACGACGAACTCGCAGCCGAGAAGGCCCGACTCGATCATGTTGTTGACGGCGTTTCCGCCGGCTCCGCCGACACCGAAGACGGTGATGCGGGGCTTGAGTTCCCGGATGTCCGGCGCCTGCAGAGAAATGGCCATGTGGTGCCCCTTGTCCCGACCTTCAGTTGCGTGTGGCGCCCGCGGGCACCGATCTCTCGACGGTTCGCGGCTGGTGCGCCGCGGCCCGAATTCCTAGAAGCTCTCCCGGATCCAGCGACCGACCCGCGAGAAGTACCCGTCCGTTCCGGTGCCCGCGAAGGCGCCGTGCCCGCGCGGCTCGAAGTGCTCCGCGTGGGCCACCTGGGGGTAGACCAGCAGGCCGACCGCGGCCGAGAAGGCCGGTCCCTTGGCGGCCTCCGGCAGGCCGCGGATGCCGAGCGGGCGGCCGATCCGCACCTGCCCCTGCATCACCCGGCGCGTCACCTCGGGCAGGCCGACGAGCTGGCTGGCCCCGCCCGTCAGCACCACCCGGCGGCCGGCCTGCGCGCCGAAGCCCGCGGACCGCAGCCGGTCGCGCACCAGCTCCACCACCTCCTCGACCCGCGGGCGGATGATGCGCACGAGCTGCGAGCGCGGCACGTGCGTCGGCGCGTCCCCCTCGTCCTCCCCGACGCCGTGGACGGCGATCATGTCCCGGTCGTCGGAGGCGGTGGCGATGGCCGAGCCGTAGAGGGTCTTGAGGCGCTCGGCCGCCGCGACCCGGGTCGAGAGCCCGCGCGCGATGTCCATGGTGACGTGGTGTCCGCCCACCGCCACCGCGTCGACGTGCACGAGGTGGCCGCCCGCGAAGACGCCGACGCTCGTGGTGCCGCCGCCCATGTCCACGACCGCGACGCCCATCTCGGCCTCGTCGTCCACGAGGGCCGAGAGGCCGGCGGCGTAGGGGGTGGCGATCACCGCCTCGACGCCGAGGTGGCAATGCTCCACCGCCAGCATCAGGTTGCGGGCGGCCGCCATCTCGCCGGTGACGACGTGGAGGTCGACGCCGAGCGCGCTGCCGATCATGCCGGACGGGTCGATCACCGCGCCCTGCCCGTCGAGGGCGTAGCCGGTCGGCAGGGCGTGGAGCACGGCGCGGCCCGGGCTGACCCCGTGGGCGCTTGCGGTCTCCAGGACGCGCTCGACGTCCGAGCCCGTGACGGTGCCGGAGCGGACGTTCACCCGCGCCTCGAAGTGCTGGGAGGCGAGGCGGCCGCCCGACAGGTTGACGATGACGGACTGCACCTCGACCTTGGCCATCCGCTCGGCAGCATGGACCGCCTGCCGGATCGCGCCCTCGGCGGCCTCGAGATCGACGATGGCGCCGCCCTTCAGGCCGAGCGAGCGCTGGTGGCCGATGCCGATGATGCGGGCGAGGTGGGTGCGGCCCTTGAGCGTCGACAGCGCCTCGGCCGGCTGCAGCTCGGCGATGAGGCAGACGACCTTGCTGGTGCCGATGTCGAGCACCGACAGCGTCGTGCTCCGGCGGGCGGAGAGCGGCTTCAGGCGCGGCGTGAGGCCGTGTTGGCTGTGCATCGAACGCTACCGGACGAAGGGGACCGAGGGGCGGGGCAGGCGTCTCGCGGGGCGGCTCATGTCGCGGTCCCCTTCTTCGTCTTCTTCTGGCTCTCGGCGCGGGCGGCGGCGGCCTCCTCGGTCAGGCGCACGACCACGCGGTCGGGCATGCGCAGGTCCACCGCGATGATGTCCTTCTCCAGGATGCGGTCGTGGCGCTCGATCGCGACGAGGCGGGCCAGGGCGGCGGCCGGGTCGTTCTCGGGCAGGCGGATGTCCACGCCGTCCAGCTTCAGCGTCCAGCGCCGGCCCGACACGTAGGTGCCGGCCCGGATGCGCTCGCCGAGGCCGCCGGCGGCGGCCACGAGGCCGAGATACTCGCCGAGCTTCAGGTTCGCGTCCTCGCCGACGACGAGGGGCAGACTGGCGTAGCGGTCGTCCCGCATGGTGTCGATCACGGTGCCGTCGGCCGCGATGACGCTGATCTCGCCGTTCTTCTGCCAGAGGGCGGCGGGCTCGCGCTCCACCTGGCTGATGACGATCTCGTTCGGGTAGAGCTTGCGCACCGAGGCCGAGGCGATCAGGGGCACCCGCAGCAGGCGCTCGCGCACGTCCGCGACGTCGAGGAATGGCACGGAGGAACGCCCGTCGATCCCGGCGGCGGCGAGCACCTCGCGCTCGTACATGCGGGAGATGCCCGAGATCGTCACCCGCTCGACGCCGAAGCCGGCGAGGCGCGCGGCGATGTCGAGGGGCCGGCCGTTCAGGGCGACGAACGTCTCGTAGCGGCCGCTCGCCACGAAGCCCGCGAGGGCGAGCGCCGCGAAGCTCGTGGCGAGGGCGGCGGTGCCGAGGCCGTTCGGCAGGCGCTCGGCGAGCGGCACGGCCGGGCGGATCCGGCGGGGTCCGCCGCGACGGAGGAAGCGCGGCAGCCGGGTCGCGAGCCGCGCGAGGCTGCCCTCGCCGCCGGGATGACCGGCGGGGCCTAGCGACCCAGAGTTGCGTCCTCCACCATCCATCGGACGAGCTCACCGAAACCCAGGCCCGCGTGGGCCGCCATCTCCGGCACAAGGCTCGTCTGGGTCATGCCGGGTTGCGTGTTGACCTCGAGGACGACGAGCGCACCGGTTCCCCCCGGTGTGTCGTCGTAGCGAAGGTCGGCACGGCTGACGCCCCGGCAGCCCAGTGCTTGATGCGCCGTTAACGACAACTCTTGGACACGCTGGTAAACATTTGGTTTAAGATCGGCCGGGAGGACGTGTATCGACCCCCCCGGCGCGTACTTGGCGTCGTAGTCGTACCAGCCCCCGCTCGCGGCCTTGATCTCGATCACCCCGAGCGCCCGGTCGCCCAGCACCGCGCAGGTCAGCTCGCGGCCTGCAACGTACGGCTCCGCAAGGACTTCTTCCCCGAAGGCCCAGTCGTCGGAGGCGAGGATCTGGGGCGGGTGCGAGCGCCCGTCGCGCACGATGATGACGCCCATCGAGGATCCCTCGGCGATCGGTTTCAGGACGTAGGGCGGGGTTAACGGGTGTGACCGCGCCGCATCAGCACGGTTAACGACGCGGCCCTCCGGCACCGGCACGCCGGCCGCCGCCATCACGGTCTTGGCCCGCACCTTGTGCATGGCGAGCGCCGAGGCCAGCACGCCCGAATGGGTGTAGGGGATCCTCAGGATCTCCAGGAGCCCCTGAATGGTGCCGTCCTCGCCGGCGGGCCCGTGCAGGGCGTTCAGGGCGACGTCGGGACGGAGCTCGGTGAGCACGGCCGCGACGTCGGGCCCGACATCGACCCGGGTGACCCGGAACCCCTCCCCTTCGAGGGCGGCCGCGCAGGCGGCGCCCGAGTTGAGGGACACCTCCCGCTCGGAGGACCACCCGCCCATCAGGACGGCGACGTGCTTGGACATGGGGGACTCCGGTCGGGCGGCGTGGATATGGGCGGCTTCAGAGTACGGCGTCGTCCCGGTCGATCGGACCGACCCCCTCACCGAGGGCGACGAGCGGGTCTCCGTCGGCCGGTGCGTCGGCGGGGTCCGGCGCGGCGGTCGTGCGCAGGGGCGTCGTCACGCTCACGCGTCGACGTACTCCGCGAGGCTCGACGGCTCCGGAACCGCCTCGCCGTCGGCGCGCAGTCCCTCGATGTGGAAGCGGATCGCCTCGCGGATCTCGCGCTCCACTGCCTCGACGCTGTCGGCAGTCGCGATGCAGCCCGGAAGGTCTGGAACGTAGGCCGAGACGTTGCCGCCGGCCCGCTCGATCACGATGGCGTAGCGCATGGATCCGATCACCCCTTCAATCCGGCCTGCTTCAGGATGCTCCCGAGCGTGCCGGGCGCAACCTCGTCGGAGGGCGAGCCCGCGACCGTGACGCGTCCTCGCTTGTCCGGATGCTTGTACTGCCTGTGGCTGCCCCGCGTCGCGACGAGCGACCAGCCGTCCGCCTCGATCAGCCGGATGACGTCACGGACCTTCATGACCGCCGACGCCGATCCGCTTGATCTCCCAGCGCAGCGCGACGCCCGACTGCTCCTGCACCCGGCGACGCACCTCCTCGCCGAGGCCCTCGATGTCGGCCGCGGTTGCGCCGCCGCGGTTGATCAGGAAGTTGCAGTGCATCTCCGAGACCTGCGCGCCACCCCGGACGAGGCCGCGGCAGCCCGCAGCGTCGATGAGCTGCCACGCCTTGCCGCCCTGCGGGTTGGCGAAGGTCGAGCCCCCGGTGCGTTCGCGGATCGGCTGAGCCGCCTCGCGGGCGGCGGTGACCCGGTCCATCTCGGCCTCGATCGCGGCCCGGTCGCCGGGGCGGCCCCGGAAGAGGGCGCTCGTGAGGATCAGGTCCTCGGGCACGGCAGTGTGGCGATAGGAGAAGCCCATCTCGGCGTGGCCGAAGTGGCGCAGGCGCCCGGCCCGGTCGACACCGCGGGCTTCAACGAGCACGTCGGTGGTCTCGCCACCATGCGCGCCCGCGTTCATGCGCAGCGCCCCCCCGACCGAGCCCGGGATCCCGCGGAAGAAAGCCAGCCCGTCGAGCCCGGCCTCGGCCGCGGCCTTGGCGAGGCGCACGTCCGGCACCGCGGCTCCGACCCGGAGGGCGTCGCCGTCGACCGCGACCTCGCCGAAGGCGCGGCCGCCAAGGCGCACCACCACGCCCGGCACCCCGCCGTCGCGCACGATCAGGTTCGAGCCGAGGCCGATCACGGTCACCGGCACGGCCGGATCGAGGGCTCCGAGGAGGAGCGCGAGGTCCTCCTCGTCCGCAGGCGTGAACAGTACCTGCGCGGGGCCTCCGACCCGGAACCAGGTCAGGTCGGCAAGCGACGGGTTGGCGAGGAGGCGCCCCCGAAGACCCGGCGCAGAGGCGCGGATCGCGGGGATGAGATCGGGGTAGGTCATGCTACGCTTCCATCCCGGTGCATCGGTCCGAGCAGGCCGGTCGGAGAAGGGAGGCACCGACGGGCCGGCCCCTGGCCTTCACGCGCGGCGGCGCGGGTGCTCGCCCGGATGCCGTAGGGCACCGAGGCGCTGGCGCGGGACTGCGCGGTCGAGGCGGCGGACTTGGCGGTGATGGAAGAGAGTGGGCGCACCGGCGATCCTAACCCTCTACGCGCGGCTGGCGCGGACCCTCGACGTCGACGTCGAGGACATCCGCCCGGAGGCCGCCTGAGACCCGTGCATCCCTACCCCTTCCGCGCCGCGAGCTCGCCCGGCAGGGCGTAGGCCCACTGGGTGATGTTGCCGGCGCCGAGGCAGACCACGTAGTCGCCGGGCCGGGCGAGGCCGGCGATCAGCCCGGCCAGGTCCTCGGGACGCTCGAGCGCCTGCGCGTCCCGGTGCCCGCGGGACTTCAGGCCGGAGACGAGGCCGTCGCGGTCAATGCCCTCGATCGGTGCCTCGCCCGCTGCGTAGACGGGGGCGACGATCACCGTGTCGGCGTCGTTGAAGCAGGTGCAGAAATCGTCGAACAGCGACTGCAGGCGGGTGTAGCGGTGGGGCTGCACCACCGCGATCACGCCCCCCTCGGTCGAGGCGCGGGCGGCCCGCAGCACCGCCTTGATCTCCACCGGATGGTGCCCGTAATCGTCGAAGATCTGGGCGCCGTTCCACTCGCCGGTGCGGGTGAAGCGGCGCTTGACGCCGCCGAAGCCGCCGAGCGCCCGCCGGATCGCCTCGGGCGCGACGCCGAGCTCGTGGGCGACGGCCAGCGCCGCGGTGGCGTTGAGGGCGTTGTGCTTGCCCGGCATCGGCAGGACGAGGTCCTCCATCTCCAGCCGGAAGCCGGGACGGCGGTCGCGGATCATCACCCGGAAGCGGCTCTGGCCGCCGCGCAGGTCCACGTCGAGGAGGCGGACATCCGCCTGCGGGTTCTCGCCGTAGGTGATGATGCGCCGGTCCTCGATGTGGCCGACGAGGTCCTGCACCACGGGATGGTCGATGCACATCACCGCGAAGCCGTAGAACGGGATGTTGTCGATGAAGCGCCGGAAGGCGTCCTTCACGGCGTCGAACGAGCCGAAATGGTCGAGGTGCTCGGGGTCGATGTTAGTGACGATGGCGACGTCGGCGGGCAGCTTCAGGAAGGTGCCGTCGGATTCGTCGGCCTCCACCACCATCCACTCGCCCTCGCCCATGCGGGCGTTGGTGCCGTAGGCGTTGATGATGCCGCCGTTGATCACCGTGGGGTCGAGGTTGCCGGCGTCGAGGAGCGTCGCGACGAGGGAGGTCGTGGTGGTCTTGCCGTGGGTGCCGGCGATGGCCACGCAGGACTTGAAGCGCATCAGCTCGGCCAGCATCTCGGCGCGGCGCACCACGGGCAGGCGGCGCTCGCGGGCGGCGGCGAGCTCGGGGTTGTCCCGCTGGATCGCCGTGGAGACCACGACCAGCGCGGCCTCCTCGACGTTCTCGGCCGCGTGTCCGACGAAGGTGCGCAGGCCCTTCTCGCTGAGCCGGCGGACGTTGGCGTTGTCGTTCGCGTCCGACCCCTGCACCGTGTAGCCGAGGTTGTGCATCACCTCGGCAATGCCGGACATGCCGATGCCGCCGATGCCGATGAAATGGATGGGTCCGAGCTTGTCGGGCAGCTTCATGGGTCGAGCCGTTCCGTCGCGGGATCGCGCGGGGCGCGATCCCTGGAAATCAGGTGCGGGCCGCCGTCTCGGCGACCACGGTGGCGAGCCGCTCGGCGGCGTCGTGGATGCCCGCGCTTTTGGCGGCCCCGGCCGCCGCGGTCAATTTTGCGGGATTCTCGAAGAGGTCGAGGAGCTCCGCCGCGAGGCGGTCGGGCGTGAAGGCGGTCTGCGGGATCGCGAGCGCCGCGCCGATGGCCGCCAGCGTCGCGGCGTTGGCGGCCTGGTCCTGGTCGAGGGCGCCAGGGAGCGGCACCAGCACCGACGGGCGGCCGATGGCGGCGAGCTCCGAGACCGTCGAGGCGCCGGAGCGGCCGACCACGAGGTGGGCCGCCGCCATCTTGCCCGGCAGGTCCTTGAAGAAGGGCGCCGCCTCGATGCCGGCGAGGCCGAGGCTCAGGTATTCGTTCTGCACCGCAGTCAGGTCCTCGGGCCGGGCCTGCTGCACGAGGTGGAGGCGCGCCCGCAGGTCGTCGGGAAGCTGCGCGATGGCGCGGGGCACCACCTCGCCCATCACCCGGGCGCCCTGGCTACCGCCGAAGACGAGCATGCGGATGGGGCCCTCGGACCCGAGGGCCGGATAGGGGGTCCGCGCGGCCTCGATCACCGCGGGGCGCAGCGGGTTGCCGGTGTGGATGCGCGGGGCCGTCGCCCGCGGGGGCACGCCGCGGACGTCGCGGAAGCCCGTGGCGATGGTGCGCGCGCCCCGCGCCAGGAAGGCGTTGGCCCGCCCCATCACCGCGTTCTGCTCGTGCAGCACGGTCGGCACCCGCAGCATCTGCGCGGCGAGCACCGGCGGTACGGTGGGGTAGCCGCCGAAGCCCACCACCGCCGCGGGGTCGATCCGCCGGATCGCGCTGGCGGCGACGCCGAAGCCGCGCCCCAGGGTGACGACCGCGGAGGCGCGCCGCAGCGCCGAGCGGCCGGACGGCGTGGCGGAGGGGATCGTGACGATCTCGGCGGCAGGAAACTCGGCGGCGATGGAATCCACCCGCGCATCCGTCGCGAGCACGACTCGGATGCCGCGGGCGCGCAGCGCGTGGGCGAGGCTCTCAGCCGGGAAGAGGTGGCCGCCGGTGCCGCCCGCGCAGAGCAGGATCGTCGGGGTGCGCACCGTCACCGCATCACCCCCGCGACGGTGGCGGGCGCGGTGCCGGGGGGCTTCTGGCTGAGCTGCGTCACCCGCGGGCGCTTGCGGGTCAGCGCGATGAGGAAGCCCATGCCGAGGGCCAGCGAGATCAGGGACGAGCCGCCGTAGGAGACGAAGGGCAGCGTCATGCCCTTGGCGGGCATCAGCTGGGTGTTCACCGCCATGTTGATGCAGGCCTGCAGCCCGAACAGGGTGGTGAGCCCGGTGATGGCGAGCCGCGAGAAGGTGTCGTCGGTGCGCCGCGCCAGCTTGAGGCCGCGCATCACGATGTAGACGAACAGGGCCACGAGGCCGAGGCAGACGATCACGCCGAACTCCTCGCCGGTGACCGAGAAGATGAAGTCGGTATGTGCGTCGGGCAGGTGGCGCTTGGCCACCCCCTCGCCCGGACCGGTGCCGAACCAGCTGCCCGAGCGGAAGGATTGCTGCGACCAGAACACCTGGAAGCTGTCGCCCGAATCCTTGTCGAGGAAGCGGGTGATGCGCTCGCGGACGTGGTGGAAGAACGTGTAGGCGGCAAACACCCCGCACATTCCGAGCACGCCGAGCGCCGCGACCCAGATGAGGTGGAGCCCGGCGACGAAGAAAAGCGTCGACCAGACGAGGGTGATCAGCATCGTCTGCCCGAAATCGGGCTGCAGCAGCAGCGGCACGAGCGTGATGGGAAGGAGCAGGATCGCCAGGAAGCCGCCGGGCATGTCGCGCCGCTGCGCGCCCTCCGAGAAGGCCCAGGCGGCGACCACGACGAAGGAGGGCTTCACGAACTCCGAGGGCTGCAGGCCCACGGAGCCGAACTGGATCCAGCGGTGGGCGCCCTTGATCTCCGGGCCGAACTTGCTCGCCACGAGGCAGAGCACCACCCCGACGATCCAGGTGCCGAGGGCGAGGCGCCGGATGTGGCGCAGCGACAGGAAGGAGACCGCGACGATGAGCAGGATCGTGGGCGCGAGGTAAAGCGCCTGGCGGTTCAGGAAGTAGAACGTCGGCAGGCCGATCCGCTCCGCGACCGGCGGGCCGCCGCCCATGAGGAACACGAGGCCCGCCACCATCAGGGCCCCGAGGGCCGCCAGCAGGCCCCGGTCCACGGTCCACCACCAGTCCGTGAGGGGCGTGCGTTCCGCGCGGGACATCATGGGCAGGGGCGCTCCGGGGGGTTCACGGGCCGCCCCGGGGGCGGCCCACGGCCGGGCGCGATCCTGTTCCGGAATGGTAAAGGCTTCCTTAGGGTTATCGGAGGGTTGCGTGCCCGCGGCGCCTCAGTCGCACCAGCGCGGCTGCCGCTTCTCCAGGAAGGCGTCGATGCCTTCCCGGGCGTCCGGCATCGCCATGTTCTCCACCATCACGCGGGCCGCGTAGGTGTAGGCCTCGGCGAGGTCGAGCTCCGCCTGGCGCCCGAACGCCGCCTTGCCGAGGCTCAGCACGCGGGGCGCCTTCGCGGCGATGCGCGCGGCCATGGCGCGGGCGGCCGCGTCGAGTTCCGCCGCCGGGACCACGCGGTTGACGAGGCCGATGCGGTGCGCCTCGGCCGCGTCGACGGGCTCGCCGAGCAGCAGCATCTCCATCGCGGCCTTGCGCGGGACGGCCCGCGAGAGGGCGACCATCGGGGTCGAGCAGAACAGGCCGATCTGCACGCCCGGCGTCGCGAAGCGGGCCTCCTCGGTGGCCACAGCGAGGTCGCAGGTGGCCACGAGCTGGCAGCCGGCCGCCGTGGCGATGCCGTGCACCGCCGCGATCACGGCCTGCGGCAGGCGCGCGATCGTCAGCATCAGGCGCGCGCAGGTCTCGAACAGGACCTGCGCGAAGGCGGGGTCGGGATGCGCGCGCATCTCCTTCAGGTCGTGGCCGGCGCAGAAGGCGGGTCCGGCGCCGCGCAGGATCACCACCCGCACCGCGCGGTCCGCCGCGATGGCGTCGAGCCTCTCCTGCAGGGCGTCCATCAGCGCCAGCGAGAGAGCGTTCCGTTGCGGGCCGCGGTTGAGGGTCAGCGTGGCGATGCCGTCCCGGTCCTCGCGCAGGAGGAGCGGTGGGCTGGCCTGCGGCTGCGGAAGGGTGGCGTGCATGGCGGGCTCCGGACCGGGGGCGTGGGGCCGGGGATCGGCCCGTCCTGTCGCGCGCCCTCGCCGCCGAGCCGGCATCCGCTTCGGGGGAAGCGCGCCCCGACGTTCGTAGGCCCTGCGCCGCCGGATCGCCAGATGGGCGCCGCCCCGGCGCCGGATCCCCAGCTTCGCGGCGCGCCGGTGCCCGAGGGGCCTGACTTGCGGAGGCAACCGAGGCATGCTGGCCCGCCCGCGGGTCCGTCCGGGGCCGAACCGGAACCTCGCGATGCCGCCCTGGGTCCCCGCATGGCTGATCCGGCGGGAGACGCTCCTCCTGGCCACGGCTCTCCTCCTGGGCATCGGGGCCGCCGTCGCCTTCTACCTCCTTCAGGCGACGACGCTGACCATCGCGGTCGCCCCGCGCGACGGCACCGAGCCCGAGCTGATCCGAGCCTACGCCGATGCCCTCGCGCAGCGTCGCGAAGGTATCCGCCTGCGGGTCCGGCTGTTCGACGACGTGCGGGAGAGCGCCGAGGCGCTGCGCGACGGCTAGGCCGACCTCGCGGTGGTGCGGCCCGACGTGTCGCTGCCCGGCAACGGCCTCACCCTCGCGATCCTGCGCGACCAGGCCATGCTGATCGCCTCGCCGGCCTCCTTCAACATCCGCAGCTTCCCCGAGCTCGCCCGCAAGCGCCTCGGCATCGCCGCCCACCGGGAGGCCGACACCTGGCTCCTGCGCACCCTGCTCGGCTATTACGGCCTGACCCTCCTGACGGAGCCGGCCGATGGAACGCCCCCGCCTGGCGCCGTACGCCTCGTGCCCGTGGCGGAGGACGGGGTCGCGGCCGCGTTCGCCGAGAAGCGGATCGACGCCGTCGTGGCGATCATTGCTCCCTCCGCTCCGAAGGCGCTCGCCCTCGTGGCCGCCGTGCAGTCCGCGAGCCGGGACGGCAAGGTCGGCTTCGTGGAGGCGGAGGACGATGGCGCGATCATCGAGCGCTTTCCGCGGCTGCAGGCCGTGACCGTGCCGGCGGGCCTGTTCGGCGGCCGTCCCAAGGTGCCGGCCGAGGACATCAAGACGGTCGGCGCCTCCTACCGGCTGATGGCCACGGCCGGCCTCAGCCGGACGGTGGCGGCGGACGTGACGCAGCACCTGTTCGAGCTGCGCACGGCCTTCCAGGAGACCACGCCGGCCGCCGACTACATGAAGGCGCCCGACTACGAGACGACGGTGGCGGCGACCTCGGCCCGGCTCCCGAACCATCCGGGCGCGATCGACTACTACGAGCGCGAGCAGCGCGGGCTGGTGGAGCGCTACGGCGACCTCGTCTACCTCCTCGCCTTCCTGGCAGGCGGCCTCGGCTCGGCGCTGGCCTGGCTGCGCCAGCGCCTCGCGCGCCTGCGCCGCGAGCGCAGCGACGTGGTGCTCGACCGGCTCCTGGAGATCGTCGGGCAGGCGCGCGAGGCCCGGGATCCGGGCGCGCTCGCGGCCTTCAGCGCGGAGATCGACGCGCTCGCCGCCGAGTTCGTGCACGACACCCGCATGCGCGAGGTGGACGCCCGCACCCTGAACGCCGTGACGCTGGCCATCGACGCGGCCCGCTCGACCGTGGCCGAAAGCCGCCTCGTCCCGGCCCGCAAGCCGGTCCCGGCGGTCGTCGGATTCGAGTAGGGCCGCCTTCTCAGGCACCGCGCGGGCTTGCCGATGCAGGCCCCGCTCTGACCAAGCGGATCCTGTGTCAGGCCGCCGCGGGGGTCTCTTCCGCGGTGCCCGCCGCGAGGATCGCGGCGAGGTCCGCCCCGATCCGCGCGCGGGCGGCCCGCGCCGCCGGAATCAGCCCGACGAGGCCGTAGAAGTCGTGGATCATGCCGGCGTGGCAGGTGTGGCGCACGGGCACCCCGGCCTCCGCCAGCCGGGCCGCGTAGGCGGTGCCGTCGTCGCGCACGATGTCGTACTCGGCGGTGTGGATCAGGGCCGGCGGCAGGCCGGCGAGGTCCGCGGCCCTGAGCGGCGACAGGCGTGGATCCTCCCGCTCGGCCGGCCCGATGCCGAGGCTGTCCGCGTCGCGCCGGATCGTCTCCGCATCGAGGAGGTAGCCGCTGGCGAACGCCGCGCGCGAGGGGCCGGCGCCCTCCGCATCGAGGACCGGGCAGAGCAGGACCTGAAAGGCCAGGGTCGGACCCTTCCCGTGAGCCGACACCCGCGCCGCATGGGCGGCGATGGCCGCGCCCGCGGAATCGCCGCCGACCCCGAGGCGCCCGGGATCGATGCCGAGGCGGCCCGCCTGCGCGGCGGCCCAGGCGACCGCCGCCGCCCCGTCCTCGAAGGCCGCCGGAAACGGATGCTCGGGCGCGAGCCGGTAATCGACCGCGAGGAGGCGGCAGCCCGCGGACGCGACGAGCCCGCGGCAGAGCCCGTCATGCGTGTCGAGGCCGCCCGCGACGAAGCCGCCGCCATGGAAGTAGACGAGGCCCGGCCCGGGGCCTGCCGCGCCCTCCGGCGCGTAGAGCCGCGCCGGCAGGGGGCCGCCCGGCCCCGGCAGGACGAGGTCCTCAGCGGAGACGCCCGCGGCCAGCGGGCCGCCCGCCAGCCGCGCGAGGTCGCGCAACGCCGCCCGCCGCCCGGCGACCGTCGGCGCGGGCGGCCCGCCGAGGGCGAGCATGGCGAGGAAGCGCTGCGCGTGCGGATCGAGGGGCATGTCGCTCTCGGGTGTCCTGCGGCGGCCGCCAGGTCCGTCCCCTCCATGCGGGAGGGGACGCGGCGCGGATCAGAGCCGCAGGGCCGCACGCACGCCGGCGGGCCAGGCCGCGACGTCGGTGCCGTGGGTGGCGAAGAGGGCGACCGCGAGGCGGTCCATGCCGAAGGCGACGCAGCCCGTATGGGCCGGCTCGCCGTCCGCGTGGCGCAGGTCCCAGGTCGTCCCGAAATGCTCTCGGTGGTAGTTGAAGCTCATGCAGGCGGTGGGGGCGGCCGCGCCGCGCAGCGGCACCAGCAACTCGAACTTGAGGGACTGCTCGAGCTGGCTGAAGGCCATGATCTGGCCGACCCGCCCGAAGAACGGATCGCTCGCCGTCTCGACCGTGTAGGACAGGCCGAGTTCGTCCGCGATGGCCGTGGCGCGGGGAATCCAGCGTTCCCGGAAAGCGCGGACCTCCTCCGGCGTGCCGATGCAGACGTATTCCCGCATGCGGAAGGATTGCAGCCGGTCGAGGTTGCGCGAGGGCTCCCGGCGGAAGCAGTCGCAGGCGACGTCGAAGCGGTAGCCGCCGGACGGCACGGGGCCGCGGGCGGCGGCGATCGGGTAGACCGGGTAGCAGGCGGCCGGGGTCAGCACGAGGTCGGCGGTCTCGAGGCCCGTGGTCCAATCCCCCCCCGCCGCGTGCCGGTCGGCAGAGGCACGGATCTCGGCCTCGCTGCCCTCCAGGCAGGAGACGCAGCCGAGGAGGTTCGGGAAGCTCTTGAGGTAGCCGTGGCGCTCGAGGTGCGCGCGGCTCATCACGGGCGGGAAGCGGAACACCTCGGTCCCCGCCTCGCGCTTCGACGAGATGAGGGCGGCCAGCGCCTCCACCACCGACTCGTAGGTGCCGGTGCGACCGTAGACGCCGAGCGCGTTCATGGGCCGGAACAGGTCGTCGAAGAGGCGGTCCAGGGGATCGGCGGCCGGGGGCGAGGCCGGCACGTTCATGACCTTCATGTTCACGGGGCGGATCCTTCGGTTCGGGCGCGATCAGGCGCGGAGCGTCGCGGCGACGGGGGCCATCATGGTGGCGGTGGCGAGGTTCTGGAGGATGCGGTCGTTGTGGATCATGATCGGGGCGGAGAGGATGTCGCGCAGGTGCCGGCCGACCGAGAAGGCGCCGTCCTGCCGGTAGCCCGAGAGGCCGTTGGCCCGCAGGGCGCTCGACACCGCGGCGACCGCGAGGTCGGAGACCTCGACCTTGAGGAGGGTCAGCGCGGTCTGGGCGTCGAGGGCATCGAGATCGGCCGGGTCCGTCGCGGCCTCGTAGCGGTCGAGGGCCGCCGCGATCAGCGCCCGGGCCTGCTTCAGGCTCGACACGGCGCGGGCGTAGTGCAGGGCCCCCGGCGGCGTCTGCCCGCCGGCCCCGCGGGCGGCGGTGCGGGTGAAGGCCTGTGCCTTCTCCACCGCCGCGGCCGCGATCCCGGCCCAGGCGCTCGACCACAGGATGTGCGAGACCGGCGTCATGGTGCGGCCGTGGATCTCGCCGTAGCGGGCGGCCAGCACCTGCTCGGCCCGCCCGCGGGCGAGGAGGCGGAAACCGCTGCTGCAGGTCCCGCGCATGCCGAGGGTCTCCCAGCCGCTCAAGCGCTCCAGCGTGTAGTCCTCGCGCAGGAACACGCAGAGCACCTGGTCGGAGGCGGCGGCCTCGGGAGAGCGGCGGGCGATCGTGACGACGCCGTCGGCCTCGGCCCCATAGGAGATCACGGTCGCGGCCCGCTCCAGCGTCACGAACGCCCCGTCCGGCTCGATCGCGGCGGACGAGGCGCGGACGTTGCCGCCCCCCTGCCCCTCGGTGGTCGAGGAGGCCATCAGGAGCTGCTCGCCGGCGATCCGGCGCAGCACCCCCTCAATGGCGGGCGCGCCGCCGCCGTGGCGCACGAGGCAGGCGACCTTGGTCTGATGCATCGCGAAGATCATCGCCGTGGAGGCGCAGGCACGGCCCAGCGCATAGGCGACCTCGGCCAGCGCCGAGAGCGAGGCGCCCTCGCCCCCGAGCGGGATCGGCACGCCGGCGCCGAGCAGGCGCTGCGTGCGCAGGGCGTCCAGCGCCTCGGCGGGAAAGCGCGCCTCGCGGTCCACCGCCTCGGCGTGGAGCGCGGCGACGGAGGCGACCGCGGCGGCGCGGGCCGCCAGGCCCTGGCCGAGGTCGAACGCGGCCGTTACTCCGGGATTGTGCTGCATCGTCATGGATGTTCCCCGCAAGCCCGTTGTCGTCATCACTCCAAGCGCGATGATCATGCAGGACTTCGCTTGGTGATTAGTCTTCCGGACCTAAAAGCGCGTTACTTCGACGAGTCGCAAGGGGATCGGTGGTCTTGGGCCCGCATTAACGAGGTTCATCGTTAAATTTTAGCGGTTCTTGATCGCAAAGCCGCGCGGTAATAATCATCGACCCGAAGCAACAAACCCCAGCTTAGGAGCTCGTTACAACTCCTGCTTGGGTTAACGACTTAACGAGAGATCCATGCTCGATACGGCTGCCAGCCCCGTCACCGACCGAACCCTGTCGCTCGCGCAGGAGATCGCCGCGCGCCACGCGATCAGCGCCGATTTTCGGCCGCAGGACGCCCTGGTCGATGTCGGCCTCACCTCCCTCGACCTCGTGAGCCTGATGCTGGCGGTGGAGGCCGAGTTCGACATCATGATCCCGCCGAGCTGCCTCAACCCGAAGAACTTCCACTCCATCGAGGCGATCGCCCGCATGGTGGAGGCGGTGCGGGCCGGGACCCTGCAGTAGCGGCCACGGACTTCGCGCCTTCCCGCATCGGGGCCGCCTCCGCCCGGGGGCGGCCCCGATGCGTTTCGGGCCCGCCCGAACGCGGCCATCGCCTCAGCGACGCGGGCTCACGAGCCCGTCTCGGGACCTCACAGGCGCAGCGCCCCAGCGACGATCGCGCCGTGAAGCACCGCTTCGAGCGGCCGATAGGCGCCGGCAGACGGGTCGTCGAGGTAGAGCGGATCGGCGATGCGGCCGGGGTCGAAGCCCTCGGCCACGAGATCGGCCTTCCGCTGCTTGAAGGTCTCGGTGCGCGCGAGGTCCGCGCAGAGGCGCAGGAACAGGGGCCGCGCGTAGGGGGGCAGCGCCTCGCGGAGCACGCCGTGCAGGACGGCGAGGTCGAAGCCCGCTCCGACCGTCAGGGCAGCCATGCCGGCCCGGCCGTCGCAGCCCGGCACCGCGACGCCGTAGACGCTCGCCTCCTCGACGCCGGGGCAGCGCCCCAGCACCTCGGCGACCTCGGTCGTGGCCACGTTCTCGCCCTTCCAGCGGAAGGTGTCGCCGATCCGGTCCACGAAGTAGAAGAAGCCCGCCGCATCCTGGCGCATCAGGTCGCCGGTGCGCAGGTAGGCGTCGCCGGGTCTGCGCACGTCGCGCAGCACCTTGCGGTCGCTCTCGGTGATGCTGGTGTAGCCCTCGAAGCGGTGCTCGGCCTTGTCGGACAGGCGCCCGACGAGTTCGCCCGCCTCGCCGCGCACGGCCGGGACGCAGAGGCCGTCCGCGTCGCGCACGGGGAGCCCGGTCTCGACGTCGTGGCGCACGAGGAGCGCCGGGGAGCGGTGCGCCATGAAGCTCGGGACGCGCCCGACGGCGCCGACGCGGCCCTCGACGTTGTAGAGCGAGACCGTGCCCTCGGTGGCTGCGTAGAATTCCAGGATGCGCGGGATCCCGAACCGGTCGCGGAACCGCTCCCAGACATCCGGACGCAGGCCGTTGCCGGCGCAGAGGCGCAGCGCATGCGCCCGCTCCATCGGGTGCGGCGGTGCGAGCGTCAGGTAACGGCACAACTCGCCTATGTACTGGAACAGCGTGCACTCGTAGGCGACGACGTCCTCCCAGAAGCGTCGCGCCGAGAACCGCTCGCGGATCACCACCGAGCCGCCGCCGAGCAGCGGGCTGACGGCCGCCACCACCCCGCCGACGCTGTGGTATAGCGGCAGGCAATTGTACATGCGGTCGCCCGGGCCCGGCTCGACCAGGCCGGCGAACCAGTGCGTCCACATCATGATGCGGTGGTGGCTGACATGGGCCGCCTTCGGCAGGCCGGTGGTGCCCGAGGTGTAGATCAGAAGCGCGCCGTCCGAGAGGGCGACGGGGGGCGCTTCGTCGGTTCCAAGCGGCGATCCGTCCTGGCCCGCGACCGCCTCGGCGAGGGCCGCGCCCGGCCCGTCGCCGTGCCACCAGAGCGCGGGCTCCGCGGGAAGGTGCGGGCGTGCGCCAGCCAGGGCTTCGGCGAAATCCGTGCCGGCGATGAGGAGGCGCGGCTCGGCCACCGCGATGCAATGGGCGAGGCCGCGCCCCCTCAGGTTGGTGTTGAGGAGCGCGACGCGCAGGCCGACCCGGGTCAGGCCGAGCCAGACCGCCAGGTAGTCCGGCCGGTTGCGCATCAGCAGCGCGACCGTGTCCCCCTTCGCGAGTCCCTGGGCCAGCGCCCAGCGGGCGTAGCGGTTCTGCCGGCCGGCGAGGTCGGCGTGGCTCAGGGTCTCGTCCTCGCCGATCAGCGCCGGCGCCGGCCCGTGGGCGGCGGCCAGCGCATCGATCACCCGCGGCAGCGTGTGGTGCGGGTTCGCATCGATGCGCGCGGTGCGCGCGAGGGCCCCGATCCACCCGGCGGTGGAGGAGGCCTTCGGCTGCGGCGCGGTGTCGAGGGTGGTCGTCATGCAAAGCACGGGGAGGGAATGGGGACGCGGGATGCAGTGGCGCGGCGGCGGGCGACCTCGGCGAGCCAGGCGCCCATGAGGCGGTGCGCCTCGGCCTGCCAGGCCGCCGCCAGGGGTGGCGCGGGATCGAGGCTCGGGAAGCCCGCGAAGGTGCGCGCATCGGGACGGGCTCGCGCCCGGCCCGAGAAGGCGTCGAGCGCCGCGGCGGCCTGCGGGCCGAAATAGTTCTCCGGGAGCGGCGGGTAGTCCGGCCGCTCGCCCGCGCAGTAGCGGCCGACATCGCGCCGGTGCTCCCGGGCGAGGCTGTCGCGGTCGTATTCCGGGTGCCCCTGCAAGAACACGAGGAGCGATCCCTCCTCGCGCACGAAGAGGTCGGCGCCGGCCTGCGCCGAGGCGCGCAGCACCCGGTAGCCGGCCGCGGCGAGCTCGGCCGCGGGCAGGTCGTTCCAGCGCGAATGCGGCACCGGGACGATCGCCGGGGCGCCCGCGAGGAGCGGATGCGTGCCCGCCGCCGCGCAGGCGAACACGCCCCAGCGCTTTACCGGCAGCCGCGTTCGGGCGAGCCCGCTGAGGTGCAGGACGGCCCCGTGGGCGGCGAGGCAGGAGAACAGCGTCGAGGCCGTCGCCCCCCGCGCCCAGTCCACCACCTCCCCGAAGGCCGGGAACCAGGGCTCGGCCTGCAGGGGGCCGGGGCGCGGCTCGCAGCCCGTCACGATGAGGGCGTCGAGGTTCGCCGAGGCCAGGAACCGATGGGAGAGGTAGCGCGACGCCATCTCGGCGCCGAGCGCGCCGCGCTCCAAACCGTCGAGCGAGAACAGCAGAAGCTCGACCGCGGGACCGCCCGGGGGCTGGAGGAGATTTCGGAATTGCCGCTCCGTCGCCGCGAGCGCCGCGTCCGGCATGTTGTTGAGGAGGCCGATGCGCAGGGGCGCTGCGCCGGCCCCCTCCACGAGGGAGGCGGGCAGGCCGCCGTAGGAAACGGCCTCCGCAGGTGCGTCTCGGCGCAGGTCGAACATCGGACCGGTTCCTCCTACCTGGTTAGGCCGCGGCGCGGGTGGCGGGCATCGCGGCGGCGAGCGCCTGGTCGAGGTCCGCGGTGATGTCCGCGATGTGCTCGATGCCGACGCTGAGGCGGATCATCTCCGGGTGGACGCCGGCTGCGCGCTGCTCGTCCGGCGTCATCTGCCGGTGCGTCGTGGAGGCGGGGTGGCAGGCGAGCGACTTGGCATCGCCGATGTTCACGAGCCGCTTCACGAGGCGCAGCGCGTCGTAGAAGGATTTGCCGGCTTCGAAACCGCCCCGGATGCCGAAGGTCAGGAGCGAGGAGCCCTGCCCGCCGAGGTACTTGCGGGCCATGGCGTGGTGCGGGCTGTCGGGAAAGCTCGCGTGGTTCACCCAGGCGACGCCCGGATGGGCCCTGAGGAATTCGGCGACCCGGCGGCCGTTCTCCACGTGCCGCTCGACGCGCAGCGCCACTGTCTCGATGCCCTGGAGCAGCAGGAAGGCAGAGAGCGCCGGCAGCACCGCCCCGGTGGTGCGCTGATAGACGCTGCGGGCGCGGGCCACGAAGGCGCCGGGCCCGAAATGATCGGCGTAGACGAGGCCGTGATAGGACACGTCCGGCTCGCTGAACTGCGGGAAACGGGCGGCGTGGCGCTTCCACGGAAAGCGCCCCGAATCGACGATGATGCCGCCGAGGGTGGTGCCGTGGCCGCCCATGAACTTCGTCAGGGAGGCGATGACGATGTCGGCCCCGTGCTCGATCGGCCGCAGCAGGATCGGCGTCGCCACCGTGTTGTCGACCACGAGGGGCACACCGTGCTCGTGGGCGACCGCGGCGAGCGCGGCGATGTCGCAGATGTTGCCGGCCGGGTTGCCGATCGACTCGCAGTAGACCGCGCGGGTGTCGGCATCGATCAGCGCCGCGATGTCCTCGGGGCGGTCGCTCGCCGCGAACCGGGTGTGGATGCCCTGGCGCGGAAGCACGTGGGCGAGCAGCGTGTGGGTGGTGCCGTAGAGCTGGGGCACGCAGACGATGTTGCCGCCGTGGTCGGCGAGCGTCGCGATGGCGTAGTGCAGCGCTGCCTGGCCCGTGGCCACCGCCAGCGCGGAATGACCGCCCTCGAGGTCGGCGACCCGCCGCTCCAGGACTGCCGTCGTCGGGTTGGCGATGCGGCTGTAGCGGTAGCCCTCCTCTTCCAGGTTGAAGAGGGCAGCGCCGTGGTCCGCGCTGTCGAACGCGTAGGCCACCGTCTGGTAGATCGGCACGGCCACCGCGTGGGTGGTCGGGTCGTCCTGGTAGCCGGCGTGAACCGCGATGGTCTCGCTGCGCATGGGGGTGTTTCCGTTGGCCAGAGTCTCGAAACGGGCCGTCGCGGCCGCTTGCGGCGCCGCGCCCCGCATCCGGGGCAAAGCCTGAGCCAACATGTCCGCCGCCCCGGCAGCAGAAGCGCTGAAGATTGTTGGTAAACGGTTGTTGCGGACCTTCTCACAGTAAACCCGCGCTGAACATCGGCTCTCCGGCGACTCTTCTTGAAGTCTTATGGCGGGGCCACAGGCACATCCCAAACCCGAGCGTCCCCGCATGAGACGGCAAACGCTCCACGCCGTCCTGATTTGGCAACAACTGCCGGTTAGAGCTATCTAGTTCTCAATTCTTGATCGAAGATCGACAGTTAAGCATGCTTATCGGGATTCGTTGCGGAGTTATTTCTCTCTCGGCTATGCGTAGGACGACGAGGCGTGAGGCGCCGGACGATGCCGGCCGCTCAGATTGCCGAGAGGGACGACCGACCACCATGCCGACGATGCCGATGATCCCGTCCGTCACCAACGTGGAGCTGAGGTCCGCGCCGATCGAGCCGAGCTGGATCCGCGAGGGCAGCCCGCAGGCGCGCAACGCCACGCTGTCCCGCAGCGCCGACGGCACCGCCAGCACCCTGGTCTGGGACTGCACGGCTGGCCGGTTCGACTGGCACTACGAGATCGACGAGACGATCTACTTCCTCGAGGGCGAGGCGACGATCTCGGACGGGCACGGCCCGGCCAGGACCTTCCGGGCCGGCGACGTGCTGTTCCTGCCCCGCGGGGCCGTCTGCCACTGGCACGTCGAGACCTACGTCCGAAAGGTCGCCTTCTGCCGCCGCACCCTGCCGTGGAGCTTCGGCTTCGCGCTCCGGGCCTTCGGCCGGCTGCAACGGACCCTGCTGCGTCGTTCGCCGCGCCCGGTCGGCGGCTTCCTCGAAGCCGCCTGAGGCAAAGGGGCGCCCCGATGTCCGCGCAGGCGCAGACCGAGCAGACCTGGACCTTCTTCGAGGGCGCCTGGCATCCGGGCAACGTGCGGATGATGGGTCCGCGCACCCACGGCGCCTGGCTCGGCTCCACCGTGTTCGACGGGGCCCGGGCCTTCGAGGGGGTGACGCCCGACCTCGACCGGCACCTCGCCCGGGTCAACCGCTCGGCGCGCGCCATGGGCCTGGAGCCGAAGGTCTCCGAGGGCCGCTGGGCCGAGCTGGTGTGCGACGGCCTCGCCCGGTTCCCCCGCGACGCCGAGCTCTACATCCGCCCGATGTACTGGGCGGAGGACGGGTTCGGCGGCGGCGTGCGCTTCGATCCCGCGAGCACGAACTGGTGCCTCAGCCTCTACGACGCGCCGATGCCGCTGCCCTCCGGCGTGCGCGCGACGCTCTCGCCCTTCCGCCGTCCCACCGCCGAAACCGCCCTCGTGGAGGCCAAGGCCGGCTGCCTCTACCCGAACGGGACCCGCGCGCTCATCGAGGCGCATGGGCGTGGCTTCGGCAATTGCCTGATGCGCGACGCGCTGGGCAACATCGCGGAGTTCGCGAACGCCAACGCCTTCCTGGGGCGCGACGGCGTGGTCCACACGCCGGTCGCGAACGGCACCTTCCTGGCCGGCATCACCCGGGCCCGCGTCATCGCGCTCCTGCGCGGGGCCGGAATCACGGTGGTCGAGGCCACCCTCTCCTACGACGACTTCCTCGCGGCCGACGAGGTGTTCACGGCCGGCAACTTCGCGAAGGTCGCCCCGATCACCGGGCTCGACGAGCGACGGTTCGAGCCGGGCCCGCTGTATCGCCGCGCGCGCCAGCTCTACTGGGACTTCGCGCACGGATGATGCGGCGAGCCGGAGGATCCGGTCGGCAACTGCACTCAAAGGCCTAGCCGCTCACATGAGCGTCAAGTGAATCTGCCTTTACGCAGAGACATACTAAATTTACAGTCACTAAGGCGGTCGATCAGGCAAGGTTGAACAATCTTGGTGATCTGACTTCAGGTTGCATCTTCGTCCGGCCTCAGGCAGTGGGTCTCGAACTCAGGTCTCGTGCGGGCGCGACGCGACGGCATAGAACGGACACTGACCATGCCGAAGCCGGGCAACCGCGCGATCGTGCTCGTCGCTGACGACGAGCCCGTCACCCGTCAGGCCGCCGCCGAACTCGCGATGGAGGCGGGCTGCAACGTGCTCGAGGCCCGGAACGGCTCCGAGGCCATAATGCTGCTCGAGTCGGTCCCCGAGATCCGGGCCGTCATCACGGACATCGAGATGCCGGGCGGCCTCGACGGCATTCACCTCCTGGCCTGCATCCACGTGCGCTGGCCGACGCTCGGGGTGATCATGATCTCCGGCAAGGTGCGGCCGGACCTCGGCGACCTGCCGGAGGGGGGGCGCTACTACTTCTTCGCCAAGCCCTACGCGGAGGAGCGCGTCCGCGCGGCGCTCGACGACCTGCTGCGCGCCGGGACGGCCGAGGACGGCGCCGATGCGTTCGAGCGGGCGCCGTGCGAGCGCCCCTCGCGCTGGGCCTCGACCCTGCTCAGCCGCTCCTGAGGGCGGCCTCCCGGATCGCCGTCAGCGTCGTGCCGGGCGCGATGGCGTCGGTCGAGATCTTGAGGTGCAGAACCGCCGGAAGGCCGGAGGCGCGGGCCGCCGCGAGGGCCTCCGGGAACGCCTCCGTGGTCTCCACGGTGGCGCCGTACCCGCCGAAGGCGCGCGCATAGGCAGCGAAGTCGGGATTTCTCAGGTCGGTCGCGGAGACGCGGCCCGGGAAGTCGCGCTCCTGATGCATCCGGATCGTGCCGTAGCTGGCGTTGTCGCAGACGATGCAGAGGATCGGCAGGTCGTGCTGGACGGCGGTCGCGAACTCCTGGCCGCTCATCAGGAAGTCGCCGTCCCCGGCGAGGCACACCACCGTGCGGTCGGGGTGGAGGCGCTGGGCGCCGATGGCGGCGGGCAGGCCGTAGCCCATCGAGCCGGAGGTCGGCGCGAGGTGCGAGCCGAGGCGCCGGAAGCGGAAGAACCGGTGAATCCAGGCCGCATAGTTGCCGGCGCCGTTGCAGAGAATCGCGTCCTCGGGCAGCGCCTCGCGCAGGTGCACCATCACGGCGCCGAGGTTCACCGGGCCGGGTTGAGGCGTCGCGGCCTCGCTCCAGGCCAGGTAATCGGCGTGCGCGGCGCGCGTGCCGGCCTCCCAGGGGATGCGCGCCGGCGGCTCCAGGACGGCCAGCGCCGCCGCCATCCGGTTGGGCCCGGCGTTGATGGCGAGGTGCGGCACGTAGACCCGGCCGAGCTCCTCAGCGCCCGGGTGGACGTGGACGAGGCGGGTCGCCGGGCTCGGTATGTCGAGGAGCGTGTAGCCCTGGCTCGGCACCTCGCCGAGGCGGCCGCCCAGCACGATCAGGAGGTCGGCCTCCTTCGCGCGGGCGACGAGGCGCGGGTTCGCGGCGAGCCCGAGATCGCCCGCATAGGCCGGGTGCAGGGGGTCGAACAGCGGCAGGCGCCGGTAGCTCGTGGCGACCGGGATGTCGAAGCGCTCCGCGAAGGCCCGCACGTCCGCGTAGCCCCGCGGGCTCCAGCGGCTGCCGCCGAGGACGAGGAACGGGCGCTCGGCCTCGGCCAGCAGCCCGGCCAGGCGCTCCATCTCCTCCGCGCCCGGCGCGACCTCCAGCGGGGTCCAGGCGGGGGCGAGCGGTCCGGGGCAGGCGTCCCGCAGCATGTCCTTCGGCAGGGCCACCACCACCGGGCCGGGGCGGCCCGCCGTCGCCGTGTGGAAGGCGCGGGCGACGTATTCGGGCACGCGCGCGCCCTGCTCGATCTCGGTGGCCCACTTGGCGATCGGTCCGAAGGCCGCGCGGTAATCCACCTCCTGCCAGGCCTCGCGGTCGCGGTAGCCGCGCTCGATCTGGCCGACGAACAGGATCATCGGCGAGGAATCCTGCTGGGCGATGTGGATGCCGGCCGCGGCGTTCGCGGCGCCGGGCCCGCGGGTGACGAAGCAGATGCCGGGCTCGCCCGTCGCCTTGCCGTGGGCTTCCGCCATCATGGCGGCGCCCCCCTCCTGCCGGCAGACCGTGACGGTGATCCCGGATTCGTAGAGCGCGTCGAGCACCGGGAGGAAGCTCTCGCCCGGCACCGTGAAGGCGTGGCGCACCCCGTTCGCGACGAGCTGCGCCACGAGGGCCTGCGCGGCGGTGCGGGCCGGATCGGCGGAGGGATTGGGCTCGGTCGACATGCGCGCTTCCGTCAGGATGGGCCCCGTGTCCGGCGGATCCCGGCCTTGTCCGGCACCCGTCCGCGATCGAAACCGATGCCGTCCGGGCATCGATGGACCCGGACCGTCACGGTAGCGGCCAAACGTGAACGGAGCTTTTCGCCTACTCCCGCAGCGTCACGCCCTCGAAGAGGTGGCGGCCCAGCGGATCCATGCGGAAGCCGACGACCGAGCGGCGCAGCGCCATGTGCACCAGGGTGTGGGCGAGCGGCACCCAGGGGCCCTCGCGCCGGAAGACGGCCTGCGCCTGCGCGTAGAGGCGGGTGCGCTCCGCGATGTCGCCGGTGCGGCGGGCGGCCTGGACGGGCCCGTCGAAGGCGGGGTCGCACCAGCGGGCGACGTTGGCGCCGCCCGGGGCCGCGGCCTTGCAGCCGAGGAGCACGTTGAGGAAGTTGTCGGGGTCGCCGTTGTCGCCGGTCCACCCGAACAGCATGGCGGTGGGCTCGCCGCCGTACAGCGCCGTCCGGAAGGCGTTCCAGGGCTCGGTGACGAGCCGGACGCGGATGCCGACGCGGGCGAGGTCGGCCTGGATCATGTCGGCGACGCGCCGGCCGTCCGGGTTGTAGGGGCGGCTGACCGGCGGGTACCACAGGTCGAACGCGAACCCGTCCGCGCGGCCGGCCTCGGCGAGCAGCCGCAGGGCCTCGGCCCGGTCGAAGCTGGGCTCGGGCAGGCCGGCATCCGCCGCCCAGAGCCCCGGCGGCAGGGGACCCCGCGCGACGAGGGCCGCCGCCCCGTAGGCCGCCTCGACGATCGCCTGCCGGTCGACCGCGAAGCCGACGGCGCGGCGCAGGCGGGCGTCGTCGAAGGGCGGGCGGCTCGTGTTGAAGGCGAGGTAGGAGACGTTGAGCTCCGCCATCGCGGCGAGGCGCAGCTCCGGGTCCGCGCCGATCGCGGCGCGGTCGGCCGGCCCCGGGAAAGCCATGACCTGGCACTCGCCCGCCCTGAGCTTGGCGAGCCGCACCGCCGGGTTGGGGGTGATCGAGAAGACGAGGCCATCGAGCGCCGCGAGGCCGGGCTCCGCCGCCTGCGGTCGGCGCCAGTAGCCCTCGAAGGCCCGATAGCGCACGGTGACGTCCGGCCGGTAGGCCGCGAAGGCGTAGGGACCCGTCCCGATGGGCGCGGTGACGAGTTCCTCCGGCGCCCCCGCCGCCGTCAGCGTCGCCGCATACTCGGCCGAATGGATCGCCGCGAAGGCCTGGGCGAGATTGGCCAGGAACGTGGCGTCGGGCTCGCGCAGCTGGAAGCGGATGGTGCGCGGGTCCGGCGCCTCGATCCCGGCGATGAGGTCGGCGAGGCCGAGGTCGTGGAAGTAGGCGAAGCTCGCCCCCCGCACCGCGTGGAACGGATGGTCGGGCTTCCACTGGCGCAGGAAGGAGAACAGCACGTCCTCCGAGGTCAGCGTCCGGCTCGGTGTGAAGCGGGCGTTGGCGTGGAAGCTCACGCCCTCCCGCAGGCGGAAATCGTAGGTGCGGCCATCCGCCGAGACGGCCCAGGACTCGGCGAGCGCCGGGCGGATCTCCGTGGTGCCGGGGGCGAACTCCACCAGCGTGTTGAACATCTGCCAGGCGACGTTCATCCCCGTCGTCGTCGTGGCGAGCGCCGGGTCGAGGGTCTCGGGGTTGCCCTCCGAGCAGAAGACCAGGGTCTTCGCGGAGGCGGCCGCGGGCAGGAGCGCGAGGAGCGCCGCGACGGCGAGGGCGCAGCCCGCCCGCCGCCGGGACGGTGCGGGGCGCCGCGCCCCCGGCATGGCCGCGCTCATTCGGCCGCTCCCGCCATGGCCGAGCGCTCGCCGGGGGCCGCCTCCACGGTGCAGGCCGCCGGGAAGGCGATGCGCACGCAGGTGCCCGCACCCGGGCGGCTCTCCAGGGCGATGCGTCCGCCGAGCTTGGCCGTGACGAGGTTGTGGACGATGTGCATGCCGAGCCCCGTGCTGCCGCGGGCGCGCGCGGTGGTGAAGAAGGGATCGAAGATCCGCTCGAGATCCTCCTCCGGGATGCCGCGGCCGTCATCCGTGACCGTGATGCGCAGCCAGCCGTCCGCCTCCGCCTCGGCGGCGATCAGGATGTGGCCGGGGCGGCCCGCCTCGAAGCCGTGCACCACGGCGTTGGTGACGAGGTTCGTGAGCACCTGCGCGAGCGCCCCCGGATTGGTCTCGACGCCGAGCGCCGGGCAGGTGCGGGTCAGCGCGTGGCCGCCCGGCCGCAGCAGCGGCTTCAGGCTCGCGATGAGCGCGTCCAGCCAGGCGTCCAGGCGGAAGGTGCGGGTCTCGTCGCTCGCCCTGTCCACCGCCACCTGCTTGAAGCCGTGGACGAGGTCCGCCGCGCGGCCGAGGTTGGCGCAGAGCAGCGCCGCTCCCTCCTCCACCCGGTCCACGAAGTGGGTGAGCCGCGTCCGGCCGAGCTGCCCCCCGGCGAGCACCGCGCGAAACCCCTCGGTCTCGTCGCGCACCACGGTCGCGGTGGTGAGCGCGAGGCCGAGGGGGGTGTTGATCTCGTGCGCCACCCCGGCGACGAGCTGGCCCAGGGAGGCGAGCTTCTCGGCCCGGATCAGGTCGGCCTGGGCCTGGCGCAGGTCGAGGAGCGCGGCGTCGGCCTGGTCCTTGGCGCGCCGCAGGGCCTTCTCGCGCCGGGCGATCTCGGTGACGAAGAAGTCGGTGGCGCGGGCGATGTCGCCGAGCTCGTCCGCGCGGCGCAGGCCGCTCACCCGGCCGCGGGCGGGGTTCGCGGCGAGCGCCACCATGTCCCCCTGGAGCTGGCGCAGGGGCCGGGTGATCGACCGGGCGACCGCGAGGGCCACGAGGCTGCCGATGAGCAGGCCCGCCGCCGCGCCGGCGAGCAGGATCTGGCGCACGGAGGCGCCGAAGCGCTCGGCATCGCCCACGAAGGCCTCGTTCAGGGCCTGCGCGCTGGCGCTCATGGCGCCCGCGAGGCCGTCCATGTCGGCGATCATCTCGTTCTGGCGCTTGAGCCCCGCGATGGTGGTCGTCAGGCGCTTGCGCCAGCCGTCGATGGCATCGACCATCTCGGCCTGGATCAGGGGCGAGATCGGCAGCGCGGCGGCCTTCTCGGAGAGGCGCTCGCCCTCGCGCAGCATCGCCTCGGCCCGGGTCGGGTCGCGCCGGGCCAGCGCGTCCGCGGTGGTCTGGCCGAGGCGGAGCGTCGTCACCGCGATGTTCTGCGTGGCCTGCTCGGTCTCGTTCGCCTCCACCGCGTAGGTGAGGAGCTGGGCCACCTCGTCGTGAAGGGTGCGCTGGCCCGAGGCGTCGATCTTCAGGAGGCGCTCCCCCCAGGCGTCGAGGGCGTCCGTCGCGCCCCCGGCTGCCAGGGCGTCGAGTTCGGCGGCCTCGCGGGGGCGGCCCTGCTCGCGCAGCGCCGCCGCGAGGCCGCGGCCGGTGGCGGCGAGCTGGGCGGCGAGCGCCGCCGCGGCCGGGGCGGTCGCATCGGCGGTCGCGGCGGTCCTGGCCCGGCCGAGGGCGATCTCGGCGGAGGTGGCCCGCAGGCTGTTGATGCCCGCGATGACTCCCCGGATGGCGCTCAGGCGTTCCACCTTGGCGCTCAGCGCCCGCACGAGGTCGGCGTTGGAGGCCTGCTGGCGGGTGCGGGCCCGGTCGGCGAGGGTGATCAGGGTCTCGGCGCGGGTGGCCATCTCGGACACGAGGCCGTCGTTCTCGCGGGCGAGCCGGATGAAGTCGGTCATCCGGGCGATGGTGCGGACGAGGGCGCTTCGGGCGGCCTCGATGCGGGCGGCCTGCTCGGCGGTGCGGGCATAGCCCCGGAGCGCGTCGAGCCCGGCGGCCGCCTCCGCGGTGAGGGCCCGGAACCGGTCCGCATGGGCCGCCCGGTCCGGGGCGCGGGCGGCGACGTAGTCGTCGCGCACGAGGCGGGCCAGGGCCAGCACCCGGTCGACCCGCCCCGCGGTCACGGCACCGCCGCGGGCGCGCTCCGCCTGCGCGAGGAGGAGCCCGCCCGCCAGCGCGATGGCGGCCGCGATCAGGATCGGGACGCCGCCGACGAGAACTATCTTTCGGCCGACCCGCATCTGCGCTCCGCCCCACAACCCCGCCGAGAGGTCAGGCCGGATCTGTCGCGGCAGGATAGTGGCTCGCGCGGAGTGGGCAAGCGCTCCCGGCCTGCGAGCCGCTTCGGCGCATCCGCCGGCTTACGCGGCCCGAACGAACGGCAGGCCCGGGGGAGCGGCCGCCGGGCGCGGCTCGGGCTTCTTCGCCGTGCCGAACCGCTCGGCGAGGCTCGGCAGCAGGCGTGGCGCCGCATCACCCTGCAGATGCCTGCGCAGGGCCTTCAGGGTCTCGGGGTCGCCCGCGAGGGCCTCGGCTGAGAAGTGGGACATGGTTCGGCTCCCGGTCGGGGCGGATCAGCGCGCGGCCTTCGGGGCAGGGCTGGAAACGGGGCGGAGCGCCGGGCGCGCAGCCTGCGCCACCGCGGGGGCCGTCTCGGTGAGGGCGATCACCCGGACGGGGCGGGGCGCGCAGCCGGCTCCGCCGTAGGGCCACGCCGCGGGCGCGCAGGCCGCCGGCATCGGCGCAGCCACCGCGGGAGCGGGCGCGGCGGCGGCGGAGGCGGGCTCCGAGCCCGTCGAGATCAGGGCCCCCGACAGGCCGGCGGCGATGACGGCGCTCGCGGCGCCGATCTTGACGAACAGTCCCATGACATTCCCTCGCGGCCGCCCGGCTCATCGCCCCGGCCGTCCCCGGTGCATCCCCTAGGGGGTGCGCATGTCCGGCGTTTTGCGTCGCAGATCCCGGGATCCGGTGATCCTGGCGCTTGTGTTGCGTCCGCCCCCGCGCGACGCAACAATCCGCCTGCGACGCCGCCGCGCGCCGGTCGCCCCTGGCGTCCCGGCGCGGGTGAGCTATCTCGGCGCGTCAACGGCCCGAGCCGGGCGCCGCGCCCCGAGAGGCCGGCCCACGGAAGGAATCCTCAGGATGCGTCTCCTCACCGCCCTCGCCGCCGCGGCCCTGCTCGCAGCCGGCCCGGCCGCCGCCCAGATCCGCAACGCCCCGGCCCCCCGGGCCCTCGAATTCGCCGCCTACATCTTCGCGGCCTCGAACGTCTGCGGCTATCGCATCGGCACCGAGCAGTTCGAGGCGCTGCTCGCCAAGCAGAACACCCGCGCCGAGGACGTCGCCCCCCGCGGTCCCTTCGGCAACCGGGTCCAGACCATGTTCGCGCTGATGTCGAACAACATGGCCCTCCACCGCGAGCAGTCCTGCCTCGCGGTCGCGGGCGAGTACGGGCCCGAGGGCAACATCGCCAAGAACGTGCTCATGCCGGTCGCCGACGCCCCCGGGGCGGACGGCCCGAAGCGCTCCGGCGAGATCCCGCCCCCGGCGGGCGAGGCACCCGCCCCGGCACCCGCCCCGAAGGCGCAGTAGCGCGGTGACGGGCCACGGCCGCTACCGCTACAGCGCGCTCAGCCAACGCCCGGTCTACGACTGGCCGGGGGGCCGGCGCCTCGCGGTCTATGTCGGCCTCAACCTGGAGACCTTCGCGTTCGGCGAGGGTCTCGGGGCGGAGCTCGCCCCCGGGGGCCCGCAGCCCGACGTGCTGAACTACGCCTGGCGCGACTGGGGCAACCGGGTCGGGGCGGACCGCCTGCTCGACCTGTTCGCGGAGCTCGGCCTGCCGGCCTCGGTGCTGGCCAACAGCCGGCTCTACGCGGACTGCCCCGGCCTGATGGAACGGGTGCGGGCCCGCGGCCACGAGGTGGTGGGCCACGGCCGCAGCAACGCCGAGCGCCAGGGCACCCTCCCGGAGGCCGAGGAGCGGGCGCTCATCGCGGAGGCGACGGAGGTCATCGCCCGCGCGGAGGGCCGCGCGCCCGCGGGCTGGCTCGGCCCCTGGATCTCCCAGTCGCGGGTGACGCCGGACCTGCTGGCCGAGGCCGGCTACCGCTACCTCCTCGACTGGGCCCACGACGACCAGCCGGTCTGGTTCGCCACCCGCGGCGGCGGGCGCATCCTCTCGGTGCCCTACCCGCAGGAGCTGAACGACATCCCGGCCATCGTCGCCCGCAAGGATTCCGCCACCGACTTCGCGGACATGATCGTCGACGCCTTCGACGAGATGCTGGCGCAGGCGCAGGCGGCCCCCCTGGTGATGGGCATCGCGCTGCACCCCTACATCGTCGGCCAGCCCCACCGCCTGCGTCCCCTGCGCCGGGCGCTCGCGCACGTCGCGGCCCGGCGCGAGGCGGTCTGGCTCACCACGGCCGGCGCCATCGCCGACCACGCGATCGCGCTGCCGCCGGGCCTCGTCTCCGACTGACGGAGGGGCGCCGGGCGTTCGGAATGCGCTAAAGGATCGGAAAAGCCGATCCGCGCCCCCGGAGGGACCGCCCATGACCGATGCCCTCGATGCCTTCCGCGATCTCCTGGGCGCCGGCGGCGTGCTGACCGCGCCCGGGGAGGTCGCGCCCTACATCCACGACCAGCGCGCGCTCATGGTGGGCGAGACCCCGGCGGTCCTGCGGCCCCGCTCGGTGGAGGCCGTGCAGGGGCTGGTGCGGCTCGCCCGCGCCCACGGCTTCGGCCTCGTGCCGCAGGGGGGCAACACCGGCTACGTCGGCGGGGCGACGCCCGAGCCCGGGCGCCGGCAGCTCGTGGTGAGCCTGGAGCGGATGACGCGCATCCGCGCCGTCGATCCCCTCGGCTTCACCCTCTCGTGCGACGCGGGCGTCATCCTCGCCGAGGCGCAGGGCGCGGCGGCCGCGCAGGGCTGCCTCCTGCCCCTCAGCCTCGGCGCGGAGGGGAGCTGCCGCCTCGGCGGCAATGTCGGGACCAACGCGGGCGGCCTTCAGGTCCTGCGCTACGGCATGACCCGCGACCTCGTGCTCGGCCTCGAGGTGGTGCTGCCGGACGGCAGCCTGTTCTCGGACATGGGCGCCCTGCGCAAGAACAACGTCGGCACCGACCCGAAGCAGCTCTTCGTCGGCGCCGAGGGGACCCTCGGCATCGTCACCGGCGTGGTGCTGAAGCTGTGGCCGGCGCAAGGCCACCGGGCCACCGCCTGGATGCAGCTCGCCGCCGGCGCGCCGATCCCGGAGGTCGCCGCGATCGTGCGCCGGGAGACCTCGGACCTCGCCTCCACCTTCGAGCTGATCTCCGCCTCCTCCCTCGCCCTCGTGGCGGAGATGCGCGGCAGCGCGATCGGCCTCACGGCCGGCCCCGGCGGCGCGGTGCTCCTGGAGCTGTCCGCCTCCTCGGCGCGCATCCCCCTCGACGACCTCCTGACCGGGACCCTGGAGGCCCTGATGGAGGCGGGCCACGTCGAGGATGCGGTGCTGGCCCAGTCCGAGCGCCAGCGCCGGGAGATGTGGACGATCCGCGAGACCATTCCCGAGGGCGAGAAGCATGCCGGCGGCTCGGTGAAGCACGACATCGCGGTGCCGGTCTCGGCCGTGTCGGCCTACCTGGCGCGCGGCGCCGAGATCCTAGCGCGCGCGGAGCCCGGGCTGCGCCTGTCGTTCTACGGGCACGTCGGCGACGGCAACATCCACTACAACCTCGTGGTGCCGCCCGGGGAGGACCGGCTCGCCTTCACCCGCCGCATCGAGGCCGGCCTCGCCCACGAGCTCTACGGGGCGGCGATCGCGCTGGGCGGCAGCTTCAGCGCCGAGTACGGCATCGGCCGCTTCAAGCGCGACCTGCTCGTGCGCTACACCGACGAGGCTCGGCGCGCGCTGATGGGCGCGGTCAAGCGCGGCATCGACCCCGACGGCGTGATGAACGCCGGGGCGATGCTGTAGGGGGGCGCCCCGCGGCCTCAGGCCTGCGGCAGGTCCGGCGTGATGCCCAGCGCGGCGAGGCCCTCGTCGAGGAGGTCGCCGGCATCCGGGGTGCCGAGGATCTCGCGCATCGCGCCCTCGCCGGCCGCCTCGCGCTCGCGGGCGAAGCGCACCGCATCCGACCATTCCTCCGGCTCCATGTCGCCGCGGCCGACGTAGAGGAGCGCCAGCAGGCTGGCGCGCTCGTCGTCGTTGAGGCCGCCGATCATGCTGCGCAGCTCGCTCTCGGTCGCGTCGTCGGTGCCGCCGACGAGGACGTCGGTGGCGCCGTCGTCGATGGGGTTCGAGCCGGAATCCGGGTCCGTCGGGCCCTCCTTCACGTCGATCGCCCGCACGCGGAGGATGATCTCGGTGACCTTGTCGACGGCGATGTCCATGAACGGCTCCTGATACGGTGCTTGAGCACCGACAACACCCGAGGGGCCGGACGGTTCGGTGGGCAGCCGGCCCCCGCGCAGGCGCGCAGAGCCCGACACCTTTGCGGATCGGTGCGCGGGCGCTAACTGCCACGGCGTGTCCGTCCGTTCCCCCCTCCCCCCGCCCGTCCCGCCCGCCCCGGCACCCTGGCCCTGCGCCTCGGCGGGCCGGCGCTCCTCGCCGCGGCGCTGCTGACGCCGGACCTGCCGGTCTCGGCCCGGGCGCAATCGGGCGAGGGCACGACGCCGGCCTGCTACCTGACGGGCGGCGGCGCCCTCGAGATCTGCCGCGACGGGACCGAGGCCGAGGGCGTGTTCTTCACGCCCCGCCCCTGCGAGTTCGCCCGCACCGTGCAGCTCCTGCGGCTCGGCAGCGCGCAGCCGCCCGGCCCGATCCAGGTGATCTACCAGGGCGAGGCGCCGATCGCGGCCCCGCGCGGCCGGCGCCAGGCGGAGGATTGCCCCCCGCGCCGGGCGACCGACCCCGGCGACGGCGGCGCCGTGCGGACCGCGCGGCTGCCCGAGCAGCTCTCCGTGACGATGCCGCCGAGCGCGCCCCGGCTCTGGGAGGCGGAGCGCACCCCGCCCCAGGCCGCCGGCCGTCAGGCGGCCCGCACGCGCCGGGGCCGCAAGGAGCCGCCGCCTGCGCCGCCCGAGCCGCAGGCCGAGGGCGTGGCGCCCCGCAACCCGATCGCGGTGGCGGGCCGCGACTGGGCGGGCGACCCCTACACCTACGTCTTCCTGCTCGCGGTGGCGGGGGGCGACACCGGCAACCGGCGCGTGCAGATCCTCGCCCGGACCTACGACTTCGAGCATTACGAGATCCGCAGCCGGGGCGCGGAGGGCTACGGCATCGCCTGGGCCCCCTTCGGCGAGGCGCCCGACGCGGAGGACGACCGGCGCCGGCGCAAGGGCCGCGAGAGCAAGGCGCCCGAGAACCCGAGCCCGACCGCCGTGCTCGACGAGGCCGGGCGCCCCCTCATCGGCAACTGCCCCGGGGCGGCGGGCGCCACGCAAGGCCTCTCAGGGTCGATCAGCGTCGTCGACCAGACCTACCACTACTTCTACACCGACGTGATGCCGGAGGATTGCAACGAGGCGCCCCTCAAGCAGCGCACGGCGCTCTACCTGCGCACCAGCCGCGACCTCTCGGCCGAGCGGGTCTGGTCGCTGCCCCGGACCATCGCCGAGCCGCTGCCGCCCGGCATCTTCGTGCGGGTGGGCAAGGCCAAGGGCATGGACCGCTGGGTCGTGTCCTACACCTGCAACCGCCCCGCCAACGCGCCGGGCGGCCCCATCTCGGACCTCTGCCTGCAATACACCACCGACCTGTCGGTGGGCGCGATCGCGGGGCTCACCTGGTACGCCGAGCCCCGGGCGGCGATGCGCTCGCCGACCTATCTCGGCCTGCGCGCTGGCGGCGACGGCGGCGGCCGCTACGGCCGGGCGGCGCATTACTGGATGACCGACCGCTACGGCAACCTCGACACGCCGGGCCTGTACTCGGTGAAGGCCGGCTTCCTGACCTGGCTCGACCGCACGGCGCCCCGCGTCGACGGCACGACCATCTCGAACCTCTACGGCCGCCCGATCTACTGGGCGACCTGGAGCGTGCGCCCCGTGGGGAGCCGCTGAACGGCTCCGACCGTGGCCCGTCTGCCGCGCTCCCCCGGGATTCGCGCCGGGCGCCGCGCCCCGCGTTGACCGCGCCGCGCCCGGCGGCCTAGCCTCCGTCCCGACGGTTCCCGTGAGGGATCAATAGGGAATGCGGTGAGGGGGCGACCCCGATTCCGCGGCTGCCCCCGCAACTGTGAGCGGCGAGCCCCCATCAGCACGTCACTGGGCTTGCGCCTGGGAAGACGATGAGGGGCCGCGACCCGCGAGCCAGGAGACCTGCCGTCAGCCGTGGTCACACGCGATGCGCGCCGGGCGGGGTGTCCTGGCGGGTGCCGAGCCGTCCGCACGCCGCGGCAGCCCGGCCTCGTTCGCGGTGACGTGCCACAGCCGTTGCCCGAGGTCCCCCCGCGTGTCACCCCCTGCCCGACGACGCCTCGCCCTGCTCGCCTGCGCGGCCGGCCTCTCCGCGCCTGCCGCCGCGCAGCCCGCGGCCGAGGCCACCCTCTCCGAGATCTCGGTGACCACCGAGACCGCCGCCCCGGCGACTGCGCCTGCGGGCGGCCTCCCGGCGGCCAGCGCCGGCTACGTCGGCGGCGTCTCCGGGATCGGCGGCGCCCTGCGGACGGTGGAGGCCGCGAGCGCGGGCGTCGTCACGGGCGCCGAGGTCAACAGCCGGCCGGTGACGCGCCCCGGCGAGGTGCTGGAGGCGGTGCCCGGCCTCATCGTCACGCAGCACTCCGGCGAGGGGAAGGCCAACCAGTTCTTCCTGCGCGGGTTCAACCTCGACCACGGCACCGACCTCGCGATCAGCGTCGACGGCATGCCCGTCAACATGCGCACGAACGCCCATGCCCAGGGCTATGCCGACATCAACTTCCTGATCCCCGAGCTCGTCGGCGCGGTGGAGTTCCACAAGGGGCCCTACTTCGTCCGCGACGGCGACTTCGCCTCCGCGGGCTCCGTGCGGATCGACTACCTCGACACGCTGGCCCGGAACGTGGCGCTCACCACGCTCGGCTCCTTCGGCTACAAGCGGGCGCTCTCGATGGCCTCGATGCCGCTCGGCGCCGGCACCCTGCTGGTCGCCGGCGAGGCGCAGACCTACGACGGCCCCTGGGCCGTGCCGGATCGCCTGGCCAAGCTCAACGGCGTCGTCCGCTACAGCCAGGGCACGGCGGCCGACGGCTTCTCGCTCACCGGTATGGCCTACTGGGCCAAGTGGAACGCGACGAACCAGATCCCCGAGCGCGCGGTCGCGGAGGGCATCCTCGGCCGCTACGGCACCCTCGACCCAACGGATGGTGGCAACACCGGGCGCTTCTCCCTCTCGGGCCGCTGGAGCCAGTCGGATGCGGGCGGGATCACCCGGGCGAGCGCCTACGTGATCCGCTACGACATGAACCTCTGGAACAACTTCACGTATTTCCTGAACGACCCCGTCAACGGCGACCAGTTCCGCCAGCGGGACAACCGGGTGCTCGGCGGGGGCGAGGTCTCCCGCACCGTCCTGGGCAGCCTGTTCGGCCTGCCCATGGAGAACGAGATCGGCTTCCAGACCCGCACCGACGACATCCGCGTCGGCCTGTTCAACACCGCCGCGCGTCAGTACCGCTCGACCGTCCTCGACGACCGGGTGCTCGAGGCGAGCGCGGCCTTCTACTACGAGAACCGGCTGCGCTGGACCGACTGGCTGCGCACCAGCGTCGGCTTCCGCGCGGACGCCTACTACGCCGACGTCCGCTCCGACACGCCGGCCAATTCGGGCCGGGCCCGCGACGGCATCGTCAACCCGAAGCTTGGGCTCGTCCTGGGGCCCTGGTTCGACACCGAATTCTACGTGAACTACGGCGGCGGCTTCCACTCGAACGACGTGCGCGGCGTCGTGGCCACCGTCGACCCGGCGAGCCCGCTCTTCAACATCGCCCGCTCGCCCTTCCTGGTGCCCTCGACGGGCTACGAGGTCGGCATCCGCAACCGCAGCATCGCGGGGCTCGAGACCGCCGTCGCGCTGTTCCGGCTCGACTTCGCCTCCGAGAACCTGTTCCAGGGCGACACCGGCACCACCGAGCCGAGCCGCCCGACCCGCCGCTTCGGCGTCGAGTGGACGAACCGCTACGCGGTGACGCCCTGGCTGCGGCTCGAAGGCGACCTGACGATCACCAACGCCCGCTTCTCGGACTACGACCCCGCGGGCAACCGGGTGCCGGATGCGCCGACCACCATCGCCTCGGCCGGCGTCACCTTCGGGGAAGGCCTCGGCTGGTTCGGCAGCCTGCGCTTCCGCTACTTCGGGCCGCGCCCCCTGATCGAGGACAACACGGTGCGCTCGCGCCCCACCGCCCTCGTGAACGGGCGCGTCGGCTACAATTTCGAGAACGGGGTCAGCCTGTCCCTCGACGTGCTGAACCTGACGAACGCCAAGGCCGACCAGATCACCTACTTCTACGCGTCCCGCCTGCCCGGCGAGCCCGCGGAGGGCGTGGCGGACCGGCACTTCCACCCCGTCGAGCCGACCGCCGTGCGGCTGACGCTCGCCGGCCGGTTCTGAGCCGCGGGGCAGCGCCGCGTTCAGGGCTCCGAACCCGGGTCAACGAGGCCCGAGGCTCAGCGGGACGCCTTGTGACCAGCACGGCGTCATCCCGGGGCGCCGCAGGCGAGCCCGGGATCCAGACCCGCCGACGCCGCCTCGTCCTGCCGCCTCGGCGGGTCTGGATTCCGGGCTCCGCTGCGCGGTCCCGGAATGACGGCGGGGGCGGACCGGGGCGGCGGTGGCCCGGCGTCGAGCCGAACCCGGAGCCCCGGTGCCGACTTCTGCCGACTTGGCAGCCCTCCTCCGAGCCTGTACCCCGCGCCACGAAGGAGAGCGATCGATGCGGCTCGTGGTGGTCGGCGCCGACGGGCGCATGGGGCGGATGCTGATCCGCGCGGTGGTCGAGAACGGCTGCACGCTGGCGGGCGCCATCGAGCGCGAGGGCTCGCCCGCCCTCGGGCAGGATGCCGGGACGCTCGCGGGGATCGCCCCCCTGGGCGTTGCCGTCACCGACGATCCGCTGCCCGTCTTCGCCGCGGCCGAGGGCGTCCTCGACTTCACGACGCCGGCCGCCACCGTGTTCTTCGCCGAGCTCGCCGCGCAGGCCCGCATCGTCCACGTCGTCGGCACCACGGGCCTGTCCGAGGACGACCTCGCCCGGCTCCGGGCCGCGGCCTTCCACGCCCGCATCGTGCGCTCGGGCAACATGTCGCTGGGCGTGAACCTGCTCGCGAGCCTCGTGCAGAAGGTGGCCGCGGCGCTCGGCGAGGAGTTCGACATCGAGATCGTCGAGATGCACCACCGCATGAAGGTCGATGCGCCCTCCGGCACCGCGCTGCTCCTCGGCGAGGCGGCGGCGGAGGGGCGCGGGGTAAGCCTGCCCGAGGTGCGCGTCTCCACCCGCGACGGCCATACCGGGGCGCGCCGGCCCGGCGACATCGGCTTCGCGACGCTGCGGGGCGGCAGCGTCGTCGGCGACCACAGCGTGGTCTTCGCGGGGCCGGGCGAGCGCATCACCCTCGCGCACCACGCCGAGGATCGCGGGATCTTCGCCCGCGGTGCCGTCAAGGCCGCCCAATGGGCGCATCCCAGGCCCCCCGGCCTCTACGGTATGACAGACGTGCTCGGGCTGTAACTCCGCCCAAGCTTCAGCGCCCCGGGCGCCTCTGCTACGAGGCATCCGAACCTGCCCGCCCCGCCCGCCCGGGCGGGCGCACGCCAGACCAAGGAACGCATCGCGATGGAGCGCCTGCTCGTCCTCGCTCGCCACGGCCAGAGCGAGTGGAACCTCAAGAAGCTGTTCACGGGCTGGCGCGACCCGGACCTGACGGACCTCGGCGTCGAGGAGGCCCGCAAGGCCGGCCGCTGGCTGAAGGAGCAGGGCTACGGCTTCGACGTTGCCTACACCTCGAACCTGAAGCGCGCCCAGCGCACCTGCGCGCTGATGCTCGGCGAGATGGACATCGGGGATATCGAGGTGGTCCGCTCCGCGGCCCTCAACGAGCGCGACTACGGCGACCTCTCAGGGCTCAACAAGGACGATGCCCGCGAGCGCTGGGGCGCCGAGCAGATCCACGTCTGGCGCCGCTCCTACGACGTGCCGCCCCCCGGGGGCGAGAGCCTGAAGGACACCGCCGCCCGGGTCCTGCCCTACTACATCGAGACCATCCTGCCCCGCGTGATGGCGGGCGACCGGGTGCTCGTGGCGGCCCACGGCAACTCGCTGCGCGCCCTCGTGATGGTGCTCGACCGGATGAACACCACCACCATCGCGGGCCTCGAGATCGCCACCGGCGTGCCCCTGGTCTACCGCCTCAAGGCCGACACCACGGTGGCCATGAAGGCGGTGCTGGAGCGCGACATCGACCAGGATTGAGGCGGGAGACCGCAGGGATGGCGGGCGTCGCGCTCGCGCCGGGCCTCATCCACCATCCGGGTTTCCTCGACGCGGCGGCCCGGGCGCGGCTTGCCGCGGAGGTGGAGGCCGTGCTCGCCGCAAGCCCCCCATTCACGCCCCGGATGCCGCGGACCGGGCGGCCGTTCTCCGTGCGGATGTCGAATGCCGGCCCCCTCGGCTGGGTCTCGGACGAGGGCGGATACCGCTACCAGCCGCACCATCCCGCGACCGGAGCGCCCTGGCCCGACATCCCCGCCACGGCCCGCGCGGCCTGGGCGCGGCTCGCCGCCTACCCGGCCCCGCCGGAGGCCTGCCTGATCAACCTCTACGACCCAGGGGCCCGGATGGGCCTCCACCAGGACCGGGACGAGCAGGATCTCGACGCGCCCGTGCTCTCCCTGTCGCTCGGCGCCTCCGCCCTGTTCCGCTACGGCGGCCTGCGGCGCGGCGACCCGACTCGCTCGGTGCGCCTGCAGGCCGGCGACGCGCTGGTGATGGGCGGCCCGTCCCGGCTGATCCATCACGGGGTCGACCGCATCCTCGCGCCCGGGGACGACCTCTTCGGGGAGACCGGCGCGCCGGCCTTCCTGGCGCCGGGCTGGCGATGCAACCTCACCTTGCGCCGGATCACGATCCCTTAGGGCAGCACCCGATCGCGCTGCGACCGGGTGCGGCTCCAAGTCCTTGTTTTCGCGCGCTCTCTTGCACCGAACCGGCCTCCACTTCGGCGGCGAGCGCTCTCGGGGCCGCTTGACAGCGGAGCCACCCGGGCCGACGCATCGCATCCGGCCGGGCGCTCCGGCGGTGCGGCCAGGCAGAACGGGGAAGCGAGTCCGATGCGGTTGCGGCACGTCACGATGGTCTGGCTCGCGCTCCTCACCGGCGGCGCGGCGGCGGCGGAGCCGGTCTATCCGGCCGGGTCCCGCTTCGGCTTCGAGCCGCCGGCGGACATGGCGCCCTCGCGGCGCTTCTCCGGCTTCGAGCGCAAGGAGGGCGGGGCCACGCTCTCGGTGGTCGAGCTGCCCCCGGCCGCCTTCGCCGACCTCGTCAAAAACTTCACCGACGACAACCTGCGCAGCCAGGGCCTGCAGGTCGAGTCGCGCGAGGCCGTGAAGATCGGCGACGCGGAGGGCCTGCTCTTCACCGGCGAGCAGCCGCCGCAGGGCGACACGCCGGGGCCCGCCATCAAGAAGTGGCTCCTCCTCGTCGGCGACCCCACGGTGACGGGCCTGATCATCGCCCAGGCGCTCCCCGACGCCGAGACCGAGAAGAGCATGCGGGCCCTCGTCACGGGGGTCACCATCCGCCCGGCCCTGAGCCTGGAGCAGCAGGTGGAGGCCCTGCCCTTCCGCATCGGCGACCCGTCCGGCTTCCGGCCGGTGCGGGTGCTCGCCGGCAACTCGGTGCTGCTGACCGACGGCCCGAAGGACCAGATGACGAGCCTGGAGCAGCCGATCCTGGTGCTCGCCCAGGCGGTGCAGCCGCCGCCGACCGCCGAGCAGCGGGACGCCTTCGCGCGCGCCGCCCTCTACGCGAACCAGACCATGAAGGACTTCGCGATCGAGCGCGCCCAGAGCTACCGCCAGAACGGCGTCGACTGGCACGAGATCGTGGCCCGGGCCATCGACCTGCCGACGAACACGCCCGTGGTCGTCTCGCAGACGATCCGCTTCGCCCCGGACGGCTACCTGCGCGCGGTCGGCGTGGTGCGCGAGGACCAGCGCGAGGGCACGCTCGCGAAGTTCCGGCAGGTGATCGACAGCGTGCAGGTGAAGTAGCGGGCCGAGGCAACCTCAGCCGAGGGCGGCCCCCGCGAGCGCCCCGAGGCCGACCACCAGCCAGGGCGGCGCCCGCAGGCGCGTCAGCGCCAGATAGGCGAGGCCCGCCAGGAGCGCGTCGGCCGGCCCGCGGATGCCCGCCGTCAGCACGGGCGTCCAGAGGGCGGCCAGCAGGAGGCCCACCACCGCCGCGTTGACGCCGGTGAGCGCCGCCCGCGCCCGCCGGTTCCCCCGGAGGCCGGCCCAGAACGGCAGGGCGCCGAACACCAGCAGCGCCGAGGGCAGGAAGATCGCCAGGAGCGCCAGGGCCGCGCCGGCCCAGCCGCTCGGCAGGGCGCCCGAGGCGGCGCCCAGGTAGGCCGCGAGGGTGAAGAGCGGGCCCGGCACCGCCTGCGCGGCCCCGTAGCCCGCCAGGAACACGTCGTTCGAGACGAAGCCCGGCACCATCGCGGATTGCAGCAGCGGCAGCACCACGTGGCCGCCCCCGAACACCAGCGCGCCGCCCCGGACCATGGCCTCCGCGAGGCGCAGGGGCGGGCTGGGGTGGAGCGCCGCCAGCAGCGGCAGGCCGACGAGCAGCGCGGCGCACAGGGCGAGGCAGGCCAGCGCCGTGCGCCGGCCGATCGGGGCCGGCGGCGTTGCGCCGGCGTCGGGCACCGGGGCGTTCCGGTACAGGGCGAGGCCCGCCGCGACGCCGAGGAGGAGCGCGCCGACCTGCCCGCCGGGCCCGGGCGCGGCGAGGGCCACCGCGGCCGCCGCGAGGGCGAGGCCGCGGCGGGGCCAGTCCGGGGCGAGGCTGCGGGCCATGCCGACCACGGCCTGCGCCACCACGGCGGCCGCCACGGCCTTCAGCCCGTGCAGCCAGCCGGCCCCCAGCTCGGTCCCTGCCCCCGCGACGCCGAAGGCGAACAGGGTGAGGAGGAGGGCGGAGGGCAGCGTGAAGGCCGTCCAGGCGGCGAGCGCCCCGAGCGGGCCCGCCCGCAGCAGCCCGATCGCCAGCCCGACCTGGCTGGAGGCGGGCCCCGGCAGGAACTGGCACAGGGCGACGATGTCGGCGTAGGCCGCCTCGTCGAACCAGCGCCGCCGGATCACGAACGCCTCGCGGAAGTAGCCGAGATGGGCGACGGGGCCGCCGAAGGCCGTCAGCCCGAGCCTCAGGAAGGCGCCGAAGACTTCGGCCGGCCGTCCGGGCGGTGTCCGGAGCGCGGGGCCGGCCCCGTCCGGCAGTGCCGCCGCGAGCCGGCTCTCCGCCGTCAGGCCGCCACCCGCCCGTCCAGCGGGAAGACCTTGGCGGGGTTCATGAGCCAGGCCGGGTCGAACACGTTCTTGACCCGCATCTGCTGCTCCAGGTCGGCCTGGTTGTACTGGAAGCGCATCAGCTCCCGCTTCTCGATGCCGACGCCGTGCTCGCCGGTGAGGCAGCCGCCCACCTCGACGCAGAGCTTGAGGATCTCGTCGCCCGCGGCCTCGGCCTTCTGCAATTCGCCCGGCTTGTTGATGTCGAACAGGATCAGCGGGTGCAGGTTGCCGTCGCCCGCGTGGAAGACGTTGGCGACGCGCAGCCCGTGGCCGGCGCAGATCGCGCCGATCCGCTCCAGCACGGGCCCGAGCTGGCCCGTCGGGATGGTGCCGTCCATGCAGATGTAGTCCGAGATCCGGCCCGTCGCCCCGAAGGCGGACTTGCGCCCCTTCCAGATCGCGGCGGACTCGGCCTCCGACTGCGAGACCTTGAGGCTCGTGACGGTGAACCCCTTCGCGATCTCGACGATCCGCGCGAGGGTGGCGTCGCACTCGGCGTCGGAGCCTTCCACCTCGATGATCAGCATGGCCTCCGCGTCCCGCGGGTAGCCGGCCTGCGCGAAGTCCTCGGTGATCAGGATCGCCTCGCGGTCCATGTACTCGATCGCCACCGGGATGATGCCGGCCGCGATGATCGCCGCCACGCACCGGCCCGCATCCTCCACCGCCGAGAACCCGATCAGCATGGGCCGGGCGCCCTCCGCGGCGCGCAGGATGCGCACGGTGGCCTCGGTGACGATGCCGAGCTGCCCCTCGGAGCCGCAGATCAGGCCGAGCAGGTCGTAGCCGGCGCTGTCGAGGTGGTCGCCGCCGAGCTCCACCACCGTGCCGTCGTTCATCACGAGGGTGACGCCCATCAGGTTGTTGGTGGTCACCCCGTACTTGAGGCAGTGGGCGCCGCCCGAGTTCATGGCGATGTTGCCCGCGATGGTGCAGGCGAGCTGGCTCGACGGGTCGGGGGCGTAGAAGAAGCCCTCGTGGGAGACCGCGCCCGAGATCGCGAGGTTGGTGATGCCCGTCTCGACGCGGGCCGTGCGGTTGGCGAAGTCCACGTCGAGCACGCGGGTCATCTTGCCGACGCCGACGATGATGGCGTCCTCCTGGGCGATGGCCCCGCCGGCGAGCGAGGTGCCGGCGCCACGCGGCACCACCCGGACGCCGTTGGCGTGGCAATAGGCCAGCACCGCCGAGACCTCCGCGGTGGTGGAGGGCAGCACCACGGCGAGCGGCATCTTGCGGTAGGCGGTGAGGCCGTCGGTCTCGAAGGCCCGGCGCTCGTCCTCGGTGACGACGAGCGCCTCGGGCGCCACCAGCGGGCGCAGGCCCGCGATGATCGCGTCGCGCCGGGCGACGACGCCCGCGTCGGGCTCGGGAAAACGGATCGACATGGCGTTCCTCCGGATGCGGCCTTCAGGCGCGGCTCAGCTTCGGCCGCGCAAGCTGGATGGGCGACCGGGTTTGAATCGTTCTAGCCCAAAGCCGCGGCGGGCGCACGGGGAACCAAAAGGTGCATGGGGAACCGAATCGTGGCCGCCGGGCTTCCTTTCGTCGCGGATGCCCTAAATGCCGGGCTGGCGCGGCCAGTCTTGATCTGTTCTAAACGCAAAGCTCGGCTATAAACCCGGCGGCCTCGGCCGTCACTCTGGAGGAATATCTATGCGTCACCTCATCCTCGGCGCCGCCCTCGCGCTGCTGCTGCCCGTCTCCGCCCAGGCGCAGGACGCGGCCGCCGGCGAGAAGGCGTTCGCCCCCTGCAAGGCCTGCCACGCCTTCGGCAAGAACGGCGTCGGTCCGGACCTGAAGGGCGTCGTCGGCCGCAAGGCAGGCTCCCACGAGGGCTACAACTACTCGGCCGCCCTGAAGGGCTCGGGCCTCACCTGGGACGAGGCGAACCTGAAGGAGTGGATCAAGGATCCGAAGGCCAAGGTGCCGGGCAACAAGATGGTCTATCCGGGCCTCAAGGACGACAAGAAGCTCGACGACCTGATCGCCTACCTGAAGACGCAGTCGTAAGGCTGCCGTAAGGCTGCAGCCGGTCACGGCAGCAGGAGGGCCGCTCCCGTCCGGGGGCGGCCTTTCGTTTGGGCGGATGTCGGGGGTCGTCCGGGGTCTGCGTCCCGCGTCAGCCGGCGGTGCCGTCGTGCAGGCCGCTGCGCAGGCTCACGAGGGTGTCGAGGAGCGCCCGGCGGGAGTCGAGGTCGAGCCCCGTCATGCCCCCGGCCTCGTCCGGGATGCAGGCCATGCGGCTGCGCAGGCCCCGGCCCTTCTCGGTGAGGAAGATGCTGACCTGCCGCTCGTCGGCCCGGTCGCGGGCGCGCCGCACGTGGCCGGAGGCCTCGAGCCGCTTCAGGAGCGGCGTCAGCGTGCCGGAATCGAGGAACAGGCGGGTGCCGATCTCCTTGACCGTCAGTCCCTCCTCCTCCCACAGCACGAGGAGGACGAGGTATTGCGGATAGGTCAGGTCGTGCTCGGCGAGCAGCGCGCGATAGGCGCGGCCGAAGGCGTGTGCGGCCGCGTAGACCGCGAAGCAGAGCTGGTTGTCGAGGCGCTGCGGATCGTCGAGGTTGCGCGCCGGGCGTTGGACGACGCGTGCCTCGGCCGAGATGTCCGGTCGCTGGGCCATCGGGTCCTGCCGCGTTGACATACGCACTATCCTACTTTGCCGCACCTTGTGGGCATCGTGCGCTCACATAGGTCAAGCAAGTACCTAGCCAAGGCGCGACAAATTCACAATGAATTGTGTGCAGGGCAGGTATCGGTTGCGGGCGATCGTCATTCGTGTTCCAAGCGCCATATAGGTTGCGCACAACCTAGTTCCGGCGATCCGCCGGATGGCCGACACGATGGAGCGAACCATGCAGGCACTCTACACCGCACACGCGCACGCAACCGGCGGCCGCGAGGGTTCCGCGGCGACCGAGGACGGCAAGCTCGCCGTCAGCCTGTCGACCCCGAAGGACCTCGGTGGCCCCGGCGGCAGCGGCACCAACCCCGAGCAGCTCTTCGCGGCGGGCTACGCGGCCTGCTTCCTCGGCGCGATCAAGTTCGTCGCCGCGCAGGACCAGGTGAAGATCCCCGACGACGCGAAGGTCGAGTCGACGGTCGGCATCGGCAAGCGCGAGGACGGCACCGGCTTCGGCCTCACCGTGACCCTCCGGGCCACCCTGCCGGGCATCGAGAAGGCGCAGGCCGAGGATCTCGTGAAGCGGGCCGACGTGGTGTGCCCCTACTCGCACGCCACCCGCGGCAACATCCGCGTGGACGTCTCGGCGGCCTGAGACACCCTCCCTGCCGGGCATCGATCCGGCAGGGTTTTCGCGGGGGCGCCGGCAACGCGAACACCGTGAGCCGGCTGCTCCTTAAGCCGGCTCATCGTCCATCAAGGGGTGCAGGTCGCGGACCATCCCCTTGAGGCGCTCGTCGAGCACGTGGGTGTAGATCTGCGTCGTCGAGATGTCGGCGTGGCCGAGGAGCTCCTGCACGATGCGCAGGTCCGCGCCGTTCTGCAGGAGGTGGCTGGCGAAGGCGTGGCGCAGGACGTGGGGGCTGATCCGGTCGGCCCGGATTCCGGCCGCACCCGCCGCCGCCTTGAGATCGCGGGCGAAGGCCTGCCGGGTGAGGTGCCCGCTCTCGCTGTCGGCCGGGAACAGCCAGGGGCTGTCGGCCGGGACGGCCGCGAGGTGCGCCCGCATGGTCTCCCGGGCGAGGTCGGTGAGCGGCACGAGGCGCTCGCGCCCGCCCTTGCCCCGCACCACGAGGTAGCGCTCGCGCGTGCGTGCCGCGCCCCGCGGCAGGCCGATCAGCTCGGAGACGCGCAGGCCCGTGGCGTAGAGCAGTTCGAGCAGGCAGAGCATCCGCCGGGCCCGGGCGGCCTCGCCCGGCGCCTCCGCCGCGCCGACCCGCTCGCGGGCGACCGCGAGCAGCCGGTCGACCTCGGCGACGGAGAGCACCTTCGGCAGCGTCCTGCCCCGGCGTGGGCCCGCCACGGGGGCGCTCGGGTCCGTCTCGGCCATGCCCTCGGCGTACAGGAAGCGGTGGAAGCCGCGGATGCAGGAGAGGCGCCGCGCCGCCGAGGAGGCCTTGAGCCCCCGCCCCTCCAGGGCGGCGAGGTAGCTCCGGAGCGTCCCGGCCTCGGCCTCCGCTGGGTCGATCCCGGCCGCATCGAGGTGGGCGAGGTAATCGTCGAGGTCGCGGCGGTAGGCCGCCAATGTGTTGGAGGCCGCGCCGCGCTCGGCCGCCAGCATGTCGAGGTAGGCCTCGGCCTCCGGCGCGCGCTCGGGCGGCGGGCGTCCCGTCACCGGTTGCCGGGCTGGAGCTTCGAGGCCGGAATGGTCACGCTCATCTCCCGCGGCGTCGGCTCCACGAAGGTCGCGAGCCCGAACATGCCGGCGAAGGCCAGGCCGGCCAGGATCGCCAGGGTGGCGATGAAACGGAACAGGGTCGGCACGTTGGGCGAATCTCGATCCGGGCGCGCTGGTCAGCGCCGTGCTGCGCTGCAGGGTCGAGGGGTTCGACCATGCGTCCGCCGCGATGGCAAGACCCGCGATGCCACAGCGGGCGGTTCAGGTGAGCGCTCCCCCGCGGGATCGCCGGAACACGGTTCGCGTCCCCCGCAAAACGCGCTAAGAGCCTCCTGAGCAAGCTCCCGCCGCAGCGCCGCGGACCGCCGGGGAGATCCGCCGCCAGCCGGGAGTTCGTGCGAGGCTCCAGACCGACGTACCGATGCGATACAGAGCCCCATGAACGAGCCCGAGCCAAGCCAGGCTGGCCCCAGCCCGGCCGGCGCAAGCCAGGAACCGGTCGAAGCACGCGTGCGGCGTGCCCTGGGCGCCCGCTCGATCGTGCTCGTCGGCCTGATGGGCGCGGGCAAGAGCACGGTGGGGCGGCGCCTCGCCGGCCGGCTCGGCCTGATCTTCAAGGACGCCGACATCGAGATCGAGTCCGCGGCGGGGCTCACCATCCCGGACATCTTCGCGATCTACGGCGAGCCGAGCTTCCGCGACGGCGAGGCCCGCGTGATCTCGCGCCTGCTGCGGGAGGGCCCCATGGTGCTGGCCACCGGGGGCGGGGCCTTCATGCGCGATTCCACCCGCGCCCGCATCGCGGAATCCGGTGTCTCGGTCTGGCTCAAGGCCGAGCTCGACGTGCTGATGCGGCGCGTGCGCAAGCGGGGCAACCGTCCGCTCCTGCAGACCGACGACCCCGAGGAGACGATGCGCGGGCTCATGGACCTGCGCCACCCCGTCTACGGAGGCGCCGACCTGATGGTGCTGTCGCGCGACGTCTCCCACGACCGCGTGGTGCAGGACGTGCTCGAAGCCCTGGACGCGCATTTCCGCGGACCCGCCGCCGAGGGCGTCGCCGCGCAGTAGGACGAGACCTCGATGACCCGCGAGCCCCTGACCGTCCACGTCCCCCTCGACGGGGGCCGGGACTACGACATCCTGATCGGCCGCGGCCTGATCGACGCCGCCGGCGCCCGCGTGGCGGCGCTCGGCGCCCGGGCGGCCGTGATCGTCAGCGACGAGACCGTGGCGGCGCTCTACGGCGCCCGGGCCCGGGCGGGCCTGGAGGCCGCCGGCCTGCGCACCGGGCTCGTCGCGGTGGCGCCCGGCGAGGGCTCGAAATCCTACGCGACCTACGCGGCGGTCTGCGACGGCCTCCTCGGACACCGGGTCGAGCGCGGCGACCTCGTGGTGGCCCTCGGCGGCGGCGTGGTGGGCGACCTCGCGGGCTTCGCGGCCGCGACCCTGCGGCGCGGCGTGCGCTTCGTGCAGGTGCCGACGAGCCTGCTCGCCCAGGTCGATTCCTCGGTGGGCGGCAAGACCGGCATCAACTCGCCCCACGGCAAGAACCTGATCGGCGCCTTCCACCAGCCCCGCCTGGTGCTCGCCGACACCGCGACCCTCGACACCCTGTCGGAGCGCGAGATGCGGGCGGGCTACGCGGAGGTCGCGAAGTACGGCCTCATCGGGGATGCGGGCTTCTTCGACTGGTGCGAGGCGAACTGGCGCGGCATCTTCTCGGGCGGCCCCGAGCGCGACGAGGCGGTCGCGGCCTGCTGCCGGGCCAAGGCCGGCGTGGTGGTGCGCGACGAGCGCGAGGACGGCGAGCGGGCGCTCCTGAACCTCGGCCACACCTTCGGGCACGCGCTGGAGCGCCTCACGGCCTACGACGGCGCGCGCCTCGTCCACGGCGAGGGCGTCGCGATCGGCCTCGCGCTGGCCTTCCGGTTCTCGGCCCGCCTGGGCCTCTGCCCCGGGCAGGATGCGGGCCGCGTCGCCAACCACCTGGCGCTCGCCGGCCTGCCGACCCGCCTGCAGGCGGTGCCGGGCGGCTGCGGCGACGCCGATGCCCTCCTCGACGCCATGGCGCAGGACAAGAAGGTGCGCGACGGCCGCCTGACCTTCATCCTCGCCCGCGGCATCGGGCAGAGCTTCATCGCCCCCGGCATCGACGCCGCCGAGGTGCGGGCCTTCCTCAACGCGGAGCTGCGGCCGCAGGGCTGAGGAGGGGGGCCGGGCGCGGCTGGACGCGCCCTTCGAGCCGCGCGAGGCCGACCGCCGCGAGGCCCACCGCGGTCCCTGCCAGGACGTCCACGAGGTAGTGCCCGCCATGCGTCGGCGTGGCGGCGATCACCAGGGCGTTGAGGACGAGGCCCGGCCAGCGCAGCCCGGGCAGCTGCCACAGGGCGGCTGCGAGGGTGACGGCGAGCGCGGCGTGGAAGCTCGGGAAGGCGATGATCCCCTGCGCGCCGTCGAGGGAGAGCCGGCGGAGGCTCCCGTCCCGCACGCTCAGGAAGTGGCTGTCATCGATGAACGGCACGTTCGGGAAGGCGGCCTGCGGCAGGTCGAGATGCATGAACACCGTCATGCCGGGCATCAGCCCCGAGATCAGGATCGACGCGAGCGCCGCGAGGATGATCGAGAGCACGAAGGCGCGGCAGGCGGCGCGCCGGTCCGTGAAGCACAGGCCCAACAGGGCGACGAGGATCTGGACCATGACGCTGCCGTAGGCGAGGCTCGCGACCGCGCTGAGGCCCGGGTGCGCGTTGATCGCGGCGAGGCAGGCCTGCCAGTCGAAGCCGAGCGCCCGGTCCCAGGCGAGGAAGCGCGCGTCCCAGGCCGGGCCGCCGGCCCGCGCGACGGCGTAGGACAGGGGGACCGCCGCGGCCGTGAAGGCGAGGAGCTGGGCCGCGTGGGCGAGGCTCGCGGCGATGCGCTCGTCGGGCCGGACGCGCCGGTAGAAGGCCGCCCCGGCGGCGAGCAGGCCGCAGGTGAGGACGACCGGGACGGCGCTCAGCGCGTCGAAGGACAGCCCGACCAGGGCGAGCCCGGCCGCACCCATCAGGGCGACCGCCGCGATCAGCGGCCAGAAGCCGTCGGTCGACCGCGTTCCGTTGCGCAAGGGACGACTCCTCGGATCTGCGCGCGAGCGTAGTGCCCGGGACAGAACACGACGTTAATGAGGAGGCCTGGGGGATCGCCGGAGGCCGGCAGGCGACTGGACGGCACCCGCACGGACGACGATACGGGCACGATGGAAACCCACACCGACCTCTGGCTCGCCGCGACGATCGTGGTGCTGTCGCTCCTCCTCTCGGCCTTCTTCGCTGGCGCCGAGACCGCCTTCACGGCGGCCTCCCGGGCGCGGATGCACTCCCTGGAGACGGCGGGTGATGCGCGGGCGAGCATCGTCAACCGCATCCTGGCCGTGCGCGAGCGCTTCATCGGCGCCATGCTGATCGGCTACAACATCGTGGCGATCGGCGCCTCCGCCTTCACCACGAGCGTCCTCACCACCCTGTTCGGCAAGAGCGGCGTGTTCTACGCCACGGCCGTGATGTCGGTGCTCGTCATCGTCTTCGCCGAGGTGCTGCCCAAGACGCTGGCCATCAACAAGGCCGACCGGGCCGCCCTGCTGCTGGCCCGGCCGGTCGCCTTCACGGTGGCGCTGCTCGGCCCCCTGGCGGTCGCCATCGAGACCGTGGTGCGCGCCATGCTCCGCCCCTTCGGCATCACCATCGACGAGAACGCCTCGATCCTCTCGGCCACCGAGGAGATCCGCGGGCAGGTGGCGCTGCTGCACCGGGAGGGCGGCGTCGCCAAGGCCGAGCGCGACATGCTGGGCGGGCTCCTCGACCTGTCCGACCTGTCGGTGTCCGAGGTGATGGTGCACCGGACCAAGATGCGCATCATCAACGCCGACCTGCCGTCGGAGGAGATCGTGCGCGAGGTGCTGTCCTCCCCCTACACAAGGATGCCGCTCTGGCGGGGCACGCCGGAGAACATCGTCGGCGTGCTCCACGCCAAGGACCTGCTGCGCGCCCTCGACGCGGCGGGGGGCGACGCCTCGGGCCTCAGGGTCGACGCGCTCGCGCTGGAGACCTGGTTCGTGCCGGACACGACCTCGCTGCGCGACCAGCTCAAGGCGTTCCTGTCCAAGAAGACCCACTTCGCCCTCGTCGTCGACGAGTACGGCGAGGTGATGGGGCTCGTCACCCTCGAGGACATCCTCGAGGAGATCGTGGGCGACATCGCCGACGAGCACGACGTCACGGTCTCGGGCGTGCGGCCGCAGGGCGACGGCTCCGTGAACGCCGACGGCTCCGTGCCGATCCGCGACCTCAACCGGGCCATGGACTGGAACCTGCCCGACGAGGAGGCGACGACGATCGCCGGCCTCGTCATCCACGAGGCCCGCGCCATCCCAGACACCGGGACGGCGTTCAACTTCCACGGCTTCCGCTTCCAGGTCCTGCGCAAGGCCAAGAACCGGATCACCACCCTGCGCATCACGCCGCTGGGGCCCGCGCCGAAGCGGCCGGAGGCCTGAACCGCGCGGTTTTCGAGCATGATCTTAACGAGGGGCTAAGGGCCGGCGATGGCCGCATCGCGCGCAGATGACGCGCTGTCCGGATCTAAATAGTACTTTTGGTTGTTGTCGCAACAATTGTATTCGCGCGCTGGTTACACTTTCCTTGCTTTTGCGGGGTACGGTCCACCGGCCTTCAACGGAAGGTGATCGCCCCCGATCCTCGGGGACGGAAGTCATCGATGCAGCTTCACACGCCGACCCTGCTGCTGGCGACATCCGTGGTGACCGCGATGGTCGGCACTCTGTTCCTGCTGTCCTGGGGACAGTCGCGGCGGGACTGGTCACTGGCCATCTGGGGCGTCGCTCACCTGGTCGGCGCGGCGGCTTCCACCCTGCTTGGCCTGCGCGGCGGCATTCCGGACTGGCTCTCGGTCGGTGTCGCGAACGCGGTGATGATCGGCGGCTACGGGCTGATCTGGAGCGGCGTCCGGGCCTTCGAGGGCCGGAGCTGGCGCCTCGACGTCGCGCTCGCGGGCGGCGCCCTCTGGAGCGTCCTCTGCCTGGTGCCGGACTTCTACGCCTCGCTGCCGGCCCGCGTGATCCTGGCCTCCGCGGCGGCGGGCCTCTACTGCGCCGCGGGCGGGTTCGAGATCTGGCACGGCCGGCGCGAAGCCCTGGTCTCGCGCTACCCCGCGATGGTGGTGCTCGCCGCCTACGCGGCCTGCTACCTCCTGCGGATTCCGGCGGTGATCGTGGTGCCCCTGCCGGCCGGCGAGAGCCTGATGACCTCATCCTGGATCGCGGTGACGTGCTTCACCGCGATGCTGTTCACGATCGCGCTCGCCTTCATCTTCATGGCGCTCACCAAGGAGCGGGCCGAGCGCGAGCAGCGCCTCGCCGCCGAGACCGATCCGCTCACCGGGGTGATGAACCGGCGCGCCTTCGTGGCCGGCGCCGAGGCCCTGCTCGCCGCCTCCAACCGCCCGGTCGCCCTGCTCCTGTTCGACCTCGATCACTTCAAGGGCATCAACGACGCCTACGGGCACGCGGTCGGGGACGGCGTGCTGATCGGCTTCTGCCAGGTGGCGCGCGCCCTCCTGCCCGCGGATGCGCTGATCGGCCGGATCGGCGGCGAGGAGTTCGCCTGCGCCCTCCCCGACCGGGCGCCCCGCGCCGCCCTCAGCGCGGCGGCCGGCGTGCAGGGCGCCTTCGCGGGCGTGTGCCTGCCCGACCTGCCGCGCCTGCGGGTCGGCGTGAGCGTCGGCGTCGCGAGCCGGCCCGCCGGCGAGATCGATTTCGACGCCCTGATGCGGGCCGCGGACGGCGCCCTCTACCGGGCCAAGCGCAACGGCCGAAACCGGGTGGAGGCCGCGGACGCCTCGCTCGACCGGGCGGCGTGAGGGTCTCGGCTCAGCCCCGAACCCTAGGAGGATGACCCGCGGCGCAGCAGGAACACCCCCTGCGCGCCGACGAGGTTCCAGAACCACCAGGGCATCGAGAAGCGCATCGGTCGCCCGCGCGCGTCGAGGGCGGCGGCCTTCTCGATGTCGGCGCCGACGGTGCGGCACAGGCCCACGAAGTCGCGGATGGTGCAGTGGTGGATGTTGGGCGTCTCGTACCAGGCTTCCGGCAGGATCTCGGTGACCGGCATCCGGCCCCGGAAGGCGAGTTCGGCCCGCACCCGCCAATGGCCGAAGTTCGGGAAGGAGATCACCACCTGGCGCCCGATGCGCAGGAGGTGCTCCAGCACGATGCGGGGGTTGCGGGTCGCCTGGATCGTCTGGGAGAGCACCACCACGTCGAAGGCGCCGTCCGGATAGTTGGCGAGGTCGGTGTCGGCGTCGCCCTGGATGACCGGCAGGCCTCGGGCGAGGCAGGCGTTGACGCCGTCGCGCGAGAGCTCGATGCCGCGCCCGTCCACCCCGCGCCGGTCGCGCAGGAGGGCGAGCAGCGTGCCGTCGCCGCAGCCGATGTCGAGGACCCGGGCCCCCGGGGGCACGAGGCCGAGCACCACGAGGTGGTCGACGCGCGTCGAGCCCGTCTCCGGGGTCCGGGGCAGGCGCTCGGCCGCGTCCCAGGGCGAGGGTGCGGCGGCGTCCCCGAGGGTGGTGGGGGCCCGGGCGTTCACAGGCCGCGGGCCCGCGCCGCCGCGTCGATGAAGCCGCGGGCGGCCGAGAACATCGCCGGCTCGTCGAGCAGGAAGGCGTCGTGGCCCTTGTCGGTCTCGACCTCCACGAAGGCGACCGGCGCGGCCGCCGCGTTCAGCGCGTGCACGATCACCCGGGAATCGGCGGTCGGGAACAGCCAGTCCGAGGTGAAGGAGATCACGCAGAAGCGGGTCTTGGTGCCCCGGAAGGCGTTGGCGAGCACGCCGCCGTGGTCCTCGGCGAGGTCGAAGTAGTCCATCGCCCGGGTCAGGTAGAGGTAGGCGTTGGCGTCGAAGCGCTCGACGAAGCTGAGCCCCTGGTGGCGCAGGTAGCTCTCGATCTGGAAGTCGGCGTTGAACGAGAACGTCGGCGCGGAGCCGCCCTGGAAGCGGCGGCCGAACTTCCGGTGCAGGGCCGGCTCCGACAGGTAGGTGATGTGCGCGCCCATGCGGGCGACGCCGAGCCCCTTGGAGGGGCGGGTGCCGGCCTCGAGGTAGCGCCCGTCCGCCCAGGCGGGGTCGGCCATGATCGCCTGCCGGCCGACCTCGTGGAAGGCGATGTTCTGCGCGGAGTGGCGGGCGCCCGTGGCGATCGGCATCGCGGCGAAGACCCGCTCGGGGAAGAGCGAGGCCCATTGCAGCACCTGCATGCCGCCCATCGAGCCGCCGATGCAGAGGAACAGGTCGCGGATGCCGAGGTGGTCGAGGAGCATCGCCTGGCCGCGGACCATGTCGCGGATCGTCACCAGCGGGAAGTCGAGCCCGTAGGGCCGCTCGGTGGCCGGGTCGATCGAGGCCGGGCCGGTGGAGCCCATGCAGGAGCCGATGACGTTCGAGCAGACGACGAAGTAGCGGTCGGTGTCGACGGGCTTTCCGGGGCCCACCAGGGTCTCCCACCAGCCCGGCTTGCCGGTGACGGGATGGGGGTGCGCGAAGTGCTGGTCGCCGGTGAGCGCGTGGCAGATCAGCACCGCGTTGGTGCCCGCCGCGTTGAGGGTGCCGGCGGTCTGGTAGGCGATCTGGAAGGGCGCGAGCTGCACGCCCGCATCCATCGCGAGCGGCGTCTCCGGCCCGAAGCGCGCGACCCGGCTCTTCGGGTCGAGGGCCTGCGAAGCCTCGGGGGCCGGCCGCGCGCCGGGCTGGGGCGCCGCGACGCCCGCTGTCCGGCCGATGTCCGAGAGAGTGTCCATGCCGCGTCTGGGGAGGCTTCCGTCCCACGCGCGTCGCGAGCCTGAGGTCCGCCCCGGCGCTTCACCGTGTCGATCGGAGGTAATGTGCGCACCCCCTGGCGTCAACGAAGGGAGGCGGCGGGGCCCCTGTCACGCGGCCGGGCCCCGCGACCCTGGCCCTTCGGCGCGCCCGGTCGTAAACACGGGCTCGCCCTGGACTCCCGACCCGTCAGCCGGACCCCATGCGCTTTTCGAAGAGAGCCGCGCCGCCCCTCGACAACCTCGCGGATCTGCGCGCGGAGATCGACCGGATCGATGCCGAGATGCACGCCCTGCTGATCCAGCGCGGCTCGATCATCGACCGGCTGATCGCCGTGAAGGGGACCTCGGCCTCGGGCTCCGCCTTCCGGCCGGGGCGCGAGGCCGCGATGATGCGGCGCGTCGCCGAGCGCCACCGCGGCCTCCTGCCCCTCGACACGGTGGAGGGCATCTGGCGGGTCATCATCGCGACCTTCACCTACGTGCAGGCGCCGTTCTCGGTGCATGCCGACATCTCGGGGGGCGACGCGGCGATGCGCGACTCCGCCCGCTTCCACTTCGGCTTCACGGTGCCCTACCGGCCCCACCCCACCTGCGCGGCGGTGATCGAGGCGGTGGCGGCCTCCCGCGGGGACCTCGGCATCTTCCGGTTCGATCCCCGCCCCCGGCGGACGCCGCGGGGCGAGGCCTGGTGGGAGGGCCTCGTCGGCGAGGGCCGCCCGAAGGTGATCGCCCGGCTCCCCTTCATCGAGCGCCCGACCCATCCGGCCGGCACGCCGGTCTTCGTGGTGGCCAAGCCCCTCGAGGACCCGGCAGCCGCCCAGCGCGACTGGGTGCTCCTCGCCGCCCGGGTGGCATCCTGGACGCCGGAGGCCGAGCGGGCGCTGCAGGACCTCTACGGCGAGGTGGTGGCCCGGGCGGCGAGCCAGGGGGGCGAGCGCCTGCTGCTGGCGGTCCCGGGGGGCGCCGGCCCCAAGACCCTGCGCGAGGCCCTCGACCGGGCGGGCGCCGGCGTCTCAGCCCTCGACGAGACCGGGAGCCACGCGGCGCGCTTCCGGGTGTGAGGGTGCGCGAAATGCTGTAGAGGGGCGGCCTCGGCCCACGCTTTCAGAACGTCGACGCCATGACCACCGCCCCGGATCCGATTCCCTCGTCGCGTCCCTTTTCGCGCCCCCAGCCGCGCCCCGGCGTGATGGCGATCGAGGCCTACGTCCCCGGCAAGAGCGGAGCCTCCGGGGGCCATCCGGTCTACAAGCTCTCCTCGAACGAGACGCCGCTCGGCCCGAGCCCGGCGGCGATCGGCGCCGTGCGGGAGGCGGCAGGCAGCCTCGCCCTCTACCCGGACGGCAGCTCCGCGGCGCTGCGCGCCGCCATCGGCGCCCGCTACGGCCTCGACCCGGCCCGCATCGTCTGCGGCGCCGGCTCGGACGAGCTGCTCTCGCTCCTCGCCTACGCGTATCTGGGCCCGGGCGACGAGGGCGTGTTCAGCGAGCACGGCTTCCTGGTCTACCGCATCGCCATCCTGGCGGCCGGCGCCACCCCGGTGGTGGCCCCGGAGCGGGACCTCACGGCCGACGTCGACGCGCTGCTCGCCGCGGTGACCCCGCGGACGCGGATCGTCTACCTCGCGAACCCCAACAACCCGACCGGGACCTACCTGCCCTTCGAGGAGGTGCGCCGGCTCCATGCCGGCCTGCCCCCACAGGTGCTCCTCGTCCTCGACGGGGCCTATGCCGAGTACGTGCGGGCGAACGACTACTCGGCCGGGCTCGACCTCGTGCTCGGCGCGAACAACGTCGTGATGACCCGCACCTTCTCGAAGATCCACGGCCTCGCGGCGCTGCGGATCGGCTGGATGGTCGGCCCCGCGGAGGTGGCGGACGCGATCAACCGCGTGCGTGGTCCCTTCAACCTGTCGGCGGCGGCCATCGCGGCCGGGGCGGCCGCCATCGCGGACGACGCCCACGTCGCCGCGGCGGTGGCGCACAACGAGGCCTGGCTGCCGCGCCTGAGCGAGGCCGTGCGGGCGCTGGGCCTCCGCGTGACGCCGAGCGTCGGCAACTTCATCCTGGTCCACTTCCCCGCCGAGCCGCGGCGCTCCGCGGCGGCGGCCGACGCCTTCCTGACGGGCCGGGGCGTCATCACCCGGCGCGTCGCCTCCTATGGCCTGCCGGACGCCCTGCGCGTCACCATCGGCAGCGAGGCGGCCAACACCGCCTTCCTGGCCGCGCTCACCGACTTCGTGCGAGGGCCGGATGCCTGAGGCCCGGATCGGCCGGCTCGCCATCATCGGCCTCGGGCTGATCGGCTCCTCGATCGCCCGGGGGGCCCGGCAGTACGGGCTGTGCGACACCATCGTGGCGATCGACCGGGACCCCGGCGTGCGCGAGCGCGTCGCGGCGCTTCGCCTCGCCGATCACGTCACCGGCGAGGCGGGCGAGGGGGTCGCCGAGGCCGATCTCGTCATCCTGTGCGTGCCGGTCGGCGCGGCGGGGGGCGTCGCGGCCGAGATCCGCGGCCGGATGAAGCCGGGCGCGATCCTGTCCGACGTCGGCTCCGTGAAGGCGGCGGTTGTCGCCGCCGTGGCGCCCCATCTCGGCGAGGGCGTCGCCTTCGTGCCCGCCCATCCGGTAGCCGGCACCGAGTATTCGGGGCCGGATTCCGGCTTCTCGACCCTGTTCTCCGGGCGCTGGTGCATCCTGACCCCGCCGGAGGGCACGGAGGCCGCGGCGGTCGAGCAGGTCCGCGACTTCTGGGCGGGCCTCGGGGCCATCGTCGAGACGATGAGCCCCGAGCACCACGACCTCGTCCTCGCCATCACCAGCCACGTGCCGCACCTGATCGCCTACAACATCGTCGGCACGGCCGCGGACCTTGAGGCGGTGACGCAGTCCGAGGTGATCAAGTTCTCGGCCGGCGGCTTCCGCGACTTCACCCGCATCGCCGCCTCCGATCCCACCATGTGGCGGGACATCTTCCTCACCAACAAGGACGCGGTGCTGGAGATGCTCGGGCGCTTCAACGAGGACCTGTCGGCGCTGGCCCGCGCCATCCGCTGGGGCGACGGCGAGGCGCTGCACGACCTCTTCACCCGCACGCGGGCGATCCGCCGGGGCATCGTCGCCCTGGGCCAGGAGACCGCCGAGCCCGATTTCGGGCGCGCCCGCCCGGCGGCGGAGCCGAAGGCGCCCTCTCAGTAGAGGGGCGCCAGCACCACGTTCGGAACCGGGAAGGGGCCGAGGGTCAGGCGGCCGTCGGCGAGGCGCAGGGGTGGCAGCGGCTTCAGGGCGGCCTCGCCGGTCGCGGCCTGGGCGCTCCCCTCGCCACCGGCGCCGCGGCGGCCCCCGCCGAGGAGCTGGCCCACGAGATTGCCGATCATCGCCCCCTTCTCGGCGCCGAAGCGCTGGCCGACGAGGCCGCCGATCAGCGATTCGAGGCCCGAGGCCCGCAGGTCGAGCTGGCCGGCCGGCCGGTGCGCCTCGTCGAGGGAGAGGGCGCCGCGGGCCTGCAGGCGCCGGTCGCCCTTGGCGAGGGACAGGAGGGCGATGTCGAGGCTGCCGCCGGCCCGGCGCCAGGCTTCGAGCTCCTGAGGCAGCGGACGGGTGCGCAGGCCCGCGGCCTGCTCCAGCGTCGCGTCGAGGGCGAGGTCGGCCGGCGCGGCGTTGCCGATCACGGGGTCGATGAGGGGCAGGAGGACCTGCTCGGCCCGCAGCGACAGGTCCACGGCGCCCTCGGATTCGAACCGGCCCGGCGTCGGGCGGGCATGCAGCTCGAGGTGCTTCGCCTCGAAGGTGATCGGCGCCGGCTGCGCGCCGGTGACCGCGCCCTTCGGCCCGTCGACCACCAGCGAGGCGCGCACGAAGCCGTCCGAGGCGCCGTGGAAGCTGCCCTGCAGCTTGCGCCAGGTCACGTCCGCGTTGAGGCCGCCCTGCTCCACGCGAAACGGCCCCTCGGCCTCGATGAGCCCGTGGCGCGGCTGGTAGACCTGCACCACCGCCGTCGTCGGGCCGAGGCTGAAGCCGCCGTCCGAGCGGGCGAGGCGCAGGGTCCCGCAGCGCAGCTCGATCCGGAACGGGTAACCCCCGACGCTGCGGTCGGCGCAGGTCCAGGTGCGGCCGGCCGCGGCTTCCCGCGCCATCCAGCCGTCGATCTCGGAGACGGCGCGGGCGCGGACGTAGAACCAGCCCGCGGTCCAAAGCACCGCGACGGCGAGCAGCAGGATGTAGGGAAGGAACAGCCCGACCCGCGATCGCCGCCGGACGACCGGGTCCGGCGCGGGCGGGGTCGGGTCTGCCGGGATCGACTGCTGCACCACGCGTCTCGCTCCTCATGCGGGCCGGGGGACCCTCTTGGAGAGGGCGGCGGCGCGGCGCAAGGCATGAGGCTGCGGGCGGGGCGAAAGCATGGCAGCCCACGCCCCGGCACCGGTTCAGGCGCGGGCCGGGTCCGCCCGCTCGACCGCGAGGTCGTCCACCACGGCGCTGCGCTCGGCCTCGCCCGCGGCGAGGCGGTGGACGTGCATCTCGGTGGCGCCGTCGCGGCGGACGCGGCTGAGCCAGGTGCGGGTCAGGCGCTCGCGGGGGCTCTCGCCGGCCGCGGCCACCTCCACCATCTCGGCGATGCCCGCCGCGTTGCGGCGCACCGCGATGACCACCGCCTGGCCCATTCCGTCGAACTCGGGCTCGGTGAGCTCGTGCACGCCGACCACGTAGCGCCGGCCCGAGCGGCCGCGCCACGCGCTGAGCGCCAGGGCCGGGGTGCCGCGCAGGCTCGCGGCCGTCCTGAGGCGTTCTTCCCGCACATCCTCTCTCCGGGTGCGATCGTCCTTCAGGTCGCGTAGCGCGGCCGACCAGGACAGGGCTCTCTTGTTCGCCATTTGTTCTGTATTACCCCGACGATTTCGCGGGCGTCAAGAACGACGCGTCCATGTCTCCGGAGATGGGTATCCGTGCGGTTATCCACAAGCCCGCAGCGGCGGTCCGCCGCGGGAATCGCTTGCGGAAACAGGCTCCTACAGGAGTCGCTCGGGGTCGGGGGTCGGAGCCGCCTCCGGCGCCGGCTGCGCCTGTCCGTGGGCCGCGAGGTCGGCCCGGCCGCTGGCCAGGAGCGCGTCGGACGCGGCTTCGATGCGCGCCTCCACGAGCCTCAGGAAGGCGGTGCGGTCGAGGCCCGGCGCGATGGCCGGCAGGAACTCGATGACCGCGGTGCCCGGCCGGCGCATCAGGCTGCGGCGCGGCCAGTAGAGGCCGGTGTTCAGGGCGACCGGCAGGCAGGGAACGCCGAGGGCGACGTAGAGGTGTGACAGGCCCTGCTTGTAGGCGGGGGGCGCCCCCGCCGGGCGCCGGGTGCCCTCGGGGAAGATGATCAGCTGGCGCCCGTCCGCGGTGGCGGCCTTCGCGGCCTGGTTCATCACCGCCATGGCGCGGGTGCCCTTGGTCCGGTCGATCGCCACCATGCCGCCGCGGGAGAAGTACCAGCCGATGAGCGGGATGAAGAGCAGTTCGCGCTTCAGGATGTAGGCGAAATCCGGGAAGACCGTGCAGAGCGCCAGGGTCTCCAGGGCGGATTGATGCTTGGCCGCGACGAGGAGCGGCCCGGGCGGCACGTTCTCGAGCCCCCGGAACTCCACCCGCAGGCCGCCGACGACCCGCAGCAGCCAGAGCGAGGCGCGCCCCCAGACCCGGGCGACCCGCAGCACGCCCCGCTCGGTGACCAGCCAGGGCAGGCCGCCGGCGGCGATCAGGGTGGTGGCGAGGTAGAAGCAGACGTTGAAGGCGGCGGAGCGGAGGGCGAGCATCGGGTCCCGGGTCCCGCGCGCAAGGTTCGGCGCGCGGGGCTCCTTTAGCCCGCGGGCGGGGCCGGTCACAACTCGGGGCCGGCAGGAAGCGCGGCCGCGGGCACGAGACCACCCGGGGAGCCGCGCCCTCCTTGACCGCCATCGCCCGGCCGCTCATTCCCTCCGCATGTCCGCGCCCCCGCAGACCCTCTGGCGGCCCTACACGCAGATGCGCACGGCCGAGCCGCCCCTGGAGGCCGTGGCCACGCGCGGCAGCCGCATCGTGCTCGCCGACGGGCGGGAACTGATCGACGGCATCGCCTCGTGGTGGACGGCGGTGCACGGCTACAACCATCCCCACATCGCCGGAGCGGTCGCCGACCAGCTCGGGCGCATGCCCCACGTGATGTTCGGCGGCCTGACCCATGCGCCGGCCGAGCGCCTCGCGGCGCGCCTCGCCGCGGCGCTGCCGGGCGATCTCGACCACGTCTTCCTCACCGATTCCGGCTCGGTCGCCGTCGAGGTCGCGCTGAAGATGGCCGCGCAACTCTGGCTGAACCGGGGGGTGCCGGGCCGGACCCGGATCCTCGCGTTCCGGGACGGCTACCATGGCGACACGATGGGGGCGATGTCGGTCTGCGACCCCGAGGAGGGCATGCACCGCCGCTTCGGCGCCTACCTGCCGGCCCAGGTCTTCTGCGACCTGCCCCGGACGCCCGCGCAGGAGGCCGCGCTCGACGCGGCGCTCGCCGCCCACCGCGAGACCCTCGCGGCGGTGATCGTGGAGCCCCTGGTGCAGGGGGCGGGGGGGATGCGGATGCACGCGCCGGAGGTGCTGGCCGCCGTCGCCCGCCTCGCCCGCCGGCACGGCCTGCCGCTGATCTGCGACGAGATCTTCACCGGGTTCGGCCGCACCGGCACCCTGTTCGCCTGCGAGCAGGCCGGCATCGTGCCGGACATCCTCTGCCTGTCGAAGGCGCTCACCGGCGGCACGATGGCGCTCGCCGCCACGGTGGCGAGCCGTGCGGTCTTCGAGGGCTTCCTGTCCGAGGATCCGGCCGCGGCGCTGATGCACGGGCCGACCTTCATGGCGAACCCCCTCGCCTGCGCGGCCGCCAACGCGAGCCTCGACCTGTTCGAGGCCGAGCCCCGCCTCGCGCAGGCCCGCGCCATCGGCGGCCGCCTCGCCGAGGGGCTCGGCCCGTTGCGTGGGCACCCCGGCATCGCGGACGTGCGGGTGCTGGGCGCGATCGGCGCCGTGCAGTTCGCCCGGGCCCCGGACCTGCCGGGGCTGAAGCGGGCGCTGCTGGCCCGCGGCGTCTGGGTGCGTCCCTTCGGGGACGTGCTCTACCTCACGCCCGCCCTCACCATCGCGGCAGGCGACCTCGACCGGCTGATCGAGGCCGTGGTGGAGGTCGCGCGCGGCGCCGCGACATGGTGAGACGCCCGGTGGGACGCGTGCAACTCCGTGCGCTCTCCCGGGTTGGGTTCCGGCGGCCTTTCATGCCAGGATCGTGACCGCCCGATCCGGCCGGCCGACACCCACTGGAGGACGCACAGCGTGACGAGCGAGCAGACCAGCCCCGCGGACGACCGCCCGGTGATCCTCCTCGTCGAGGACGAGGCGCTGACCATCATGGACCTCGGCGACGTGCTCGAGGACGGCGGCTACGAGACCGTGCAGTGCGCCTCGGCCGAGCGGGCGCTCAGCATCCTCCAGGCCCGACCCGACATCTGCGGCCTCGTCACCGACGTCGAGCTCTCGGGCAAGACCAACGGCTTCGATCTCGCGAACTCCGTCGCGGAGGCGCGCCCGCAATTGCCCATCGTCATCGTCTCCGGCCGCGCCTCGCCCGATCCCGACCGGATGCCGGCGGGCGCCCACTTCATCGCCCGCCCCTGCAGCGGCGAGGAGATCCTCGACCAGCTCCGCCGCCTGATGCCCTGCTAAGGGCTGCGCGGCGCGGGCGCCGCCTCGAAGGTCCGGTGCGCCCACGCCCGCACCGGTTGTCATCGCAGCTTCACACGTTCGCTTCACATGCCAGGGAGCCTGCGCGCCGGGACACCCGGCGCCGGGTGTTCCGGCTCGCGGGTGTCCCCGCGGAGTCCGGCCTTGGTGGCGGCGTTTGAGGGGTGCACAGATGTCTGCGGCGGACGAATCGCCCTCCTCGAGCGACGACAGTCTGAGCATGGCGGCGAACGGCAAGGCGAAGCAGGCGCGGGACGGCGAGGCCCGGACGGGCAAGCGCATCCGCCCGCCGGGCGCGAAGAGCGTCGGCTGGGCCCTCGTGCAGGCCGCCCGCCTCCACCGCGCCCGCGTCGGCGACCGGCTCGCCAGCCTCAACCTCTTCGCCGGCCAGGAGCAGGTGGTGCAGGCGCTGGCGGTGGCCGGCACGATGACGATGGGGGACCTCGCCGCGACCCTGCGCGTGCGCCCGCCCACCGCCTCGAAGACCATCTCGCGCCTCGCCGCGCTCGGCTTCGTGGAGCGCCGCGCCGAGGCGGGGGACGGCCGCATCGTGCGGGTGCGCCTCACCGAGACCGGCCTCGCCAAGGCCGAGGCGATCGAGCGGATCTGGGACGACGTCGAGGCCGAGCTCCTCGACGGCTTCGACGGCAAGGAGCGCCGCCGCCTGCGCAAGCTCCTGCGCCGCGCCGCCCGCAGTCTCGCCGACGCCGCCGGCCACGAGCCCGAGGCCGACGCGGAGATCGAGGCCGACGAGGACGAGGCCGAGGCGCTCCTGGTGCCGCCCCGCCTCGGGGACGCCGCTGCTCGGCCGATCTAGACCGCGCACGGCCCGCCCGGTTTGCAGCCCTGGCCCCGTGCCCGCGCGCTAGCTGCGCGGGTGCCAAAGGGGCTAGGACGCGCACGCAACCCGGCGCGCAGGAAACGATTCGGAACGGTGACCAAGCCACAGGCCGCGACGACGCCTGGCCCGGCGGAGACGGAGGCCGCGACCGCCGCGCGCGGCCGGCAGCGGCTCATCGGCACGGCCCTGATGTGCGGGGCGGTGGCGTTCTTCGCCTGCCTCGACGCCTCGGGAAAAACCCTGGCGCGGGCCGGCGTCGACCCGCTGCTGACGACGTTCATGCGCTACGCGGTGAGCGTCGCGGCGATCTCGGTCTTCGTGAACCCGGTGACGACGCCCGGCGTCTCGCGGACCCGCCGCCCCCTCCTGCAGGTGGTGCGCTCGCTCCTCCTGTTCGGCTCCACCGCCTTCAACTTCCTGGCGTTGCGCCACCTGCAGCTCGCCGAGACGCTCTCGATCCAGTTCGCCGCGCCGCTCACCGTGGCGCTCCTCGCCGGGCCCTTCCTCGGCGAGTGGTCCTCGCGCCACCGCCTCGCGGTGATCGGCGTCGGCTTCCTCGGCGTGCTGGTGATCGTGCGGCCGGGCCTCGGCACCGTGCATCCGGCGGTGCTGTTCAGCCTCGCCAACATGCTCTGCTACGCCCTCTACATCCTCGCGACGCGCAAGCTCGCCGCCTACGACTCGACGGCGACGACGATGTTCTACTCGGGCCTCTCGGGCCTCGCCCTGATGGCGCCGCTCCTGCCCTGGATCTGGACGAGCCCGCCGGGGGCGCTCGCCTGGGCGCTCCTCGTCGGCGTCGGCCTGTTCGGCACGGTCGGCCACTGGCTGCTGACGCTGGCCCACGCGCGGGCGCCGGCCAGCACCCTGGCGCCCTTCATCTACACGCAGCTGCTGTGGTCGGTGCTGCTCGGCTACGGGCTGTTCGGGGACGTGCCGAGCCGCTGGACCCTGGTCGGCGCGGCGATCATCGTGGCCTCCGGCCTTTACCTCCTCGCCCTCGATGCCCTGCGCCGGACGCGGCCCCCGCCGGGAGGGCCGCGCCCGGCCCCGCCTCAGCGGCGGTGATGCCGGCGGTGGTGGCGGTAGGCCCGGCGCGAGCGCAGGTCGGTGCGGTAGGCGCGGCGGCCCGGATCGATCCCGAGGGCGCCGTTGACGGTGCCGACGGCGCCGCCCACCGCCCCGCCCACGATGCCGCCCACCGGGCCGCCGACGCGGTTGCCCTCGTTGGCGCCGCGCTCGGCGCCGCGCACGAGGCCCTGCGCCTGGGCGGCGCCGGTGAGGGTGAGGGCGGACAGCGCCAGGGCGGCGGCGAAGAGAACGCGTTTCATCGGGCGGGATCCTCGGTCTCGTTGCGTCCCCCGCGGAAGGGCGGGGGTTCACTGCCCACAACGGCCGAGCTTGGAAAAGGTGTCATCGGCAACGAACCTTTCGCCGCCCGTGGTAATCGCGCAGCGCCGCCCCGGGCCCGCGCCGCGCGCAAATCGTGTGACAGCTTCGGGAATCCGGCTTAGAAGCGCCCCCATGCGCGCGTCCTGCGATCCGCGCGGCCCCGGCCGCGCCCGCCGAATTACGAGCCCGGCCTCCGCGTGAGCGCCGCGCCCGCGCGCGGCCGCGCAGGGGCCGGGTGCGCTTAAGCCCCGAATCCGCCGGCCCTGATCCGGGCCCGGCCCGTCCTGCCCGATTCCGAGACGTTCCCGATGAGCGACGCCCCTGCTGCGACCGAGGCCCCGGCGCCCCGCGACTACTCGCAGACCCTGTTCCTGCCCCGCACCGAGTTCCCGATGCGCGCCGGCCTGCCCGTGCGGGAGCCGCTGCTCCTGGAGCGCTGGGCCCGCACCGACCTCTACGGCCGCATCCGCGCCGCGGCCGCCGGCCGGCCGAAATTCGTCCTGCATGACGGGCCGCCCTACGCGAACGGCAACATCCACATCGGCACCGCGCTGAACAAGATCCTCAAGGACGTGATCGTCCGCTGCCAGGGCGCGCTCGGCCAGGACGCCAACTACGTGCCGGGCTGGGACTGCCACGGCCTGCCGATCGAGTGGAAGATCGAGGAGCAGTACCGCGCCAAGGGCCGCAACAAGGACGACGTGCCCGTCATCGAGTTCCGGCAGGAGTGCCGGAGCTTCGCGGCCGGGTGGCTCGAGGTGCAGCGCGAGGAGTTCAAGCGGCTCGGCGTCACGGGCGATTGGGACCATCCCTACGCGACCATGGCCTACCGCGCCGAGGCGGCCATCGCCCGCGAGCTGATGCGCTTCGCAGAGACGGGGCAGCTCTACCGCGGCTCGAAGCCGGTGATGTGGTCGGTCGTCGAGAAGACGGCCCTCGCCGAGGCCGAGGTCGAGTACGAGGAGCACGTCAGCGACACGATCTTCGCGGCCTTCCCGATCCGCGAGGGGGCGACCGGGGACCTCGATGGCGCGCGGGTGGTGATCTGGACCACCACGCCCTGGACGATCCCCGGCAACCGGGCGGTGGCCTACGGCAAACGCGTCGCCTACGGCCTCTACCGGATCACTGCGGCGCCCGAAGAGAACTGGGCGAAGCCCGGCGAGCTCTACATCCTGGCGGACACGCTGGCCGCCGGCGTGTTCTCGGCCGCGCGCGTCGAGGCCTACGAGCGCGTGCGCGACGTGGCGCCGGCCGAGCTCGCGGGCCTCACGCTGTCGCACCCGCTGGCAGGCCATGTTGCCGGCTACGAATTCCTGGTTCCGCTCCTTGACGGCGAGCACGTCACCGAGGAGGCCGGCACCGGCTTCGTGCACACGGCGCCGAGCCATGGGCGCGAGGATTTCGAGCTGTGGATGGCCAACGGCCGCCTGCTCGCCGGCCGCGGCATCGAGACCCGCATCCCCTACACGGTCGATGCCGATTCGGTCCTGACCGAGGAAGCCCCCGGTTTCACGGGAAAACGGGTTCTTAACCACAAGGGCGAGAAGGGCGACGCCAACAAGGCGGTGATCGCCGCGCTCACCGAGGCCGGCGCGCTCATCGCGCGGGGCGTGCTGCGCCACAGCTACCCGCATTCCTGGCGTTCCAAGAAGCCGGTGATCTTCCGCAACACGCCCCAGTGGTTCATCGCCCTCGATAGGCCGGTGGCCGCGCTCGGAAACGAGACGCTCCGCGAGGTCGCCCTGCGGGCCATCGCCGACACCCAGTGGGTGCCGCCGCAGGGCCGCAACCGCATCAACGGCATGGTCGAGAACCGGCCCGACTGGGTGGTCTCGCGCCAGCGCGCCTGGGGCGTGCCCATCACCGTGTTCGTGAACCGCGCCACCGGCGAGGTGCTGCGCGACGAGGCCGTGAACGCCCGCATATCCGCAGCCTTCGAGGCGGAGGGAGCGGATGCCTGGTTCACGGACGCGGACGGCGCCCGCTTCCTCGCCCCCGAGCACGATCCGGCCGATTACGAGAAGGTGACGGACGTCCTCGACGTCTGGTTCGATTCCGGCTCGACCCACGCCTTCGTGCTCGACGATCCCGAGGCCTTCCCGGGGCTCGCCGGCGTGCGGCGCCGGCGGGACGGCGGCACCGACACGGTGATGTACCTCGAAGGCTCCGACCAGCACCGCGGCTGGTTCCAGTCCTCGCTCCTCGAATCCGCCGGCACCCGCGGCCGCGCGCCCTACGACATCGTGCTGACGCACGGCTTCGTCCTCGACCCGAAGGGCCTGAAGATGTCGAAGTCGCGCGGCAACGTCGTCGCGCCCCAGAACGTCATCAAGGATTCGGGCGCCGACATCCTGCGCCTGTGGGTGGCGGCCTCGGACTACACCGACGACCTGCGCATCGGCCCGGAGATCATCAAGACCTTCGCGGAGACCTACCGCAAGCTGCGCAACTCGCTCCGCTGGATGCTCGGGTCGCTCGCCCACCGCGAGGCCGGGGACGACGTGCCGTTCGGGGAGATGCCCGAGTTGGAGCGGCTGATCCTGCACCGCCTCGCCGAGCTCGACGGCGAGATCCGCGAGGCCTACCGGACCTTCGACACCAAGCGCGTGGTGGCGCTCCTCAACGGCTTCATGACGGGCGACCTCTCCGCCTTCTACTTCGACGTCCGCAAGGACGCGCTCTACTGCGATCCCATCTCGTCGCGGACCCGCCGCGCCGCGCTCCAGGTCATCGACGAGACCTTCCGGCGCTGCACGATCTGGCTCGCGCCGGTGCTGGCCTTCACGGCCGAGGAGGCCTGGCTCGACCGCTACCCGTCCGAGGACGGCTCGGTGCACCTCCAGACCCTGCCGGACACCCCCGCCGCGTGGCAGGACGACGCCCTGGCGGCGCGCTGGCAGCGGATCCGTCGGGTACGCCGGGTGGTGACAGGCGCCCTGGAGATCGAGCGGGCGCAGAAGCGGATCGGCGCGAGCCTGGAGGCGGCACCGGTGGTCCACGTGGCCGACCCGGAGCTGCTCGGCGCCCTCGACGGCGTCGATTTCGCGGAGGTCTGCATCACCTCGGGCATCCGGATCGTCTCCGGCGAGGGTCCGGCCGAGGCCTTCCGGCTCGACGAGGTGCGCGGCGTCGCCGTGGTGCCGGCGCTCGCCGAGGGGCACAAGTGCGCCCGCTCCTGGCGCGTCTCGCCGGAGGTCGGCTCCGATCCCGAGTACCCGGAGGTGACGCCCCGCGACGCCCGGGCCCTGCGGGAATGGGATGCCGCGCAGGGCCGGGCGAGCGCGGCGTGAGCCTGCCGAGCGCCGCGGGCGGGAGCGCTGCCGCATGAGCCCCGCCCGCCTCGGCCTCGCCGGCCTCCTCGCCACCCTCGTCCTCGACCAGGCGTCGAAGCTCTGGCTCTACTTCGGCACCGACCTGGTGCTGACGCAGCCCTGGCGGATCGGTCCCTTCCTCGACATCGTCGTGGTCTGGAACCGGGGCGTCTCCTACGGCCTGTTCCAGCAGGAGGGCGGGCTCGGCCGCTGGCTGCTGGTCGCCCTGTCGCTTGCCGCGAGCCTCGGGCTCTGGCTGTGGATGCGGCGCGCCCGCACGCGGCTCCTCGGCCTCGCCCTCGGCCTCATCGTCGGGGGGGCGCTCGGCAACGCCGTCGACCGGGCGGCGTACGGGGCGGTGTTCGACTTCGTCCACCTCCATGCCGGGACGTGGTCCTGGTACGTCTTCAACGTGGCGGACGCGGCGATCGTCGCGGGCGTGGTCGGCCTGATCCTCGACAGCATCCTGCCCGAGCGGAGCCGGGCGGAGATGGACGGCGCGAGCCCCCCGGCTTGAGTGGACCGCATGTGATCCGTAAACCACATCGGCGCCCGGTCGTCCGGAGCGTCTGGCATGGTGTGGCCAAGGCGCCATACGATCGCCGGAAACCGGGATCAGGCCGAAGGGGTCGGATCAGGTCGCCTGCCGTGCGACCGCTCCGGAACCCGCACGGGCGGGTTCGGGGCAGCCGGCCAACCTGTGGGGCAGCATGATCGGGTATCGCGGGATCCTCCTCTCCGTCGTCGCAGGCCTTTCCGTCGCGGGCGGCGCCTCGGCGCAGCAGCGCGGCGAGCTGATGCGGGACACGCTCGGCACCCTCGGCCTGATCGAGAAGGAGAAGGCGCCGATCGACTACCGCGAGCGCCCGCCGCTCGTGATGCCGCCGAAGCTCGACGGCCGGCACCTGCCGGCCCCGCGCGCCTCCAACGCCAACCCGTCCTGGCCGAAGGAGCCCGAGGTGGTCCAGCGCCAGCGGGACGAGGAGGAGCGCCGCAAGCCCCGCGGCAACCAGATGCAGGGCCGCTACAACGACAACAACGCCACCGCCTCGATCGACGAGATGCGCGCGGGCCGCCGCGCCGACGCGCAGGTTCCCACCGAGGTCGAGCGCAAGCCCGGCGACAACAACCGGGATTCCTTCTGGGTGAACCCGCTCGAACTGATGCGCGGCGTCGGCCAGGAGAAGGCCGAGCCGACCCTCGCCGAGCCGTCCCGCGACACCCTGACCGATCCGCCCACCGGCTACCGCAAGGCCCCCCGCAAGGTGGTCACGACGAACAGCGACCCGATCAACAATGCGAGCCGCGAGCGGGAAGAATCCGATCCGGGTGCCTACATGCGGGGCCAGTACCGCTGACGCGCCGCTCCTGATCGCGGCGGCGCGGCCGCCGGTACGAGATTTGCCGCGCGGCTCCCGGCTCATGGGTTCTCCATGAGTCCCGGGCGCCGGACGAACCCGAAACGGCGGTCCGCCAGGGCCGCCCGGTCCCCGAGGACCGCACGGTCCTCAGGGCCGCACGGTCCGTAGGGACCGCACGAAGGAAGTCGGAATGCACCTGTTCAGGAAGGCCACGCCCGCCCTCTTCCCGAGCCCTCGGCTCGCGGCCGCCGGCCGCGCGGAGGCGGCGCCGTTCGGGCGCTCCGAGGCGGGGGGCCCGGAGGTCACGGCCTTCACCCTCGACAACGGCCTCGACGTCGTCGTCGTGCCCGACCACCGGGCGCCGGTCGTGACCCACATGATCTGGTACCGCAACGGCTCGGCCGACGATCCGCTCGGCCAGTCGGGCATCGCCCACTTCCTCGAGCACCTGATGTTCAAGGGCACGGAGAGCCATCCGGTCGGCGCCTTCTCGAAGGCGGTCTCGGGCCTCGGCGGCCAGGAGAACGCCTTCACGAGCTACGACTACACCGCCTACTTCCAGCGCGTGGCCCGCGACCATCTGAAGACCATGATGGAGTTCGAGGCCGACCGCATGACCGGCCTCGTCCTCGACGACGCCGTGGTGCATCCCGAGCGCGACGTGGTGCTGGAGGAGCGCCGCATGCGGGTCGAGACCGACCCGTCCGCGCAGCTTTCCGAGGCGATGGCGGCGTCCCTCTTCGTCCATCACCCCTACGGCATCCCGATCATCGGCTGGATGCACGAGATCGAGGAGCTGAACCGCACCCACGCCCTCGACTACTACAAGCGCTTCTACACGCCCGAGAACGCGATCCTCGTGGTGGCCGGCGACGTGACGCCGGACGAGGTGCGCCGCCTCGCCGAGGCCACCTACGGCCGCGTCACGCCCCAGGGCGCCCGGCCCGTCCGGGTGCGGGCCCGAGAGCCCGAGCCGAAGGCGCTGCGCCGCCTCGCCGTGGCCGACCCCAAGGTCGAGCAGCCGACGCTGCAGCGCCTCTACCTGACGCCCTCCTGCATCACCGCCCGCGACGGCGGCTGCCACGCGCTGGAGCTGCTCGCCGAGGTGCTCGGCGGCGGCGCCACCTCCTACCTGTACCGCAAGCTCGTCCTGGAGAGCGGCCTCGCCGTGAACGCGGGCGCCTGGTACATGGGCTCGGCGATCGACGACACCCGCTTCTCCGTCTACGCGGTGCCGGCCGAGGGCGTCAGCCTGGAGCGCCTGGAGGACGAGGTCGACCGCGTGCTGCGCCGCGCCCCCGCCGAGGCCCTCGACGCCGAGGCGATCGAGCGGGCCAAGACCCGGCTCGTGGCCGAGACCGTCTACTCCTCCGACAGCCAGTCCTCGCTCGCGCGCATCTACGGCTCGGCGCTCGCCATCGGCGAGACGATCGAGGAGGTCCGCCGCTGGCCCGCCGACATCGAGGGCGTGACCCGTGACCGGCTCGCGCAGTCGGCCGAGCGCTGGCTGACGCCGGCCCGCTCGGTGACCGGCTACCTCCTCAAGGCCCGCGACCCCGACGCCGCCGTGGCGGTGGCCGCCGAGTAAGGCGCCGCCTGCCGCCCGTCCCGGCGCGCCGCCACCCGCGCGGGCGCGCCGACACCAAGAACAACGAGGTTCCCATGAACGCGGCCCTGAACCTGGCTGACACGGCCAGCCGCTCCACCACCCCGGCCCAGGCGGAGCCCGTCGCGACGGCGGCCGGCGTCGAGGCGTGGCACGTCGCCTCGCCCGTGGTGCCGATGGTGGCCTTTGCCTTCACCTTCGAGGGCGGCGCGGCCCAGGACCCCGAGGGCAAGGCGGGCTGCGCCCAGATGCTGGCGCGCCTCCTCGACGAGGGCGCCGGGGATCTCGGCTCGGACGCCTTCCAGGAGCGGCTCGCCGCGCGGGCCATCGAGCTGTCGTTCCATGCCGGCCCGGACGCCGTCGGGGGCTCGCTCAAGACCCTGGTGAAGCACACCGACGAGGCGATCGAACTCCTGGCCCTGGCGCTCGCCAAGCCCCGCTTCGACCCCGACGCCATCGAGCGCGTGCGCGCCCAGGTGATCGCGGGCCTGCGCTACCAGCAGAACGACCCCGGCGTGATGGCCTCGCGCCGCTTCTTCCGGGAAGCCTTCCCGAGCCACCCCTACGGCCGTCCCTCGTCGGGCACCCTGGAGAGCGTCGCGGCGATCACCCGCGACGACCTGCTGGCGATGCACGCCCGGGTGATCGGCCGCGGCGGCGTGAAGATCGCCGCGGTGGGTGCCATCGAGGCGGACCGCCTCGCCGAGAGCCTCAACCGCGCCTTCGGGACCCTGCCGGAGGCGGGCCCCCTGAAGGCCGTGCCGCAGACCACGGTGCAGGACCTCGGCCGGCGCGTCGTGGTCGACCTCGACGTGCCGCAATCGGTGATCCGCTTCGGCATGGCCGGCGTCCCCTGGCGCGACCCGGACTTCATCCCGGCCTACGTGCTGAACCACATCCTGGGCGGCGGCGCCTTCACGTCCCGCCTGTTCCAGGAGGTGCGCGAGAAGCGCGGCCTCGCCTACTCGGTCGGCACTTCGCTGGTGAGCCACCGGGCCGCCGCGATGACCTGGGGCTACACGGCCACCAAGAACGAGCGCGTCGCCGAGGCGCTCTCGGTGATCGGCGACGAGATCGGCCGCCTGATCACCGAAGGGCCCTCCGACGACGAGCTGCAGAAGGCCAAGGACTACCTCACCGGCTCCTACGCGCTCGGCTTCGACACCTCGACGAAGATCGCCCACCAGCTCGTGCAGATCGCCTTCGAGGGCCTCGGCATGGACTACATCGCCCGGCGCAACGCGATGGTCTCGGCGGTGACGCAGGCGGACATCCGCCGGGCCGCCGGCCGCACCTTCGCGGACGGCCGCATGCTGGTGGTGGCCGCGGGCCGGCCGACGGACTTCTGACGGGGTAACTCCCTACGAGCCATCCGACGCCACCAGCGCGAAGGTCAGGAGATCGACCGAGGCCGCGCCCCCGCGCAAGAGCGCGCGCGCGGCGGCGTTCCCGGTGGCGCCCGTGGTGGTGACGTCGTCCACGAGCAGCACGCGCCGGCCCTGGAGGCGCGCCCGGGCCGCCTCCGGCACCCGGAAGGCACCCTGCAGGTTCTCGGCCCGCGCGGGCCGGCTCAGGCCCACCTGCGAACGGGTCGCGCGGATGCGGGCGAGCGCCCGCGGCTCGAAGGGCAGGCCGGCCCCCGCAGCGATGGGCCGGGCGAGGAGCGCCGCCTGGTTGAAGCGGCGCCGCCACAGGCGCCAGCGGTGCAGCGGCACCGGGACCACGCAATCGGCCTCGCCGATCAGCTCCGCCCCGCGCGCCGCCATCATCCGCGCCATCACGCCCGCGAGGTCGAGGCGGTCCTCGTACTTCAGGCGATGGACGAGACGGCGGCCCACATCGTCGTAGAGCGCGACCGCGCGGGCCCGCCCGAAGACCGGCGGCTCCGCGATGGCGCGGGGCGAGAGCAGCGGCCCGAGGCCGAGGTCGACCGGGAAGGGCGTGCCGTAGCGGGGGCAGAGCGGCGCCTCGATCAGGCGCAGGCCGGACCAGCAGGCGGCGCAGAGCGCGCCGGGATCCGCGGTGGCGCCGCCACACCCCGAGCAGGTCGGGGGATAGACGAGCCCGAGGACGGCCCGGCCGAGGTCGCGCAGCGCGGAGCCTAGAGCCGGAAGCATCCCACGATCGTCCTCCGCGGGCGAAGCGACCCGCGGAGTGCAGTCTAGCGCATCAGCGGCTCGCCGGCTGCGCGTCGCGCGCCGCCTGCTTGTTGGCGCGGTGGCGGCCGATCATGCAGCCGGCCGCGGCGCCGATCAGGCCGTGGTGCCCGGCGACGTGCCCGGCGACGCCGCCGACGACCGCGCCCTTGATGCAGCCCTTCGCCTCCGCGCCCGTGGCGAGGCCGGCGACCGCGAGGGCCAGGACGGAACCGAGGACGAGGCGCTTCATGGCTTGGCACTCCTGTTAGGGTGGACCAGGAACGGCGCGGGCCTCGTCCCGTTCCGCGATCTCGAAAGCTTGATCGCGCGGCGCGGATGATCGGCCGCGGCCGCGGCCGCGCTGGCAACTCCCGCCGGACACGCCATCTCACACCCATGGACACGCCGCTGTTCGACACCGCCCTCGTCCGGCGCCGCCTCGCCCGGGCGCGGGCCGGCCGCTACCCCGACTTCCTCCTCAGCCGGCTCCTCGACGACCTCGAGGATCGCCTCGGCGCGGTGCTGCGGCGGTTCGAGCGCGCCCTCGACCTCGCGACGCCGACCCCTGTCGCCGCCCGCCGCCTCGCAAGCGGGGACCGGATCGGCGCGATGCTGCGGCTCTCGCCCGTGCCGGAGACGGCGGAGGGCGGCGCCACCGTCGTGGGCGATCCTGAGGCCCTGCCCTTCGCCCCGGCAAGCTTCGACCTCGCGGTCTCGCTCCTGGCGCTCCAGAGCGTCAACGACCTCCCCGGCGCCCTCGTCCAGCTCCGCCGGACCCTGCGGCCGGATGGATTGTTCATCGGCTGCCTGCTCGGCGGCCGGACGCTGGCAGAGCTGCGCCGCAGCTTCGCCGAGGCCGAGGCCGAGGTGGAGGACGGGGTCAGCCCCCGCGTCGCGCCGTTCGCGGAGGTGCGCGAGATCGGCGCCCTGCTGCAGCGCGCGGGCTTCGCTCTGCCCGTGACGGACACCGATACCCTCACGGTCCGCTACGCCGACCCGTTCGGGCTGATGCGCGACCTGCGGGCCATGGGCCTCACCAACGCGCTCACCGAGCGCCGCCGCACGCCGCTGCGCCGCGCCACCCTGCTGCGGGCCGCCGAGATCTACGCCGCGCGCTTCTCGGACCCGGACGGACGCGTGCGGGCGAGCTTCGAGATCGTCTGGATCTCGGGCTGGGCGCCCCACGAGAGCCAGCAGAAGCCGCTGCGCCCCGGCAGCGCGCAGGCACGCCTCGCCGACGCGCTCGGGACCACCGAGATCAGGCCAACCCAGGAGCCCCCGCCATGAAGGAACCCGGCCCCGACCATCCCATCACCATCACGCCCCATCGCGGCCGCGTGCGGGTGATCCTCGCCGGCACGGTGGTGGCCGAGACCGAGGCTGCCCTGAGCCTGCGCGAGGCGCAGTATCCGCCCGTGCTCTACGTGCCGCGCGCGGACGCCCGGTTGGCGGAGCACTTCGTCCCGAGCCGCCGCAGCAGTCACTGCCCCTACAAGGGCGAGGCCTCCTACTTCGACCTCGTGGTCGGCGACGTCCGCCGGCCGGATGCGGTCTGGAGCTACACGGAGCCCTATCCGGCCGTCGCAGCGATCGCCGGGCACCTCGCCTTCTACCCCGACCGGGTGGATGCGATCACGACCGATTAGCCGTCCGGCAGGAGGCTCCAGAAGCCGTACTTGCGCCCGTGCGCCTTGCGGAGGGCGGCCCGGTAGGCGGCCTGATCATGGACCGCCGGGGGAAGCTCGGGCGCCAGCAGTTCGAGCTGCAGCAGGTAGCGGGCCGCGTGCGTGTAGGCCTGGCTGCGCCCCTTGCCGAGCACGTCGTCGATGAGGCGGCGGTAGAGAATCGCGGCCGCGTCCGGGTGGTCGGCCTCCAGGGCCTCCGCGGCCGGGGCGAGGATCGCGTAGCGCTCGCCGTCCCAGACCTTGGGCTGCGCCCGCACGAGTTGCGCGGCCCGTTCCGGATCCGGCCAGGCGATCAGGAAGGCGAGGGCCCGGTGGGGGTTGGGGAAGGCCGCGGCGTGGTCGAGGGCGCGCGACAGGGCCTCCTCGTCCTCGAAGTCGGGCAGCTTGGCGAGGTAGGCCCGCAGCATCTCCGCATCGAGGGTCTCGGTAAAGCGCGTCCAGCGCAGGGTCTGCGCCTCGTCCCGACGGTCGAGCGCGTCGAGGGCGCGAACCTCCAGCGCCGTCCATCCGCCGTCCAGCGGTCGGGCGTCGTAGGCGCCGGCGATCAGGTCGGCGCGGGTGCCCACGCGCGGACCGTCCATGCGGAGCCAGTCCAGGGCCTCCTCCGCGCGGCCCACCTCCAGAAGCGTCTCGGCCATGCCGGCCCGGTCCTGCTGCTCGGGCGGGAGGGAGCGTTCGAGGGCGATCACCGCGTCGATGTCGCCGCGGCGCCGGGCGACGTCCTGGCGCACGCGCAGGAAGGCGAGGCGCCGCACCGCGGCCGGCCAGTCCCCGGACCCGCGGCGGCCCGGTTTCGGGGCGACGTGCTCCGCCTGCTCCAGAGCGTCGGCGAGCGCGGGCAGCGCCGCGACGGGTAGGCGGCCGACGAGGTCGCGCAGGAGCGGGCCGAAGGTCCCGAACGGATCCGCCGCGAAGGGCGCCACGAGGCCGAGGGCGAAGCGCTCCGCCTCCTCCGGCGGCAGCGCCGCGGCGATCTCGATGGCGGCGTCGGCGGCCCGCTCGTAGAGGCCCTGCGTGGCGCCGGACGGGTCGTCCACGCGGGCAAGGACCGCCTCGGAGCCGCGCAGGAAGCGCAGGAGGCGCTCCAAGGCCGCGCCCGGATCGAGCGGGCGCAGCTCCCGCAGGATGACCGAGACCGTGGCGTCGAGATCCGCCGCGAAGGCGCGCCGCTTCTGCCAGTCGATGAAGCCCCGCGCCCCTTCGAGCGCGGCGAGGCGCCGGTCGACGATCGCCGCGACCGCGTCCGGTCCCTGCAGGGCGGCGAGCGCCGCGCTGACGAGCTTCTTGAAGGCCGGGTTGCGCGCCGTCTCGCCGAGAATCAGGCCGATCAGCCGGTCCGGTCCCAGGGCCTGGAGCGTCTCGGGCGAGGGCGTGGTGCGGCGCGCACCCTTCGGCAGCTCGGACCGGGGCGACGCGGGCTTCGCGGCGGCGGGCTCGCTCGACGCCCTGGGAGCCCGCCTCGCCATCGCCTCGCCTCCCGCGCTCGCGCGACGACCCGAGCGGCCGCCGTCAGTCCTCGACCCGGGCGGTCGGCCGGTCGTCGCCGCGCGCGGTCTCGTCGTGCCAGGCGCCGGACTTGTCCTGGTAGCGGATGCCCTCGGTCGATCCCGGTACCTGCTGCTCGGCGGCCGCCGCCTGCGCGGCCTGGAGCGCCTCGTCGTGGCTCGGGAAGGTCTCGGAGAACACGTCGCCGACCTTGTAGGCGAAGCCGCCGTCGTGCTCCACGATCTTGTAGGTCACCTCGGCCATGGTCGTTCCTCGCTGTCTCGATCTCGGCAATCGTCGATCTCTTGCCCAGCCCGAACACGCGGGGGACGAGGCGGTTCCTCAGCGGGGCCCCTCAGTGCCGGGTCGGGTTCGGCGCGGGCAGGCGGGCCGCGGCGGCCTCGCAGCCCGCGATCATGGATCCACGCGGGTCGTCGGCCGCGTAGCCGACGCCGTCCGGGAAGGCGAGGTGATGCACGGCGCCGTCGCTGGCGCGGTCGATCCGTGCGACCCAGCCCTCGTCCGTCCGCGCGAAGGTGACCCGGTAGCGCTCGCCCGCGGTCTCGAAGGTGTGGGGTTCCATCTCGCGCCCTCAACGCATCCCGGCCCGCGCCCTATCTGCCTCCGCGACCGCACCCGTCAAGGAAGGGCATCCATGCGCCTCCGCCTCCTCGCCGCCGCGCTCGCCGGCCTCGCCCTGTCGGCCCATTCGGCCGCGGCCCAGGGTTTTCCGGGCGCGAGCGTCGGCCTGCCGTCGACCTACGTGCCCCGCGAGACGCCCCCGAACCCGTTCGCGTCGAACCTGCCCTCCGCCCCGCCGCCCGTGGTCGTCGAGGAGCGACGACCGCGCGCCCGCAGGATGCCCCCGCGCGATCCCGATGCCGCGCTGCTGCCGCCGGCACGGATCCCCCGGTGACGGCCGGCCGTCGTCATCGGCCCCGTTGCCGCGACGCGCCGAGCAGGGTCCCGCCGGCCGAATTGCCAATGGCCGCGCTTCTCGTGCATTGCGCATGACGCCCTTTCCAGTGACGCTTTGCCCAACGGCATCCTGCACATCTTCGCGGAGGCTCCGATGACCGCCCCCACCCCACGCCGGCCCGACCACGACATCGACCCGCTCTTCCTGGAGCGCCGCTCGCCCCGCGCCTTCACGGGGGAGGCGGTGCCTGAGGCGGAACTGCTGCGGATGTTCGAGGCGGCGCGCTGGGCGCCCTCCTCCTACAACTCGCAGCCCTGGCGCTTCCTCTACGCGCTCCGGGGCGATGCCCACTGGGACGCCTTCTTCGACCTCATCGTGCCCGGCAACCAGAAATGGGTGAAGGAGACCGGCGCGATCGTCATCCTGGTGTCGAGCGCCCTGATGAAGGCGGGCGACGAGCTGAAGCCCTCGTGGAGCCACTCCCTCGATGCGGGTGCGGCCTCCCTGGCCTTCCAGCTCCAGGCGATCCGCCAGGGCTGGCACGCCCACGGCATGACGGGCTTCGACCGCGAGCGGGCGGTGGGCGTCCTCAACGTGCCGCCGGACCACCGGGTCGAGGCCGCCTACGCGGTCGGCCGCGCGATCCCGCCCGAGAGCCTGACGGAGGAGCAGCGCACCCGCGAGGCTCCGAACGGCCGCCGTCCGCTCACGGACTTCGTCCATGCGGGCGGGTTTCCGCCGCGTGCGGCCTGAGCCTCCCGTGCTGAGGCCCGCCGGCGACTACGACGCGCTGCGGCGCGGCTTCGCCTGGGAGATCCCGGACCGGTTCAACATGGGCGTCGCGGTCTGCGACGCCTGGGCCGCCCGCGAGCCGGACCGCCCGGCGATCCTCGAGGAAGGGCCGGACGGGACGGTCACGACCATCACCTTCGGCCGGCTTCGGTCCGAAGCGGATCGGCTGGCGGCCGCGCTCCACGCGCAGGGCATCCGGCCCGGTGACCGGGTGGCGGTGCTGCTTCCGCAATCGGCGGCCGTCGTCGTCGCGCATGCCGCCGCCTACAAGCTCGGGGCGATCGCGCTGCCGCTCGCCGGCCTGTTCGGCCCCGAGGCCCTGGCCTACCGCCTCGCCGACGCGGGTGCGCGGGCCATCGTCACGGACGCGGCGGGCCTTGCCAAGCTCGCGCCCCTGCGGCCGCGGCTGCTGGACCTGAGCCTCGTCGTGTCGCAGGGCGGACCGGCGGACGGTGCCCTCGGCTACGCCGACCTCCTCGCCGCGGCCCCGGACGGCTTCGCGGCCGCGCGGACCGGCCCCGACGACCCGGCCCTGATGATCTACACCTCGGGCACCACCGGGCAGGCCAAGGGAGCCCTGCACGGGCACCGGGTCCTCCTCGGCCACATGCCCGGCTTCCTGATGATGCACGACTTCCCGCCGAAGGGCGGCGACCTGATGTGGACGCCCTCGGACTGGGCCTGGGCCGGAGGGCTCCTCAACGTGGTGATGCCGAGCCTCCTCCTCGGCGTGCCGGTGGTGGCCCGCGGCACCGCCCGCTTCGAGGCCGAGGACGCCTTCGCGATGATGGCCCGGCTCAGGGTCACCAACGCCTTCCTGCCGCCGACCGCGCTGCGCATGCTGCGCGCGGTGCAGGATCCGCGCGCCCGCTTCGACCTCTCAGCCCTGCGCAACATCGCCTCGGCCGGCGAGGCCCTCGGCCCCGAGACCTTCGCCTGGGCCGAGGGCGCCCTCGGCCTCACCATCGGCGAAGCCTACGGGCAGACCGAGTGCAACCTGGTGCTCGCCGCCTGCCGGGCCGCCGGGATCGCCCGGGCGGGCTCGACCGGCCGGCCGGTGCCCGGCCATCGCGTCGCGATCCTGCGCGCGGACGGGAGCGAGGCGGCGGTGGACGAGGCGGGCGAGATCTGCGTCGCCCGTCCCGACCCCGTGATGTTCCTGCGCTACTGGAACCAGCCCGAGGCCACGGAGGCGAAGTTCCGCGGCGCCTGGATGCTCACGGGCGACCAGGCCCGGCGGGATGCCGACGGCTACATCCACTTCGTCGGGCGCGAGGACGACCTCATCACCTCCGCGGCCTACCGCATCGGCCCCACCGAGATCGAGGATTGCCTGCTGCGCCACCCCGCGGTGGCGCTCGCGGCCGCGGTCGGCCAGCCCGACGCGCTCCGCACCGAGGTCGTGAAGGCCTTCGTGGTGCTGCGGCAGGGCTTCGCGGCGTCCGACGCCCTGCGGGACGAGATCCTGGCCTTCGGGCGCACGCATCTCTCCGCCCACGAATACCCGCGCTCCCTCGAATTCCGCGATGCCCTGCCGATGACGACGACGGGCAAGATCATCCGCCGGGCTCTCCGGGACGGGACGGGCTGAGCAAGACGCATAAAGACATCTTTATGTCTTGATTGCTCCTGGCTCGCCGGCCTGCTATAGGCTCCCCCGGATTCCACGGACGGAGCGTCGGGTTATGGCTAAGGACTACATCGTCAGGGACATCGGGCTGGCCGATTACGGCCGCAAGGAGATCTCGATCGCCGAGAGCGAGATGCCGGGCCTCATGGCCGTGCGCGAGGAATACGCGGCGCGCCAGCCTCTCAAGGGCGCCAAGATCGCCGGCTCGCTGCACATGACGATCCAGACGGCGGTGCTGATCGAGACCCTGAAGAGCCTCGGGGCCGACATCCGCTGGGTCTCCTGCAACATCTACTCGACGCAGGACCACGCCGCCGCGGCCATCGCCGCCGCCGGCATCCCGGTCTTCGCCGTGAAGGGCGAGTCCCTCGAAGAGTACTGGGACTACACCTCGCGCCTGTTCGACTGGCACGATGGCGGCATGCCGAACATGATCCTCGACGACGGCGGCGACGCCACGATGTTCGTGCACCTCGGCCTCCGCGCCGAGCAGGGCGACACCGCCTTCCTCGACCAGCCGGGATCGGAAGAGGAGGAGATCTTCTTCGCGCTCCTCAAGAAGAAGCTGACCGAGAAGCCGAAGGGCTGGTTCGCGGGCCTCGCCGAGGCCATCAAGGGCGTCTCCGAGGAGACCACCACCGGCGTGCACCGCCTCTACATCCTCGCCAAGGAGGGCAAGCTGCTCTTCCCGGCGATCAACGTGAACGACTCGGTGACGAAGTCGAAGTTCGACAACCTCTACGGCTGCCGCGAATCGCTCGTCGACGGCATCCGTCGCGGCACCGACGTGATGATGGCCGGCAAGGTCGCCATGGTCGCGGGCTTCGGCGACGTCGGCAAGGGCTCGGCCTCCTCGCTCCGCCACGCCGGCTGCCGGGTGCTCGTCTCCGAGATCGATCCGATCTGCGCGCTCCAGGCCGCCATGGAGGGCTACGAGGTCGTCACCATGGAAGAGGCCGCGCCGCGCGCCGACATCTTCGTGACCGCGACCGGCAACAAGGACATCATCACCCTCGATCACATGCGGGCGATGAAGGACCGGGCGATCGTCTGCAACATCGGCCACTTCGACAACGAGATCCAGGTTGCGGGCCTCAAGAACCTCAAGTGGACCAACGTCAAGCCGCAGGTGGACGAGATCGAGTTCGCCGACGGCCACCGCATCATCCTCCTCTCGGAGGGGCGGCTCGTGAACCTCGGCAACGCCACGGGTCACCCGTCCTTCGTGATGTCGGCCTCGTTCACCAACCAGACGCTGGCCCAGATCGAGCTCTGGACGAACCCGGGCAAGTACGAGCGGCAGGTCTACACCCTGCCCAAGAGCCTCGACGAGAAGGTCGCGGCCCTGCACCTGGAGAAGATCGGCGCCAAGCTCTCCAAGCTCCGCCCGGACCAGGCCGCCTACATCGGCGTGCCGGAGGCCGGCCCGTTCAAGCCGGACCACTACCGCTACTGAGCCGCCCCCCGGCGCTCGGCGAACTCCGCGAAGGCCCGGCCCCGTGCCGGGCCTTTTGCCATGTGGACAGCCGCAGACGGGGCGAAACTGTGTCTTCCGTGTGTCGCGACGCGACCACGTGCGCGTGCATGCCCATTGTTAAGCTCAACCCCCTTCCGACACGATTCCGGCCCGCGGTAGAGTAGGGCGATTCCTCAGATGAGGTGCTTCGCGGCCTGCCTGAACGGGCGGACGCGGAGGTGGCGCGGCGCGTTCGCGGAGCCGCTGGTCTCATCGACGATTCGTGGAGGCGGTACGGATCATGAGGGTCGAACGGACGGCGCGCCTTTCGGGCAGCGCCTTCGCTCTCGTCGTCGCTACGGCCGGGCCATCCGGGGCCTGGGCGGCCCCGGTCGGGGATGCCGGGGCATTGGGCCTCGGGCTGCAGACGCACAACCTCGCGGGCCTCGCGATCCTGATCGGCCTGACGGTCTTCGCCACCATCCTGTCGCTGCTGCACCTGCACGAGCGCGCCCGCTGGACGCGCCGCGAGCGCGAGCAGGCCGCGGCCCTCGGTGCGCTACGCGGAGCGCACGACCGCGCCGAGATGCTGCTCGCCGCCGAGCGCCAGGTCATCGTGACCTGGGACGGCCGCACCGAGCCCGTGGTCGAGGGCGACCCGAGCCTCGCGGCGGAGGGCTCGCGGCCCGTCGCCGGCGCGGCGCGCCGCGTCCTCGCCTTCGGGACGTGGCTCGCTGCGGCGGATGCCGCGGCCCTCGACACCGCCGTGGAGACGCTGCGGGCGCGGGGCACGAGCTTCCGCCTGACGCTGCGCAGCCAGGCCGGCCGCAGCATCGAGGCGCAGGGACAGGCGGTGGCCGGGCGCGCCCTCCTGCGCCTGCGCGAGACCACGGAGGAGCGCCAGGAGATCGCGGAGCTTCGCGAGACCCTGGAGGAGGCGCGCCGCGGGCTCACCGCCCTGTCGAGCCTCCTCGACGCGATTCCCCAGCCGGTCTGGCGGCGCAACCGGGATGGCGGCCTTGCCTGGGTCAACACCGCCTACGTCGCCGCCGTCGAGGCGCCGAGCCGCGAGGTCGCCCTCCAGTCCGGTACCGAGCTCCTCGACCGGCAGGCCCGGGACCTGATCGCCCGCGAGGACGGCCCGCGCGCGGCGGGCAGCCGGGCGACCCTGCGCCTCTCGGCCGTGGTCGCGGGCGGGCGCCGCATCCTCGACGTCACCGAGGCCGCACAGGAGAACGGCCGGGTCGGCATCGCGGTGGACGTGTCCGAGCTGGAGAGCGTGCGGGCCGACCTGCAGCGCCAGATGGACGCGAACGTCCGCACGCTGGACCAGCTGCCCACGGCGGTGGCGATGTTCGACGCGCGCCAGCGCCTGATCTTCCACAACGCCGCCTACCGGCAGCTCTGGGACCTCGATCCCGGCTTCCTGGACGGTCGCCCCCTCGACGGCGAGATCCTCGAATCCCTGCGGGCCCAGCGCAAGCTGCCCGAGCAGGCCGATTTCAGGTCCTGGAAGCAGGGCGTGCTCGCCGCCTACCGCGCCGCGGAGGCGCAGGAGACCTGGTGGTACCTGCCGGACGGCCGGACGCTGCGGGTCGTCGCCGACCCGAACCCGCAGGGCGGGCTGACCTACCTGTTCGACGACGTCTCGGACCGGATGAAGCTCGAATCCCGGGTCAACGCCCTGATGCGGGTGCAGGCCGAGACCCTCGACACCCTGAAGGAGCCGGTGGCGGTGTTCGGGGCGGACGGGCGCCTCACCTTCGCCAACCGCGCCTTCGCGACCGTGTGGCGCCTCGGCCCCGAGACGCTCGAATCGCGCCCCCGCATCGAGGCCGTGGTCGCCGCCTGCCGCGCTCTCGCCCCCGCCGAGGAACCCTGGGAGGACATCCGCGAGGCGGTGGTCGGGCTCGAGTCCCGCGCCGGGCTCGCCTGCCGCCTCGAAGTGGTGGACGGCACCGTGCTCGACTGCGCGGCCCAGCCCCTGCCCGAGGGCGCCACCCTGCTGACCCTCATCGACGTCACCGCGAGCGTCAACGTCGAGCGGGCGCTCACCGAGAAGAACGACGCCCTCGAGAAGGCGGCGCAGCTGCGCGACACCTTCGTGCACCACGTCTCCTACGAGCTGCGCTCGCCGCTCACCAACATCATCGGCTTCACGCAGCTCCTCGGGGACGAGACGGTCGGCGCCCTCAACGCGCGCCAGCGCGAGTACTCCGATCACATCATGCGCTCGTCGGGCGCGCTCCTCGTCATCATCAACGACATCCTCGATCTCGCCTCGATCGACGCGGGCTCGCTCGAGCTGCAGCGCGAGACCATCGACGTGCAGCTGACCATCGAGGCAGCGGTGCGCGGCATCGAGGATCGTCTCGCCGAATCCGGCGTCACCCTCGCCCTGGACGTGCCCGACGACGTCGGCAGCGTGGTGGCGGACGGCAAGCGCGTCCGGCAGGTCCTGTTCAATCTGCTCTCGAACGCCGTCGGCTTCTCGGCGCCGGGCCAGCGCGTCGAGGTGCAGGCCCGCCGCACCGCCACGGACCTCGTGCTCACCGTGCGCGACGAGGGCCGCGGCATGCCGCCCGAGGTCGCCGCGCGGGTGTTCGACCGCTTCGAGAGCCACACCTTGGGCACGCGCCACCGCGGCGTCGGCCTCGGGCTGTCGATCGTGCGCTCGTTCGTCGAGTTGCACGGGGGCCGCGTCACGCTGCAGACGGCGCCCAACCGCGGCACCTGCGTGACCTGCACCTTCCCGCACGTCGATCCCAACGCGCCGCAGATGGAAGCCGCGGAGTGACCCGGGACGCCACAATCCCCGCGGGCAACCTCCCACCTCTACACGCGATCGTGTGAGGTCGATCGCGCCGGCTCGGGCTAACGGAGGAGCGCCGGCTTTCCTGATCACCGGCCTTCCGGCTCGCCGGTCCGTGCCGTCCCCCCTCTACGCTCGGGCCGACGAGCCGGTCGTCTTCAGGCCGCCGAGCCGCTCACGGCCCCAGCAGGTCGATCAGATACGGGATCAGCGGCGCGTCGGCCGGCGGCATGGCCAGATCGCGCAGGTCGCGCGGGCGCACCCAGCGCAGCGCCTGCCCCTCGGCGGAGTGGGGCGTGCCCGTCCAGCGGCGGCAGACGTAGAGGGGCATCAGGAGGTGGAAGTCCGGGTAGGCGTGGCTCGCGAAGGTGAGGGGCGCCAGGCACGGCTCCTCGACCCGGATGCCGAGCTCCTCGCCGAGCTCGCGGATCAGCGTCTCCTCGGGGCGCTCCCCGGGCTCGATCTTGCCGCCGGGGAATTCCCACAGGCCGGCGAGCTGCTTGCCGGGCGGGCGCTCGGAGACGAGCACGCGCCCGTCCGCGTCGACGAGCGCGACGGCGACGACGAGGAGGAGGCGCATCACGGCGCGATCGCGAAGGCGGCGGCGACCTCCGCGCTCGCCTCGAGGGTCCCGGCCACGAGGGGCACGGCGGCGCCGCGGCCCTTGGCCCGCATCGGCGCGGCCGCGAAGGGCATCGGCGGCGCGCGCTCGGCGAGGGGCGGCGACTGGATCGAGACGACGCGGCCGAGCTTCACCCCGGCGGCCTCCGCGAGGCGGGCGGCCTGGGCCAGCGCATCCTTCATGGCCGCGACCCGCACGGCGGATTCGGCCGCCTCCGGGTCGGTGAGGCCGAAGGTGACGCCGTCGATGCGGTTCGCGCCGGCATCGAGGGCGCGGCGCATCAGCTCCCCGAGGCGGGCCATGTCGGCGAGCCGCACCCGAACCTGATTGGCGGCGCGGTAGCCGTCGGGCCGCTCGGTGACCGTGCCGTCGGGGGCGCGGACGCTGCGGGTCACGGGCTGGAGGGTCACCGCCGTGGTGCCGATATCGGCCGCGCCGGCGCCGAATTCCGACGCGAGGGCGATGATCCGTCCGGCGGCCGCGCTGGTGCCGTCCAGCGCCGCGGCCGGCGTTGTCCCGCGGGTGTCCACGGCGATCTCGACGCTGGCGAAGTCCGGCGCCGATTCGGCGCGGGCCCGGCCGACGACCCGGATCAGGCCGTCCGTGGGCGCCCCCTCCGCGGCCGCGGCCGGAACCGCGGCGAGCAGGAGGAGGCCGGCGAGCGCGGCCCTCACGACCGGTAGTCCCCGTTGATCTCGATGTACCCCTTGGTGAGATCGCAGGTCCAGACGCGGGCCCGGCCCTCCCCGAGGCCGAGGTCGACCCGCACGGTGACGTTCGGCGCGCGCATCATCGCGCTCGCCGCCGCCTCGCTGTAATCCGGGTCCCGGGCGCCCGCGACGGCGACGCGGACGTCGCCGAACCAGATCGCGAGGCGGTCGCGGTCGGCGGGCTCGCCGGCCTTGCCGACCGCCATCACGACGCGGCCCCAGTTCGCATCCTCCCCCGCCACCGCGGTCTTCACGAGGGGCGAGTTGGCGATCGACAGCGCGATGCGGCGCGCGGAGGCGTCGCTCTCGGCACCCTCGACCTCGACCGTCACGAACTTGCGCGCGCCCTCGCCGTCGCGGGCGACGAGCTGGGCGAGTTCCACGAGGAGGTCGTCGAGGGCCGCCCGGAAGCCCGCGAGGCGCGGGTCGGCCGCCTCCCTCACCCCTTCGTTGCCCGCCGCCCCCGTGGCGAACAGGAGCAGGGTGTCGGAGGTCGAGGTGTCGCCGTCGACGGTGACGCAGTTGAAGCTCCGGTCCGCGCCCGCGCCGAGGAGCGCCTGCAGGACCGGCTGCGGCAGGGCGGCGTCGGTGAACACGAAGGCCAGCATCGTCGCCATGTCGGGCGCGATCATGCCGGCGCCCTTGGCGATGCCGTTGAGCGTCACCGGCACGCCGTCGATCGCGGCCCGGCGGGTGGCGAGCTTCGGGAAGGTGTCGGTGGTCATGATCGCCTGCGCGGCCGCCGCCCAGGCCTCCGAACCCGCCGCCTCGGGGGTGCCCGCGCGGGCCGCGCAGGCGTCGAGCACGCCCTCGAACCTGCCCGCGTCGAGGGGCTCGCCGATCACGCCGGTCGAGGCGATGAGGACCGCCTCCGGATCGCAGCCGGCCGCGCGGCCCGCGATCTCGGCGGTGCGCGCCACCGCGTCCCGCCCCCTGGCGCCCGTGAACGCGTTGGCGTTGCCCGAATTGACGACGAGGGCGCGGGCCGAGCCACCGGAATCCCGGCCATTAGAATCCCGCGCGAGCACGGCGCGGCACCAGTCGACGGGCGCCGAGGGGCACTTCGAGCGGGTGAAGACGCCGGCCGCCCGGGTGCCCTCCGCGAGGGCGACGTAGAGCACGTCGGTGCGCCCGGAATAGCGGATGCCGGCCTGCGCGGTGGCGAGCGCGACGCCCGGGACAGGCGGCAGGGCGGGATATGATTCGGGTGCGAGCGGCGAGACGGGGGGCGACTTGGACGACGACTTGGACGAGGACATCGTTTCCACGGCTCCGGCTTGCGCCGCGGGCGCGCGGCGCCGCCCTGTTGCCCCGGGCTCCGCACCCGCGTCAACCGTATGCCGGCTCTGCAATTTTCGCCGCTGCCCCCCGTCGTCGCCGCCCGCTTTGCGGCAGTTTTGCGACGGGGGCTTGTGCGATGCGTCCAACCCGGCCTAGCATGTTGCGATGCAAAGCGAACGTGCCTTCGAGCCCGGGATGCCCAGCCCTGATGTCGCCCCCGCTTTCATGAGATCCGTGCCCCACCAGGGCGGCGCCTACAGGGTGCAGGTTCTCGTCGCGGGCCGGCAGAAGCGCTGGCGCGACGAGGTGGCCGCGCAGGTTCGCCGGGCCGGCTACCAGGCCACGGCCTGCGATTGCGGCGTGGATGCCCTCGCGGTGCTCGTCCTCGGCCTGCCGGTCGACGTGCTGGTGGCCGACGTCTCCCTGCAGGGCGAGCTGTGCTGCTCCCAGCTCGCCGTCGAGGCTCGCGCCCTCCGCCCGGCCCTGCGCATCGTGCTGGCGAGCGACCCCGCGGAGGACCCCCGGGCGGCATCCGGCCTGGAGCCCGACGCGCACCTCATCCCGCAGGACCTGCGTGACGGCGCCGTCGCCGACACGGTGCGCGAAGCCCTCGGCTGCCGACCGGCAAAACCGGACTAGGTCGCGCTGAAAGCCGGCGCGGCTCAGCCCCGGTATCCCTTCACGCGCGTTCCCCTCGGATTCGGGCACCTGGATCTGGGCAGGACGGCGATGCCCGAACATGTGGATGTCCCTTGCGCAAGACCATGCGCTGGCACGAGCCGAAGCGGGCTCGCAACCTGAAGCCCGAACCGGAGGGCCACGGCCTCGATTTCGCCGATGCCCGTGACCGCTTCGAGTGGGCCACGTCCCGTGTCTCGTCGAGCTACGACGGGAAGCGCGGCGACAAGCGGTTCATGGCGATCGGGCGCCTTGACGGAACGCTCGTGACCTTGATCTTCGGTGTCGATCCCGACGGTACGATCCTGGCGATCAGCCTGCGCCGAGCCAGCAACCGCGAGAGGAAGGCCTATGCCGCGCAGATCTGAACCGGCTGCGATCGAGCCATTGTCCGACAGCGAGGAGGCGCGCCTGCAGGAGGCCATCGCCAACGATCCCGATGCGGCAGAGCTGTCGGATGCCCAACTGGCGGCCTTACGGCCGGCAGGCGAGGTTCTGCCGCCCTCCCTGTTCGAGGCCTTGACGCGACGCGACCGCCCAGCCAGCCCGAAAGCTGCGGCCCCGGTCACGATGCAGCTCGATCCCGACGTGGTCTCGGTGTTCAAACTGACCGGGCGAGGATGGCAGACGCGGATCAACAGGATCCTGCGAGAGGCGGCCCTGCAGGTTCAGGCCACCGAGGTGCAGGCATCCGAGGATGTCCTTGAAGATCGGATCGCCCGCATCCGGCGCAAGCTGACCGAGAAGCCGGCGCGGACGCCGGGCGGCGCAGCGAAAGGGGCAACGCGCGAGCGCACGACCCGGGCGACCAAGGGCTCCGGCGTCGGCAAGCGGTCGGCCTGACAGCGGCTCGACGACACCTGCGAGCTGCCAGGTCGCTGGCTCCGGCGAGGGGCCGGTCGCCTGAACTCGTCGGCAGCCCAGGCGCCAGCGCGGGTAACCGGGATGCGCGTGCCTCCCGGCCCCCTCAGATCGCCGCGGCCGGGTCGCCGCCCAGCGGGTTGCCGTCGTCCTCGTTGTCCGGGCGGCTGCGGCGGGGGCGGCGCTCCAGGACGGAGCGGCCCAGCGCCCGGAACGGGGCGGTGAGGCGCCGGGCGTCCTCGGCGCGCTCCATGAAGCGCTCGCCCTTGCGGATCTCCTTGTCGAGGCGCGCCATGGTGCGGGCAAGCGACGGGTCGTCGTCCTCGAGCCAGGTATCCACCACCCGCGCGAAGGCGATCACCACGCCCTGCAGCTTCAGGCGCCCGAGGGGCCCCTCCGTGTCGATGCCGGCCGCGGCCAGCATGTAGCGGTGGGAGTTGAGGGCGACGCCGTTGAGCGCCAGGACCGAGAGCGGGTCCCCGCGCAGCGCGAACGAGATCCGGCGCAGGGCCGGCTTGTAGGGCGTCATCGCGTCGAGGCGGCGCATCAGCACGTCGAACAGGCGCTCGCGGGTCGGCTCCTCGGCGAGGTCCGAGCCGTCGCCCTCGAGGACCTTCCGGTCGATGATCCGCGACAGGCCGCCGAGGACGGCGCCCTTCGAGGGGAACAGGTCGCGCAGCTCCGCGAGGCTGAGGTCGGCCTCGCGGGCAATGTCGCCGATCTCGATGTCGTTCCAGGGCTGCTCGGCGGCGAGCCGCATCAGCGCCTCGACGGCCGCCTCGCGCGGCGAGGTCTTCGGAGGGGCCTTGGGAGAAGCGCCGGAAGCCGTCTCCGGCGAGGCTCCGGCGGCCGGCTTCGCCGTACCCTTGTTCGGCGCAGCCTTGATCGGCGCGTCCTTGGGCGCACCTTTGCCGGTCGCCTCGCTGCCGGGGGCCTGCTTGCCCTTGCCCGCACGCGGCGAGCCTGCGGTATCGGTCATGGGTCGTCCGCTCCCTGTCGTCGAGCCCCCTATCTAAGCATCCCGGCCGGCGGCGGCGAGGAGGGCCGGGACGTCACGACGCGCCCCCCGCCCGCAGCACGGCTCCTCGGGGCCTGCCCTTTCAGGGCTTCTTGGTCTCGCCGGCGGGCGCCGCCTCGGCGGGGGCCGCGTCGGTCCGCTCGACCTTGGCGTCGCCGCGCAGCTTCAGGATCAGGTCCTGCTGGGCGGTGCGCACCAGGTGCTGGTCGATCTGCTCCTTGAGGGCGTCGAAGGTCGGCACCGGCTTCGTGCGCTTCTCCTCGACCTTGATGACGTGCCAGCCGAACTGGGTCTTCACCGGGTCGGAGACCTGGCCCACGGGGAGCTTGAAGGCGGCCTCCGCGAAGGGCGCCACCATGCGCTCCTTCGTGAACCAGCCGAGATCGCCGCCCTCCGCCTTCGAGCCCGGATCCTTCGAGGCCTCCGCGGCGACCTTGGCGAAGTCCTCGCCGCCCTTGATGCGGGCGGCGATCTTCTTCGCCTCGGCCTCGTTGTCGACGAGGATGTGGCGGGCATGCACCTCCTCCTCGGGCTTCATCAGCTTGACGGTCTGGTCGTAGAGCGACTGCGCGGCCTGCGGCGTCACCGCCTTCTTGGCCTCGCGCTCCAGGTACTCGTCGAGAAGCAGCTTGTCGCGGAAGTAGGCGAGCTTGCGCTTGAAGTCCGGGGTATCGCCGACCTTGGCGGCCTCGGCCGCCTGGGCGCCGACCTTCAGGTCGATCATGTAGTCCACGAGGAGCTTCTTCTTCTGCTCCTCGTCCACCCCCGGGAGGGACAGGGCCGGATCGTCGGCCGCCACCGCGAGGTCTCCTTGCGTGACCGGCGTGCCGTTCACGGTCGCGATCACCGTCTCGGGCGCGACGGGTGCGGCGGCCTGGGCCGCGGGTGCGGACTGCCCCTGTCCGGCTGTCGCTTGTCCTGCCGGGGTTTGCGCGAGCGCCGCGCCCGGAAGCGCGAGGGCGAGAGCCAGGGCACTGGCGCTGGCGCGCCGGAGGAGGATGGGCATCGGCATGGAGGGTCCGTCCTTGGGGGAAAGGCTGCGCCCCTTGCGGCCGGGCGGCCGGGGTCTCGTGTCTCGCGCGATTCGTCCTGCGCGGCCGCACAGGTGGCGCCCCCGTGCCCCGAACGCAAGCGTGGCCGGGATCCCGGCCACCGCATCGTGAGCGGGCCGTCGTTCAGGGAGCGGGCGTCTGCGCGGGTCCCGCATCCGGCGGGTTCTCGGGGGCGAGGCCGCCGAGATCGGCCGTCGCGTGTGCCCGGTGGCGCGTCGCCATCGAGCCGCGCGCCGGCTGCATCGGCAGGAATCCCGCGAAGCCGACCGGCCGGCCCACGTCGAGGTAGATCGCCTCCATGCCGCCGCGCATGTGATAGGTCTCGTGCCAGATCTCGGTGCCGCCGCTGTCCTTCAGGTAGTCCCGCCACCAGTTCCGGTGGGGCTCGGACTTGGCCCAGGCCGTGAGGCTGTCGAGGTCCCGCCAGTACCAGCGCATGCCGACGTGCAGGGGAAACAGGCTGAAGATGATGTTGTTCTCGTAGTGCAGGAGGCCCTCGGGCCGCCCGGCCCCGGCCCGGTCGATGCGCGGGCCGAAGCCCAGGAGCGTCCGGAGGCCGCGCAGCGCGCCGACCCGCATCCCGAGATAGATCACGACGAGGTCCGGATGGCCCGAGAAGTCGGGCACGCGCTCGTTCGTCCTGCGCTGGGCCATGGATCACGCTCCCGCAAAGCCGCGGGCGCAGTGTGGCACGGCCCGCGCCGCGCGCATCCTCCGATTGCGGGGGCGGGTGCCGGCGGGCCCTGCCCGAGCCCCGATCACGGCCCGGGCGGGACGGCTTGACGGGCGGCCTCTTTTAGATGCGCCCCCCGAGGATTACCTCTATAAGCCCGCCCAAACGTCTCCCACGTCGGCCCCGGAGGGCCGGCTCGTCCGCAGGTTCACGATGCTCGGTGCCCTCGCCAAGAAGATTTTCGGCTCGTCCAACGACCGGCGCGTCAAGGGCTACCGTCCCCGCGTCGCGGCGATCAACGCGCTGGAGGCCGAGATCGCGGCGCTCACCGACGACCAGCTGCGCGCCCGCACCGACGCCCTGAAGGCGGACCTCGCGGGCGGCAAGAGCCTCGACGACATCCTGGTCCCCGCCTTCGCCACGGTGCGCGAGGCCGCCAAGCGCGTGCTCGGCCAGCGCCACTTCGACGTGCAGCTCATCGGCGGCATGGTGCTGCACGAGGGCGGCATCTCCGAGATGAAGACCGGCGAGGGCAAGACGCTCGTCGCGACCCTGCCGGTCTACCTCAACGCGCTGGAGGGCAAGGGCGTCCACGTCGTCACCGTGAACGACTACCTCGCCTCCCGCGACGCCGAGTGGATGGGCCGGGTCTACAAGTTCCTGGGGCTCAGCGTCGGCATCATCGTGCACGGGCTCGACGACGAGCAGCGCAAGGCGAGCTATGCCTGCGACATCACCTACGGCACCAACAACGAGTTCGGCTTCGACTACCTGCGCGACAACATGAAGTACGAGATGTCCCAGCTGAGCCAGCGGGGGCACAACTTCGCCATCGTCGACGAGGTGGACTCGATCCTGATCGACGAGGCGCGCACGCCGCTGATCATCTCAGGGCCCGTGGACGACCGCTCGGAGCTCTACGTCTCCGTCGACGCGCTGATGCCCCGGCTCGTGCGCGAGCACTACGACCTCGACGAGAAGCAGCGCACCGTGTCGCTGACCGAGGAGGGCAACGAGTTCATCGAGGAGGCCCTGCGCGAGGCCGGGCTCCTCAAGGAAGGCGACCTCTACGACGCGCACAACGTCAGCCTCGTCCACCACGTCAACCAGGCGCTGCGGGCCAACACCCTGTTCACGCGCGACAAGGACTACATCGTCAAGAACGACGAGGTGGTGATCATCGACGAGTTCACCGGCCGCATGATGCAGGGCCGGCGCTACTCGGAGGGCCTCCACCAGGCGCTGGAAGCCAAGGAGCGGGTCACCATCCAGCCCGAGAACCAGACGCTCGCCTCGATCACCTTCCAGAACTACTTCCGCCTCTACAGGAAGCTCGCCGGCATGACCGGCACCGCCTCGACCGAGGCCGACGAGTTCGCCGAGATCTACAAGCTCGAGGTGGTCGACATCCCGACCAACAAGGAAGTCGAGCGCGTCGACGAGGACGACGAGGTCTACCGCACCGTCGAGGAGAAGTACCAGGGCATCATCGCCGAGATCGACAAGGCGCATGCCCGCCACCAGCCGATCCTGGTCGGCACCGGCTCGATCGAGAAGTCCGAGTACCTCGCCGAGCTCCTCAAGAAGGCCGGCTACAAGCTCCTCGACTATTCCGACCCGAACGCGCTGACGGACGTCTACGCCGCCGCCCGCGAGGGCCGGGTGACGAAGCGCTTCGCGGTGCTGAACGCCCGCTTCCACGAGCAGGAGGCCTACATCGTGGCGGAGGCCGGCGTGCCGGGCGCCATCACGATCGCCACGAACATGGCCGGGCGCGGCACCGACATCAAGCTCGGCGGCAACATCGAGATGCGCGTCGAGAAGGAGCTCGCGGACGTGCCCGAGGGTCCCGAGCGCGAGGCGCGGATCGAGGCGATCAAGGCCGAGATCGCGGAGAACCGCACCAAGGTGCTGGGCTCGGGCGAGCCCGCCGACCCGGCGGCCGGCCGCAAGCGGGACCTGCCCGGCGGCCTCTACATCATCGGCACCGAGCGCCACGAATCACGCCGCATCGACAACCAGCTGCGCGGCCGCTCCGGCCGCCAGGGCGATCCCGGCCGCTCGAAGTTCTACCTGTCCCTGCAGGACGATCTCATGCGGATCTTCGGCTCGGACCGCATGGACGGCATGCTGCAGAAGCTCGGCCTGGAGCAGGGCGAGGCGATCATCCACCCCTGGATCAACAAGGCCATCGAGAAGGCGCAGCAGAAGGTCGAGGCGCGCAACTTCGACATGCGCAAGAACGTGCTCAAGTACGACAACGTCATGAACGACCAGCGCAAGGTCGTGTTCGAGCAGCGCCGCGACTTCATGGGCCAGGAGAGCGTGCGCGACACCGTCGACGACATGCGCCACGGCGTCATCGAGGACCTCGTGGCGCGCCACATCCCCGAGAACGCCTACGCGGAGCAGTGGGACGTGGCGGGCCTGCGCGAGCAGGTCACGCACGTGCTCAACCTCGACGTGCCCGTGGAGGACTGGGCCAAGGAGGAGGGCATCGCCGACGAGGAGATGCGCGAGCGCCTGCGCAAGGCCGCCGACGAGGCCTACGTGACCCGCACCGAGAAGAACTCGCCGGAGGTGATGACCTACATCGAGAAGCAGGTGCTGCTGCAGACCCTCGACCACCTCTGGCGCGAGCACCTCGTCACCCTCGACCACCTGCGCCAGGTGATCGGCTGGCGCGGCTTCGCCCAGCGCGACCCGCTCAACGAGTACAAGTCGGAGGCGTTCGACCTCTTCAACGGCCTCGTGGCGAACCTGCGCGAGCAGGTGACCGGCCAGCTCTCGCGCATCGAGATCATGTACCAGGAGCCGGAGCCGGCCCCCGCCCTGCCCCCGATGTTCGCCCAGCACCTCGACCCGGTCACGGGCGAGAACGAGATGGCCCCGCAGGGCTCCGGCAGCGACGGCGGCGGGGGCGGCGCCTACGGCTACGCCGCGCAGGGCCTCTCGGCCGACGCCGCGGTGCTGGAGCGCGACCCCACCGACACCACCACCTGGGGGCGCGTCGGCCGCAACGAGCCCTGCCCCTGCGGCTCGGGCAAGAAGTTCAAGCACTGCCACGGCAGCTACTCGGCCTGAGGGCGCGTCAGGTCAGCGGCACGGCCGTGACGAGGCGCGCGATGCCCGCCTCGTCGACCTGCCAGACGGAGCGGATCCGCGGGTCCCGTCCGTCCGGAACCACCAGGACGCCTTCGAAGACGAGGGCGACATGGCCCCGCGGCGTGACGCTGGAGGCGGCGAAGCGCACCGGATCCGCGTGAGCAAGAAGACTGCGGGCCAGGACCTCGGGCGCGTCGGGCACGAAGCCGAAGGCCAGGAAGAATCTCGCCTTGGCGCCGCCCCGGGGGTGCGCGGGATTGAGGAGGTAGGCGGTCAGCTTCTCCGCCGCGATCAGGAACCGCGTCGGAGCGCCCGGGAGGGTCAAGGCCCGGCGCTTGGGCCGCGGCTCGGTCCGACGCGGGTCAGGATGCTGCCCGGCACCGTGGCGAGACCGGCGACCGGCTCGGCGAACTCGACGATGAAGAGCCCCTCGTCGCGCCAGACGCCGACGACCGTGCCCTCGGACCCGGCCGGCAGGTCGGCACCCTCGTCGGTCCGCGCGGCAGCCGTCAGCCGCACGTCGTCCAGATCATCCAGATCCGGGCGCGCGACGTCCTTGCGCAGCAGGTAGACGACTTCGACCGACATCCGATGAAGGTAGGATGCTCGCGGGGCACGGGCAAGCGACCGCTCACCCCGGCTCGCCCCCCACCAAGCCCCGCACCTCCCGCGCCAGGTCCGCGAGGCTGAGGGAGCCCTTGGAGATGACGCGGTCGGCCTGGCCGGCGAGGCGGCGGCGGTCCTCGGGGGTGATGTCCTTGGCGGTCAGCACCACCACGGGAATGTCGCGCCAGGCGGCCTGCATCCGCAGGTGGCGCAGGAAGGTGAAGCCGTCCATCTCGGGCATCATCAGGTCGAGGAGGATCAGGCCCGGCCGCTCGGCCTCCACCGCCTCGAGCGCCCGGGCCCCGTGCTCGGCGGCGCGCACCGGCACGCCCTCCCGCTCCAGGGTGACGACGAGGCGGGCGCGGGCGTCCGCGTCGTCCTCCACCACCAGCACGGGGCCGCCCGCGGCGGGCCGGAAGCGGTCCATCACGGCCTTGAGGTGGGCCCACTCGATCGGCTTGTGCAGGTAGTCGGTGGCGCCGAGCGAGAAGGCCAGCGTCTCCTCGTCGAGGACCGTCACCATCACGACGGGCGTCTGGGCGAGGTCGGGGTCGGCGCGCAGCGCCCGCAGCACCGACCAGCCGTCGAGGTGGGGCATGGTCACGTCGAGGAGGATCGCCCGCGGCCGCAGGCGCCGCGCCTGCTCCAGCCCGGCGCGGCCGTCGCTCGCGGTGGCCACGCGGAAGCCGTCGCGCTCGAGGAAGCGCGCGAGGAGCTCGCGGGTCGCCGCGTCGTCGTCGATCACGAGGATGGCGGCCCCGTCCGCCGGCGCGGCCGGATCCGCCGGGGCGCCCGCCTCCGGCGCCTCGGCCTCGGGCGGGGGCGCGTAGCGGGCCGGCAGGGTCAGGGTGAAGGTGGTGCCCGCCCCCTCGCGGCTCTCCACCGTCACCTCGCCGCCGAGCATGTGCGCGAAGGCGCGGGTGATGGCGAGGCCGAGGCCGGTGCCCCCGAAGCGGCGGGTGGTCGAGGCGTCGGCCTGGATGAAGCGCTCGAACAGGCGCCCGACCTGCTCCGGGTTCATGCCGATGCCGGTGTCGGAGACGGCGAAGCGCAGGCTCTCGCCCGCGCGGTCGACGGCGAGCCCGATGCGGCCGTTCTCGGTGAACTTCGCGGCGTTGCTCAGGAGGTTGATCAGGCACTGGCGGAGCTTCGTCACGTCGGTGTGGGCAAGGCCCGCATCCGCCGCGACGGTGAGTTCGAGGACGTTGCCCTTCTTGGCCACGAGCCCCTCGACGGTGGAGGCGACCTCCGCGGCCATCTCGGCGACCGAGAAGTCCTCGGCGAAGATCTCGACGCGCTCCGCCTCGATCTTCGAGAGGTCGAGCACGTCGTTGATCAGCCCGAGGAGGTGGCGGGCATTCGCCTCGATCTTGCCCATGTCGGCGATGAGCGCCGGCTCGCCCAAGTCCTCCAGTTCCTCCTGCAGCATCTCGGCGTAGCCGATGACGGCGGAGAGCGGCGTGCGCAGTTCGTGGCTCATGTTGGCGATGAACTGGCTCTTGGCGCGGTTCGCCTCCTCGGCGGCCTCCTTGGCGGCGGCGGTGGCGGCCTCGGCCTCCTTGCGGGCGGTGATGTCGGTGTGGGTGCCGACCCACTCGCGCAAGGAGCCGTCCGGGTTGAGGATCGGCACGGCGCGCACGGCCATGTGGCGCAGGACGCCGTCGCTGCGGCGCAGCCGGTGCTCGGTCTCGTAGGGGCTGAGGGTCGCGACGGCGTGGCGCCAGGCGGCCTGGGTGTGGGGCCGGTCCTCGGGCAGCACGGCGTCGAGGAAGCCGAGCCCCGCATAGGCCGCCTCGTCCTGGCCGGTGAACCGGGTCCAGCCGGTCTGGCGCGGATGCAGCTCGCCCGCGGCCGACGCCGTCCAGACGATCGCCGCGCTCGCCTCGATGAGGGAGCGGAAGCGCTCCTCGCTGCGGGAGGTCCGCTCCTCGGCGAGGCGCCGGATGGTCTCGTCCGACACGACGAGGCCGACGCCCTCCACCGCCGGGTCCGCGTCGCCGCCGCGCAGGGGGTAGAAGCTCATCGAGAAGTGGCGCACCCCGCCCGGGGCGCTCGGGGCCGGCACCGCCACGGGCACGTCCGGGGTGACGAGGCCCGATTCCAGGGCGGCGGCGAGCTTAGGGGCCAGCGTCTCTCGCAGGGTCGGCAGCATGGCCCAGATCGGCGCCCCGAGGTCGGCCCCGAAGCCGCGCTCGCTCATGGTGGCGAGCGCCCGGTTCATGTGGCGGATCTTCAGCTCGCGGTCGAGGAAGCCGAGGCCCACGGGGGCGTTGGCCAGCACCCCGTCGAGGAGGGCGGACATGCGCAGGGATTCCCGCCGGCGCACCAGGGCGAGGCGGGCGAGGAGCGCGATGGCGGCGAGCGCCGCGGCGCCGGCCAGGAGCGAGAGAGCGAGCGACCGGGTCCGGTCGCGCGTGCGCAAAGCCGCGAGGCGCGCCGTGGTGGCGGCCTGGATCGCGGCGCTGCGGGCCCGGACCGCATCCATCAGGCGCTTGCCCTCGCCGGTCCGAACCAGGGCGGTGGCCGCCTCGAAGCCCTGCTCGCGCCGCAGCGCCACGGCCCGCGTCGCGAAGGCCTGCTTCTCGGCCACGAGGTCCGCGAGCGGGCTGCCCCCCTCGGCCGTGCGCGCCACCGGCCCCAGCGCCGCGAGGTCCGCCGCGATGGTCCCCCCCGCGGCCTCGTAGGCGGCCAGGTAGGTGTCGCTGCCGACGATGACGTAGCCGCGCTCCGTGGTCTCCAGGTCCTTCACGGCGGAGAGCAGCCGCTCCACGCCCGCGACGGTGCCGTTGCCCCGCTCGATCGCGGCCCGGGCCGCCTCGCCCGCCGCATAGTTCCAGCCGCCCGAGACCAGGGCCAGCGCGAGGAGGCCGAAGGCCGCCGGCGAGCCGGTGAGGGCGGCGAAGGGCCGCCCGGCGAGCCCGATCGGGCGGCGCAGGGCGGAGGAGGAGGCGGGCATGCGGGGCCTTGCGGGGTGTGACCTGGGGCCTGTCCGCCGGTTATGGAACCGGCGGACGGACCCTAAGCCCTTATGATGTCGTCGGTCCGGACGGAGAAGCGGTCACTGCTTCTCCTGGACCGCCTCCAACCCGGGAGATAGGCCGGAGCGGCGGCGTGGGGATGTGCCGCCCGATCACGCCCGCTCGATGCGGGCGGGTCAACCGTCCTGCCCGCGCGCACCGGCGGCCGGTGCGGCCGGCCGTCGCCTCAGGTCTCCACCAGGCCCGTGCTGGCGCCGCTCGCCTCCGAGTCGCCCCGGCCGTGCGGCAGGGCGAGGTACTCGGAGGACCGCATCTCGATGAGGCGGGACACGGTGCGGTCGAACTCGAAGGCCTCGCGCCCGTCCGTCGCGGTGTAGAGGTCCTGGGCCTCGGCCGCCGCCGAGGCGACGAGCTTCACGTGGGCGTCGTAGAGGGTGTCGACGAGGGTGATGAAGCGCTTGGCCTCGTTGCGGTTCGCCTCGCCCATCACGGGGATGTCCGAGACGATCAGCGTGTGGAAGCTGCGGGCGAGCGCCATGTAGTCGGCGGCGCCGAGGGGCTGCGCGCAGAGGTCCGCGAAGCCGAAGCGGGCGACGCCCGCCGCCTCCTCGGGCACCGCCACGGCGTGGCCCTTCACGCTGAGCGTGGCGGGCCGGCCCGTCGCCCGGCCGGTGAGGGCCCGGAACGCGCCGTCGAGGGCCGCCCGCGCGGCCGCGTCGGCGGGCACGTGGTAGACCGAGGCGCCGCCGAGCTTCTCCAGGCGGAAATCGGTGCGCGCATCGAGGCGCAGCACCTCGACGCGCTCCTTCAGCTCCGCGACGAAGGGCAGGAACAGGGCCCGGTTGAGGCCGCCCTCGTAGAGCCGGTCGGGCTCGACGTTCGAGGTCGCCACCACCGTGACGCCGCGGCGGAACAGGGCATCGAACAGGCGCCCCAGGATCATCGCGTCGGCGATGTCGGTCACCGTGAACTCGTCGAAGCAGAGGAGCGTCGCCTCGTCGGCCAGCGCGTCGGCCACCGGCGGGATCGGGTCGTCGCCCTTGGCCTCACCGCGCTTGAGCGCCTGCCGGTGGGCGTGGATGCGCTCGTGCGCGTCGGCCAGGAAGCCGTGGAAGTGGACCCGCCGCTTCGGGCCGGGCGCCGCCTCGTGGAACAGGTCCATCAGCATGGTCTTGCCGCGGCCGACGGATCCCCAGATGTAGAGCCCCTTCGGGGGCCCGGCCTCGGCATCCCGGCGGCCGAACAGCCAGCCCAGGGCGCTGCCCTTGCGGGCGCGGCGCCGGCGCTCGAGGTCGCCGACCAGCCGGTCGAGGGCGCGCACCAGCTTCACCTGCGCGGGATCGCGCTCGATGGTGCCCGCCCCGATCAGCGCCTCGTAGCGCTCGTGGACGGGCCCGGGCGAGACGGCGCTGGCGCGGGCCTCCGCGGAGGGGAGCGGTCTCGAGGTCTGGCTCACGGCTCTTCCCAGGTTCGCGACGGAACGCGCGCTCCGCGCCGGCTCCGAGCATGCGCAACCCAGGATGAACGGGACCCGGCTGCGTCACCCCGGTACCGGATGGTTCCGCAGATTGCCTAGGTCGTTTTGCTGCATTGCACAACCGGAAGCGCGATGGCACATCAGCGCCGGGCCAACCTTGACCTAGCGGGTCGGGCCCTCGGCCCCCGTGGCCTCGGGAAGAAACGTCCGGATCCCGTGCCCGAGCCCCGCGCAGCGATGCGCAGGCTCGCAGCACCACACCGGAGACCGGCATGGCAATGCCCCGATACGCGACCGACCCGATCACGGTGCGGCGCCTCTGGCCGAGCGACCGCGCGGCCATCCTCGCCTACTTCCTGCGCCTCGACCCCGAGACGCGCGCCAACCGCTTCATGGGGGCGGTGAGCGAGCGGGGCGTGCGCGCCTACGCGGAGCAGGCCGCGACCGCCGAGGGCCTCGCCTTCGGCGCCTTCGTGGACGGCACCCTGCGGGGCCTCGGCGAATTGCGGCCGGGTGGCCCGCGGCGCCTCGGCCGGCCCCTCGGCGGGGAGGCGGAGGCGGCCTTTGCGGTGGAGCGGGGGTTTCGCCGCCGCGGCCTCGGCTCCGCGCTGTTCGCCCGCATCGAGGCGGCCGCCCGCAACCGCGGCGTCGGCGACCTGCACGTGCGCTGCCTCGCCCGCAACGGGCCGATGCGGGGCCTCGCGGCCAAGCACGGGGCGACGCTGATGGCCGCCGGCCCCGAGACGGACGGGGCGCTCCACCTCGACCGGCCGACGCCCGTCTCCCTGTGGCACGAGAGCATCGCCGAGGCGTTCGACCTCACCCTCGCCTTCGCGGCGGCGGGACGCAGCGGGACTTAGGAGTCGGTTTGGGAGGTTGCCTGCGACGCTTTCCCCGAATGCCTGCCATGCCTTGACGCGCCTGCCGCAGGTGCGAAACAACGCGGGCGCGAGCGGGAACAGATTCGGACGCATTCGGGGACGGAAGAACCGATGAGCAAGTACAACGAGGAGCGGGTCCTGGCGGTGCACCACTGGACCGACACGCTCTTCTCCTTCCGCACGACCCGCGATCCCTCGTTCCGTTTCCGCAACGGCGAATTCACGATGATCGGCCTCGAGGTCGAGGGGCGGCCGCTGCTGCGCGCCTACTCGGTGGTCTCTGCCAACTACGAGGAGGAGCTGGAGTTCTTCTCGATCAAGGTGGCGAACGGCCCCCTCACGAGCAAGCTGCAGCACCTCAAGGTCGGCGACCCGATCATCGTCGGCAAGAAGCCCACCGGCACGCTGGTGCTCGACAACCTCATGCCCGGCCGCCACCTCTACCTCCTCGGCACCGGCACCGGGCTCGCGCCCTTCCTGTCGATCATCAAGGACCCTGAGACCTACGACCGCTTCGAGAAGGTGGTGCTGGTGCACGGCTGCCGGCAGGTGCAGGAGCTCGCTTACGGCGAGACCATCACGGAGACGCTCCCGAAGCACGAGTTCCTCGGCGAGATGATCTCGCAGCAGCTCATCTACTACCCGACGGTCACCCGCGAGCCGTTCCGCAACCGCGGCCGCATCACCGACCTGATGACCTCCGGCAAGCTGTTCGAGGATATCGGCCTGCCCCCGATGGCCATCGAGAACGACCGCTTCATGCTGTGCGGCAGCCCCGAGATGATCCGCGACACCCGCGAGCTCCTGACGGAGGGCGGGTACGAGGAGGGCAACCACGGCGAGGCCGGCCACTTCGTCATCGAGAAGGCCTTCGTCGAGAAGTGAGCCCCGCGCCGGCGCTCTTCGTCGCGGGGGCCGGCACGGAGATCGGCAAGACCTACGTCACCGCGGCGCTCGCCCGGCACCTGCGGGCGCTGGGGCGCCCGCCGCGGGTGCTGAAGCCCCTCGCGAGCGGCGTGCCGCCGCTCACCGACTCCGCCTTCGCGGAGAGCGACACCGCCCGCCTCCTCGCCGCCCAGGGGCTCGCGGTCACGCCCGAGACGGTGGCGGCCTGCTCGCCCTGGCGCTTCGCGGCGCCGCTCGCCCCCGATCTCGCCGCCGCCCGCGAGGGCCGGAGCCTCGCGCTGCCCGAGCTCGTCGCCTGGTGCGCCGCCCACGCCGCGGCGGCGCGGCCCGGCACGCCGCTCCTCATCGAGGGCGTCGGCGGCCTGATGAGCCCGGTCACCCCCGAGGCTACCGGCCTCGACTGGCTCGCGGCCCTCGGCCTGCCGGCCCTCCTCGTCTCCGGCAGCTACCTCGGGGCGATCAGCCACGCGCTGACCGCCGTCGAGACCCTGCGGGCCCACCGCATCGCCCTCGCCGGCCTCGTGGTGAGCGAGAGCCCCGGCGCGCCGACCCCGCCCGGGACGGTGGCGGAGGCGATCGGCCGCCACGCGGGGTCGCCGGTGGCGGTGATCGCCCGGGGCGCCGGCTGGCCGGAAGGCTTCGCGGTGGTCTGAGGGCCCTGCGCCGAACAAATCCCCGCGAATTCCATGCGCCCGCCCTGGACGCCCCCGCGGCCGCCGATACCTACCCGCCAAGCCGGGCCCGCGTCCCGGTGCGGGGAGCCGTGCCGTGGCCGAGGTCCAGTCGATGCAAGCCCCCCCGCAGGCACCCCCGGAGACGGGGAGCGCGCACGGGCGGGGCGCCCTCAAGCCGACCCTGCTCCTCGGGGCGCTCGGCGTCGTCTACGGCGACATCGGCACGAGCCCGCTCTACGCCTTCAAGGAGGCGGTGCGGGCGGCGAGCCCGGGCGGCGGGGCCGCGCCGATCGCGGTGGTGGGCGCGGTCTCGCTGATCCTGTGGGCGCTCATCCTCATCGTGTCCCTGAAGTACGCGGTGCTGATCCTGCGGGCCGACAACCGCGGCGAGGGCGGCATCGTCGCGATGCTGGCGCTGCTCGGCGCCCGCCACGCCAAGCCCCACACGCCGCAGGCGCTGCTCCTCGTGGTCGGCCTCGTCGGCGCCGCGCTCCTCTACGGCGACGGGGCGATCACGCCCGCGATCTCGGTGCTGTCGGCGGTCGAGGGCCTGAAGGTCGACGCGCCGGCGCTCGGGCGCTTCGTGGTGCCGATCACCCTGGTGATCCTGGTCGGGCTGTTCCTCGTGCAGAGCAAGGGCGTCGCCTTCATCGGCCGCATCTTCGGGCCCGTGATGCTGCTCTGGTTCGCGGTGCTGACGCTGCTCGGCATCGGCGGCATCCTCCACCACCCCGAGATCCTCGCCGCCGCCAACCCGCTGCGGGCCGTGGACTTCCTGCTCCACGCGGGCTTCCACGTCAGCTTCGCGATGCTCGGCGCCGCCTTCCTGGCGGTGACGGGGGGCGAGGCCATGTACGCCGACCTCGGGCATTTCGGCGTCAAGCCGATCCGCGCGGCCTGGTTCGCCCTGGTGCTGCCGGCGCTGGTGATCAACTACTTCGGCCAGGGCGCGGTGCTGCTCGCCGAGCCCGACGCCATCGAGAACCCGTTCTACCGCCTCGCGCCGGACTGGGCGCACTATCCGCTGATCGGGCTGGCGACCCTCGCCACCGTCATCGCCTCGCAGGCGATCATCTCGGGCGTGTTCTCCCTCACCCAGCAGGCGATCCAGCTCGGCTTCCTGCCGATCATGCACATCGTGCAGACCGCCAAGGACGAGCGCGGGCAGATCTACGTGCCCGCCGTGAACTGGCTGCTGGCGATCGCCACCCTGACGGCGGTCGTGGTGTTCGGCTCGTCCGACGCGCTCGCCGGCGCCTACGGCATCGCGGTCTCGCTCCTGATGGCGATCACCACCCTGCTCGCCGCGCTGATCGCCCTCAAGTGGGGCTACAACCCCGTGGCGGTCGTCCTGCTCAACGGCTTCTTCTTCGCGATCGACCTCGTCTTCCTCGGGGCGAACAGCGTGAAGCTCGTCGAGGGCGGCTGGTTCCCGCTGGTGCTCGCCGCCGCGGTCGCCACCATGATGCTGACCTGGCGCAAGGGCACCGCCCTGGTGGAGGAGGCCCGCACGGCGCACCGGCAGTCCGAGGCGGACTTCCTGGAGCGGATCCGGCGCGAGCGGCCCCTGCGGCTGCCGGGGGCCGCCGCCTTCCTGTCCTCGGCCACCCACGGCATGCCGCTCCACCTCTCCCGCTTCCTGGAGCGCAGCCACGCCCTGCACGAGCGCATCCTCATCGTCACCGCCCTCTACGAGGAGAGCCCGACGGTGCCCCAGTCGGAGCGGGCGGAGGTGACGCGGATCGCGGCCGGGATCTACCGCATCACCCTGCGCTACGGCTTCATGCAGGACGCCTCGATCCCCGAGGGCCTCGCCTGCGCGGTGGGCGCCGGCAAGCTGCCCGCCCACTTCATCGACGACCTCACCGTGTTCATCGGCCACGAGACGATCATCCCGAAGAGCAACCACCGCGGGATGTCGAACTGGCGCGAGAAGCTGTTCGCCTTCATGCAGCGCAACGGCGCCCGTACCGGCGCCTTCTTCTGCGTCCCGACCCGCCAGCTCGTGGAGGTCGGCACCGAGATCGAGATCTGAGGCGGCGCCCCTCTCCCGACCGGGCCGATCCTCCGGCCCCCGCCTCAGGCGCCCTGGATCGAGAGCCGGCCGTTGGCCTTGCCGAGGCTCTGGGCGAGGAGGCGCATCAGGGCGTAGACCGTGTCGATGTGGGGGGTCGCCGTGCCGGTGAGGCGGCCGAGCTCGATCACCGAGCCGACCAGCGCCTCGAGCTCGATGGGGCGGCCGGCCTCCACGTCCTGCAGCATCGAGGTCTTGTGCGCGCCGACCTTCTCGGCGCCGGCGATCCGCCGGTCGATGTCCACCCGGAAGGTGATGCCGAGGGAGTTCGCGATCGTCTGCGCCTCCTCCATCATGGAGCGCGCCAGCGCCCGCGTGTCGGGGAACTGGCAGATGTCGACGAGCGTCGCGTGGGTGAGCGCCGAGATCGGGTTGAAGCTGAGGTTGCCCCAGAGCTTGAGCCAGATCTCCGCCCGGATGTCACCGATCACCGGCGACTTGAAGCCCGCCGCGACGAGCCGGTCCGAGAGGCCCTGGACGCGGGCGCTCGTGGAGCCGTCCGGCTCGCCCAGGGTGTAGCGGTTGCCCTCCACCACCTTGACCACGCCGGGCTCGGTGAGGATCGCGGCCGGGTAGACGACGGAGCCGATCACCCGGGCGGGATCGATGTGGCGGGCGATCTCGCCGCCGGGGTCGGAGTTCTCGAGCTGCGCGCCCGCGTGCGGGCCGTCGTAGCCGTGCAGGAAGTACCACCACGGGATGCCGTTCTGCAGGGTGACGATCGCGGTGTTGGGGCCGATCAGGTGCTTGAGGTCGGCCGCGATCGGGCCGACCTGGTGCGCCTTCACGGTGAGCAGCACGTAGTCATGCGGGCCCGCCTCCTCCATCGACTGGGTGGCGCGCACGTCCCGGGCGTGGATCTCGCTGCCGTCCTCGTCGATCAGGCGCATGCCGTTCGCCTGGATGGCCTTGAGGTTGGCGCCGCGGGCGATGAAGGTGACCTTCTCGCCCGCGTGGGCGAGCTTCACGCCCAGTTGTCCGCCGATGGCGCCGGCGCCGACGATCGCGATGCTCATGGTTCCCGTCCCTGCTGCTCGGCGGACGCCGCGCCGCGCCGTCCGTCCCGTTGGTTGGAGCCCGGCGCTTCGGCCGCTCTCTGGTATTCTACATACAAGAATGGTTGGCGAGGCAATCCGCCTTTGGTGGTCTCCTCAACGGTCCCCGGCGTTCTCATGCCCGCCCCGGAGTCTCTCCGGAGAGATGCCCGGCCCTGGTGAACTTCCCCGGTGAACTTCCCCCGTCACAACTTGGCGAGCCCGCCGACGACGCACAGGCCATATTTTGAATTCAGGCCGGCTTGCCGGAAGTCAACGCCCAAGTCGTCCGCAAAATTTTTGGCCCGATCGAAGGAAAAATTTGCCGTCGACCGCTCGGTGATCCGATTTCGCGGGTCGGCTCCGCGGGAACATCGGACCGCTTCTCCTCGTTCAGGACTGCCGAGAGGTCGCGGTCACGCTTTGCGCATCCGGCGCAGCGGATCGGGGCCCGACAAAACCATGTCAGGAAGGATGTTCCGATGAGCAGCACCACCGACAAGATCAAGGGTCTCGCCAACGAGGCCGTCGGCAACGTCAAGCAGGGCGTGGGCAGCGCCACCGGCAACGAGAAGCTTCAGGCCGAGGGCAAGGCCCAGGAGCTGAAGGGCGAGGCCCAGAAGACGGTCGGCGACGCCAAGGACGGCGTGAAGAACGCGGCCCAGGGCGCGGCCGACGCGGTCAAGAAGATCTGAGCGGCCCGCTCTAGAGCACGCGGGCGCGGCCCCACGGGGTGCCGCGCCCATCCCGGCGGCCCGGTGCCGCCGGGCCCCGAACGCAATTCTCGAAAGGACGTCATCATGAACAGGGACCGGATCGAGGGCGGCATCCGCAATCTCCGGGGCCGTGCGAAGACCGCGGTCGGCGCGGTGGCCGGTCGCCCGATGCCCCAGGTCGAGGGCGCCATCGACCAGGCCGCGGGCGCGGCCCAGTACGGCTACGGCCGGGCGCGCGAGACCGCCCGCGCATGGCGCCGCGACGGCGAGGACTTCATCGAGACCGCGAGCGAGCGCGGCCACGCGATCGCGGACGATCTCGGCGAGCGCGGCCGCCACTATCGCGACCGGGCCCGTCACCATGGCCGCGCCGTGGCGGTGCGGGCGGAGGAGAACAAGGCCGCGACCCTCGCCCTGGTGGCAGTGGCCGCCTTCGCGTTCGGCTGGCTCTCCCGCCGCAGCCACTGAGGCCCCGAACCGCCGCGGGCGCGAGGCCCGCGGCGGCTCCCGGGTTGCGCCGCGGCCGGGGATGCCCCTAGACCTCGGGGGCATCCCTCGGAGACCCTGAACCGATGCCGGTCCGCGCCTGGGGAGACCTCACCACGCAGGATTTCGCGGGCCGGACCATGAGCCGGGCCATCGCGGTCCTGCCCGTCGCGGCGGTGGAGCAGCACGGGCCGCACCTGCCGCTCGCCACCGACACCCTCATCATGGAAGGCTACCTCGCCCGCCTCGGCCCCCTGGTGCCGGAGGCGCTCGACGTGCTGCTGCTGCCGATCCAGGCGATCGGCAAGTCCGACGAGCACGACACCTTCCCGGGCACCCTGAGCCTCGGGCCCGAGACGGCGCTCCGGGCCTGGACCGAGATCGGAGCGGGACTCCATCGGGCAGGCTGCACCAAGCTCGTCCTCGTCACCGCGCACGGGGGCAACAGCGCCCTCATCGACCTCGTGGCGGGCGAGTTGCGCGGCCGGTACGGCATGGTCGCTGTGACGACCTCGTGGAGCCGCCTGGGCTATCCGGAGGGTCTGTTTCCCGAGGAGGAGATCCGCCACGGCATCCACGCGGGCGGCATCGAGACGGCGCTGATGCTCGCCCTGCGGCCCGACCTCGTGCGGCGGGAGCACGTCGCCGACTTCCCGCCCCGCACCCTGGCGATGGCCCGGGACTACGCGTACCTGCGGGCCGGGCGGCCCGCCGCCTTCGCCTGGAAGGCCGAGGACCTGCACGCCTCGGGCGCCCTCGGCGACGCCCGCCTCGGCACCGCGGAGGCCGGCGAGCGGGCCCTCGACCACGGCGCCCGCGCCTTCGCGACCCTGCTCGCGGAGATCGACCGCTTCAGCCTCGCCGAGTGAGGCTCAGGCCGCCCCGTCCGCGGGCCTGAGGCCCGGCCAGGCGACGATGCGGTCGGGATACTCCTCCTCGGCGAACTCGTCCTCGTTGCCCGAGAGACGCCCCCGCACGGAGATGCCGGCCTCGTGCACGCTCGCGGCCCGGCCCGAGACCAGGGGATGCCAGTCGTAGAGGGGCTCGCCGTCGCGGATCAGCCGGTAGGCACAGGTCGGCGGCAGCCAGGGGATGGTGCGCACCGCCTCCGGCGTCAGGCGCACGCAGTCCGGCACCCGCTTCTGGCGGCGCGCGTAGTCGCGGCAGCGGCAGCCGAGGCCGTCGAGGAGGGTGCAGCCGATGTCGGTGTGGTGGACCTCGCCGGTCTCCTCGTCCTCGAGCTTGATCAGGCAGCAACGCCCGCAGCCGTCGCACAGGCTCTCCCACTCGGACGCGCTCATCGCGTCGAGGGACTTGGTGCGCCAGAACGGCGCGGAATCCGCGTCGGCGTCGCGCGGCGGGGCACGCTCTCCCATCGGGAGTCTCGCTCGTGAGGTGGGGTTATGGGGCTCCCTGTGCCGCAAGGCGCGACGCGGGGCAAGCGGGGCCGGAGCCCGGCCCCGGGCCGGGGTCCCGGCTCAATATCCCTCCGCCAGCGTCCCGCGCTGGCGCGGGTCGGCCGCACCCGCGAGGAGATCGCCGAGGCGCATCACCGAGTTCGCCGAGCCGGAGCTCGGGCCGACCCGCACCGTGTGCCCCTTCGCCCGCAGCAGCGCCACGGAGTCGGGCGAGATGCCGGTCTCCGCGGCCAGCACGTCCGGACGCCACTGGTGGTGGATGCGCGGGGCCGCCACCGCCTCGGCGAGGTTCATGCGGAAGTCGAGGACGTTGACGATCACCTGCAGGACCGTCGTGATGATGCGGCTGCCGCCGGGGCTGCCCGTGACCAGCAGGAGCCGGCCGTCGCGGAACACCAGGGTCGGCGTCATCGAGGAGAGCGGCCGGGCGCCCGGCGTCACCGCGTTCGCCCGGCCGCCGACGAGGCCGTAGGCGTTCTGGGCGCCGGTCTTGGCCGAGAAGTCGTCCATCTCGTTGTTGAGGAGCACGCCGGTGCCCTCGGCCACGAGCCCGATCCCGTAGGAGAAGTTGAGCGTGTAGGTGTTGGCCACCGCGTTGCCCTCGGCATCCACCACCGAGAAGTGCGTGGTCTGCTCGTGCTCGAAGGGCAGCGGATCGCCGGCCTTGACCGCCTCGGCGGGCCGCGCGCGCTCGGGGTCGATCTGGGTCCGCAGGGTCTCGGCGTAGGGCTTGGCGGTCAGACCCTCGACCGGCACCTCCGCCCGGGCCGGGTCGCCGAGCCAGGCCGCCCGGTCGGCGTAGGCCGGCTTCATCGCCTCGGCGAGCAGGTGCAGCGACGCGGCGCTGCGCGCGCCCCGTCCGGCGAGGTCGTAGCCCTCCAGCACGTTGAGGATCTCGACGAGGTGGACGCCGCCGGAGCTCGGCGGCGGCATCGAGACGATCTCGGCGCCCCGGTAGGTGCCCCGCACCGGCCGGCGGATCTCGACCCGGTAGGCGGCGAGGTCCGCCGCCGTCAGGATGCCGCCGGCCTCCTGCACCGCCCGCGCGATCCGCTCCGCCACCGGCCCCGCGTAGAAGGCGTCCGGGCCGCCGGCCGCGATGGCCGAGAGCGTGTCGGCGAGGTCCGTCTGCACCAGCCGCTCGTCCCGCCGGAGCGGGCGGTCGCCGCGGAAGAAGATCGCGCGGCTCGACGGCCAGCGCCCCAGGAGCCCGGCGGCGCGGGGCAGCGAATCGGCGAGGTCGCCGTCGACCGAGATGCCCGCGCGCGCGAGCTGCTCGGCCGGGGCGATCAGCTCCGCGAGGCTGAGCCGGCCGGAGCCGTAGCGCCGGTGCGCCTCGGCGAGGCCGCGGACGCTGCCCGGCACGCCCACGGCCTTGGCGCCCCGCGTCGAGGCCGCACGATCCGGCTCGCCCTGCGCGTCGAGGAACATGTCGGGGCTCGCCGCGCCCGGCGCGGTCTCGCGGTAGTCGATGGCGACGGTCTCGTTCGTGCGGGCGAGGTGCACCAGCATGAAGCCGCCGCCCCCGAGGTTTCCGGCCTTCGGCAGGGTCACGGCCAGCGCGAAGCCCACCGCGACGGCGGCGTCGACGGCGTTGCCGCCGCGCTTGAGGATGTCGACGCCGATCCGCGTCGCCCGCGCCTCCTGCGTCGCCACCATGCCGTGGCGGGCGAGCACCGGCAGGATCCGCGCGCCGTCGTCCGCCTCGGGGCCGAGCCCCTGGTCGGGATCCGCCGCGGGCGCTTGAGCCGCAGGCGCTTGGCCAGCCGCGGGCGCTTGGCCAGCCGCGGGCGCTTGGGCCGCTGCGGGCGCCTGGGCCGCTGCGTTCCCTCCGCACCCGAGGAGGAGGGCCAGCGGCAGGGCGAGGACGGCGCGGCGTGAGCGGGTCATGCCTCGCAAGCTAGGGCGGCCCCGCGCGCATTCCCCCCGGCGGCGCGTCACGAGGGTGCGATTCGGCTCCGTCGCAGATCCGCGCTGCGACCGGCGACGAGCCAGTAGACGAGGCCGGCCGCCGCCCCAGCGAGGAACAGGATCGCGCTGGCATGGCCCTCCGCCGCGAGGCGCTCGGTGCCCGGCCGGAGCCCGCCCCGCGCCAGCCACGGCATCGCCGCGGTGAGGAGCCCGCAGGCGCCGCCGTACCACGCGACGCCGCGCAGCCGCAGGGTCTCGCCGATGAGCGCCACGAGCACGGGCGGCAGCACCAGCAGTCCGAACAGGGCACGGGCGAGCCCCGCGACCAGCAGGCCGAGCGCTTCCGGCGGCAGGCCGGCCGAGAGATCGGACAGGGCCATGTCGAGCCCCGCCAGCGCCCCGCCCGTCAGCCAGGCGCTCGCCACCGGATCGACCAGCAGGGCGAGGCCCAGCACCCCGGCTCCCGCCGGGATGGCGAACAGGAGGCCGAGGGGGACGAGGAGGAGGCGATGCATCGGTGCCGGAACCACGAGCCTGAACGGGCCGCGTGCTGGACCTGCCCGCGGCGGACCTCCATATCTGCCGCGGTGCCCCGTTCGGGAGAAGCGCGCCGTGCAGGAAATCCCCCTCCAGGAGGCCGAGACCACGCTGTCGGCCGTCATCGACAGAACCCGCGGCGGTGCGGAGTTCGTCATCACGCGGCACGGGCGGAAGGAGGCGGTCGTCATCTCCTGGGAGGCGTGGGAGCGCCTGTCGAAGGTGCCGAGCCTCGGGGCGCTGCTGGCCGCGGCACCGATCGAGGCGGACGATCTGCCCGTGCGAAGTCCTGCGCCCCTGCGTGACGTCGGACTCTGATGTACCTCGTCGACACGAACGTCATCTCGGCGCTCGCACCGACGAAGCGGGACCGATCAGAACCGCTCGTGGAATAGCTCTCGCTGCCCGCCACCTAAGAGGCACGCGGACGTATCCTTCGAGATGTAGCGCGAGGGCGCGGCCCTGCCGCGGGCGCCGGAGCCTAATCCCCCTCCGGCCTGAAGACGTAGCCGAGGCCCCGCACCGTGCGGATGAAGCGCGGGTTGGCGGGGTCGGGCTCGATCTTCTTGCGGATGCGGTTGATGCGCACGTCGATCGCCCGGTCGAAGGCGTCGGGGTCGCGGGCGTCGGCGAGGTCGAGGAGGCGCTCCCGCGAGAGGGCGCGCTTCGGATGGTCCGCGAAGGCCTTGAGGAGGTCGTACTCGGAGCGGGTCAGCGGCTGCTCCAGGCCGGAATCGTCGCTGAGGCGGAGCGCGTCGACCTCCAGCCACTTCGTCCCGAACCGGATCTTCTTCGAGGCCGGAGCGGCGGGCTCCGGCGCGCGCGCGCCTTGCGCCCGCCGCAGCACCGAGCGCACCCGGGCCACGAGCTCGCGCAGCTCGCAGGGCTTGGGCAGGTAGTCGTCGGCGCCGAGCTCCAGGCCGACCACCCGGTCGATCGGGCTCGCGGTCGCCGTCAGCATGATGATCGGGATCGTGCTGTGCGCCTTGAGGTCGCGCACGATCGAGAGGCCGTCCTCCTCGGGCATGTTGAGGTCGAGGACGACGAGGTCGGGCGTCCGGGCGGCGAGGTGCGCGCGCAGGGAGCGGCCGCCCTCGCAGAGCGCCACGTCGAACCCGTGCAAGCGCAGGTAGTCGCCGACCATGGCGCGGGCATCGGCCTCGTCGTCCACCACGACGACGTGCGGCTGGCTGCCGCTCATGGCTGGCGCCCGCCGGCGGCGGGATCGGGAACGCGGGTCATCACGGGACTCGGACAGGCCGGCACAGGGATCGGGCGGCCGGGCGCAATGTTGGCGCAAGCACCCGGCACGATTGCATGATGCACGATTGAATCCTCGCTGGCGATGCGGGGCGACGCATTGTCAACGTCGCGACCCGCGAAGGATACCGGCCCGGCCGGAGCCCGGCGCTGCAATCGATGCGATGCGCGGCGCGCGCTTCCTTTGGGCGAGGCGCCTTGCGCCAAGATTTCGTTGACGAAACAGGGGACGCGACAGGTCTTCGTGCGGTGAGTTGCACGGAATGAAGGCGCGCTGCTCGTCAAATCGCAAGTCAGCCACAATGGGGCGTCATCGAGCGCCCTGATCGCCTGACCCGCGGCCCTTCCGGCGCGGGCGACCACCGACGGACGACGCGCGATGGACGACGATATCCTCCAGCTCATCGAGGACGAGGCGCCGCTCGGGCCCGAGCCCTGCGGGCGCTGGGTCGTGGCGGTGGTGGACGACGATCCGGCCGTCCACGAGGGCACCCGCTACGCGCTCGCCGGCTACGTCCTCGACGGGCGCGGCCTGGAGATCCTCTCGGCGCACTCGGCCGCGGAGGCGCGCACGCTCCTCGCTGCGCGGCGCGACGTGGCGGTGGTGCTCCTCGACGTGGTGATGGAGAGCGAGGATGCCGGGCTGAGGCTCGTCGAGTACATCCGCCGCGACCTGAGGGACGAGACCGCCCGCATCATCCTGCGCACCGGCCAGCCGGGGCAGGCGCCGGAGCGGCGGGTCATCGTCGACTACGACATCAACGACTACAAGGCGAAGACGGAACTCACCGCGGACCGGCTGTTCACCAGCCTCACAGCGGCGCTCAGGGCCTACCAGCAGCTCAAGCGCCTCGACGAGACCCGGCGGGGCCTGGAGATCATCATCGACGCGGCGCCGATGCTCCTCGACCACAAGTCGATGCAGCGGCTCGCGGAGGGGATGCTGACGCAGGTGGCCTCGCTCCTCAACGTGGCCTGCGCGGGCATCCTGGTGCTGCGCGAGAGCGGCGCGCCCGCCGCGCAGTTCTGCGTGCTGGCGGGCTCGGGCTGCTACGGCCACTACCTGAACCGCCGCCCGGCCTGGCCCCTCGACGCGGACGTGCACCCCCTCGTCGAGCGGACCTTCGCGGAGCGCCGCCACAGCTTCGGGACCCGCGCCTCGACCCTCTACATGCAGACCTCGAGCGGCAGCGAGATCGTGGCCCTGATCGACGCCGACCGCTCGCTTTCGGACACCGACCGGGCGCTCATCGACCTGTTCACGAGCCGGCTCTCGATCGCCTTCGACAACGTCATCCTCTACGAGCAGCTGCAGCGGGCCAATGTCGGCCTGGAGCAGCGGGTGGTCGAGCGCACCGCCGAGCTGATCCGGGCGAACCGGCGCCTCGCCATGCAGCGCTCCGACCTGCGCCGCGCCAACGGGCTGAAGACCGAGATCCTCGGCACCATCGCGCACGACCTCAAGAACCCCCTCGCGGTGATCCTCGGCCGGGCCGAGATGCTGAACGACCTCATCGCCATGGCGCCCCCGGCCGTCGAGCAGATGCGCGCGCAGGCCGACCACATCCGCACCTCGACCAAGCGCCTCACGGCGATGATCGAGAGCCTGATGGCGGATGCCATGACGGATGCCCTCGACATCTCGCTGCGCCGCGAGCCCGTCGACATCGCGAGCCTCGCCCGCGAGGTCTGCGAGGCGAACCGGCCGCTCGCCGAGGGCAAGGGCCAGGACCTCGCGGCGGAGCTGCCCGAGGAGGTCTACCTCTGCGGCGACGGCGAGCGCCTGCGCGAGGCGATCGACAACCTCGTCTCGAACGCCATCAAGTACAGCTTCACGGGCGGCGCGATCCGGGTCGCGGTCTGGCGCGACGGGGAGGAGACGGTCTGCGCGGTGAGCGACCAGGGGCCCGGCCTGTCGCCGGAGGATGCGGGCCGGCTGTTCGGCCGCTTCCAGCGCCTCTCGGCCAAGCCCACCGGCGGCGAGGGCTCGACCGGGCTCGGCCTGTCCATCGTCAAGCGCATCGCCGAACTGCACGGCGGCCGGGCCACCGCCGAGAGCGCGGGCCCGGGCCAGGGGGCCACCTTCGCGATCCGCTTCCCCAACATCGCCGTCGAACTCGTGTAGGCTCGCGCCATGCGCGCGATCCCCAGAGACATCTTCGTCCTCACGGGCGCCGGCATCTCGGCGGAGAGCGGCCTCGGCACCTTCCGCGACCGCGGCGGGATCTGGAGCCGCTTCGATCCGATGCGGCTCGCGACGCCCGAGGCCTTCGCGGCGGACCCCGACACCGTCCTCGACTTCTACAACCATCGCCGCCGCGGCGCCGTGGCGGCCGAGCCCCATGCCGGCCACCGGGCCCTGGCGCGGGCCGCGACGCGCCTCGCCGAGCGCGGCGGCCGCCTGTTCCTGTGCACCCAGAACGTGGACGACCTGCACGAGCGGGCGGGCTCGCCCGCGGTCGTGCACATGCACGGCGAACTCCTGCGCGCCCGCTGCACGGCCTGCGGGGCGCGCTTTCCCCGCACCACCGACCTCGTGCGGAGCGACGCCTGCCCGGATTGCGCACGCACCGGGACGCTCCGGCCGGACATCGTCTGGTTCGGCGAGAGCCCTGAGCACCTCGACCGCATCGACGCGGCACTGCGCGGGGCCGCGCTCTTCGTGGCGATCGGGACCTCCGGGGCCGTCTACCCCGCCGCCGGCTACGTGGCGCAGGCCAGGGCCCTCGGTATCCCGACCTGCGAGATCAACCTGGAGCCCTCCGACAACGCGCACCTGTTCGAGGCCGCGGAGTACGGACCGGCGAGCGTGACGGTCCCGAAATTTTTTGCGGATCTCGGCCTCTGAGCCGCGCCCCGTCCCGACGCCCGGAGACCTGAGCCGGCAGAGGACGTTGCGGCGGCACGGAAGGCGCGACGAATCACGGCCGGACCCCCGCGGACCGGATCGGCGCGGGCGGTCAAGATATGGACGGCCGCGTTGCGCAACCGCTACAACTGCCAAGCTTGCCGAGTCGTCGCGCGGTCTCGGCCAAGCGTTCGTTGCATCGACCAGGGACTCACCAGCCTATGCAGAACGTCAGCATAACCGCTCGCGAGCGTGACACCGTGATCGCGGCGCTACGCTACTATCAATTCTATCGGATGCAGGGACATCCCTTCGATCCCCGGCAGGATCATCTGATCGATGCCATCGCGGGAGAGACCGGAGACGCCCTCGACGTGACGGAGATCGACGACCTCTGCGCCGGTCTCAACGGCAACCGCCACGCCCTCGCGACGGTGGCCTGAGGCCTCGTCCCGCGCAGGCTCAGGCGGCCGAAGCCTGCGCCATCCGCACGCGCCGAGGGGGGTGCGCGGCGGACCCAGCCGGCTCCATCAGTTCCCGCGCAACCACGACGCCGCGCTCTCCCACGGGGGGGCGGACGGCCACGGATTCCACCATGAGCGGCGCCACGAGGGCGTAGCTCGTGAGCAGGGTGCCGGCGGCCAGGATCTTGATGACGTCGCGCATGGTCTCAACCCCTTGTTGCGGAGCGTGTGCCCGGCGCCAGCGCCGGCCGCTCTCGTTGGGGTCAGCCCTAAGCCGCGTGATTGTCGGCAGGATTGCGTCCGGACATCGGAATGTTGCGTTGTGTCCTCAACCGAGGGTTGGCGTGACCCGGCCCGAAACCTTTTCGTCCCGCGGATCCGTATCGGGCCTCGCACCCGTCCTGGCCGGGTGCCTGACAGGAACCGCGTTCAAGCGGTCCGGGTCTAGGGAGACCCATGGAGCGGGGCGGGGCGTCCGGGCACGGGCGCTCCGCCCTTTTTCCTGGGCGACACGGCGGCCCCTCGCCGGGCAAGATGAGCGCATCCGGCCGCGCCGGGCCCCGGTCGCGGGCTGGGCTCCAACCTGAAGAGTTCCCCATGGGTCCGACGTCCCGGTGCGGCGCTGCCGCCCTCGCGCTCCTGCTCGGCCTTCTGGGAGCGGCCCGCGGCGCCGAGGAGAGCGCCGCGATGGCCCTCGTCGTCTCCGTGGACGTGTCGCAATCGGTCGACGACGCCCGCTTCCGCCTGCAGATGGAGGGGATCGCCGAGGCGCTGGAGGATGCCTCCGTTGTGGGCGCCATCACCGCGAACCCGGGGGGCATCCTGTTCGCGATGGTGACCTGGGCCGACCGCACGAGCCTCGTGGTGGGCTGGCGCCGCGTCGCCTCGAAGCGCGACGCGGCGGTGCTCGCCGGCGTAGTCCGCGCCCTCCCCCGGCAGGCGGGCAACTTCACCTGCGTCGGGCAGATGCTGCGGACGGTGGGGGCGAGCGTGCTGCCGGCGCTCCCGGTCCCCGTCGACCGGGTGGTGATCGACGTCTCCGGCGACGGCATCGACAATTGCTCGGACCCGGACAGCGTCGAGGCCGAGCGGGCCGCGGTGCTCGCCACCGGCGCGACGATCAACGGCCTGCCGATCCTGGTGCCGGGGGAGAACGACGTGGTCGGGGCCGGCGCCTTCCGGGCGCCGGGCTACGGGCTGCGCCCGGTCTCGCCGGGCTCCGAGCAGACGACCCTCGACCGCTGGTACCGCGAGCACGTAGTCGGGGGGCCCGCCGCCTTCGTGCTGGCGGCACGGGGCTACGGCGACTTCTCCCGGGCGCTGCGCCAGAAGTTCGTGCTGGAGATCAGCGCCTTGGGCGCGACGCCGCGGGGACGCTGACGGGTCAGGGCGCCGCGTCGAGCTGCTGCTTGGCGCGGGCGGTCGCGGCCTCGCAACCCTTGGCGTCGCCCTTGCCGTCCGCGGTGCGGGCCTCGTCGAGGGCGACCTTGGCCTGCTGGGCCCGGTCGGCGCCGAGGCCCGCCTGGGCCGACTTGTCCGGCGGCGCGGTGCGCGGGTCGGCGGCGCCGGCCGTGCCCGTGGTGCCCTCCCCCTCGCGGCGGGCGGCCGTCTCCTTGCCGCTCGTCGAGGCCGAGATCGCCTCCGTCGCCTCGCCCCGCATCCGCTTGTCGAGGGCCACGATCTGATCGGCGCAAGGGGAGGCCAGGGCGGGCCCGCCCGCCAGCAGGCCGGCGAGCACGGCTGCGGTCCACGCGGTGCGCGTCATCGGGAAATCCTTCTTGTCGGTGAGGTCTCGTCGGGGAGGTGTCGTTCGCTCCGCCAACGCGCGGGCGGCGCCCGCGTTGCGGCGTGAAAAAGCCCGCGATCCGGGGATCGCGGGCTCGTTTGGCTCAGAGCTCGCTCAGACGCTGAGCTGGTCGCGGATCGGCAGCTGCCGGACGCGACGGCCGGTCGCCGCGAACACCGCGTTGGCGATGGCCGGCGCCACCGGCGGCACGCCGGGCTCGCCGACGCCGCCGAGCGGCCCGTCCCAGCTGCCCGAGGGCAGGAGGTGGACCCGCACGGCCTTCGGGGCCGCGTCGATCCGGATGATCTCGTAGCCGTCGAAGTTGTTCTGCTGGGCCCGGCCGTTCTGGAAGGTGATCTCGGAGGTGAGCGCGAGGCCCATCCCCATGATGACCGCGCCCTCCATCTGCGAGCGGACGCGCTCCGGGTTCACCTGGGGCCCGCAATCGACCGCGATGTCGATCGCCTCGACCTTCACCTGGCCCTTCGGGTCCACCGAGACCTCGGCCGCCACCGCCGTGTAGGTGACGAAGCTGTAGTGGCCCGCGACCCCGAGGCCGCGGCCCTTCTCCAGCTTGCGGCCCCAGCCGGCGCCCTTGGCGGCCGCCTCGATGACCCCGCGCAGGCGCCCGGTGTCGATCGGGTAGCGGGACGGGTCCTCGCCGTAGTTCCAGACGTCGCCGATCGACACGGGGTCGATCTTGCGGGCCGGGCCGATCAGCTCGAGCAGATACTCCTTCGGGTCGCGGCCCGCCGCGTGCGCGAGCTCGGCCACGAAGGACTGGATCGCGAAGGCGTGCGGGATGTTCGAGACGGAGCGGAACCAGCCGATGCGCACGTGGGCCGCGGCCTCCGGGTTCTCCAGCCGGACGTTGGGCAGGTCGAACGGCGTGTTCACGAGGCCCATGCCGAGCTCGAAGGGCAGCTCGTGCTTCGGGTCCGGCGCGAAGATCGAGCCGATCGTCGGCGCGGCCGAGCGGTGCAGCCAGGCCACCGGCATGCCCTTCTCGTCGAGGCCAGCCTCCAGGTGCTCCACCGAGATGGTGTGGTAGTAGCCGTGGTGGATGTCGTCCTCGCGGGTCCAGGCGAGCTTCACGGGAGCGCCCCCGATGGCCTGGGAGCAGAGCGCCGCCTCGACCACGTAGTCGGGCTTCGACTTGCGGCCGAAGCCGCCACCCAGCAGCGTCACGTTCACCCGCACCTTGTCGGCGGGCAGGCCGAGGCGCTTCACGAGGCGGTCGTGGGCGGCCTGCGGCCCCTGCGTGCAGGCCCAGGCCTCGCAGGCGCCATCCTTCACCCGGGCGACCGCCGCCGGGGGCTCCATCGGGGCCTGGGCGAGGTGGGGCACGAAGTACTCGGCCTGCACCCGCGTCTTGGCCTTGGCCATCGCGGCGTCCACGTCGCCCTGGTTGCGCACGACCTTGCCGGGGTTGCGGGCGGCCTTCTCCAGCTCGCCCCGGAAGGCGGTGGTGTCGTAGCCGGCGTTCGGGCCGTCGTCCCAGGTGATCTTGAGGGCCTCGCGCCCCTTGAGGGCCGCCCAGGTGTTCTTGGCCACCACGGCGACGCCGCCGAGCGGCATGAACTCGGAGGGGATGCCGGGCGCCTCGATCTGGAAGACCTTGACGACGCCGGGGACCTTCACGGCCGCGGAATCGTCCACCGACTTGACCTTGCCGCCGTAGACGGGGGGGCGGGCCACGACGGCGTAGTGCATGCCGTCCAGCTTGACGTCGAGGCCGTAGATCGCCTTGCCGGTGGTGATGTCGCGGTTGTCGATGAGGCCGATCTTACCCTTGCCGATGTAGCGGAAGGCCTCCGGCTTCTTGAGCGCGACGCTCGCGCGCTCCGGCACCGGCAGCGCCGCGGCGGCGGCCGCGACCTCGCCGTAGCCGAGCTTGCGGCCCGACTTGGCGTGGGCGACCACGTGGTTCTCGGCCGTGACCTCGCCGACCGGCACGCCCCACTGCTTGGCGGCGGCCTGGCGCAGCATCAGCCGCGCCGCCGCGCCCGCGTGGCGGAAGTGCTGGAAGAAGTGGCGCAGCGAGCGCGAGCCGTCCGTGTCCTGGTTGCCGAAATGCTCCTCGTCGCCCCAGGCCTGGACGACCTTGACCTTCGACCAGTCGGCCTCGAGCTCGTCGGCCACCACGAAGGCGATGGAGGTGCGCACGCCCTGGCCCATCTCGGAGCGGTGGTTCGTCACCGTCACGGTGCCGTCGGGCGCGATGCCCACGAAGACCTTCGGGTCGTCGCGCCAGCCGTGCGGCATGGCATCGCCGCCGAACTTCTTCGGCTCGGCCGGCTTGTCCTCGGCCCGGGCCTCGCCCCGCAGGGAGACGGCGAGCACGAAGGCGCCGAGGCCGCCCAGGATCGCGCGGCGGCTCACGTTGGCGAGGTCGGGGCCAGCCTTCGCCTGCTCGGGGGTGCCGGCGGCAAGCTCGGCCATCAGCTTGGCATCATGGATCACAGGCGCTCTCCCGTGTTGGCGGCGGGGCTCCGGCCGGCGGCCTGGTGGATCGCGGCGCGGATGCGCGGGTAGGTCCCGCAGCGGCAGATGTTGCCGCTCATGGTCTCGTCGATCTGCGCGTCGGTTGGCTTCGGCGTGTCCTTGAGGAGGGCGGCGGCCTGCATGATCTGGCCGCACTGGCAGTAGCCGCACTGGGCCACGTTGAGGTCGCGCCAGGCGGCCTGGACCGGGTGGTTGCCGTCGGGCGAGAGGCCCTCGATCGTCACCACCTCCTGGCCCTCGGCAGCCGAGAGCGGGGTGACGCAGGCGCGGGCGGCGGCGCCGCCGAGATGGACCGTGCAGGCGCCGCACAGCGCCGCGCCGCAGCCGAACTTGGAGCCGGTGAGCCCGAGCTCGTCCCGCAGGTACCACAGCAGCGGCATGTCGGGATCGCCGTCGAAGCTGCGCTCAGCTCCGTTCACGGTGAGTTTGATCATCGCTTCGTCCTTCTTAGGCCCTCATGCTCGCCCAATCGCCGGCGGGGGTCCGGGATCCCCGCGGGAGCGGGCGGCACTCGGTTGGATGCGGCACGCGGGTGGCGAGGGGCCACGACACAATCGGCCATGAAACAATCGGCCATGACACGGCGGGCCCTGCCCCGGCTTGCGCCCGGGCGCGGCGGAGCCCCGTCCCACGTTTCGTACTCAGAATAATGACAATCTAGGCCAAGCGGGCGCCGCTGCGCAACGCAGGCGACCGGCCGCCCGGGCGGCGAGTCCGGCCCCCGGCGCATGGCATGTGCCGTAGCGCACAGCAACGTCGGGGGAGCGGAGCCCCCGTCAGACCGTCACCTGCGTGCCGACCTCGACGACGCGGCCCGTGGGGATCTGGAAGAAGTCCGTGGCGTCGTTGGCGTTCTTGGCCAGCGTGATGAAGATGCGGTCCTGCCAGAGCGGCATGCCCGAGTGGGCGGCTGGCCGGATCGAGCGGCGCGACAGGAAGAACGACGTCGCCATGATGTCGAACTTGAAGCCCTGGCGGCGCAGCAGCGAGAGCGTCTTGGGGATGTTCGGCGTCTCCATGTAGCCGAACTTCATCACGACCTTGAAGAAGTGCGGCCCGATCTCCTCGATGCGGACCTTGTCGGCCTCGTTGGAGCGCGGCGTGTCGACCGTCTCGACGGTGAGGATGACGTTCTTCTCGTGCAGCACCTTGTTGTGCTTGAGGTTGTGCAGCAGCGCGGCAGGCGCGATCTCGGGGTCGCTCGTCAGGAACACCGCCGTGCCGCGGACGTGGTGCGGCGGGCTCTTCTCCAGCATGCCGACGAGCTCGATCAGCGGCACGTCGGTCTTGCGGGTCTTGTTGAACAGGATCGTGACGCCCCGCACCCAGGTCCACATCAGCACGATGAGCCCGCCGGCCAGCATCAGGGGCACGTAGCCGCCCTCCAGCACCTTCAGGAGGTTCGAGAGCAGGAACAGGAACTCGATCACCACGAAGGGCATGATCGCGGCGGCGGCCGCCACCGGCGACCACTTCCAGTAGCGCCAGAGCACGATGAACGAGAGGCTCGCGGTGAGGAGCATCGTGCCGGTGACCGCGATGCCGTAGGCGGAGGCCAGCGCCGAGGAGGAGCGGAACAGGATGGCCAGCACCACCACGCCGAGCATCAGCAGGGTGTTGATCTGGGGCAGGTAGATCTGCCCCGAATGGGATTCCGAGGTGTGGCGGATCTCGAGCCGCGGCAGCAGGCCGAGCTGGATCGCCTGGCGCGAGAGCGAGAAGGCGCCGGTGATCACCGCCTGACTCGCCGTGACGGTGGCGAGCGTCGCGAGCACCACCATGGGGATCAGGCCCCACTCGGGCACGAGCTGGTAGAACGGGTCCGTGGTGTCGGGCTTGGCCAGCACCAGGGCGGCCTGGCCGAGGTAGTTCATCACGAGACAGGGCGCGACGAGGCCGAGCCACGCCACCTGGATCGGCCGGCGCCCGAAATGGCCGAGGTCGGCGAACAGCGCCTCGGCCCCCGTCACCGCGAGGAAGACCGCCCCGAGGGCGATCAGCGCCCCCGAGCCGTGGCCGAGCAGGTAGTGCACGGCGTACCAGGGGTTGAAGGCCGCGAAGACCCGCGGATCGTGGATCACGTGCGGCAGCGCGGCGGCGGCGAGGGCCAGGAACCAGACCACCATCACCGGCCCGAAGAAGGCCGCGACCTTGCTGGTGCCCCGGCTCTGCACGAGAAACAGGGCCAGGATGATGCCCACCGTGATCGGCAGCACCGAGTTCTCGAAGGCGGGCGTGACGAGCTTCAGGCCCTCCACCGCCGACAGCACCGAGATGGCCGGGGTGATCACCGCGTCGCCGTAGAACAGGGCGGCCCCGAGCAGCCCCAGGCTGAACACGATGCGCGAGCCGCCGAGCGCCTTGCGGGCCAGCGCCATCAGCGAGAGGATTCCGCCCTCCCCGTTGTTGTCCATGCGCAGCAGGATCGCGACGTACTTGATCGTCACGATCAGGAGGAGCGCCCACAGGATCAGCGAGGCGGTGCCGAGCACCTCCTCGACGAGGAGGATGTTGTCCGCGCGGGCCGGGCCCAGCGCCTCGCGGAAGGCGTAGAGCGGGCTCGTCCCGATGTCGCCGTAGACCACCCCCACGGACCCGACCACGAGCGTCCAGAAGCCCGCCTTGCCGTGCCCCTGCTGGCCCTCGACCGGGTCGAGGACGCCCGCCGGCACGGCCAGCCGGCCGCCGCCCTCACCGGGCGCAGGACCGTCGGCCGCCGCCTGTGGGAGGGCCGCAGCGTCGGGCTGAGCGGCGGGGACGCTCGGGGTCGCGGATTGGGTCATCGGATGTGATCGAGGCTCGGGCCCGTCCGGCGGGGCGCGCAGCCCGGTTCGGGCTGCGGTGGTGCTGGCGAGAGGGCGTGCGGAGTGGACCGGAAGTCGGGGCTGGCCACAAGTCAGGGCTGGCCACGGAGGCTCGCCGCTCGGAGGTTTCTCGGGCCCTCTCTATCACGCACCCGTTCGGGCCGAAACAGCGACCTTTCGCCGGAGCGCAGGCCGGCCCCGGCCGTGCGCCGGGACCGGCCGCCGCCGGACCGCCCTACCCTTGCGCCCGCCGCTGCACCGGCAGCGGGCGGGCCTCGGCCGCCCCGGCATCCTTCCCGGTACTCTTCCCGGCGCTCTTCCGCTTGCGGCGGCGCACGAGCATGTTGAGCCCCTCGACGGCCGCCGAGAAGGCCATGGCGGTGTAGATGTAGCCCTTCGGCACGTGCGCCCCGAAGCCTTCCGCGATCAGCGTCATGCCGATCATGATGAGGAAGCCGAGCGCCAGCATCACCACCGTCGGGTTGTGGGCGATGAAGCGGGAGAGCGGATCGGCCGCCACCAGCATCACCGTCACGGCGGCGATGACCGCGATCATCATCACCGGCACGTGCTCGGTCATGCCCACCGCCGTGATGATGCTGTCGATGGAGAAGACGAGATCGAGGAGGAGGATCTGGCCGATCGCCGCCGCGAAGCCGATCGAGGCGCCCCCCGTCTCCGCCTCCGGCGTCGGGTCGACGCTCTCGTGAATCTCCTTGGTCGCCTTCCAGAGCAGGAACAGGCCGCCGGCGATCAGGATCATGTCGCGCCAGGAGAATGCCTTGCCGAACACCGTGAAGACGGGCTCGGTCAGGTGCACGATGAAGGCGACGGTGCCGAGGAGCGCCAGCCGCAGCACCAGGGCGAGGCCGATGCCGATGCGGCGCGCCTTGGTCTGGTGCTCGGGCGGGAGCTTGTTCGTGAGGATCGAGATGAAGATCAGGTTGTCGATGCCGAGCACCACCTCCATCACCACGAGGGTGGCGAGGGCGGCCCAGACGGTCGGATCGGATGCGAGGCTGAGGTAGTAATCCACGGCGCGAACTGCCTGCTGGCTAGAGGGGAAGGAAGCGGTTCGCGGCCGTGGCCGGCCGGTCCTCGGGGGGCGGCGCGACGATGCGCAGGGCCTTCGGCACGACCTTGAAGTGGGCCGGCGTGTGGGTCGTCAGCTCGCCGTCCGTGTTCACGGGCCGGGGCTTGCGGGTCCGAAGCACGATCTCGGTGGTCTTGAAGGCGCGCACGTCCTCCGACCGCCCGTGCGTGCCCCGGCGCAGGGCCGGCAGCAGCGCGATGAGGCGCCACCAATGGGCGACCTCAAGGCTGTAGAAATCGAGATTGCCGTCGTCGACCGCCGCATCCGCCTCCACCGTCATGCCGCCGCCGTAGTGGCGGCCGTTGCCGACGGAGACCTGGATCGTCGTCACCTTCTCGGTCTGTCCGTCGTGCTCGATGGTCACCGTGAAGGGCCGGACCCGCCGCAGCACCCGGATGGCCGCGATGCCGTAGCCCAGGGTGCCCCAGGTCTTCTTCGACTCCGCCGTGAGCTGGCCGGCGAGCTCCGCCGAGAAGCCGACGCTCGCGACGTTGAAGTAGTAGTGCCCGTTGACCCAGCCGAGATCGACGGGCCGCGCCGTGCCGGTGGTGATGAAGCGGGCCGCCGCGAGGGGATCGAGGGGCAGGCCGAGCGAGCGGGCGAGGTCGTTCGCGGTGCCGAGCGGCAGGATGCCGAGCGGCAGGCCGGTCTCCACGAGGGCGGGCGCGGCGGCGTTCATGGTGCCGTCGCCGCCGCCCAGGATCACGAGGTCGACGTCGCCGGCGTGGGCGGTGATCGCCTTGTGGCAATCCCGCTCCGCGGTCTCGACGGGCGCGATGCCGCCCTCGCTCAGGACGCGGCGGACCGCCTCCAGCGAGAAGGCGCCGTTGCGGGCCTTCGGGTTGGCGATGAGGAGCGCGCGGCGCGCCGGCTCGCTCATCGCGCGCGCTCCATCCGACGAGGGACAGGTGCTTGCGGGCGCAACCGGCGCGGCACGGGGCAGGGGATGGCGGCCAAAGACGGCACCTCCGGGCGATCGCGCCGCGTCAGCGCAAAGGCGGAGAAGCGGTCCGACATCACGGTCGACGCCTCGACCGCCAGAGGGGCCCGGACCCGGGTTACCCGGAACTTGGGCGTTGCGGCGCCGATCGCAACCCCGTGGAAACCGGGAATTCGCCGGCTCGGGCGATTGCGGCCGATTTCGTCGCCGTGCGATCCCCTTCATGCCGAGCCGGCGGGAAGCTCGGCCGTGGATGGAACCCGGACGGCCCCCGACGGCGTTTCACACCGTTCGGCCGGCACCGCACGGAAATTCCCTCCCGCCGCCTCGGGCTGCCCCGCCACGGACGAGACCGGTGAACCCCATGCTGATCCCGAAGCCGATCCCCCTCTCCCTGTCCACCCGCCTCGCCACGGCCTCCCTCGCGGCGCTGCTGCTGGCCGGAACGGGCGCCTGGGCGCAGTCGCAGCCGGGCTGGGTCGATCCGCCGGCGCGCAGCGCGCCGAAGGCCGCCGAGAAGGCGCCGGACGCGCCGGCGGCCGCCAAGCCCGCACCCGCCGAGGCTGGGCCGCAGGCGGAGGCTGATGCGGAGGCCGCGCCCGCCCCCCAGCGCAGCCGCCGCGCGGCGCGAGTCCGCGAGCATCGCCAAGAGGCGGGGCGCATGGCGGGGCGCTTCTCGGAGCGTCGCAGCCGCCGGCGCCTCTCCGATGCCCCGCCCATGATGCAGGCCGCCCCGCCGGCCCCGGCCGCGGACGAGGGGCGCATGGCCGAGTGGGGCGCGGCCGCGCAGGGGCTCGCCCTCGATTACCTCGACGCCGTCTCGACGCCCGGCGACGCCCTCGCGGCCTCCGCCGCGCGCTACTACGCGCCGGAGGTGCGCTTCCACGGGCGTCTCATGGGCCTCGCGGCCCTCGTGGCCGAGAAGCGCCGCTTCAACCAGCGCTGGCCCGTCCGGCGCTACGAGGCCCAGCGCGGCGCCACCCGCACCGCCTGCAACGCGGCGCTTGCCCGCTGCGTGGTGCGCACGGTGTTCGAGTTCCGGGCCGAGAACCCGGCGACCGGCGCGCGCTCGGTCGGCACTTCGGAGCTGGTTCTGGACGTGGCCTTCTCGGGCGGGCGCCCGCAGATCGTGGCGGAATCGAGCCGCGTCCTGAGCCGCGGCCTCGTCGGCGCCGCCGCGGGCCCGCGCCGCGGTGCCTGAGCCGGTGCCCGCGCCGGCCGCGGCGCGCCGTGCGGTTCCGTTCCGCGCGAAATCGCTCTAGAGCCCGTCCCATGTTCAAGGCGCGCGACGCGAAGGCGGATCAGCAGGAGGGGAGCGGCGGCACGCCCGAGGCCGCGCCGCGCCCGGTCAGCCCCGAGCGCCAGCGCCTGCGCGCGCTGATCCAGGCCGAGATCGCGGGCCGCCGGCCCCGGCCCGTGGCCCTGCGCACCCTCGGCCTGATCGCGGAGGCCGCGCTGGAGCCGACCGAGGCGGAGCCGGGCTACCGCGTAGTCGACCGCGACGGCGCGCCCCGCCACCGACCGGCGAGCGCCGGGGATACGCCAGCCGGGGCCTCCACGACCCAGCCCATCACTTCGCCCCTCCCCTCGCCCCTCCCCTCGCCGATGACCCTGGCGGAGCTGCTGGACGAGATCGCGGCGCGCCACCCCGCCCTGTTCCTGCCCCCCGAGCCGGAGCCGGCGCCGGCCGCTCCCGAACCTCCGGCACCGAGCGCCGCCGACGAGATGCGGGCCGCGACCGCGCGCTTCGTCGAGACCCAATCCGCCCTCGCCCGCAACCTGGCGGAGCGTTCGGGCGCGCACGGGCGGGCGCTCGCGGCCTCGGCCGCCGGCACGATGTCGGCGCTGCGGGACCGCTTCGATGCCCGGATGCGCGCCCGCGAGGCCGCCCGCGCCGAGCCTCATGCCGAGCCTCATGCCGAGTCCCGAGCCGAGGCTCAGCTCGTGCCGGATCCGCCGGCCGTCGAAGCGGCAGCCCCCGCGCCTCGGGCCGCGCCCGCGCCGCAGGCGGCCCCCCCGGCCTGGCACGGCCATGTCGGCCTCGCGGCCCGGATGCGGGACGCTGGCGACCGGGTGCGGGAGCGCGTGCGCGAGGGCTTCGGCGCGGGCGGTGACCCCGAGCGGCGGCACCGGCGCTGGCTCGGCGGCGGCATCGTCGCCGCGGGGCTCGCCGTCGTCGCCGCCAGTCTCGTGGTCGCCAGCCGCACGCCGCCCGAGGAGCGCGCGGTCCAGGAACGCACGGCCGTGGAACGCACGGCCGGTGAGCGCACGACCGACGCGCGGCCGCGCCCGAGCGCCCAGGCCGAGGCGCCCGCCGCCCCGGCGGCCTCCGACGGGCGCGCCGAGGCCGAGGCGCCGGCCGAGACCGCGCCGCCGCCCGCAGCGAACGAGGTGCGCGGCGTACCCGACGTGATCGACACCGCGACCCTGCGGGTCGGCGGAAAGCTCATCCACCTGTTCGGCGTCGAGTGGGTGCGGGGCGGGCAGGCGGAGGAGCTGGCGAAGTACCTCGCCGGCCGCTCGGTGAGCTGCCAGCCGGCCTCCGGCAGCGAGAACTACGCCTGCCAGGTGGAGGGCCGCGACCTCTCCGAGGTGGTGCTGTTCAACGGCGGCGGCCGCGCCTCGTCCGAGGCGAGCCCCGACCTCGTGGCCGCCGAGGACCACGCCCGCAGCGAGCGCCTCGGCGTCTGGAAGCGCTGACCCTCGGCGTCACGCCCGGCTCCGACCCCGCGCCGTCCCCCTTGCGGAACGGCCACGGCTCCCCCTCTATGCGCGGGGGGCCGGGGACGCTGCGCCCGGCGGTCGCGAGGGGGGCGGCATGGATCTCTCGGTGGGCTTGAGCGTCTTCGCCGTGGTGGCCGCGGTGCTGGTGGTGATCACCCTCGCGGCCGGCATCAACATCGTGCCCCAGGGTCACGTCTACACGGTGGAGCGGTTCGGCCGCTACGCGCGCAACCTCGAATCCGGGCTCGGCCTCATCACGCCCTTCGTCGAGCGCATCGGGCGCCGGGTGAACGTGATGGAGCAGGTCATCGAGGTGCCGAGCCAGGAGGCGTTCACCCGCGACAATGCCGGGGTCACCATCGACGCGGTGGTGTTCTACCAGGTGCTCGACGCGGCCCGCGCCTCCTACGAGGTCGCGAACCTCCAGGTCGCGATGATGACGCTGACCATGACGAACATCCGCACCGTCGTCGGCTCGATGGACCTCGACCAGCTCCTCTCGCACCGGGACGAGATCAACGAGCGCCTGCTGCGGGTGATGGATGCGGCGGCCTCCCCCTGGGGGGTGAAGATGACCCGCATCGAGATCAAGGACATCGTGCCCCCCGCCGACCTCGCGGGCGCCATGGCCCGCCAGATGAAGGCCGAGCGCGAGAAGCGCGCCTCGGTGCTGGAGGCGGAGGGCCAGCGGCAGGCCGAGATCCTGCGCGCGGAAGGGCGCAAGCAGTCGGCGATCCTGGAGGCGGAGGGGCGCCGCGAGGCCGCCTTCCGCGACGCCGAGGCCCGCGAGCGCGGGGCGGAGGCCGAGGCCAAGGCGACCCGCATGGTGAGCGAGGCCATCGCCACGGGCGACCTCGCGGCGGCGAACTTCCTCGTCGCCGAGAAATACATCGAGGCCATCCGGGCGCTCGCCACGGCGCCGAACCAGCGGGTCGTGGTGGTGCCGATCGAGGCCGCGGGACTCGCGGGCACGCTCGGGGGCATCGCCGAGATCACCCGGAGCGTGTTCGGCGACGGCGCCGCCCCGGCGCGCGGCCGCTCGGGCCTGCCGCCGAACGCCGGACCGCCGCGGAGCTGAGACGCGCCATGCTGCGGGACTTCGTCGCCGAGCTCGGCCCGGCCTGGGCCTGGGTGCTCTCCGGCCTGGTCCTGATGGGGCTGGAGCTCGCGGCGCCGGGCATCTTCCTGGTCTGGCTCGGCCTCGCCGCGGTGGCGACGGGCCTCGTCGCCGCCGCGGTCGCCCTGCCCTGGCAGGCGCAGGCGCTCGTCTTCGCGGGCCTCGCGGTCGCCGCCGTGGCCGCGGCGAGCCGGCTCGGGCGCCGCCACGAGCCCACCCTCAACCGCGCGGCGCGCGGGCTGATCGGGCGCGAATGCGTGCTCGCCGAGCCGATCGTCGGCGGCGCAGGCCGCCTTAGCGTGGACGACACCCTCTGGCGCATCAGCGGCCCCGACGCCCCGGCGGGCACCCGCGTGCGGGTGACCGGAATCGAGGGAACGGTTCTGTCCGTGGTGGCTTTGTAGGGGCGGCACGCCGATCCCCATCGCGCGCTCGCGACTACCGGTACGGACAGCGGCGCCCACTGCGACGTCTTGGCTCCCCTGACCCACCCACACGCTGCACTAGCTGAGGCGCGACCGTGCTACGGTTGTTCACAATCATCTTTCCATGGGTTCGAGGCGTCACAGGCTCGGGTCGCAAGGAGCCTCGTCACGGATGCCCGCATCACCCGAGAAGCCCAAGAACTACGGGCCGCCCACGCCCGTGTCCGGGAGCGGCCCCTCGGGCGTCGAGGACGTCCACCACGACATCTTCTTCGCCGCCGTCGAGACGACGCGGATGCCGATGATCGTCACCGACCCGCACCAGCCCGACAACCCGATCATCTTCGTCAACCGCGCCTTCGAGCGCATGACGGGCTACACCCGCCAGGAGCTGATCGGCACGAACTGCCGCTTCCTGCAGGGGCCGGAAACGGATCGAGACACAGTCTCAGATGTGCGCGCGGCGATCGCCGACCACCGGGAATTCTCGACCGAGATCCTGAACTACCGCAAGGACGGGTCCTCGTTCTGGAACGCCCTGTTCGTCAGCCCGGTGTTCAACCGCCAGGGCGACCTCGTCTACTTTTTCGGCTCGCAGCTCGACGTCTCGCGCCGGCGCGACGCGGAGGAGAGCCTGCACCAGGCGCAGAAGATGGAGAGCCTCGGCCAGCTCACCGGCGGCATCGCGCACGACTTCAACAACCTGCTGCAGGTCATCTCGGGCCACAACGAGGTGATGCTGGCGCTGATCGACCACCCCGACATCGACGTCGGGCGCCTGCGCCGGGCCGGCGAGGCGGTCCGGGACGCCTCGGAGCGCGCCGCCAAGCTGACGCACCAGCTCCTCGCCTTCTCGCGCAAGCAGCGGCTGGAAGGCCGCCTCCTGAACCTCAACGGCCTCGTCGAGAACATGGGCGAGATGGCCGCGCGCACCCTCGGGGACCATGTCACCCTGAAGCAGGCCCTCGCGGCGGACCTGTGGAACACCCGCATCGACCCGACCCAGGCCGAGGTGGCACTGCTCAACGTCCTCATCAACGCCCGCGACGCGATGCCGGACGGGGGCACGGTCACGGTCAAGACGGAGAACCTGCTCGTCGAGGACGAGGACACCGCGCTCTACAAGTCGGTCAGCCCGGGTGCCTACGTGGTGGTCTCGGTGACCGATACGGGCTGCGGCATGCCGCCCGAGATCCTGTCCCGGGTGATGGAGCCGTTCTTCACCACGAAAGAGGAAGGCCGGGGCACCGGCCTCGGGCTCGCCATGGTCTACGGCTTCGCCAAGCAGTCCGGCGGGTCGGTCAAGATCTACTCCGAGGTGGGCCACGGTACGTGCGTGCGCCTGATCTTCCCCGCCTCCGACCAGAAGGTCGAGGAGGAGCACAAGCCCACGCTGCGCGCCGCCGACCGCCACGGGACGGAGAGCGTGCTCGTCGTCGACGACCGGCCGGACGTGGCGGCCACCGCCGGCGTCATCCTGGAGGATTTCGGCTACAAGGTCACCGTGGTGGACGGCCCGCGGGCGGCCCTGGAGGTGCTCGACGGCGAGGCGCGGATCGACCTCCTGTTCACCGACCTGATCATGCCGGGCGGCATGAACGGGGTGATGCTGGCCCGCGCCGCGCGCGAGCGCCAGCCCAAGATCAAGGTGCTGCTGACCACGGGCTACGCCGAGGCGTCCCTGGAGCGCACGGATGCGGGCGGCAGCGAGTTCGAGGTGATCAACAAGCCCTACAAGCGCATCGAGCTCGCGCGGCGCGTCCGGCGCGTGATCGATGGTCCGACGGGCGTGGGCTGAGCGCCGCGCCCGGCCCTCAGGCGGCCAGCGCCCGGTTCACGGTGGAGCGCAGGTCCGCCAGCGAGAAGGGCTTCGTCAGCACGTCGGTGACGATGGCATCGAGGCCGCGGGCGCGCTCGCGCTGGTCGGCGAAGCCCGTCATGAGGAGGATGGTCAGGTCGGGGAAGTCGCGCTTGGCCGCGAGCGCCAGGGCGATGCCGTCCATCAGCGGCATGCGGATGTCGGTGAGCATCAGGTCGAAGGCCCCGTCGGCCTCGGTGAGCCGGTCCAGCCCGTCGCTGCCGTCGATCGCCGTGACCACGGAGTGGCCGTCGATCTCCAGGCCCCGCTTCAGGAAGCCGCGGACCGTTTCCTCGTCGTCCACGAGCAGGATGCGCGCCATGTCGTGCCGTCTCGGATTCCCGCCTCGCCGCCGAATCACGCTGGGAGACGGCCGTCCTGTCAAGCTCTGGCGTAGCGAAGGGTTCCCTTGCGCCACAGCAGCCTGCGGGGCTGCGCGCCTGTGACGCGCCCCCCGGATCAGCCGATTTTATTCGGATCAGGCGCCGCCGAACAGGTCCGGGTCGGGGCTGTCGTAGTCCACCACGCCCACGAAGGGGAGCTGCCGGAAGGCGTGGGCGGCGTCCATGCCGTAGCCGACCACGAACACGTCCGGGCAGGTGAAGCCCACGAAATCCGCATCGATCGTCACGGCGCGCTTGCCGGGCTTCTCCAGGAGGACCGCGGTGAGCACCCGGGTGGCGCCCCGGGCCATCAGCAGGTCCTTGGCGAAGACCACGGTCCGGCCGGATTCGAGGATGTCGTCGACGAGGAGCACGTCCCGCCCGCGCACCTCGCTCTGGACGTCGCGCAGGATCTCGACCTGTCCGCTGGAGACGGTGCCGGTGCGATAGCTCGACAGGTGCACGAACTCGACCTGCGGCGAGAGGCCGGCCCGGTGCAGCGTGCGCAGCAGGTCGGCCGCGAACATGAAGCTGCCCTTCAGCACCGCCACGACGAGGAGGTTCTGGGGCTTGGCGGCCACGATCTCGGCGGCAAGCTCCTCGTTGCGCCGCGCGATGGCGGCTTCGTCGAACAGGACGCGGACGCGTCGGGAAGCGCTGGTCATCGGCCCCTCTTCGAGCTTCTTGGGAACGGCCCGGAGCCCGGGCGCCCGCCCGCCGGCCGGACGCGCGGCGGGACGTCCCGCCAGTCCTTAGACGATTTTCCCGCGCGGCGCGCCATCCCGCAGCGGCGCATCAGCGGTGTGCGTCGGCCGCCTCAGGCGCGCGGGGCGTACCCGCGGCAAAGCGCAGCTCCACCGCCCGTCCGCCGGCCGGCGGGTCCGGGAAGCGGGCGCGGAAGCGGGCGCTCTCGCCCTCGCTCAGGGCGGGGCGGGGCGCGGGCGCCACCAGCACCCGCAGGGGACGCTCGGTCGCGTCCCGGACCTCGACCTCGAGCGCCGGCACGGGGATCGTGCCCCGGGCGACACCGACCACGTCCCCCTCCACGACGAGCTCCGCCGGACGCCCGTCCTCGGCGGGGTTGCGGAAGGCCGCGACGTCCCGGATCTCGAGGCCGCGCAGGTTCACGGGCAGACCGATCCGCGCGTAGAGGCTCGCCGCCTGCGGCATCGCCCGCACCACCGAGCTGCGGGCGAGGCACAGGAGCGGCACCAGGGCCAGCACCGCGAGCGCGGCGGCGGCCGCGGGCGAGATGCCGGCAAGGCCCAGCCCACCCTTGCCCTTCGTGCCGCCCTTGCCCTTCGCACCGCCCTTGCCCTTCGCGCCGCGCGGCCGGGACGCGCGGGGGCGCGGCGGCACGTTCTCGACCACCGGGCCGTCCGTCGGCTCGGAGGCCGCCCGTACCGTGGCGGCGGCCGCGGCCCAGTCGGCGTCGGTCTCGGCGTCGGCCGCCCCGAACGCGTCGTCGAGCTCCGCCGCGCGACCGGCCAGCACGTCGGCCGGGCTGATGAACCAGGTCTCGCGGCAGGCGGCGCAGCGCACCGAGCGCCCCTCCATGCCGACGCGGTCCGCGTCGATCCGGTACTCGCTGGCGCAGGTCGGGCAGGCGATCAACATGACGCGGGACGACACTCTTCGGGCCCCGGCGACCGGCACGGCCGGCGGAGCAAACCTGTCAAGGAGTGTCGCGGCACAGGGTTAACCGCCCGTGAAGCCGGCCGGGCTTGAAAACGCCGCCGTGCCGGCCCATTCCGGAACGGGACGTCGAGCCGGGACAGGACGCGGGGATCGGGCGAGCGCGTGAGGACAGGCAGCCTACTCCCCGGCGCCGAGGCGCCGGTGGTCCAGTTCGAGAACGTCGGGATGCGCTACGGCCTCGGGCCGGAGGTGCTGTCGGACGTGAGCTTCCGCATCGCGCCGCGCTCCTTCCAGTTCCTCACCGGACCCTCGGGCGCCGGCAAGACCACGCTGCTGCGCCTCATCCTGCTCTCGGTGCGCCCGACCCGAGGCCTCGTCTCGGTCTTCGGCGAGGAGGTGAGCGGCATCTCGAGCGCGGCGCTCACCGGCCTGCGTCGCCGCATGGGCGTGGTCTTCCAGGATTTCCGTCTCCTCGACCACCTCACCACCTACGAGAACGTGGCGCTCCCCCTGCGGGTGCAGGGCCGCAGCGAGGCGAGCTACCGGGCGGAGGTCGTCGAGCTCCTGCGCTGGGTGGGCCTCGGCGAGCGCATGCACGTGCTGCCGCCGCTCCTGTCGGGCGGCGAGAAGCAGCGCGCCGCGATCGCCCGGGCGCTGATCAGCCGGCCGGACCTGCTGCTCGCCGACGAGCCCACCGGCAACGTCGATCCCGGCCTCGGGCGGCGCCTCCTGCGGCTCTTCCTGGAGTTGAACAAGCTCGGCACCTCCGTGATCATCGCGACCCACGATTTCGGGATCATGGATTCGGTGCCCGAGCGCCGCATGGTGCTCGACCAGGGCCGCCTGCACATCGAGGAATGATGGCCGAGACCGAGACGAGGCCGCCGGCCGCGGCAGCCTGGGAGCCTCCGCTCCCGCCGACCCTCCGGCGCAACGCCCCCCTGGTGCCGACCGATTCCGCGGCGAGCCGCTCGCTCGCGGCGGTCATCGCGATCCTCACCTTCCTGGCCGCCCTCTGCGCGGGCGCGGCCGAGATCGTGGCCTCCAGCGCCGACCAGTGGCAGGGCGCGGTCGCCCAGGAGGTGACGATCCAGGTGCGGCCGAGCCCGGGCCGGGACCTCGACGCCGACATCGCGCGGGCGGACGCCCTCGCCCGGGCGGAGCCCGGGATCACCGCCACGCGGGTCTTCTCGAAGGCCGAGGCCGAGCGCCTGCTGGAGCCCTGGCTCGGCAGCGGCCTCGACCTCTCGGACCTGCCGGTGCCGCGCCTCGTCACCCTGCGCCTCGGATCGAGCCCGGTGCCGGACCTCAAGCACCTGCGGGCCAGCCTCTCCGAGGCCCTGCCGGGGGTCGCGAGCCTCGACGACCACGCCCTCTGGCTGCAGCGCCTCTCCACCATGGCCAACACCTTCGTGGGCGTGGGCATCGGCATCGTGGCCCTCGTCCTCGTCGCCACCGGCCTCGCGGTCGCGTTCGCCACGCGGGGCGCCATGGCGGGCAACCGCGAGGTCGTGGAGGTGCTCCACTTCGTCGGCGCCGACGACGACTTCATCGCCCGGGCCTTCCAGGTGCGCTTCTTCGGCCTCGGGCTGCGGGGCGGCGCCATCGGCGCGGGCCTCGCGCTGGCGGCCTTCGCGCTGGCGGGTCTCCTAGCCCGGGCCTGGCGCACCGGCCCGGCGGGGGAGGAGATCGAGGCGCTGTTCGGCGCCTTCCACATCGGCTGGCGGGGCTACGCCAGCGTGCTCCTCATCGGCGTGATCGCCTCCGTGGTCACCGGCATCGTCTCCCGGCTGACGGTCCGGCGGTTCCTCGCCTGATTTTTTGCGGGGGATGGCGGCCGGCGCGGGGGCCGTTAACCAAGCGTGAACCTTTTCGGCCCGCAATGCTTGCCTCTCGGCAGCCGCATTTGCCGTTATCCTTCAGGAGCATGACCACGCGCATGCTAGGCGCTCCCGACACGAGGCCGGTCGAACCCTTCGGCTGGACGTGGCACGCGGCCGCCCCGGTTCCGGCGACGCGCCCGGCGCCCGTGGGGCACCGCCCCGGCCCGGCGGCCTGGACGCTGCTCGGCCTTTGCGGGATCGGCGGCACCGTCCTGGCGGCCGGCTTCCTCGCCTTCGTGGGCGCCCTCGCCTGCACCGAGCAGGCGCCCCCGGGCCGCGCCGACGGCATCGTGGCGCTCACGGGGGGCGCCCAGCGCATCGGCGACGCCATCGACCTCCTGGCCGCCGGCTACGGCCGCCGCCTGCTCATCACCGGCGTCAACGAGCGCACGAGCCGCGACGAGATCGCCCGCCTCAACCCCTCCCAGCGCCACTGGATCGACTGCTGCGTCGACCTCGACTACCGGGCCCGCAACACGATCGGCAACGCCATCGAGACGCGGCGCTGGATGCGCCGGAACCAGTTCGACACGGTCGCGGTCGTGACCTCGAACTACCACATGCCCCGCACCCTGATCGAGCTCGACCACGCCTTGCAGGACGGCGACCGCATCCTGCCCCACCCCGTGGTGACGGAGGGCCTCGACGTCCGGCGCTGGTGGCAGAGCCCGCCCGCCGCCCGCCTGCTCGCGGCCGAGTACGTCAAGTTCCTGGCGGCCTGGGTGCGGACCCGCTTCGAGGACGACCCCGAGCGCTCCCGCGCCGCGATCCTGATCGGGCGCGGCAAGCCCGTGAAGATGGTGGCCGAGCCCCTGATGCGCGGGATGGAGTGAGCGGGGGCGCCGCTTACGATCCCCGGCAGCGCGTCTTCACGAGGCCGCCGAACTCCTTCTCCGAGCCCTGGACCTGTGAGAGGCGCGCGTTGCGCTCGCTGCCCGACAGGCAGCGGGCATAGACGCCGGCGACCCGCCGCATCGTGTCGACGTGGCGGCGCCAGATCCGGCAGTTCTTGGCCTCGTCCTCGCCGGACTGCTCGAGCTGGTCGATGGCCTGCCGCTGCATCGACTGGGCGACGAGGAGGTCGCGCGCGCAGGTGCCGTCCGCGCCGGCCTGGGCCCGGGCGCCGGACGGCAGGGCGAGGCAGCCGGCGACGAGGCAGGCGGGAAGGATCGCGGACCAGGACGGGCTTCGCACGGCTCGGCTGCTCATGCGGCGCGCGAGGCCGCGGTGTGGGTGAGGAGCGCGTAGAGGGCGCTGGCGTCGCGGGCGGCGCGGATGCGCTCCAGGACGCCGGGCTCGCGCAGGATGCGGGCGACCTGGGCCAAGGCCTTGAGGTGGTCGGCCCCCGCGCCCTCGGGCGCGAGGAGCAGGAAGGCGAGGTCGACGGGCTGCCCGTCGAGCGCCTCGAAATCCACCGGGCGCTCCAGGCGTGCCACGAGGCCGAACAGCCGGTCGAGCCCCGGCAGCTTCCCGTGCGGGATCGCCACGCCGTCGCCGATGCCCGTGGAGCCGAGCCGCTCGCGCTGGAGCAGGGTCTCGAAGACCGCGCGCTCGTCGAGGCCTGGCAGGCGCCGGACCGCCTGGGCGCTCAGCTCCTGCAGCACCTGCTTCTTGGCGCGGGCGCGCAGGGAGGGCACCACGGAATCCGGATCGAGGAATTCCAGCACTGGCATGGAGGAGAGCTGCCTCATCGGCCGGGGCCGGAACCGGGCCCCCGCGCTTCGCGAGAGGAGGCCCCGCTGGCCAGCCAGCCCGGAGACCCCGATCAATCCGGCCCAGAGGGCCCTGACGGACCCACCCCCCGGAGGCCGTCGAGTCAATCGCCGAGCCCGAGGCCGGTTCCGGCCCCGCGGGGCGGCCGAACCGTCAGGCCGTCGCGTCGGGCGGGTCGACCCAGCCGATCGCACCGTCGCTGCGCCGATATACGACGTTGATGCGCCCGGTGCCAGCGTGAACGAAGACGATCACCGGGGCTCCGGTGAGGTCGAGGGCCGTCACGGCCTCGCTCACCGAGTGGCGCTGGAGCGTCCGGGTGCTCTCGGCCACCACCGGCGGGTGCTCGGTCCCGTCGAAGTCGTCCTCCGCCTCCGGCTCCTCGTCGTCGGGCGCGGCGAAGACGGCGTAGGCCGCCTCGACGGTGGCGCCGTTGTGCTCGGCCGCGCCGTGGTCCTTGAGCTTGTGCTTGTAGCGGCGGAGGCGCTTCTCCAGCCGGTCGGCGGTCTGCTCGAAGCTCGCCCGCGCATCGTGGGCCGCCGAGGAGGCCTCGATGGTCAGCCCGGAGACGAGGTGCAGCACGCAGTCCGTGCGGTAGGCCGTGCCGTCCCGCCGCAGGGTGACGTGGCCGCTGCACGTCCCGCTCATGTGGCTGTCGAGGTACTTCGAGAGGGTGGCGGCCATCCGCTCTTCGACACGCCCGCGCAGGGCTTCGCCGAGGTCCAGGCCGTGGCCTGTGACGCGCAATGACCCCATGTTTCCTCCGTCCCGGTTCGCCTGTTCGGCCTTGAGACGCGCGAGTTAAGGAGCCCTGCGGACGTAAGTCAACGCGAGCCGGCTCAGGGACCGGGCCGACGGCCCCCTACCGTGCCACGGCGAGATGCTCGCGCCGGCGCTCGATCGAGGAGGGAATCCGCAGCGACTCCCGGTACTTCGCCACCGTGCGGCGGGCGATGTCGATGCCCTCGTCGCGCAGCCGCTGCACCAGGGCGTCGTCCGAGAGCACCTCGCTCGGCGCCTCGCCGTCCACGAGCTGCTTGATGCGGTGGCGCACGGCCTCGGAGGAATGGGCGGCGGCGCCCGCCGCCCCGGGAATCGCGGCGGTGAAGAAGTACTTCATCTCCAGGGTGCCGCGGCTCGTGCCGATCGACTTGTTGGAGGTGACCCGCGATACCGTCGACTCGTGCATGCCGATCGCCTCCGCGACCGTCTTGAGGTTCAGGGGCCGCAGGTGCGCGACCCCGTGCACGAAGAAGCCGTCCTGCTGGCGCACGATCTCGGTGGCGACCTTCAGGATGGTGCGGGCCCGCTGCTCCAGGCTGCGGGTCAGCCAGTTCGCGGTCTGCAGGCACTCGGACAGGAACGCCTTGTCGCCGTCCGCCGCCGCGCCGCGGGCGACGCGGGCGTAGTAGCTCTGGTTCACGAGGACCCGGGGCAGCGCCTCGCCGTTGAGCTCGACCAGCCAGGATCCGTCGGGGGCGGCGCGCACGAACACGTCGGGGATCAGCACCTCGACGGCGCTGGTGCCGAAGGCGCGGCCGGGCTTCGGGTCGAGCCGGCGGATCTCGCCGAGCATCTCCACGAGATCCTCGTCGTCGACGCCGCACAGGCGGCGCAGGGCGGCGAAGTCGCGCTTGGCCACGAGGTCGAGGCGGGAGACGAGGGCCTGCATGGCCGGGTCGAACCGGTCCTGCTCGCGCAGCTGGATCGCGAGGCACTCGGCGAGGTCGCGGGCGGCGACGCCCGGCGGGTCGAAGGTCTGGACGAGCTTCAGCACCCGGGCCACTGCATCGAGGCTGGTGCCGAGGCGCTCGGCCACCGCGTCGATCGGCTCGCGCATGTAGCCGGCCTCGTCCACCGCATCGATCAGGAAGCCGCCGATGAGGCGGTCGGCGGGGTCGCGGGTGGCGAGGTCGAGCTGGGCCGCGAGGTGCTCCCGCAGGCTCGTTTCGGCCGTGAGCGTCGCCTCGAAATCGGGCGCATCCGCATCGAAGCTGCCGCCGGTGCTGCCGTAGGGCGCGGGCGTCAGCGAGAGCATGTCGCCGCCGTCCGCCTCGCGGGCGGGCGTGGGGTTCTCGTCCTGGAAGACGTTGTCGAGGCGAGTGTCGATCGCGCCCTCGATCTCGGCGCGGTCCGGGCTCATGTCGGTGGCGAGCCACGGCTCGGCCTCGGCGCCGTCGAAGTCGCCGCCCTCACCCGCCTCGGCCCCGTCGCCCGCGGCCTCGGGCCCCTCGCGGGTCTCGGTCTCCACCCGCTCCAGCAGCGGGTTGCGCTCCAGCTCGGCATCGACGTAGGCGGCGAGATCGAGCTGGGAGAGCTGGAGGAGCTTGATCGCCTGCAGGAGCTGCGGCGTCATCACCAGGGCCTGGCCCTGGCGCATCTCCAGCCGTTGCAGCAGACTCATTCCCGATGCCCCGATCCCGGTGAGCAATCCCCGCGCGAGTCTTGCCGCTGTTTGCGGCATGGGTCTTGCATGGACTTAATTTTTCATACGTCTAGACCGAACCCGCCTGCGCGTCAAAGCGGGAATTCGAGATCGGCCGCTCGTGCGGCACGGATGCCGCAGGACGCCGCGTCAGCATCCCCGGCTTCTCCTAAGGAAGGCTTGCCCGCGGCGGACGCCCGGCCCGAGGGGCCGACGCTTAGAGTCGGAAATCCTCGCCGAGATACAGGCGGCGCGCATCGGCGTTCGCCACGATCTCCTCCGGCGTCCCCTCGGTGAGGATGCGGCCCGAATGGGCGATGTAGGCGCGGTCGATCAGCCCCAGCGTCTCGCGGACGTTGTGGTCGGTGATGAGCACGCCGATGCCGCGCTGCTTCAGGTGCTTCACGAGGTCCTGGATGTCGCCGACCGCGATCGGGTCGATGCCCGCGAAGGGCTCGTCCAGCAGCATGAAGCTCGGCGAGGAGGCGAGCGCGCGGGCGATCTCGCAGCGCCGGCGCTCGCCGCCCGACAGGGCGATCGAGGGCGACTTGCGCAGCCGCGCGATGTCGAACTCCTCGAGGAGCGAGTCGAGCTTGCGCTCGCGCTCGCGCCGGTCGGGCTCGGCCACCTCCAGCACGGCGCGGATGTTGTCCTCCACCGAGAGGCCGCGGAAGATCGAGGCCTCCTGGGGCAGGTAGCCGATGCCGAGGCGGGCCCGCTGGTACATGGGCAGGTGGGTGATCGGCAGGCCGTCGAGGGTGATGTGGCCCTGGTCCGCCGAGACGAGCCCGGTGATCATGTAGAAGATCGTGGTCTTGCCCGCGCCGTTCGGGCCGAGGAGGCCCACCGCCTCGCCGTTGCGCACGGTGAGGCCGGCCTCGTGAACCACGGTGCGGGCCCCGTAGCTCTTGCGCAGGCCCCGGACGTGGAGGATGCCGGGCCCGCCCTCGACCGGGGCGAGGGCCTCCGCGTCGGCGATCCGGCGACCGCGGCCGAGTAGCCGGCCGAGGAGCGACGGCCGCCCGGTGACCGCGACGGCCCGGCTTGCCGGCGCGTCCGCCCGGAAGCTGGCGGAAGGGCTCGGGGCCACGCTCAATTCGCCTGGGCCCGCGTCTTCCCGGCCTCGTCGGCCTTCGGGGCGGCCTTGGCGGGGGTGGTGCAGCCCTTCTGGCCGGTCTTGTCGCCCGCCTCGCCCGGCACGAACAGGGCGGAGACGCGACCCCCCGCCACCGGGTCCATGTTCGCCCGCCCGGTGTTCATGTCGTAGACGAGGCGCGAGCCGCGGGTGACGTTCTGGCACTGGCTCAGCACCACGTTGCCGGTGAGCACGATGCGCTTGGCGGACTGATCGAACACGGCGTTGTCGCCGGTGGCGACCTGATCCTTCTGGACCACCGTGACCGGCCCGGCGCACTCGACCTTCTGGATGCCGTTCTCGCCCATCGCGGCCTTCTCGGCGGGCTTCTCGGCCGCTTCGCCCGCCTCGGCGGCTTTGGCCGGATCCTTGGCGGCGTCCTTCTCCTTCCCGCGCTTGTAGTGCACGGTCATGGTCGAGCAGCGGATGGTGCTGTCGCCCTGTACGGCGACGACGTTGCCGCCGAAGACCGCCTTGTTCTCGCGGTCGAACACGTCGAGGCGGTCGGCGTCGATCTTGATCGGCTCCTTGCCGCCGCCCCCGAGGGCGCCGAGGGGCGAGGCCGCATCCTTCTTCGCCGGGCCCGGCGCGGCGAGCGCGGCCGTTCCGGGCAGCGCGAGGGCGAGGATGACGGCGGCGGCGAGGCGGCGGCTCATCGCCGGCCGTCCTCGGGCTCGGCCGCCGAGGTGAGGACGCGGGCCGCGGGCGCCTCCGGCTTCGCGTCGGCGGGCCGCGGCTTGTCGGCGGCATGGAAGACCGCGTGCACGTTGCCCACGAAGGAGATGACCTTGCCGCTCTCGACCACGTCGAGGCTGTCGCCGGTCACCGAGCCGCTCGGCACCGTGACGGTGACGGGCTCGGCCGAGCGCACCGAGCCGGTCTTGAAGTCCACGGCGGCCGAGCGCAGGCGCGCCTCCTCGCCCTTGTCGGTCCAGATCCGGATGTCGCGCTCGAGCGTGAGCGATTCGCGGCTCGAATCGAACAGGCCGCTCGCGGCCTCCAGGCGGGCGAGGCCGCCCTTGTCGTCGGTGGCGATGTGGCCGCGCATGGCCTCGAGCTCGATGAGGCTCGGGCGGCGCATGTCCTGCAGGGCGGCGCTCGCCGTCACCTCGTAGCCGCGGTCGCCCTTGCGGAAGCCGGAGAGCCGCGGGTTCTCCATCTTGACCTTGGTGCCGGCGAGGCTGACGGGGCCGACGCTCACGCCCGTGACGGCGGCGCCGAACGGGTTGAGCAGGGTGAGGCCGGCCACGAGCAGCACGGCACCGCCGGCCACCACCGGGATGATCCGGCGCAGGCGGCGCACCTGTCCGCTGTGGCGGCGGGCGCGGGCATGGGCCTTCGTCCGGCGCGCGTCGCCGCCGGCCGGGGCTGTCCTCGTCTCGACGGCGTCGACCACCTGCATGACTGTCCCGAGGGATCCGCCCGACCATCCGGCGCCCGCCGCGGGCGCCGCGACTCGCGCGAGCCATGGCCGGATGCGCCCGGCCGGTGGCGAAGTTATGGCCCAAGCGTTTCCGAATATTCAACCACGGCGCAGGGTTGAGGGATACCGACCCGGCCCCTCCCGCCGCCCGATGTGCGGGGCCGCACGGAGCGGCGGCCGTGGCGGGCCTTGGCGCCGCCTCAGCTGTGCGCGAAGATGTCGGTCTCGGCCCAGCCGCCGAGATCGAGCCGGGCGCGGGTCGGCAAGAAGGCGAAGCAGGCCTGCGCGAGGCCGGTCCGGCCCTCGCGGGCGAGCATCAGGTCGAGGCGGCCCATGGCGGTGTGCAGGTGGAGCACGTCCGAGGCGGCGTAGTCGACCTGCGCCTGCGTCAGGGTCTCGGCGCCCCAGTCGGAGGATTGCTGCTGCTTCGACAGGTCGACGCCCACGAGCTCGCGGACCACGTCCTTGAGGCCGTGGCGGTCCGTGTAGGTGCGGGCGAGCTTGGAGGCGATCTTGGTGCAGTAGACCGGCCCCGGCATCACGCCGAGATAGCGGTCGAGCACCGCGAGGTCGAAGCGGGCGAAGTGGAAGATCTTGAGCACGCCGGGATCCGCCAGCACCCGCTTGAGCACGGCGGGTTCGGGTCCGTCCGGCAGGATCTGCACCACGTCGGCGCTGCCGTCGCCGCGGGAGACCTGGACCACGCAGAGCCGGTCCCGGTGCGGGTTCAGGCCGAGGGTCTCGGTGTCCACCGCGATGGCGGGGCCCGGCGCGTAATCGTCGGGCAGGTCGCCGCGGTGGACGCGGACGGTCGGCTGGGCGGGCATGGGCGGTCGGGTCGTCTTCTGCGGGATTCCCCCGCCGCCTAGCACCGCGCCTCGGGGGCCGGCAAGCCGCGCCCGCCGACGCCCGGTGCGGAGGCTCCGCCTACTTCTGCTTGGCGATGACCTTGTCCTTGATCCCCTCGTAGACGTTCTCGGGGATGATCTTCTTCTGCACCAGCTCGTCCTTGCCCTTGTAGGGCCGGCCCTTGATGATCGCGCCGGAGCGGGCGGTGCCGATACCGGGCAGCGCCTGGAGATCCGCCTCGCTCGCGCTGTTGAGGTCGATCAAGGCGCCCTTGGAGGCGTTCGGCGGGCCCGCGACCGGGGCCGTCGGCTGGGTCGGAGCCGTGGGGGCGCTCGGGGCCATCGGGTTCGGCTTCGTCGGGGCGGAGGGGCTCGGCGTCTGCGCCAGCGCGGGGGCTGCCGCGAGGCAGGTCAGGATCGTGAGGGCGCGCAACAGGGACGACATGGCGGTTCTCCCGGAACGGTGCCGCCTCGGAGGCGCGGCGCCGATCCTTCGACCATCGGCCCCGCGACTTGAACCGGCGCTTAACGGTGCGACGGCAGGTCACGGGGGCGCCCCGGGATGCAGCGGCACGGCCGGGCGTGCGAATGCCTCCGGGACGCATCCGCCGAGTCGCGCGCGGGGCCCCTAGCCAGCGCGCCGGCGCGCCGCTATAAGCGCGCCCTCGAATCTCCGTTTGAACACGGTGCGCTCCGGTGCTCCCCGGGATCCGGTGGGGCCGCCGAGGCGCGCTTTTGCTGTCACAGGACCCTCGTCATGGCCGTTCCGAAGCGAAAGACCTCTCCCTCGCGGCGCGGCATGCGCCGTTCCGCTGACGCTCTCAAGGCGCCGACCTACGTCGAGGACAAGGATTCCGGCGAGCTGCGCCGCCCCCACCACATCGACCTGAAGACCGGCATGTACCGCGGCCGTCAGGTGCTGAAGGTGAAGTCCGCCGAGGCGTGAGCGGCAGGGCGCGCCCTCAGGCGCGCCGCCCGGCCTCCGCGTAGAGCGCTGCCGCCCGACGGGTCCGCTCGACCCGCGACGGGTTCAGGCGCGAATCCACGCTGACCATGAGCTGCGCCACGAAGCCCGCGAGCGGTCGCCCGCTCCGCGGGCTTTTCGCGTGCTCCTGCACGCCAGGGCCCCGCTCGACATCCTCGGCCAGGCACACGAGGGCGCGTGTGCCCGCCTGGGACATCGCCTCCTCGCCTGTGCCGAACTGTGCCATTCGCCGGACCCTGCGCATCGCCTCCGTGGCAACGTCGCAAGGTTGGGGCCGGCCTTAACGGTTCGTCAATCTTTTCGTGAATCGGGCCTGCAGCGGCGGCCTACTTCTTCGCCAGGGCTTCGAGCCGCTGCTGCATCTCGGCCATCTGGCGCTTGAGGTCGTCGAGGTCGCTCGCACCACCGCCCGCCTGGGCCGGCACGGCGGCCTGCGGGTTCGCCGCCGCGCCCGGGACCCCTGCCCCGAAGGGCGCGAACATCTTCATGGCATCGCCGAAGAAGTTCATGTTGGTCCGCACCTGCTGCTCGATGGCCTGCTGGAAGGCGGAGGGGCCGAAGCTCTGCGACAGCTTCTCGCGCAGGCCGTCCTGGTCGCGGGCGAAGTTCGCCATCGAGAACTCGAGGAAGCTCGGCACCATCGTGCGCATGCTGTCCCCGTAGAAGCGGATCAGCTGGCGCAGGAAGGCCACCGGCAGCAGGTTGTCGTCGCCGGCCTTGTTCTCCTGCTCGAAGATGATCTGCGTCAGGACCGAGCGGGTGATGTCGTCGCCCGAGCGCGCATCATAGACGACGAAATCCTCGCCGTTCTGAACCATCGTCGCGAGGTCTTCGAGGGTGACGTAGGTGGAGGTCCCGGTGTGATAGAGGCGCCGGTTGGCGTACTTCTTGATGACGGTCTGATGCGACTTGCCGTTTTCCGCCATCGTTGCGGCCTCTCCCGACCCGGTCCCTGCGGGCTGTCGACGTCCGGCCCGCTCCCGCATTCTCGGCGGCGGAGCGACCGGTGCCCGGAACCGACCTTAAGGCTTTCCAGGGGCGACGAAAACAGCAATCTGTCGCTCGTCCACGCAGAATAATGCCGCGCTGCTTGCCTGCAAAATGTATTCAGTCATGACGTAGGCTCATGCGCCGTCATTCGGCCTGCTTGACTTCGGGGGGCCGCGCCTTCCATCCCTTGCGCAACGGCACCAGAGCGCTCGCGAACCAAGGCGCCGGCCGCGAGAGGAGAACGCAAGATGGCAGGCAGCGAAGAGATCGTCATCGTCGGTGCGGCACGCACGCCCGTAGGCTCGTTCGGAGGCGCCCTCGGCTCCGTTCCGGCGCACGAGCTCGGCAAGGTGGCGATCCAGGCGGCGCTCGAGCGGGCGGGCGTCTCGCCCGACGACGTCGACGAGGTGATCTTCGGTCAGGTTCTCACCGCGGGCGCCGGTCAGAACCCGGCCCGGCAGGCGGCGATCGCCGCCGGCATCCCCGAGAAGGCCACGGCCTGGGGCCTCAACCAGGTCTGCGGCTCCGGGCTGCGCACCGTCGCGATCGGCATGCAGCAGATCGCCAACGGCGACGCCACCGTGATCGTGGCGGGCGGCCAGGAATCGATGTCGCTCTCCCCCCACGCGCAGTACCTGCGCGGCGGCCAGAAGATGGGCGACGTGAAGCTCGTCGACACCATGATCAAGGACGGGCTCTGGGACGCCTTCAACGGGTACCACATGGGCACCACCGCCGAGAACGTGGCCCAGGCCTTCCAGCTCACCCGCGAGCAGCAGGACCAGTTCGCGACCCGCTCGCAGAACAAGGCCGAGGCCGCCCGCAAGGAGGGCCGCTTCAAGGAGGAGATCGCCCCCGTCACGGTGCCGGGCCGGAAGGGCGACACGATCGTCGACACCGACGAGTACATCCGCGACGGCGCCACCGTCGAGGCGATGGCCAAGCTCAAGCCCGCCTTCTCGAAGGACGGCACGGTGACGGCCGCCAACGCGTCGGGCCTCAACGACGGGGCCGCCGCGATCGTGCTGATGTCGGCCTCGGAGGCCGAGCGGCGCGGCCTCAAGCCGCTCGCCAAGATCGTCTCCTGGGCCACCGCGGGCGTCGACCCGAAGGTCATGGGAACCGGCCCGATCCCGGCCTCTCGCAAGGCCCTCGACAAGGCCGGCTGGAAGCCCTCGGACCTCGACCTGATCGAGGCCAACGAGGCCTTCGCGGCGCAGGCGCTCGCCGTGAACAAGGACATGGGCTGGGACGACGAGAAGGTGAACGTCAACGGCGGCGCCATCGCCATCGGTCACCCGATCGGCGCGTCCGGGGCCCGCGTCCTCGTCACCCTGCTGCACGAGCTGAAGCGGCGCGACGGCAAGAAGGGCCTCGCCACGCTCTGCATCGGCGGCGGCATGGGTGTCGCCATGTGCGTGGAGCGGGTCTGACCGCTCCGGCCCCAACCTCGGTTTGAGGCCGGGGCAAATTCGTTTGCCGTGCACGGGCCGCGCGCGGGTGGCAGGATAAGCCATCCGCACGCCAAGCGGCCGGGCAATCGAACGCCGTCCAACACCATCCAGCCAAGAAACGCATGGAGGAAATCATGGCTCAGGAACGGGTCGCCCTCGTCACGGGTGGAACGCGCGGCATCGGCGCCGCCATCTCGAAGCGCCTCAAGGCGAAGGGCTACAAGGTCGCCGCGAACTACGGCGGCAACGACGAGGCCGCCAACGCCTTCAAGGCCGAGACCGGCATCCCGGTCTTCAAGTTCGACGTGGGCGACCTCGCCTCCTGCGAGGCGGGCATCAAGGCGATCGAGGCCGAGGTCGGGCCGATCGACATCCTGGTGAACAACGCCGGCATCACCCGCGACGGCGCCTTCCACAAGATGACCTTCGAGAAGTGGCAGGCGGTGATCCGCACCAACCTCGACTCGATGTTCACCTGCACGCGCCCGCTCATCGACGGCATGCGCACCCGCGGCTTCGGGCGCATCATCATCATCTCGTCGATCAACGGGCAGAAGGGCCAGGCCGGCCAGACCAACTACTCGGCCGCCAAGGCCGGCGTGATCGGCTTCGCCAAGGCGCTGGCGCAGGAGAGCGCCTCCAAGGGCATCACCGTCAACGTGGTGGCGCCGGGCTACATCGCCACCGAGATGGTGATGGCGGTGCCCGAGGAGATCCGCAACAAGATCATCTCCACGATCCCGACCGGCCGCCTCGGCGAGGCCGAGGAGATCGCCCACGCGGTCGAGTACCTCGCGAGCGACGAGGCGGGCTTCGTCAACGGCTCCACGCTGACCATCAACGGTGGCCAGCACTTCGTCTGACCGGACGAAGCGGACCGGCGTTTCAGGCGGGGCGGCTCGAAGGGGCCGCCCCGTCGCCGTTTCGGGCTCTCGCTTTCGACGCCCGGCCCGGCCCCTCTTGCAATGCGCAAGACTGATGACGCGTCGCGGTAGATAGTCTGTGCTGCAATGCAATACGCGCAAGACTTTTCATTTCTTGGAAAGTCAAGCAGGAAATTCCCGAAAAATCCTACGATAATTTGGAGATGGAGCACCGTTAGGTTTCATCCGAGAACGCTGGGCGACGATGCCGCCCCACCGACCGGCCTGCGGCGTCGAGGCGGGTTTCCGAGGCCGCGCAGCGTTGCGGCTTCCGCGTGTTCGACGCGCCGTTGCGAGGGCCGACACATCGGGAGGGGAAGACCATGGCGGAAGCAGTCGCGGGCGCGCTGGAACCCACGGCGTCGGGCGGGGCGGCCGCCCACGCCGACGTCCTGATCAAGCCCGGCTACCACGACCGGCTGACCAACGAGGATCTCGCCCCCCTGCGCAGCCAGACCTGGGGCACCTACAACATCTTCGCCTTCTGGATGTCCGACGTGCACAGCGTCGGCGGCTACGTCACCGCCGGGAGCCTGTTCTCCCTCGGCCTCGTGAGCTGGCAGGTGCTGATCGCCCTCCTCGTCGGCATCCTGATCGTGCAGGTGTTCTGCAACCTCGTGGCGAAGCCGAGCCAGGTCACCGGCACGCCCTACCCGGTGATCTGCCGGGCCTCGTTCGGGGTGCTCGGCGCCAACATCCCGGCGATCATCCGCGGCCTCATCGCGGTCGCCTGGTACGGCATTCAGACCTACCTAGCCTCGAGCGCCTTCATGGTGGTGGCCCTGCGCTTCTACCCCGAGCTCGCCCCCTATGCGGACGTGACCCGCAGCGGCTTCGCGGGCCTCTCGTCCCTCGGCTGGGCCTCGTTCATGCTGCTCTGGGTCATCCAGGCCATCGTGTTCTGGCGCGGCATGGAGGCGATCCGCCGGTTCATCGACTGGGCGGGCCCCGCCGTCTACGTCGTGATGATCGCGCTCGCCATCTACCTCGTCGCCAAAGCCGGCATCGGCAATGTCGGGCTGACGCTCGGCACCGTGAAGTACACCGGCTGGGACGCCCTGCCCGTGATGCTCAACGCCGTCGCGCTGGTGGTGTCCTACTTCTCCGGCCCGATGCTGAACTTCGGCGACTTCTCGCGCTACGGCCGCTCGTTCGCGGCGGTGAAGCGGGGCAACTTCTGGGGCCTGCCGGTGAACTTCCTCGGCTTCTCGCTGCTCACCGTGATCACCACCTCCGCGACCCTGCCGGTGTTCGGCCACCTCATCACCGACCCGGTGGAGACGGTGAGCCGGATCGACAACACCTACGCGGTGATCCTCGGCGCCTTCACCTTCATGGTCGCCACGATCGGCATCAACATCGTGGCGAACTTCGTCTCGCCGGCCTTCGACTTCTCGAACGTCGCGCCCCAGCGCATCTCCTGGCGGATGGGCGGCATGATCGCGGCGGTCGGCTCGATCTTCATCACGCCCTGGAACCTCTACAACAACCCGGCCGTGATCCACTACACGCTCGACATCCTCGGTGCCTTCATCGGGCCGCTGTTCGGCATCCTGATCGCCGACTACTACGTCGTCCGCAAGCAGCGGATCGTGGTCGACGACCTCTACACGATGAGCCCGCAGGGCCGGTACTGGTACCAGGGCGGCACCAACCGCGCGGCGGTGCTGGCGATCATCCCCTCGGCCCTCGTCCCCGCGATCTGCGTGCTGGTGCCCTCGCTGGCGGTCCTGGCGAACTTCACCTGGTTCATCGGCGTCGCCCTGGGCTTCGGCCTCTACGTCGCCCTGATGCGCGGGCGGGGCGAGCCCTCGCAGGTCCCGCCGGCCGAAGGCCGCGCATGAGCGCCCGCATCCTGCTCATCAACCCGAACACGACGGCCTCCGTCACCGATCTCGTCGCGGCCCATGCCCGGCGGGTGGCGGGGGACGCGGCGACCTTCCTGCCGATGACCGGGCGCTTCGGCGCCCGCTACATCTCGACCCGGGCGGCGGCGGCCATCGCGGGCCACGCCGCCCTCGACGCCCTCGCCGAGCATGTCGGGGATTGCGAGGCGGTCTACCTCGCCTGCTTCGGCGATCCCGGGCTCGCGGCGCTGCGTGAGCTCTCGCCGGTGCCGGTCGTCGGCATGGCGGAGGCGGCCTGCCGGGCCGCCCTCGCCCACGGGACCCGCTTCTCCATCGTCACCGGCGGCGTGCTCTGGCAGCCGATGCTCACCGAGTTCGTCGCCTGGCTCGGCCTCGCCGGCCATCTCGCCTCGGTCCGCCCCGTGGCCCCGACCGGGGACGCCATCGCCCGCGATCCCGACGCCGCGCTCGCCGAGCTCGCCGAGGCCTGCCGGGCCTGCGCCGCCGAGGACCGGGCCGAGGCGGTGATCCTCGGCGGCGCGGCGCTCGCGGGGCTCGCCGCCCGCATCCAGCCCGGGGTGCCGGTCCCGGTCCTCTGCTCCGTCGAGGCCGGCACCCGCGCCGTCCTGGCGGCGGCGGCGGCGGGACGAGGCCGGGAGCCCGGTCCCGACATCCCGCGGCTGCCGAGCATCGGCCTCTCGGGGCCCCTAGCCGCGCTGATCGGGCGGGACGACGGCTGAGGCGCGCGAAGCCCGGCGGCTCCCGGAACCCGGTCCGGCGACCGGCTCGAACCGCACGGCCCGGCGTGGTAGCGCTCCGCGCATGGTTCCCGCCCTGTCCTCCGCCCAGGCCACCCTCGTCGGCTGCGGCGCGATCCTGCTGTGGTCGCTGCTCGCCCTGTTCACCGCCGCCTCCGGCGCGGTGCCGCCGTTCCAGCTCGCCGCCATGACCTTCGCGCTCGGCGGCCTCCTCGGCTGCGCGACCTGGATCGTGCGGCCCGCCGGCATCCGGGCCCTGCGCCAGCCGGCGGCCGTCTGGGCCCTCGGGATCGGCGGCCTGTTCGGCTACCACGCCCTCTACTTCGCGGCGCTCCGCCTCGCGCCGCCCGCCGAGGCGGGGCTCCTCAACTATCTCTGGCCGCTCCTGATCGTGCTGCTCTCCGCGACGCTGCCGGGCGAGGGCGGCCTGCGGCCCGGGCACCTCCTCGGGGCGCTGCTCGGGCTCTCCGGCGTCGTCGCGCTGTTCGTCGGCCGCGGCAGCCTCGGCTTCGAGGCCGGCGCCGCCCCCGGCTACGCGGCGGCGCTGACGGCGGCCTTCGTCTGGTCGGGCTACTCGGTGCTGACCCGCCGGGTCGGCGCGGTGCCGACCGACGCCGTCGCGGGCTTCTGCCTCGCCACCGCCGCCTTGAGCCTCCTCTGCCACCTCGCCTTCGAGCGCACCGTCTGGCCGGCGGATGCCCGCGAATGGGCGGCGGTGGCGGCCCTCGGCCTCGGGCCCGTGGGCCTCGCCTTCTACCTCTGGGACATCGGCGTGAAGCGGGGCGACATCCGCCTCCTCGGCGTCGGCGCCTACGCGGCCCCGGTGCTCTCGACCCTGATCCTGGTCGCGGCCGGCTACGCCCCGGCGACCCCCGCCCTCGCGGTGGCCTGCCTCCTCATCGTAGCCGGCGCCGCGGTGGCGGTGCGCAGCCGGGCTCCGCGACGCGCGGGGTAGGGGCCGCGGGATCCGCCTCTGTCGCGGACGTTGCGACCCGTAGCGACCTGCGGCAGGGTCGGCGAAAGAGGTTCATCCGGGTTCGGCAATGGCGTGGCAGCTGCACTGGCTCGAGGCGTCCGGCGACCTGCGCCCCTGGCGCGAGGCCATCGTCGCGGAGATCGAGACCGCCCGTCTGGCCGTGGCGTCCGTGCTGCCCGTGTCGCCCCTCGACATTCTCGTGCAGCGCCTGCCCGGAGCGGTGATCCCGGAGACGGGCACGATGGGGCAAGCCTACCGGGGCAGCCTCTTCTCCCTCACGCTCGACCCCGACAACCCCAACTTCGCGCGGTCCCTGCGCGACGGGGACCTTCGGCGAACGGTGGTGCACGAGGTCCACCATTGCCTGCGCATGGCCGGCCCCGGCTACGGCTGGACGCTGGGGGAAGCCCTCGTGAGCGAGGGCTTGGCGGGCCGGTTCGTCGGCCGGCTGTTCGGCACGCCTCCCGAGCCCTGGGAATGCGCCGTCACCGACGCGGTGCTGGACGCCCACCTCCCCGACGCGGCGACGCTCGCCAGCAGCGGCCACGACCACCGGGCCTGGTTCTTCGGCCTCGGCGGGCGGTATCCCCGCTGGCTCGGCTACACGCTGGGGTATCGGATCGTGGGCGACTGGCTTCACACGCAGCCCGAGGTCGGCGGCGACGCCTGGGTCAACGTGCCCGCGCACGAGGTCATCGCGGCGTCCCGCGGACGGACCTTGTCGAACCTCTGAAAGCCCCGTGTCGGCAGGATTCGCCCCCGAACGCCCGGTCCCCTCTCCGACGTCCCCGCCCCTACCCCCGCGGCACCGGCCGCCAGTCGGGCGGCGCCATCTCGAACCCGTCGAACGTGAAGGCCGGCGAGACCGTGCAGCCGACGAGGGTCCAGGCGCCGAGGCTCGTCGCCGTCTGCCAGTGGCCGGCCGGCACGACGAGCTGCGGGCGCTGGCCGCGGGCGAGGTCGGGGCCGAGGTGGTGGGCGGCGGCGTCGTGGCCGTTGGGGCTCACGGTGAGGACGAGGGGGGCGCCGGCGTGCCAGTGCCAGATCTCGGCGGCGTCCACCCGGTGCCAGGCCGAGACCTCCCCGACGTCGAGGAGGTAGTAGATCGCGCTGCCGACCGAGCGCCCGTCCACGGTGCGGGGATCCCGGAAGGTCTCCCGGTAATGGCCGCCCTCCGGGTGCGGCGCGAGGCCGAGCATCGCGATCACCTGGGCCGCACGCATCGCTTCGGTCATGCCCGAGCCTCCTCCATCGCCGCCCCTACTCGCTGATCGCCCCTTGCGGGAGGTTGAAGCCCGGCGGTGCTTTCGGAGCCGGGGGCGCCTTGGGGGCCGCCGCGCGGGTGCGGGCGGGCTTGGCGGGCGCCTCGCCGGGCTCCGCCGGGGATCCGGCGGCCCTATCCGCGGGCTTCTCGGCGCCGGCGCTCTTCTGCGGGGGGCCCTTCCGCTCCCGGCGGGCGGCGACGGGCGGGGGTGCCTGCACGGCAGGCGCGGCCGTGCACTCGCGGAAGCCCAGGCGGGCGAGGGGCTCGCCGGCCTCCGAGACGATGACGAGGGGGTCCGGCAGGGCGGTCAGGATCGATTCCCAGCGCAAGGGGGCGCCGATCTGCGCCTCCAGCGCCCCGGGGGCGGGGCCCCGGCGGAGCGCCGTCAGTTCCGGGCCGTAGGCGGTGGCGAGCTTGCCGTTGATGGCCACCTGGAGCACCTGGGTCACCTCCGGCGTGAGGGGACGCAAGGGGTTCTCGACCTCGGCCCGGCCGCGCCGCAGCACGAACAGGACGAAGCCCTTGTCGCCCTCGTAGCGGGCGGCCTGACCCTCGCAGGCCGGCGCCAGGACGACGGGTGGCGGGACGACGGGCGGCAGGTTCGCGGCCGGCATCGGGGGCGCGGCGGGCTTCGCGGCGCGGGCGGGCGCCGTCCGCGAAGGTGCCGGCGCTTTCGCCGGTGCTTGCGCCGGTCCTTGCGCCTGCCCGGCCGTCGCCGACAGGGCGAGGCCCGCCGCGAGCAGCGCCGCGGCCGAACGAGGGGGTGCGCGCATCGTCAGATCCCGCCGTCCGAGGGACCGAGCACGTCGCGCGGCGTGCGGCGCGGCCGGTCGGCCTCAGGCCGGCGCACCTCGATCACCTCGGCGTCGCGGTCGATCGGGCTCTCGGGCCGGGCGACGGTGCGGAGCAGGGCTGCCTCGTCCGCCTCCTCCAGCTCGGAGCCCATGCGCAGCGGGGGGCGGCGCGTCCGCGCCGCGCTCGCGGCGACCAGAATGGCGGCGACCACGCAGGCTGCGACGGCCCCCAGGATCAGGACGGTTTCCATGCGGCGACCAGCGTTACCCCATGGCGCGCTCCGTTGCACCCGCCGATCGCAGGGCTCCGGGGGCGGGCCTCGCCGTGCGGAACGTTCCTTGCGTTGGCGCGAGGGGCGGGCTGGGCCCTGATACGGACTTGCATCGGCGCCCGCCGCCGCCGATGACCCTGCGGTCCCCCGGAAGAAGGCCGAACGATGCGCATGGACGAGCCGAGCCGCCCCCCCGAGGACCTGGAGCGCCACCTCCTCGGCCTGATCGAGGAGTCCCGCGAGCAGGCGAGCGAGGATCCGTTCCGCAACCCCGTCCTGGCCGTGACGCTGGCGATCACCCGCCGCTTCGACCGGGGCGAGATCGTGGAGGGCGACCTCGAGGCGCTGTTCGTGCGCCTGCGGAGTCAGGCGCTCGCCGAGCGGGCCGCCCGCCTGCGCGGCTACGTCGGGCTCGACGCCGACCCGGACGACGCGGGGGGCGCCCAGGTGGCCGAGCGCCTGGTGGCGGCGGTGCCGCGTGGCTCGGGCGACTTCGAAACCCTGCGTGACCGCGTCGGCCGCACCGCCTTCGCGGTGGTGTTCACGGCCCACCCGACCTTCGGCATGGCCCGCGCGGTGGCGAGCCTGCTGGCGGAGGGCGCGAGCGTCGCCTCCGAGGCCGAGCGGGCGCCCCTGATCGAGCGGGCCGCCGCCCTCTCGACCCGCCCCGACCCCGCGATCAGCCTCGACGACGAGTTCGACCAGGCCTGCGTGGCGGCCAACCACGGCCGCGTGGCCCTCGATGCCTTCAACGGCGCGCTCCTCGACGCGGCCCGCGCCCGCTGGCCCGACCGCTGGACGGAGCTGGTGCCGAAGCCGCTCGCCATCGCGAGCTGGGTCGGCTGCGACACGGACGGGCGCACCGACATTGGCTGGTGGGACACGCTGCGCTACCGCCTCGAATCGAAGCGCATGCAGCTCGACCGGGTGATGCGCGAGCTGCCCGACATCGCGGCCACGCAGGTGGTGCGGGGCCTGACCGAGGGCGCGCTCGCCGCGGTCAACCGCCAGCTCGCCGTGGCGCCGCGCCTCGGCGCCAAGCCCTCGCTGGAGGCGGTGCACCGCTTCGCCCTGGCGCTGATCATCGAGCGCGAGCGGGCCCAGACCGATTCGGGCGCGCTGCTCGCGGGCCTCGCGGGCGCGCTCACGGCGGCCGAGGACGAGGCCGACCGCCGGCGCATCGCGGTGCTGCGCGCGGGAATTGCCACGCACGGCCTCTCGAACGCGCTGCCGCACTTCCGGCTCAACGCGAGCCAGATCCACAACGCGGTGCGCCGGGTCATCGACCTGGAGGGCGAGCCGACGGACGCGGCCCAGCGCCGGTCGCACCTCGCCACCATCCACGCCCTCCTCAACGACGTGCAGCCGGTGGCGGTCGACTTCGGGGCGCTCGCGGCCGAGCGCGCCTCGGCCGCGCGCCTGATGATGACGATCGCCCAGATCCTCAAGCACGTGGACGGCACCCACCCGGTGCGCTTCCTCATCGCGGAGACCGAGACGGGCTACACGCTGCTCGCCGCCCTATGGCTCGCCCGCCACTACGGCATCGCCGACAAGCTCGAGATCACGCCGCTCTTCGAGACGGCCTCGGCCCTGGAGCAGGGCATCCGCGTCCTCGACGACGCGCTGCGCAACCCGCACTGGCGACAGTACCTGAAGCGCATCGGGCGGCTGACCGTGCAGTTCGGCTACTCGGATTCGGGCCGCTACGTCGGCCAGCTCGCCGCGACCTTCTGGATCGAGCGCCTGCGCCTGCGCATCACCGAGCTGATGGTGCAGAACGGGCTCGCCGACATCGAGCTCGCGATCTTCGACACGCACGGCGAATCGATCGGGCGCGGCGCGCATCCGACCTCGCTGCGCGACCGCCTCGCCTATCTGGCACCGGAGGATGCCCGCCAGCGCAACCGCGCGGCCGGGATCCGGGTGCGGCTCGAATCGAGCTTCCAGGGCACGGACGGCTACCTGATCTTCGGCACCCGCGCGCTCGCGGGCGCCGCCGTCGCCCGCATCGCCGAGCACGTCTACGCCCTCGACGTCGCCGAGGACGACGCCTTCGCAGACTACGCCCTCGCGGACGCTCCGAGCGGCGCGGACGCCGACGACGATCCGGTCTACGCCGAGACCGATTTCGCCACCGAGTTCTTCACCGTGGTCCGCCAGGACATGGAGGCGCTCGTCGACGACCCCGGCTACGCGGCGCTGCTCGGCACCTTCGGCCCGAGCCTGATCGACCGGACCGGCTCGCGGCCCGTGGCGCGCCAGTCGGACGGCGGGGGCCCGGCCATGATCACCCACCCGCGGCAGATGCGGGCGATCCCGAACAACGCCATCCTGCACCAGCTCGGCTACCTCGCGAACTCCGTGCACGGCCTCGGCCGCGCCGCGGGCCGCGCCCCGGACCTGTTCCGCGACATGCGCCGCGACTCGGTGCGCTTCTCCCGGGCCTTCCGGCTGGTGCAGCATGCCGCGAGCGTCGGCGACCTCGACGTGCTGCGCGCCTACATCGACACCCTCGACCCGGCGGTCTGGCTGGAGCGCGCGCGCCGCACCCAGCGCGACGGGCGGCGCGACGAGCTCGTCGTGATCGCGGGCGCGCTCGACCGCCTGAACCTCGCGCCGAACCTGCGCCGCCTGTTCGGTCGCCTCACCTGCGACTGGCTGAGCCTGCAGGCGGCCGCCCCCGACCTCGGCAAGATGTCGGTGCGGCTGACCCTGCTGCACGCCATCCGGCTGGCGCTGATCCACCGGATCTGGTTCCTCGCCGTGCACATCCCCGGCTTCCGCCCGCAGGCGGGAATCACGCGGGAGCAGCTCATCGAGCGCTTCCTGCGCCTCGACATAGACGGCTGCCTCGCGCTCCTCGACGAGATCTTCCCGGTGACACCGGACCCGACGCTGGGCCTCAACTTCGGCGAGCCGGCGGGCCCGCGCGACGTCGGCACCTACGAGACCGAGCACAACAGCCTGTTCGCGCCGATCCGCCGGATGTTCGCGCAGGTGCGCGAGATCTCCGGCATGATCCAGCACGAGGTCGGGGCGTTCGGCTGAGCGCCGGAGACGGGCGCCTCGGCGCTCGCCCCGGCAGCGGGACCCCTCCCCTACCGGGGACGGGGGGTGCCCTCAGAACAGCCCGTCGATCTGCCCGTTCGCGTCGAGCCGGATGGTGTCGGCGGCCGGGACCCTGGGCAGGCCCGGCATGGTCATGATCTCACCGCAGATCACCACCACGAAGCCGGCGCCAGCCGAGAGGCGCACGTCGCGCACACCGATGAGGTGCCCCGAGGGCGCACCCATCAGGGTCGGGTCCGTCGAGAACGAGTACTGGGTCTTGGCCATGCAGACCGGCAGCTGGCCGTAGCCCTCCTTCTCGAAGGCGGCGAGCTTGGTGGCGGCCTTCGACTCGATCTGGATGTCGGCCGCGCCGTAGAGCTTGGTCGCGATCGCCTTGATCTTGTCGGTGAGCTTGGCCTCGGGCTCGTAGGTGAAGGTCAGCGGCTTCTGCTCGCCCTCGGCGAGGGCGACGACCGCGTGGGCGAGGGCCTCGGCGCCGGCGCCGCCCTCCGCCCAGTGCTTGCAGGTGATCGCCTCGACGTCGAGCTTCTCGCGGCAGAGGCGCTTGAGCGCCTCGTGCTCGGCATCGGTGTCGGCGTAGAAGTGGTTGACGCCGACGACGACCGGCAGCCCGAAGCCGCGCACGTTGGTGACGTGGCGGGCGAGGTTGGCAAAGCCCCGCTCCAGCGCCTCAACGTTCTCGCCGCCGAGATCCTTCTTGTTGACGCCGCCGTGCATCTTCAGCGCCCGCACGGTCGCGACGATGACGACCGCCGAGGGCTTGAGCCCCGTCTGTCGGCACTTGATGTCCAGGAACTTCTCCGCCCCGAGGTCGGCGCCGAAGCCCGCCTCCGTCACCACGTAGTCGCCGAGCTTGAGGCCCGCCTGCGTGGCGATCACCGAGTTGCAGCCATGGGCGATGTTGGCGAAGGGGCCGCCGTGGATGAGGGCCGGGTTGCCCTCCAGCGTCTGCACGAGGTTCGGCTGCAGGGCGTCCTTGAGCAGCACCGTCATGGCGCCGGTGGCCTTGACGTCCTTGAGGGTCACGAGCTTGCGGTCGCGGGTCTCGGCGATGACGATGCGGCCGAGGCGCTCCTCGAGGTCGGCGAGGTCGCGGGCGAGGCAGAACACGGCCATCACCTCGGAGGCGACGGTGATGTCGAACCCGTCCTCGCGCGGGAAGCCGTTGGCGACGCCGCCGAGCGACTGGTTGATGGCGCGCAGGGCCCGGTCGTTCATGTCGACCACGCGCCGCCAGAAGATGCGCCGCACGTCGATGTTCAGCTCGTTCGCCCAGTAGATGTGGTTGTCGATGAGCGCCGAGGCCAGCGCGTGCGCCGAGGTGATGGCGTGGAAATCGCCGGTGAAGTGCAGGTTGATCTGCTCCATCGGCACGACCTGCGCCTTGCCGCCGCCGGCCGCGCCGCCCTTCATGCCGAAGCAGGGGCCGAGGGACGGCTCGCGCAGGCACATCACGGTCTTCTGGCCGATGCGGTTGAGCGCGTCGCCGAGCCCCACCGTCGTGGTGGTCTTGCCCTCGCCCGCCGGCGTCGGCGAGATCGCGGTGACGAGCACGAGCTTGCCGTCCGGCCGATCCTGGAGCGACCGGATGTAGTCGTGGTCGATCTTGGCGATGTGCTTGCCGTACTGGTGCAGGGCCTCGTCCGGAATGCCGAGGCGCTCGGCCACCGCGCCGATGGGCTTCAGGGTCGCCGCGCGGGCGATCTCGATATCTGAGGGCATGGTTTCCTCAATCCTAGAGCACGAGGGGCTGCTCGTGGGGCGTCTCAAGTCCCGCCGGCTTTTGCCGTGCGGCGACCACGCGGCCAAGGTCCGCGCAGGGTTTCCATGCCCAGTCTGCGCGAAGCGGGGCCGAAAAGCGCGTCGAAATTTTTCAACGCGGCGACAAAATTAACTCTCGGTCAGGCGACCGCCCGGATCGCGGCGCCCACGCGGTCGACGATCTCCCCGACCTGCGCCTCGCTCACGATGAGCGGCGGGGTCAGCGCCAGGGTGTCGGCGCCGACCCGCAGCACGAGGCCGGCCTCGAAGGCGTGCTCCATCGCCCGGAAGCCGCGCAGGCCTGGCGCCTCCGGCATCGGCGCGAGGTCGATCGCGGCGGCGAGCCCCACGGTGCGGATGTCGAGGACGTTCGGCAGGCCGCGGAGCGACATCACGGCCTCCGCGAAGGCCGGCTCCAGGGATCGGGCGCGGCCGAACAGGTCCTCGTCGCGGTAGAGGTCGAGGGTGGCGAGCGCGGCCGCGCAGGCCAGCGGATGACCCGAGTAGGTGTAGCCGTGGAACAGCTCGATCATGTGGTCGGGGCCCCGCATCAGGGCGTCGTGCAGGCCCTCGCGCACGATCACGCCGCCCAGCGGCACGGTGCCCGAGTTCACCGCCTTGGCGAAGGTTATCATGTCCGGCACCACCCCGTAGCGCTCGGCCGCGAAGGCGGAGCCGAGGCGGCCGAAGCCGGTGATCACCTCGTCGAACACGAGGAGCAGGCCGTGGCGGTCGCAGATCTCGCGCAGGCGCTTCAGGTAGCCCTTGGGCGGCGGCAGCACCCCGGTCGAGCCCGCCATCGGCTCGACGATCACCGCCGCGATGGTCGAGGCGTCGTGGAGCGCCACGATCCGCTCGAGGTCGTCGGCGAGGTGGGCGCCCCAGTCCGGCTCGCCCTTGCTGAAGGCCTGCCGCTCGCGGTCGTAGGTGTGGGGCAGGTGGTCGACCCCCGGCAACCCGACGCCGAAGGTCTTGCGGTTCGCCGCGATGCCGCCGACCGAGATGCCCCCGAAGCCGACGCCGTGATAGCCGCGCTCGCGCCCCACGAACCGGGTGCGCCGGCCCTCGCCGATCGCGTGGGCGTGGGCCAGCGCGATCTTGAGCGCGGTGTCGACGGCCTCCGAGCCCGAGTTGCAGAAGAAGACGTGGTTGAGATCGCCCGGTGCCAGCGCCGCGAGCCGCGACGCGAGGGCGAAGGGGCCGGCATGGCCGAACTGGAAGGGCGGCGCGTAGTCGAGCTCGGCCGCCTGCGCCTGGATGGCGGCGACGATCGGTGCCCGGTTGTGTCCGGCGTTGCAGCACCACAGGCCCGCGATCCCATCGAGCACCTGCCGCCCGTCGGGGGTGCGGTAGTGCATCCCTTCGGCACCCGCGATGAGGCGCGGCGCGCGCTTGAAGGCGCGGTTGGCCGTGAACGGCATCCACCAGGCGTCGAGGTCGTTCTGCGCGAGGGGGGCGGGTCGCATGAGGGTCCAACCTCCAACCGATCGGTGGATGCGGCTGCGATCGGCAAGCCGAAGCCCGGCCTCAGCCCGTCATCGCGGTCGCGGTGTAGCCGGCCTGCGTCAGGGCGTCCACCACTGCAAGGCTCTGGGCGCTGGTCTTCACGCCGATGCGGCCGTGCTCCAGATCGACGTCCACCACGGCCCCGGGATCGAGGCGCCGGATCGTGCGGCGCACCGCCTCGACGCAGCCGGCGCAGGTCATGCCCTCGACCTGCATCAGGAAATCGCTCTGCGTCTCGTCCATGCGTGCGGCTCCGGGTGCGAAGGGACCTGCCGACGCATGTCGTCCGCGCCGGCGCCCGTTGCAAGCGCGACGATGCCGGCACGGCCCGCGGTGGCCGCTCGGCAGGCCCGGATAGGACACACCCGGGCGAATTCTGCGGCGCGGCGCCCGGAAAATCCGGCCGGCGGGATGCCGCCGGCTTGTCGCGTTCCCGCGGCTCGGCGACAAAACCCCCTGGTTTCCGATTCGGTGTCGTACGCGCGATCCGGAGGCCCGTCCCGCGTCCCAGCAAGGTATCGAGCGTTCCGATGGCCCGGATCTTCGGCCGGCATGTCAGCCTGTTGGCCCTGGGTCTCCTCGGGCTCGTCCTGCTCGCGCCGCTCGCCGTGTTCGCGCCGCTCCCCGTCGCCTACGCGCTCGCCGCGCTGGGCCTGGTCGCAGGGCTCGCCGCGCACCTGCGCCTGCGCGGCCTCGTTGCCCGCTGCGAGAAGCTCTCGGCCGAGGTGGGGGTGCTCTCCGAGCGCCTGATCCGGGCGGAGGCCGCCGCGAAGCCCGCCGCCGGCGACGGGCGGCTGGCGGCCGACGTCGAGGACGTCACCGTGGAGATCGGCCTCCTCAGCGGCATCGTGCGCGACCTGGCCGCCGTGGTCTCGACGCAGGACGGCGAGATCGCCCGCCTGAAGGCCGATCCCCGGCCGTCCGCTCCGGTCCTCGCTGTCCACGCCCCCGTCCGCGCGCCCGTCCACGAGGTGTCCGGCGCCGCGCCCCCGGACGTCCGGCCGCCCGCCGCGCCGGGTCCGACGCCGCCGGTCGCGGCCCTGCCCCCTCTCCCGCGGCGTCCTCTGCCGCCGCGGCCGCCGGAGCCGGAGCCCACCGCCGAGGCCGACCTCGCCGCGGATCCGGACGACGAGGCGCGCGACGCGCAGATCCTCGAAGCCTTCGACGGCGACGGCCTGGAGGTCCACCTGCAACCGGTGGTCACGCTGCCCCAGCGCAAAGTCTCCTCCTACGAGGCGCTGGCGCGCCTGCGGGCCGGGGGGCAGGTGCTGGCGCCGGAGGCGTTCCTGCCGGCGCTGGAGCGGCACGGGCGCACCACCGACCTCGACCGGCGGATGCTGCAGCGGGTCGCCACCGTCGCCCGGCACCTCGCCGGGCGCGGCAGCGCCGCCGCGGTGGCCTACGGCCTCTCGCCCCGCTCCCTGTTCGAGCCGGGCTTCCTGCGGGCCCTGCCGCGCCTCGTCGCCCTGGAGCCGGGGCTCAGCGGGCGCCTCGTGGTGGCGCTGCCGCAGGAGAGCTGGCGCAGCCTCGATGCCGAGCAGGCCGGGGCGCTCGCGGCGATGCGCGGCCGCATCGGCTTCACCCTCGACCGGGCGAGCGACCTGCGCTTCGACGCGGCCGCCCTCGCCCAGCACGGCGTGACGCAGGTCAAGGTGCCGGCCGAGCTGCTCCTGCGTCCGGGCCGCGCCGGGCAGGCGCTGGCCGACATCGCGACCGAGGACCTGGTGGCGGCCCTCGGCCGCGCCGGCATCCGCCTCGTCGCCGCCGGCATCGAGCGCGAATCCGACGTGCCGGACCTGATCGACCTCGACGTGCCCTTCGGGCAGGGCGGCGTGTTCGCCCCGCCCCGGCCGGTGCGGGCCGACGTGCTCGCCGCCCCTCCGGCGGTCGAGCCCCCGCCCCCCGAGCCGGCCGCGCCGGAGCCGCAGCGCCGGCCCTTCCGCGACTTCCTGCGCCGCGCCGGCTGAGCCCCTGCCGGTTGCCATCGCGGGCCCCGGCCCGTAACCCGGCGCCGACCAGGGTCTGTTCGCCGGTCATGGAACCGGCGGACAGACCCTGGTCCCTCTGATGTCGTCGGTCCGGACGGAGAACCGGCAACCACGTCTCCTGGACCGCCTCTAGACCCCGATCAGGATCCGCCATGGCCCTCACGTCCGCCCCTGCCGGGACGGTCCCGACCCTCGACGGGATCGCCGGCATCGCCGCGCGCTACGACCTCATCCTGTGCGACGTCTGGGGCGTGCTGCACGACGGGACGCGGGCGCACGCGGGTGCGGGCGATGCGCTGATCCGCTTCCGGGGCCTCGATCCCGACGGGCGGCCGCGCCGCGTCGTGCTCGTCTCGAACGCGCCCCGCCCCGCCCCGGGCGTGCAGCGCATCCTCGACCGGTTCGGCGTGCCGCGCGCGGCCTACGACGCGATCCTGACCTCGGGGGACCTGACGCGCGGCCTCGTGCGCGCGCACCTCGCCGAGGCGCCGGGCGCGCGCATCCACCACCTCGGGCCGGAGCGGGACGGGCCGCTGTTCGACGGTCTCGACGCCCGCCTCGTCCCGGGCGAGGTCGCCGACCTCGTCGTCAACACCGGGCCCTTCGACGACACCCGCGAGACCGCGGAGGACTACCGCGACCGCCTCGCGGATTTCCGCGCCCGCGACGTGCCGATGATCTGCGCGAACCCCGACCTCGTGGTCGAGCGCGACGGTGAGCTCATCCCCTGCGCGGGCCTGATCGCGGCGGCCTACGAGGAGATCGGCGGCCGCGTCACCTGGGCGGGCAAGCCCCACCGGCCCGTCTACGAGGCCGCCCTCGACCTCGCGGGGGAGCTCGACGGCCTCGGGCGGCCGGCGCCCGAGCGGGTGCTGGCGGTGGGGGACGCCCTGCGGACCGACATCGCGGGGGCGCGGGGCTTCGGCATCCCGAGCCTGCTCGTCGCCCGCGGCATCCACGCGGAGGAACTCGGCGTCTCGGCCGAGCACGACCGCCTCGGCGACGTCGCCGCGTGGCTCGCCCGCCAGGCCGTGCAGCCGGACGCGGTGATCGAGCGGCTCGTCTGGTAGGGCTCAGGCGAAGAGGGCGTCGATGGCGTCCTGAGGGGTCTCGGGCCCCTGGAGCTGGGGACCGTTGAGCAGGAGGCGCTCGGCGCGCCCGCGGCGCTCGGCCTCGTTCGGGTCCTGGCCGGCCTCGTCCCGCGCCTTCACGGCGCTGGCGAAGCGGGCGAGGCGCAGCTCCAGGCTGCGCAGGGCCTCCACCACCTTGCCGATGCGCTGGCCGGTGATGTCCTGGAACGCGCAGGCCTCGAAGATCTCGAAGATCCGGGCCTCGACCTGCGTGCGGTAGTTGCCGTCGTCGGGCAGGGCCAGGATGCCCTCCGCCGAGGCCATGATGGCGTTCGTCGCCCCCGCGGTCGCCTCCAGCACGCTCCCGAGCTCCTCGTGGGCCATCGGGATGCGGTCGCGGGTGATCTCGTTCGCCCGCAGGGCCGCGATCTCCTGCCGGAGATGGCTGATGTAGTCCGCGATCTCGACGAGTTCGTCGATCACCTGGGGCGGCACCCGGTCGGGCTGGCCCGGCGACGGCGAACGGCGGAGCTTGTTGACGAACAGCATGGTGCCTCCGCTCGGATGGACCGGCCCCTCCACGGGGCCGGCCTACAAGCGCCTCCCGTCCCCGTCGCGCGGCGTATCGCGACGGGGAGGGCTCGGGGGATCGAGGTCCGGCCGGGCGCTCAGGCGCCGCAGACCGCCTCGATCTTGGTCTTGAGGGTCGCGGCGTTGAACGGCTTGACGATGTAGTTGTTCACGCCGGCCTTCTTGGCCGCGATCACGTTCTCGGTCTTGGACTCGGCGGTGACCATGATGAAGGGCGTGGTGCGCAGGGCCTCGTCGGCGCGCACGTGCCGCAGCAGCTCGTAGCCGGTCATCGGCTCCATGTTCCAGTCGGAGATCACGAGGCCGTACTTGCGGCTCTTGAGGCGGGCCAGCGCCGCGGTGCCGTCGGACGCGTCGTCGACCTCCTCGAAGCCGAGCTGCTTCAGCAGGTTGCGGATGATGCGGACCATCGTCTGGTAGTCGTCGACGACGAGGATCGGCATGCTGAGGTCGATGGCCATGGGCGCTGTGCTCCGTCTTCGGGGCCCTGCTGCGCGGCCCCGTCGTGCGCAATTTCGAAGAGGCGCCGTCCCCGCGACGGCCCTCATGGGTACCGAGAATACGCGGGGCCCGATTGCGAAGCGGTTAACCGGGCGGTGCGCCCCGGCCCGGGCGCCTGGACCGCTTCGTGTCACGCCTTGACCCCCCGGGCGCTTTTCGACAGGGTCCGCCGCGCTCCGGGCGGACCGCCCCCCGGCCCGCCCCAGCCAGACCGAGAGTGCCGAAGCGACCCGATGCCGCCAGGTGACCCGAAGGGCGACGCGACCGAAGGCGGAGGGCGGCCCGCGCACCCCTTCACGATCTGCCGCGAGGGCGAGCCCGTGCCGGCCCGCCTCGCCGGCGCGATGGCGGCGATCGGCAATTTCGACGGCGTTCACCGGGGCCATCATGCCCTGATCGCGGCGACGCGGGCGGATGCCGACGCCCTCGGGCGCCCGGCGGTGGTGCTGACCTTCGAGCCGCATCCGCGCGCCTACTTCGCGCCCGACGCGCCGATGTTCCGGCTCACCGACCGCACCGCCAAGGAGATCGTGTTCGCCCGGCTCGGCCTCGACGGGCTGATCGTGCGCCGCTTCGATGCCGCCCTCGCCGGAACCGGCGCCCGCGACTTCGTGATGGGCCTGCTGCGGGACGAGCTGCGCCTGTCGGGCGTCGTCATCGGCCACGACTTCCACTTCGGCCGCGCCCGCGAGGGGACGCCCGCGCTCCTGGCGGAGCTGTGCCGCGAGGCGGGCCTCGCCTGCCGCATCGTGCCGGCGGTCTCGCTCGCCGCGGGCGAGGGGCCGGTCTCGTCGAGCGGCATCCGCGCCGCCCTCTCCGAGGGCGACGTCGCGCGGGCCAACGCGCTCCTCGGCTACCGCTGGTTCGTGAACGCCCCGGTCCGCCACGGGGACAAGCGCGGGCGCACCCTCGGCTACCCGACCGCCAACATGGCGCTCGCCGATTGCGAGCTCGCCCACGGGATCTACGCGGTGCGCGCGCGCCTCGACGACGGCACCTTCCGGGACGGGGTGGCGAGCTACGGGCGGCGCCCGACCTTCGACGACGGCGCGCCCCTCCTCGAGGTCAACCTGTTCGACTTCGCGGGCGACCTCTACGGGCGCCCTCTCGCCGTGGAGTTCGCGGGCTACATCCGCGGGGAGGAGCGCTTCGCCTCGGCCGAGGCTCTGATCGCCCGCATGGACCTCGACGCCGCGGCGGCGCGGCGGATGCTCGCCGCCGACCGCACACCCTCGATGCTGGGCTGAGAGCCTGTTTGAGGCGTTATTCCAACGCGTTACCTCATCCTGAGGTGCCGCGTCAGCGGCCTCGAAGGAGGGCTCCAGGGATCGCGCGGCTTCTGGATGGCTCCTTCGAGGCTGCTTCGCAGCACCTCAGGATGAGGGGGATGGGCTGGACAACGGCCACCGGTCCGACAACCCTTTGCTGTCATGAATCAAACAGGCTCTGAGTGGCGCTCCCGGCGGGGTCCGGGACGCCGGGCCTCAGTGGGCGGGCGCGATCGAGGCCAGGGTCATCGCGGCCTTCTGCAGGGCGGCGTCGCCGGCCGTGCCGCTCAGCGCGTAGGAGGAGCCGTCCGCCATCCAGTAGAGGGTTCCGCCATCGGCGGAGCGCGTGACGCCGCCGCCCTGCCCCAGGCCGCGGCGATGGGTGGCGAAGAGCGAGACCTCGCCGAGGTCGGCCGCCTCGATCGCCACCTCGATGCCGGCCCCCTGGTGCGCGGGGAAGACCTGCACGTCGCGCACCTGCCAGTTCTCCGGCAGGGTGGGCAGGCGGATGCCCGTGGCCGCCTCGATCTCGCCGCGGTCGTAGACCGGCGTGGTCCGCTGCGAGGCGATGCGGGCCCGCAGGAGCGCGGTGCGGCGGGCCTGCTGGGCATCCTCCACGAGGGTCGGGTCCACCGGCGAGGCGAAGGTGTCGGGCACCCCGAACGCGCCGATCTCGCCGTGGGCGAGCCAGCCGGCGCCGACCAGCACCGCGATCGCCGCCGCGCGCTTGAGCCGGGCCGCGACGCGGCTCCAGGTCAGCGCCCGGTCGAGCCGGCGGGCCGCGACGCGCAGGCGCTCCGGCCCCGGGCCCGGGTGCGGCAGCAGGGCCTCGCGGAGCGCATCGCGGTCGCGCAGCTCGGCCATCATCTGCGCGGCGGCGGCCGGGTTGCTGGCGAGGTAGGATTCGACCTCGAGGCGGCGCATGCCGTCGAGCTGCCCGTCGACGAACGCGGTGAGGTCGCTGTCAGTGATCGGGTCGATCATCGCGCCAAGTCCCAGCAAGTCCGAACCAAGTCCCAAACCGTCACGTCCGCGGGGCACCGGGCCCCGGGGTGTCAAGCTGTGCGGGTGTCAGGACCCGCCCGCGGCGCGGACATCCGCCGCTTCGTCGGGCGAAGCGTCGGGGGAATCGCCGGGCGAATCGCCGGGATCGACGAGGCGCAGGTGCCCGCCCCGCTCCGCGCCCCGCCGGCGCCCGCCCTGGGGCTTGGCGGCGCCGTCGGCCTCGTTCCGGCCGGTGGTCCGCGGACCGTTCTCCTCGTAGGCGCGCAGGGCGGCGCGCCCGCGGCCGAGGCGGGACATCAGCGTGCCGATCGGGATGCCGAGCACCGCCGCCGCGTCCGCGTAGGCCATGCCCTCGAGGGTCACGAGGTGAAGCGCGGCCCGCTGCTCCTCGGGAAGCGTCAGGAAGGCCTCGCGGATCTGGGCGAGGCGCACCTGCCCCTCCTGGGCCGGCGGAACCGCCTCGTCGCTCATCTGCACCAGCACGTCGGCGTGCCGGGTCTCCACGCGCTTGCGGCGCTGGTCGTCGATGAAGACGTTGTGCAGCACCGTCATCATCCAGGTGCGCAGGTTGGTGTTCGGCCGCAGGTTGCCCTGCGCCTCCAGCGCCCGGACGAGGGTGTCGTGCACGAGATCGTCCGCCCGCAGGGTGTCCCGGGTGAGCGAGCGGGCGTAGCGCCGCAGCGGCACCAGCAGGTCGACGATCTCGGGGCGCTTGGACTTGTCGGCGATCATACGGGGTGAACGTCCGGAGGGGCGGGTTAATCCCGCCGCCCGTATCACTGGTAGGCGGAGGGCAGGTCGAGGGTGCAGTCGCGACCGATCCCGTCGTAATTCTCGGCGAGCCAGGCCTGCGCGGCCAGCCGGCCCTTGTCGCGCAGGCGCAGGAACACGCGCCAGCGGGCGTCGAGCCGCGAGGCGGTGTTGTACTCCTCCAGCGCGTCGGTGCCGTCGATGCGGTGGACGAGCACGCGCTGGTACTGGCCCTGCCCGAGGACGCCCTCCTCGATCAGCCCGTCCAGGAAGTCGATGGCCCGCAGCTCCCGCATCAGGTTCGCGTTGAAGGTGATCTCGTTGAGCCGGTCCTGGATCTCCGCCTGGGTGCGCGGCGTCTCGCGCCGCTCGACGGGGTTGATCTGCACGAGGAGGATGTCGCGGGTCACCGCCCCCCGGTGGAGGGGGTAGAGCGGCGGGTTGCCGAGGTAGCCGCCGTCCCAGTAGGGCACGCCGTCGATCTCCACGGCCTGGAACACGGTGGGCAGGCAGGCCGAGGCCATCAGGTGGTCGACGGTGAGCCGCTCGCGCTCGAACACCGCGAGCTTGCCGGTCCAGACGTTGGTGGCGGAGACGAAGATGCCGGCGGTGTCGGCCGCCCGCAGGCGCTCGAAATCGACCTGCTCGGCCAGGGCCCGGCGCAGCGGGTTGATGTTGAGCGGATTGGAAACGTAGGGGCTCGGCGTCAGCGCCTTGAGCCAGAATTCGGCGACCGGGTTCCCCTTCCAGAAGCCGAGGACGCCGTCGAACAGGCTGCGCTGGACGGGCCGCAGGTCCCCGTCCAGGCTGACCTCGCGCCAGAACTGCTCGAGGCCCGCGCGGGCGCCCTCCGGGCCGCCCTTCAGCCAGCCGTCGATCATCACGACCGCGTTCATGGCGCCGGCGCTCGCGCCCGTCACGGCCTCGAAGCCGAGCCGCCCGTCCTCGATCAGGGCGTCGAGCACGCCCCAGGTGAAGGCGCCGTGGGCGCCGCCGCCCTGGAGCGCCAGCGCGACGTTCTTCTCCGCGCGCGGGCCGGCCAGGATGGTGAGGGGCGGGTGGGCCGAGGGCAGGCTCTCGATCCCGTCCGAGACGGGGGCCGGCACGGCGGTGGCGGGGTTCTGCGGCTCGGGGCCGTGGGAATCATCCGTCGTCATGGCTCAGAACATGGCGTGTTGCGCTGCAACATCAACCGGCGGCCACCGGAAAACCGGCGCGCGGCGGGTCTCTCCCGCGGTGCACGCGCCCCTGCCCCCGCGATCACGAACCTCGACATCGGCGCGCGAATGCGACATGACGTGGCCGGCGCGAGCCTCGTGCTCGCGCCCGCTTGACGCTGCGCGCCTGCAATCTCACCTCAACGATTGCGCGCGTAAGGTGACGTGCGTTCGAGGATTCGCGTGAACTGCCGGCCCGATGGGCGGGGTCGGCCGCAGGAGCGCCAGCCGCCGCCGACGCTCGCCGGCCAGGAGCCCGCGCACGGTCTCAGCCAAGGTCCCAGCAAGGTCTCAGATGGAAGCCATGGAAGCCGCCACCCTCGCCGCGAACCCGGTCGCCGCGACCGGTCCGGAGATCGCAGGGCCGGCCCCCCGGCACCGCACCGTCGGCGTCCAGATCGGGAGCGGCGAGGGCGCCGTCACGGTGGGCGGCGGCGCGCCGATCGTCGTGCAGTCGATGACGAACACCGACACGGCCGACATCGACGCCACCGTCGCGCAGGTCGCCGCGCTCGCGCGGGTCGGCTCGGAGCTCGTGCGCATCACCGTCGACCGCGACGAGGCGGCGGCCGCGGTGCCGAAGATCCGCGAGCGGCTCGACCGCATCGGCGTGCACGTGCCCCTCGTCGGCGACTTCCACTACATCGGCCACAAGCTCCTCTCCGACCATCCGGCCTGCGCCGAGGCGCTCGCCAAGTACCGGATCAACCCCGGCAACGTCGGCTTCAAGGAGAAGAAGGACACCCAGTTCTCGACCATCATCGAGCAGGCGATCCGCTACGGGAAGACCGTGCGCATCGGCGCGAACTGGGGTTCGCTGGACGGCGAGCTGCTGACGCACCTGATGGACGAGAACGCCCGGTCCGCGCGCCCGATCGATGCCCGCGCGGTCATGCGCGAGGCCATGGTGCAGTCCGCCCTGTCCTCGGCCCGGCGCGCCGAGGCCCTCGGCCTGCCGCAGGACCGCATCATCCTCTCCGCCAAGGTCTCGGCCGTGCAGGACCTCATCGCGGTCTACCGCGAGGTGGCGCGCCGCTCGGACTACGCGATCCACCTCGGCCTGACCGAGGCCGGCATGGGCTCGAAGGGCATCGTCGCGGCGTCGGCCGCCATCGGCGTCCTCCTGCAGGAGGGCATCGGCGACACCATCCGCTACTCGCTCACCCCCGAGCCCGGCGGCGACCGGACGCTGGAGGTGAAGGCGAGCCAGGAACTCCTGCAGACGATGGGCTTCCGCACCTTCGTGCCGCTGGTGGCCGCCTGCCCGGGCTGCGGCCGCACCACCTCGACGACCTTCCAGGAGCTCGCCCGCGACATCCAGAGCTGGATCACCCGCTCGATGCCGGAGTGGAAGAAGACCTATCCGGGCGTCGAGGGGCTGAACGTCGCCGTGATGGGCTGCATCGTGAACGGACCCGGCGAGTCGAAGCACGCCGACATCGGCATCTCGCTGCCCGGCACCGGCGAGACCCCCACCGCCCCGGTCTTCATCGACGGCAAGAAGGCGATGACGCTGCGCGGCGCGACGCTCGCCAAGGACTTCGAGACGATCGTCATCGACTACATCGAGCGCCGCTTCGGCCAGGGCGCCCGCTCCGCGGCGGAGTAGGCGGACAAGTCCCGGGCCGCCCCTGGGCGCGGCCCGGAAGCCCCGCTCACCAGCGATAGATCAGGCTGCCGATCACCGTGGCGGGCGCGCCGCGGTAGCAGAAGCCCGCCTGGCAGGTGGTGTAGTTGCGGTCGAAGACGTTGAAGGCGTTCACCTGCGCCCGGAAGCCCTTGTACTTCGGGTCGAGCGCCGCGAAGTCGTAGGCGAGCAGGGCGTCGAACTGGGTGACGGTGGGATTGCGGACGGTGTTCAGGTCGTCGGCGAAGTTGTTGGTCGTGAAGCGCACGCCGCCGCCGAGCGTCAGGCCCCGCAGGGGCGAGTAGGTCGGGAACAGGTAGGTCAGGAAGCCCGAGAAGCTGTCCCCCGGGATGCCCGAGAGCGCGTTGCCGTCCAGCACGTTGCCGAGGAAGTCCGACTGCCGGATGAAGCGGAAGTTGAGGTGGCTGTAGGCCACCGTCAGGTTCGTGCCCGGGGCGAGGTTCGCCGTGGCCTCCATCTCGAAGCCGCGGGAGCGCACTGCGCCCGTCGCCACCTGGTTGGCGACGTTGAGCGGGTCCTGGCGCAGGATCGACGACTGGACGATGTCGAAGCCCGCAATCGAGCCCTGGATGTTGGTGCCCGGGACGAGGAACTTCACGCCCGCCTCGATCTGGTCGCCCGTGGCCGGCCGGAACGGGTTGCCGTTCACGTCGGTACCGACCTGCGGGTTGAAGGTCGTGGCGTAGCTCGCGTAAGGCACGAAGCTCGGCGTGAGCAGGTAGTTGAGCCCGACGCGCCCGGTGAAGGCGGTGTCGTTCTGGCTGGTCGCCGCGCCGGCGGCGTTCGTGTTGTTCTGGAACACCCAGTCGTGGCGGCCGGTCAGGGTCAGCACGAAGCGATCGAGCTTGGCCTGCTCCTGCAGGTAGACGCCGACCTGATCCTGCGACTGGCGCGAGGTCGCGCCGAGGGCCGGCGAGGCGATGAACTGCTGCCCGTAGTTCAGGTTGACGAGGTCCAGGCTCGGCACGGGCCCGAAGCCCGAGCGGGTACCGAAGTCGTAGTGCGTGTAGTCGACGCCGGCCAGCACCGTATGGCTGATGGGGCCGGTGACGAAGTGGCCCTCGATCTGGTTGTCCACGGTCGCCTGCCGCAGCGCCTCGCGCAGGCGGCCGTTCGAGCGCGTGCCGACGGTTCGGGCATCGTCGATCGAGTCGATGGAGACGTACTTGAAATCGACGAAGGTGTCGTAGAAGCGGAAATTCTGGCGGAAGATCAGGTCGGGCGTGAACTTATGCTCGAACGCGTACCCGATCCGGTACTGCTCCTGCTTGACGTCGTTGAACCGTGCGTCGCCCGAGTAGAAGCGCGAGACGCGAAAGCCCGGGAAGTTGTAGAAGAACGCCGTGCCCGGAAGGGTCGAGTTCTGATACTCGGTCAGCAGCGTGAAGGTGGTGTCGGCCGAGGGCTTCCAGGTGAAGGCCGGCGCGATGTTGATGCGATCGTCCTTGGCGCCGGGCAGGAAGGTGTCCGACTGGCGCACGATGCCCGTGAGGCGATAGGCCATCGTGCCGCCCGAGCCTTCGACGGGGCCGCCGAAATCGAAGTTGCCCTGGTAGCGGTCGTAGTTTCCGGCCTGGAAGATCAGCTCGCCGAAGGGCGTGAAGAGCGGTCGCTTCGTGGTCGCGTCGAGGATTCCGCCGGGGGATCCGAGGCCGTAGAGGCCGGCCGCGGGCCCGCGCAGGATCGTCACCGCCTCCAGCCCGTACGGCTCGATCCGCGGCAGCGTGAGGTTCGCGCCGACCTGGCGCAGGCCGTCCCGGAAGATGCCGTTGTAGGTGACCTCGAAGCCGCGGATGTAGATCGCATCGAAGCGCGGGTCGAAGCCCGCGACGTTCGTCGCCGCGCCCGGCGTATAGGCCAGCGCCTCGTTCAGCGTCTGCACGTTGCGGTCGTTGAGCTGCTCGCGGGTGACGACGGTGACGGATTGCGGGGTCTCGATCAGCGGGGTGTTGGTCTTGGTCGCCGTCGGGCTCGCCTTGGCGGTGTAGCCCACGACGCCGCTCGGGCCGCCGCCGCCGCCGCTGGTGGCCCCGCCGTTGCCGATGGCGAGACCCGTTCCGGTGCCGGTCGCCGGGCCCGGTGCCGTCACGCCCTCGACCGCGATCTCGTTGAGGCGCACGGTCGCCTCCTGCGCGCCGGCCCCGCTTGCGAGCGCGAGGGGCGTCAGGGCCAGGCCGGCCGCGAGGCGGCGCGAGCGGGGTAGGCGTGGCATGGGTCGGACCTCAGCGTCACGGTTGCGCGAACTGAGGCATACTTGGCAGGGCAAGCTTGGCCGGGCAAGCCGAATTCCCCAATTAAACCATGGGGTTAGAACGGTTCAAAACTGCAGTATCGGTTCCTTGGCGGCTGCGTCTTCCCGGGCACAGATCGCGGCGTCCGGCGCCGTGCCGCCCTGGGCGAGGACCCGCGCGATCTCGCCCCGGGCGCGGTCGAGGTCGCCCCGGAACGTGGCGTCGCCCTGGAGCGCGGCGACGACGGACGCGCCGTTGGTGCGCCCGGCCTCGATGTCGCTCAGCCAGTGCACGCCGCAGACGACGCGGCTCTCGGTGTAGGCGCGGCCGCGGGTGAGGAGGGGGGTGGCCTTCTCGGGAACCAGCGACGCCATGATCAGCGCGTAGGCCCAGCCCTGCGTGGCGTGCCCCGAGGGGTAGCTGTAGCTGTCCGCCAGCTGCTGGGTCCGCTGGACGCAGATGGGCGCCTCGTTGCCCACGAAGGGCCGCAGGCGGCGGTAATGCACCTTGGGGCCGCGGGTGGCGCGGGCGATGTCGAGGCGGGCGCGCTCCAGGAGGTTCACGAGGGCCGGAACGCGCGTCGCATCGATGCGGGTGCCGAGCACGCACGCGAAGGTGTCGAGGATGGCCGAGGCGCCCTCCGCCACGTCGGAGGTGGCGAGCTCCCACCGCGGGCTGCCCTTGAGGCCCCGGGTGGCGTTGAAGGCCGCGCGGTCGGCGGTCTCCGCGGCCGAATGGCTCGGCGGCGGCGGCGGCAGGATCGCCTTGGTGTCGGGGGCGGTGGCGTCCCCGAGGTAGGGCTTGTGCGCCGGCTTGTCGGGCCGGACCGGATCGGCGCCGACCGACGGCGCGCTGCGCTCGTTCTCGGGAAAGGGTGCGATCGCCTTCTCGGGCTTGCCCGGCTCCGCCAGGGCGCCCGTGGCGTGCGTCGCGAGGGCGAGGGCGGCGAGGAGGGGGAGCAGGCGGGGCATCCGGGTCCTGTTCGATGCGAGAGGGATCAGCTCTTAGAGCCTGTTTGAGGCGTTATTCCAACGCGTTACCTCATCCTGAGGTGCCGCGTCGGCGGCCTCGAAGGAGGGCGCCGGGGATCGCGCGGCTTCTGGACGGCTCCTTCGAGGCTGCTTCGCAGCACCTCGGGATGAGGGGGATGGGCTGGACAACCGCCACCGGTCCGACAGCCCTCCGCTGTCATGAATCAAGCAGGCTCTTAGAGGCCACGTGCGACGGAGGCATGATGGCACGGATTGCCGCCGCGACGGCTGCGGGAAATTCCTCGTGGGGGCTGAGCGCGCCGGGGATGGTGGCCGCGGTGACCCGGCCCGAGGCGATGAGCGCGTCCATCTCGGCGCCGGAGCGCCGCGGCGCGTGCTCGGGCCGCAGGACGTGGACGGGCGGCAGACCGTCCCCGAGGAGTGCGAGGAAGCCCTCCCGCGTCTCGACGGGATCGAGCCCGCCCGTCACGAAGGCGGCCGTGCCGAAGCGCCCGTTCACCTGCCGGGTCACCGCGTGCTTCGCCCGGACGACCTCGGGCGTGACGTGGGCCGGATCGGCGTAGACGTGGGCGCGCATCATCCGGCCGATCACCGGCGGGCTGATGTTGAGCCGGTAGAGCGCCTCGCCGAGGAGCGGCAGCTCGACGGCGCGGCGGATCCGGCGGTAGAGGGGCCGGCGCTCGGGCCCCATGGCGGTCGGGAGCGGGCCCCGCCAGGTCGGTGCCACGAGGACGATGCGCCCGAAGAGGCCGGGGTGGCGGCCTGCCGCCGCGAGCAGGTAGCCGGCCGCGTGCCCCGCCGCGAGCCCGAGGGCGTAGGGCCCGGGCGCGGCGGCGAGCAACGCGTCCAGGAAGGCGTGGAGCGTCTCGGGCGCCAGGGGCAGGCGCACCCGCGGGTGCGCGCCGAAGCCCGGCCAGTCCGGCACGCGGCAGCGCTGCGTGCCGGCCAGCGCGCGGGCGAGGCCCTGCATCTCCGAGCGGGCCGAGATCGAGGAGAGCGCGGGCAGCAGCAGCGCGTCGGGGCCCGCGCCCACCACGTCGCAGGGCGTCGGCAGGGCGTGACCGGAGACCTGCAGGTGGAGGGGGGAGGGCGCGATCTCGGGCGGCACGCAGCGCCTCAGGTGCGCAGAAGCTCGTTGATGCCGGTCTTGGCGCGCGTGCCGGCATCGACCCGCTTGACGATCACGGCGCAGTACAGGCCAGGCCCGGGCGTCCCGTCCGGCAGCGGCTTGCCCGGCATCGTGCCGGAGACCACCACGGAGTAGGGCGGCACGCGGCCGTACATGACCTCGCCGGTGGTGCGATCGACGATGCGGGTCGAGGCGCCGATGTAGACGCCCATCGAGAGCACGCTGCCCTCGCCGATGATGACGCCCTCGGCCACCTCGGCGCGGGCGCCGATGAAGCAATTGTCCTCGATGATGACGGGGTTGGCCTGCAGGGGCTCCAGCACGCCCGCGATGCCGGCGCCGCCCGAGATGTGGCAGTTCTCGCCGACCTGCGCGCAGGAGCCGATGGTCACCCAGGTGTCGACCATGGTGCCGCGGCCCACGTGGGCGCCGAGGTTGATGAAGGACGGCATCAGGACCGCGCCCGGCGCGATGAAGGAGCCGCGCCGCACGAAGCAGCCCGGAACCGCCCGGAACCCGGCGCCCCGGAACTCGGCCTCGCCCCAGCCCTCGAACTTCGACGGCACCTTGTCCCACCACGGCGCGCCATTCGGGCCGCCGGTCATCGGCGCCATGTCGTTGAGGCGGAAGGAGAGCAGCACCGCCTTCTTGAGCCACTGGTTGACCGTCCAGCCGTCCCCGGACTTCTCGGCGACGCGGGCCCGGCCCGAGTCGAGCAGCTCCAGCGCCGCATCCACGGCCTCGCGGACGGGGCCGCGGGTGCTCGTGTCGATGCCGGCGCGGTCCTCCCAGGCGGCTTCGACGGTGCTGGCGAGATCGGCGTGGGACTCGACGTGGGACATGAGGCTTCCGTTCGCGGACTGACCGAGGATGAAACAGGGGCCGTGCTTACAAAAATTCCCCGCGACCTGTCATACGAAATCCGTGGATCGTCCCTGGGCGGGAATGCCCTCGAAGGCCTCGCCCACCCGCATGAGGCTGCGCGACAAGTCCGCGAGGTCGGCCGCGAGGGTCGCGTGGATCGAGGCGGTGGCGTCGGGGAACTCCTCCAGCACCCGGCGCATCAGCGTCGGGGTGATACGCATCACCTCGGCGTCCGTGACGGCCCGGGCGTCCGTCGGGCGATCGCCGCGCACGAACAGGGCGAGCTGGCCGATCAAGGCCGACCGGCCGGCCCGGACCGGCTCCGCACCCGCGACCCGCGGGGCCAGCTCGATCGTGCCGGAAAGGACCACGAAGCCGCCGTCCGAGCGCTCGCCGCGGCTGAACAGCAGGTCGCCGGGTTCGAGGCTGCGCCGCTCCGCGGCGAAGGTGAGGAGGCGCAGGGCGTCGCGCTCCATGAAGCCGAAGACGGGCGCGGCGGCGAGGATCGCAATGTCGTCGTCGAGCCCCAAACTCCGCGTCCCTCAACTCCGCGTCCCGGCGCGACCGCGATCGGCGAACCTTTAGCCGATCGGCCGCGCGGCGACCTAGAGGGAATCGCGCGGTTGCGCTCAGGGCAGCAGCTTGTAGCCCCCGGCCTCGGTGACGAGGATGGCCGCGATGGCGGGGTTCGGCTCGATCTTCTGGCGCAGGCGATAGATGTGCGTCTCGAGCGTGTGGGTCGTGACGTGGGCGTTGTAGCCCCAGACCTCGGCAAGCAGCGTGTCGCGCCCCACCACCTCGCGCCCCGCGCGGTAGAGGAAGCGCAGGATCGCGGTTTCCTTCTCGGTCAGCTTCAGCTTGGAGCCGCGCTCGCCGACGAGGAGCTTGGCGCCCGGACGGAACGTGTAGGGGCCGATCTGGAAGATCGCGTCCTCGCTCGCCTCGTGGCTGCGCAGGTGGGCGCGGATGCGCGCGAGCAGCACCGCGAACTTGAACGGCTTCGTCACGTAGTCGTTGGCGCCCGCCTCGAGGCCCTCGACGGTGTCCTCCTCGGAATCCTGCGCCGTCAGCATGATGACGGGCCCGCGGAAGCCGGTGCGGCGCATGATCCGCACGGCCTCGCGCCCGTCCATGTCGGGCAGGCCGACATCCATCACCGCGAGGTCGATCCGCTCCTCGGCCACGCGGGCGATGGCGTGGTTCGCATCGGGATCGCTCACGACCGAGAACTCGTCGTGGAGTTCGAACTGCTCGGTCAGCGTCTCCCGCAGGATCGCGTCGTCGTCGCAGATCAGGAGGCGGTAGGAATTCGACATCGTCCGGTAACTCTCAAAAACTCTCGGGCCTGCGCACCGGATCAAGCCTCAGGGCCGGGACCGCGCGGTCGATCCGCCGAACCCGCCCGCGGCGAGGGGAGCCGCCCACACGACGGGATGACGCTCGCTGCCGTCTCGATGCTCAATGGGCCTCGTCCTCGTGATGCGGGCATACGCACAGAATAATGCGAATCGTCGCGCAGGGAATTGGCTTGCGCGCAATTATTCAGCATTTTCGCGCGGAAAGCGGGCATCCTCCCCTGTCGATGCCGCTTGCCTGCGGCCCGCACAAGTCTCCATGAACGCCGGATGCCGACGATCCGCACCACCCTGTCCCGCCTGCGCGTGCGCGCCTCCGTCCTCGATCCGCGACGGGGCCAGGTTCTCGCCGGCGGCAGCATCCTGCCCTGCGCCCTCGGGCGGGGCGGCATCCGGGTCGGCAAGCGCGAGGGCGACGGTGCCTCGCCGCGCGGGCGGTTCCGGCTGCGCGGGGGTGCCTACCGGCCGGACCGGTTCGGGGCGCGCCCCGGCTGCCCGCTGCGCCTGCGGGCGACGCGCCCCAACGACGGCTGGTGCGACGACCCCGCGGATCGCCGCTACAACCGCCCGGTGCGCCTGCCCGTGCGCGCCCGGACGGAGCTGATGTGGCGCGAGGACGACCTCTACGACGTCGTCCTCGACCTGGACTACAACCGCGCGCCGATCCGGCCCGGACGCGGCTCGGCCATCTTCCTGCACGTGGCCCGACCGGGCTTTCCCCCGACGGAGGGCTGCGTCGCGCTCCGTCGCGCCGATCTCGTCCGCCTCCTCCGCCGCCTCGGACCGCGCACGCATCTCATCATCGGCTGACGGCAACCGTTTTCGTCAGCCGGCAAACCGATCGTTCGCGCGTCGCAACCGCGGCTTTGACAGCTGGGCCGTTGGTTGACTAACGAGAACGGTGATCCGCTCCGCGGCGTTCACCCGAACGGTCGCGCGTCGATCGCGTTCGCAGCGCAGGGAAACAGGTGTCGATCGTGGGAGAGCATGGCGCCGCGCCGACGAAGGAGCACCCGCCCGCTTCCCCGTGCCACTGCCTCGCGGTGCGCCAGGCCGCGCGCCGGATCACGCAGCTCTACGACCGGCACCTCGCGGATGTCGAGCTGCGCTCCACGCAGTATGCGGTGCTCGCCACCCTCGACCGGTACGGCGCGCTCGCCATCCACGAGCTCGCCCGGCTCCTCGTGATGGACCGGACGGCGACCGGGCGGACGGTGCGCCCGCTGCAGCGGGACGGCCTGATCCACGCGGGCATCGGCCGGGATGCCCGGGCCCGCTCCCTGAGCCTGACCGAGGCCGGCCGCGCGCGGCTCGCCGCCGCCCGCGGCCCCTGGCGGGCCGCGCAGGCGGCGTTCGAGGCCGAATACGGCGCCTCCGATGCCGACAGGCTTCGCCTCGCCCTCGGCCGCGTGGTCGGCCGGAGCTGACCTCAGGCCTTCCGGGGGCGCGCCCCGAAGATCGCCGTGCCGACCCGGACATGCGTCGCGCCCATCTGGACCGCGGCCGGATAGTCGGCGCTCATGCCCATCGAGAGGATCGGCAGGTTGTGGCGCTCCGCGATGCGGGCCAGCAGGGCGAAGTGCGCGGACGGCGGGTCCTCGGCGGGCGGAATGCACATGAGGCCCTGGATGGCGAGCCCGTGCGTATCCCGCGCCTCCAGGTAGAGGGTGTCGAACTGCGTGGGCGACACGCCGCCCTTCTGCGGCTCGTCCCCGGTGTTGACCTGGATGAGCAGCTTCGGCGCACGGCCCGCGCGCGCGATCTCCTTGGCCAGGGCAGCAGCGAGGGAGAGGCGGTCCAGCGTGTGGATGACGTCGAACAGCTCGACGGCGTCCCGCGCCTTGTTCGACTGGAGTGGGCCGATCAGGTGCAGCTCGATGTCGGGGTGCCGCTCGCGCAGGGCGGGCCACTTGGCGCGGGTTTCCTGGACGTAGTTCTCGCCGAACAGGCGCTGCCCGGCCTGGATGGCCGGCTGGATGCCCTCGGCCAGCACGGTCTTCGAGACGGCGATCAGGCTGACGGACGCCGGATCGCGCTCGGCATCCTCGGCGGCGCGCCGGATGCCGTCGCGGACCTCCGCGAGGGCGGCAGCCGGATCGGGGGCGGCGAGGGGGGCAGTGGGGTCGGTCATGGCGCGTCCATGCGGTCCTGTTCGGATGGGTGCCTAGCACCTCGCCCGCCCGCCGCAAGTGCCGCGCGCCGCGCGAGCCCCGGGCCCGAGCCTGCGCACCATCCGGGCCCGCTTTTGTTGACCATCGCCCGCCCGCGTGTGGTAGTCGGGCGACGCGAAGCGACCGCCCCGCCAAGGCCCGGTGGCCGTTCGGCTTTCCCCTCCCGCGAGCCGTCCGAACCCGGCCCCGGCGAAGTTCCGTCCGACGGAGTCCCATGACGAGCACCACCGACAGCGCCCGCCCGGAGCGCTACAACGCCAAGGAGTCCGAGCCGCACTGGCAGCAGGCCTGGGCCGACGCGCACCTGTTCGAGACCCGGAACGACGATCCGCGCCCGAAATACTACGTCCTCGAGATGTTCCCCTACCCGTCCGGGCGCATCCACATGGGCCACGTGCGCAACTACGCGATGGGCGACGTGGTGGCCCGCTACAAGCGGGCGAAGGGCTTCAACGTGCTCCACCCGATGGGGTGGGACGCCTTCGGCCTGCCGGCCGAGAACGCCGCGATGGAGCGCAAGGTCAATCCGCGCGACTGGACCTATGCCAACATCGCGACCATGCGCGGCCAGCTGCAGAGCATGGGCCTGTCGCTCGACTGGAGCCGGGAGGTCGCGACCTGCGATCCGGCCTACTACAAGCACCAGCAGCGCCTGTTCCTCGACTTCCTGGAGAAGGGCCTCGTCGCGCGGCGGACCGCGAAGGTGAACTGGGACCCCGTCGACCACACCGTGCTGGCCAACGAGCAGGTCATCGACGGGCGCGGCTGGCGCTCGGGCGCCCTGGTCGAGCAGCGCGAGCTGACCCAGTGGTTCCTGCGCATCACGGATTTCGCGCAGGATCTCCTCGACGAGCTCGACCGCCTGGAGCGCTGGCCCGAGAAGGTCCGGCTGATGCAGAAGAACTGGATCGGGCGCTCGGAGGGTCTCGAGGTCCGGTTCGGCCTCGACGCGCCGCCGAAGGACGCGGCCGACGAGATCACGGTCTACACCACCCGGCCGGACACCTTGTTCGGCGCGAAGTTCCTGGCCATCGCCGCCGACCACCCCCTGGCGACGGTGCTCGCGCGCACGAGCCCGGAGCTGCGTGCCTTCATCGAGGCGTGCCACCGCACCGGGACCGCCCAGGAGGCGATCGACACGGCCGAGAAGCTCGGCCACGACACCGGCCTCAGGGTGCGCCATCCCCTCGACCCGTCCTGGCTGCTGCCCGTCTACGTCGCGAACTTCGTGCTGATGGAGTACGGCACCGGCGCGGTGTTCGGCTGCCCGGCGCACGACCAGCGCGACCTCGATTTCGCGAACAAGTACGGGCTGGGCAACACGCCGGTGGTCTGCCCGGAGGGGCAGGACGCGGCAGGCTTCGTGATCACCGACACCGCCTATGACGGCGAGGGCCGGATGATCAACTCGCGCTTCCTCGACGACATGACCACCGACGAGGCGTTCCGGGCGGTGGCCCATCGCCTGGAGGAGGAGCAGCGCGGCGGCGCGCCCGTCGCCCGGCGCAAGGTGCAGTTCCGCCTGCGCGACTGGGGCGTCTCGCGCCAGCGCTACTGGGGCTGCCCGATCCCGATCATCCACTGCGAGGCCTGCGGCGCCGTGCCGGTGCCGGTCGCCGACCTGCCCGTGCAGCTGCCGGACGAGGTGTCGTTCGATGTGCCCGGCAACCCGTTGGAGCGGGACGCCGCGTGGCGCAACGTGCCCTGCCCCCGCTGCGGCGGCGCGGCGCGGCGCGAGACCGACACCATGGACACCTTCGTGGACTCGTCCTGGTACTACGCGCGCTTCACGGCGCCCTGGCTCGCCGAGGAGCCGACCGATCGGCGGGCGGTCGACCACTGGCTGGCGGTGGACCAGTACATCGGCGGCATCGAGCACGCGATCCTGCACCTCCTCTACGCGCGCTTCTTCATGCGGGCGATGCGGGAGACCGGCTGGTCCGGCCTGTCGGAGCCCTTCGCGGGCCTGTTCACGCAGGGCATGGTGGTTCACGAGACCTACAAGGACGCGGCCGGCGCCTGGGTGCCGCCCGCCGACATCCGGTTCGCGAGCGAGGGCGGGGAGCGCCGCGCGTTCCACGTGAAAACCGGGGCGCCGATCGAGATCGGCTCCACCGAGAAGATGTCGAAGTCCAAGAAGAACGTCGTGGACCCGGACGACATCATCGCCTCCTACGGCGCCGACACCGCCCGCTGGTTCATGCTCTCCGACTCGCCCCCCGAGCGGGACGTGATCTGGACCGAGGAGGGCGTCCAGGGCGCCTCGCGCTTCGTCCAGCGCATCTGGCGCCTCGTCCATGCCGCGTCCGGCGCGGCGTCCGGCGGCACGCCCGATGCGGCGGCCGATCTGGCGCTGCGCAAGGCGGCCCACCGGGCGCTGGCCTCCGTCGAGGAGGATGTGGAGCGGCTCCGGTTCAACCGCTGCGTGGCCCACATCTACACGCTGGCGAACGCCCTGGAGGAGGGGCTGCGGGTCGGGGCAGCGGGGCGGGTCGCGGACGAGGCGGCCGGGATCCTGGTGCAGCTCGTCGCGCCGATGATGCCCCACCTCGCCGAGGCCTGCTGGCAGGCGCTCGGGCGCGCCGGCCTGGTGGCGGAGGCCGCCTGGCCAATGGCGGACCGGGGCCTCCTCGTCGAGGACGAGATCACCCTGCCCGTTCAGATCAACGGGAAGAAGCGCGCCGACGTGACGGTGCCCCGGGATGCGGATGCGAAGGCCGTGGAGGCCGCCGTGCTGGCCCTGGAGCCGGTGCAGCGGGCGCTCGAGGGCCGCGCGCCCCGCAAGGTGATCGTGGTCCCGGGGCGGATCGTGAACCTCGTCGCATGAGGGCTCGCGGACGGCCGGGCCGCCACGGTCCGGCCGCAGAGGGCGGGCAATCTCACGAACCGTAAAGCTTGATCGTCCATGCTGGTGACGCGGGGGCAGGGATCGGCTTATGAGGCGGGGTGGAATGAACCAGGGCGGCGCGGCGATGGCGGGTCAGGCAAGCGGTACGGTCCGCGGGCGGGTGGGCATGCGCGCGGTGCGCCTCGGCGTCGTCGCGGCGCTCGCCCTGAACCTCTCGGCCTGCTTCCGCCCGCTCTACGGGCCCACCGCCTCCGGTGAGCCGATGGGCGCCCTGCTGGCCTCCATCCAGGTCGACGACATCGCCATGGCCCAGGGCCAGGAGCGGATCGGGCACTACCTGCGCAGCGAGCTGATCTTCGATCTCGACGGCTCCGGCCAGCCCGCGCCCAAGCGCTACCGCCTGAAGATGCAGGGCAGCGAGGCGGTGCAGACGCCGATCGTCTCGACCCAGACCGGCCGCGCCGAGGCCGGCACCATCGTGGCGAACGTCCGCTACACCCTGGAGAGCCTCGACAGCCGCAAGGTCATCGCCGAGGGCGTCGCCACCTCGACGGCGACCTACGACCGCTCGGTGCAGCGCTTCGCCTCGCTCCGCGCGGCGCGCGATGCCGAGATCCGCCTCGCGAAGGTGCTGGCGGAGCAGATCAAGACCCGCGTCGCCTCGGTGCTGGTCGCGAAGCCCTGACCGGGCGCCCGCGATGACCGCCGTCAAGCCCGGCGAGGTGGAAGCCCTGCTGCGCCGGGGCCCCGACCCGCGCATCGCCCTCATCCTCGTCTACGGGCCCGACACCGGCCTCGTCGCGGAACGCGCCAAGCGCCTCGCCGAGCGCTTCGTGAGCGACCCCAACGATCCCTTCGCGCTGGTGAAGATCGACGGCGACACCCTCGCCTCCGATCCCGGCCGCCTCAGCGACGAGGCCGGGACCGTGGGCCTGTTCGGGGCGGAGCGCACGATCTGGGTGCGGCCCGGCAGCCGCAACTACGCGCCGGCCGTCGAGGCCGTGCTGCGGGCGGAGACCGGCGGCGCCCGCATCGTGGTGGAGGCCGGAGACCTCGCCAAGTCCGCGCCGCTGCGCACGGTCTGCGAGAAGTCCCAGCGCGCGCTCGCCGTACCCTGCTATCCGGACGACGAGCGCGCGCTCGCCGACCTCGTCGACCGCACCCTGCAGGAGCATGGCCTGCGCATCGACCGGGAGGCCCGGGAGGTGCTCGTGGCGAGCCTCGGCGGGGACCGGCGGGCGAGCCTGCAGGAGATCGAGAAGCTCGCCCTCTACGCGGCGGGGGAGGGGCAGGTCGGCCTCGACCACGTCGAGGCGGTGGTCAGCGACGTGGCCGGGAGCGTCCTCAACACGCTGATCGACGCGGCCTTCGCGGGCCGCGGCGGCGCGGTCGAGCGCGACTACCGCCGCTTCCGCCATGAGGGCCTCGACCCTTCGGTGATGCTCGGCTCGGCACTGCGCCACGCCCTGACCCTGCTGGCCACCCGCCTCGACGGGGAGGGCAAGAGCCCGAGCGCCCTGGTGGCGGGCTGGCGCGGCCTGCACTTCCGTCGCAAGGCCATCGTGGAGCAGCAGCTCGCCCGCTGGTCGCCCGCCGCCCTGCGCCAGGCGGTGCAGATCCTGCAGGAGGCCGTGCTGGCCTGCCGGCGCGCCGAGCCCGGCCTCGCCCACGCGCATGCCTCGGCCGTGCTGCTGCGGATCGCCGGGGAGGCGAAGCGGCGCGGCTGACGGGGAGGGAGGGCGGCCCACGGGGGTGCCCGCGAGCCCTGCACAGGCCGAGGACACCCCTCCGGAAAGACGAGCCTCGCGAGGCTGATCCATCGGCGGTCTCAGGCCGGGCTCGTCACCCGTGCCGATTTGATCAATAAAAGATCACGATGCGCGGTGCTGGATCGCCGTTTTATATTTTTCCGAGCAATTGGCGTCCGAAGGTTTAGGGCCGGACGGTACACGTCATAGTTGTGGTTAACCAAACCAAATCAATACTGCCATCCAGCATGACTGATACGCGATGCAGGGCAGGACGATGACGAGTTTCGTGCGCAACGGCCGGGTGCTCTTCAAGGTAGCGGTGCCGCTCCTCCTCATGACGCTCGTCACCGCCGGCCTCGTCGCCTATGCGCGCAACGCGCTCAACGACCTCGCCTTCCGCTCCCGCGAGATCGTCGATGTCCAGGCCGCACGGCTGGAGAACATCCTGAACGTCCGGCTCGGCGTGACCGAGGCGACCGTCCAGAGCCGCAACATCATCATCGAGCTCCGCGAGGAGCAGATGGCGGGCTACAAGGCACGCTACGACGCGGCGGTCACGCTGACCTACGCCTCCGTCGACAGGCTGATCGGCCTCGCCGATACGGCGGAGCGGCGGCAGGCCAACCAGAAGCTGCGCGAGATCATCGAGGCGTACTACGTCCTCGCGGACCGTGTCGTGGCCCTCGGGCTGAAGAACGAGGGCGACGCCGCGTCCAAGCTCGCGCTGATCGAGGGCTCGGCGGCGCGCGCGAAGGTCCGCGAGGCGGTTCAGACCCGGATCGACCTGCTGACGCAGCAATTCGCGCAGGCCAAGGCCGACGCGCAGGCGCAGGCCGATCAGGCGACCACGCTCCTGGTCGGCGCGACCGTCGCGGGTCTGCTGGCGGCGCTCGGGCTCGCCGGGACCATCGTGGTCGTCGGCATCACGCGGCCCCTCGGCGGCCTCGTCGGGGTTCTCCAGCGGATGGCCCAGGGCGAGGTCGACTCCGAGATCCGGGAGGCGGGGCGGGGCGACGAGATCGGCGCCGTGGGCCGGGCCGTCGCGGGCATCCGCACGATGGTCGCCCGGAAGGCGGCCGAGGAGGCCGAGCGCCGGCAGATCGCGGACGAGGCTGCCGCCGCCGAGCGGAGGCGCACGATGCTGGAGCTGGCGGCGGGGTTCGAGACCGCCGTCGGCAGCATCGTCGGCCGGGTCTCGTCCTCGGCGACGGAGCTGCAGGCGACGGCGCAGCAGATGACGGCCACCGCGACCGCGACGGCCGACCAGTCGACTACCGTGGCGTCGGCCGCCGAGGAGGCCGCCGCCAACGTCACCACGGTCGCCTCCGCCGCCGAGGAGCTCGGAACCTCTGTGCAGGAGATCGGCCGGCAGGTCTCCGGCTCCGCCGACCTCGCCCAGCGGGCAGTCGGCGAGGCCGACCAGACCGCGACGCTGGTGCACGAGCTGAGCGAGGCCGTCGCGCGCGTCGGCGACGTGGTGCAGCTCATCTCCACGATCGCGGCGCAGACCAACCTGCTCGCGCTCAACGCCACCATCGAGGCGGCTCGCGCCGGGGAGGCGGGCCGGGGCTTCGCGGTGGTCGCCGCGGAGGTGAAGGAGCTGGCCAACCAGACCGCGCGGGCCACCGACGAGATCGGCGGCCAGATCGGGCGCATCCAGGGTGCCACCGGACAGGCGGTCGGGGCGATCGGCTCGATCACGGCGCGCATCCGCGAGATCAATGCGGTGGCGACGACGATCTCCGCGGCGGTCGAGGAGCAGGGCGCCGCGACCCAGGAGATCGTGCGCAACGTCGCCGAGGCCTCCACCGGTACCACGAACGTCACGACGAACATCGCGGGCGTCGCCCAGGCCTCGGAGGAGACGGGCGCCGCCGCGACCCAGGTCCTGGCCTCGGCCTCCGAGCTGTCGCGCCAGTCCGAGCACCTGTCGGCGGAGGTGCACCGCTTCCTGGCGACGGTCCGGGCGGCCTGATCGGAGCCGGGCGGGGACGCCGGATTTCGCGGCGCGCCGGCGCGGATAGGCCCGCGCCCTCCCCCGGCGCAATCCTGAGGCCCCGCGCCGCCTTGGGCGGACGCGGGCAGCGCGACGCGCCCCACCCGTGCGGGAGAGGATCGGGGACCAGGGCCCCCCCCCGCGGCCCGGCTTGCAGGCCGCCCCCTCGCCCGGGCAAGGTCGGGCCGGCGGCAATGGGGACGAACGCGTGGGCCTGATCCTGATCCTCGGCATCGGCCTCGTGGCCGGCATCGTCAGCGGCGTCATCGGCACGGGGTCGTCGATCATGCTGGTGCCGGTGCTGGCCGCCGTCTACGGGCCGAAGCAGGCGATCCCGATCATGGCCGTGGCCGCCGTGATGGCGAACGTGTCGCGCATCCTCGCCTGGTGGCGGGAGGTGGATCGGCGGGCGTTCGCGGCCTACGCGGCGACCGGGGTGCCGGCGGCCGTCGTCGGCGCCCGCACGATGCTGGTCCTGCCGCCGCGGGCCGTCGATCTCGCCATCGGGCTGTTCCTGCTCGCCATGATCCCGGCGCGGCGGTGGCTCGCCGCCAACCTCGTCCGGCTCCGGCTGCCGCACCTCGCGGTGGCGGGCGCCGTCATCGGGTTCCTGACCGGCATCGTCGCCTCGACGGGGCCGGCCTCGGTTCCGGTCTTCCTCGGCTACGGGCTGACCAAGGGGGCGTTCATCGGGACCGAGGCCGCGGCCTCCCTCGCGATCTACGCGACCAAGACCCTGACGTTCCAGGGGGCCGGTGCGCTGGGGACGGACGACCTCGCCCGCGGCCTCGTGGTGGGAGCCTCGCTGATGGCCGGGGCCTTCATCGCCAAGCCGTTCGTGCTGCGCCTCGCGCCGGACGCCTTCCGGCACATCATGGACGCCCTGCTGCTCGCCTCCGGTGCCAGCCTGCTGTGGGGCGCCGCCCACTAGGCGGCCCGGGGCCTGCTCAGGGCGTCGCGCCGAGGCGGCGGCAGAGGGCGTCGAGCTCGTCGGCGGACTCGTAGCGGATGCGGATCTCGCCGGTGCCGCTCTGCTTCGACCGGACGGCGACGCCGAGGCCGAGGGCGCGGGCCATGGCCTGCTCCAGGGAGCGGATCTCGGCGGTCTTCTCGGTGAGACCGCGCGGCCGGCCGGGGCGGGGCCCCTCCGTCTCCGGCGCCTCCGCGGAGGCGAGGGCCTCCACGTCGCGCACCGAGAGCCCCTCCTCCACGATGCGCCGGGCCACCGCCGCGGGATCGCGCACCGCCAGCAGCGCGCGGGCATGCCCGGCGGTGATCTCGCCCGCCACGACCCGGTCCTGGATCGGGGCCGGCAGCTGGAGGAGGCGCAGGGTGTTGGCGAGGTGGCTGCGGCTCTTGCCGAGGATCTCGGCGAGCTCGCGCTGGCTGTAGGAGAACTCGCTCATCAGCCGCTCGTAGCCGGCGGCCTCCTCGATGGCGTTGAGGTCGGTGCGCTGGACGTTCTCGAGGATCGCGAATTCGAGCGAGGCCTTGTCGTCGATCTCGACCACCACCACCGGCACCTCGGTGTGGCCGGCCCGCTGGGCGGCGCGCCAGCGGCGCTCGCCCGCGACGATCTCGAAGGTGCCGGGCACGCTGGCCAGCGCCCGCGCGACGATCGGCTGGATGATGCCGCGGGCGCGGATCGACTCCGCCAGCTCGTCGAGCTCGGTGTCGCTGAAGCGCCGCCGGGGGTTGCGCGGGTTCGGGCGCAGGAACTCGATCGCCACTTTGCGCTGTGGCTGGGGGGCGGACCCGTCGGCGGGCGGTCCCTGAAAATCCCCGATCAGGGCCGCGAGGCCGCGCCCCAGCCGGGGCCGTGCCCCTTCGTCCGCCATCGCTGCCACCCGCACCACTCCGTTACGCTTGCATGAGACCGCGCGATGCGGCCCCGGGAACCCGTCAGGCCGCCACCGGCACCCGGCCTTCCCGCTGGATCACCTCGGAGGCGAGGCGCAGATACGCCTGCGCGCCCGCGCATTTCAGGTCGTAGAGCAGGACCGGCTTGCCGTGGGACGGCGCCTCCGAGACCCGCACGTTGCGGGGGATCATGGTCTCGTAGACCTTCTCGCCCATGAAGCCGCGGACATCCGCCACCACCTGCGCCGAAAGGTTGTTGCGCGGGTCGAACATCGTCAGCACCACACCCTGGATGGTGAGGCGCGGGTTGAGCGCCGCGCGAACCTGCTCGACGGTGCGCAGAAGCTGGCTCAGGCCCTCCAGGGCGAAGAACTCGCATTGCAGGGGCACCAGCACCGCGTCGGCGGCTGCCAGGGCGTTGATGGTGAGGAGGTTCAGGGAGGGCGGGCAGTCGATCAGCACGTAGCTGACGCGCTCCGGTCCATCCGCGGGGTCGAGCCCCTTCAGGATGTTGCGCAGGCGGTGCGCCCGGTCCGGCGCGCTCGCGAGTTCGAGTTCGAGGCCGAGCAGGTCCATGGTGGAGGGCGCCACCGACAGCCGGGGCACGGCGGTCGGCACCACGGCCTGGGCGAGCGTCGCCTCGCCGGCCATGACCTCGTAGGTGGAGACCCGGCGCTGGCGGCGATCGATGCCGAGACCCGTCGAGGCGTTGCCCTGCGGGTCGAGGTCGATCACCAGCACGCGCTCGCCGATGGCGGCCAGCGCCGTGCCGAGGTTGATCGCCGTCGTGGTCTTGCCGACGCCGCCCTTCTGGTTGGCGAGCGCGAGGATCCGCAGCGGCCGCTCCGCTTCGGCAGGGGAGGGCGAGGCTTCGCTTGTCATGGTTTCGCGGGGCTCTCGGGGCTTACGGGCTCTCGGGATCGAGGGCGGTGACGCGAACGATCCGCGCGGCCGAGTCGGTTTGGCTCGGCAGCAGATCGTAACGGAATCTCCACGCTTGCGCTGCCTCGGTCAATTCAGCTTCGACGTCACGCCCTTTGGGAAAAAGCCCGGTGGTGCCGCTTTTCAACAGCGGCGCGGTCCAGGCGAGGAGCTGGGTGAGGGGCGCGAGCGCCCGCGCGCAGACGATCTCGGCGCCGGCGTGGTCCGCGATGACCGATTCGATGCGGGCGTTGTGGACTAGGGCCGGCGCGCCGGTGAGCCGCGCCGCCTCGCTCAGGAAGGCGCATTTGCGGGCGTTGCTCTCGACGAGATCCACGGCGAAGCCCGGGCGCTCGGCCCCCGCGATGGCGAGGATCAGGCCGGGTATGCCGGCGCCGGAGCCGAGGTCGAGCCAGCGCGTGGCCTGGGGCGCCAGGGCGAGGAGTTGCAGCGCGTCGGCGACGTGGCGCGTCCAGACCTCGGCGAGCGTCGCCGGACCGACCAGATTCTTGACGCGCTGCCAGCGTTGGAGCTGCGCCACGTAGAGATCGAGTCGCTCGGCTGTTTCACGTGAAACACCCGCGAGGACGCGCTCCCGGTCGCCCATCAGGCGTCGAGCCCCGCACGGTCGCGGCGGGCATGGGCGGCGAGCAGCGTGAGGGCGGCCGGCGTGACGCCCTCGATGCGGGCCGCCTGCCCGAGCGTCCCGGGCCGGACGGTTTCGAGCTTGGCGCGCATCTCGTTCGACAGGCCGGCGATGCGCCCGTAATCGAGCCGGCTCGGCAGCGCCACCGCCTCGTCGCGCCGGAAAGCGGCGATGTCCGCCCGCTGCCGGTCGAGGTAGACCGCGTAGGTCGCGTCGGTGCGCAGGCGCTCCGCCACCCGGGGACCGACCGCGGCCAGCTCCGGCCAGACGCCGGAGAGGCGCGCCCAGTCGATGTCCGGATAGGCCAGGAGCTGGAAGGCCGTGCGGCGAATGCCGTCCTGGTTGAGCGCGATGCCGTGGCGCTGCGCCTCGGCGGGTGTGAGGCTGAGGGCGTCGAGGCGCGCGCGCGCCGCCTGCAGCGCGCCTTGCGAGGCCGCGAAGTGCGCGGCCCGCTGAGGCCCCACGCAGCCGAGGGCGACGCCCCGCGCGGTGAGGCGCTCGTCGGCATTGTCGACGCGCAGGCTGAGCCGGTACTCGGAGCGGGAGGTGAACATCCGGTAGGGCTCGCTCACCCCGTGGGTGACGAGGTCGTCGATCATCACGCCGAGGTAGGATTCGGCCCGGTCGAACACGGCGGGCTCGGTGCCCCCGGCGTAGCGCGCGGCGTTCAGCCCCGCCACCAGCCCCTGTCCCGCCGCCTCCTCGTAGCCGGTGGTGCCGTTGATCTGGCCGGCGAGGTAGAGGCCCGGCAGGCGCTTCACCGCGAGGCTCGCGTCGAGCTCGCGCGGGTCGACGTAATCGTACTCGATGGCGTAGCCCGGCCGCAGGATGGCGGCGCGCTCCAGCCCGGGGATCAGGGCGACGAGGTCCCGCTGCACGTCCTCGGGGAGGGCGGTCGAAATGCCGTTCGGGTAGACGGTCGGGTCGTCCAGCCCCTCAGGCTCCAGGAAGATCTGGTGGCCCTCCCGGTCGCCGAAGCGCACCACCTTGTCCTCGATGGAGGGACAGTAGCGCGGGCCCCGGCTGGCGATGCCTCCGGAATACATCGGCGAGCGGTGGAGGTTCCCGCGGATCAGGTCGTGGACGGCCTGCGTCGTCCGGGTGATGCCGCAGCGGATCTGCGGCGTGGTGATCCGCTCGGTGAGCGCGGAGAACGGCACCGGATCGGCATCCGCCTCCTGCATCTCGAGGCCCGCCCAGTCGATGGTGCGCCCGTCGAGGCGGGGCGGCGTGCCGGTCTTGAGGCGCCCGAGCGCCAGCCCGAGCCGGTCCAGGGTCGCCGCGAGGCCGATCGCCGGAGCCTCGCCGACCCGGCCCGCGGGGATCTGCACGGGGCCGATATGGATGAGACCGCGCAGGAAGGTGCCGGTGGTGAGCACCGCGGCGCCGCAAGGGAGGGTGCGGCCGTCGGCGAGGACGACCCCGGTGAGCCGGCCGGCCTCGATCCGCAGATCCTCGGCGCTCCCCTCGATCACGTCGAGGTTGCGGGTCGCGGCCACCGCGTCCTGCATGGCGGCGGCGTAGAGCCGGCGATCGGCCTGGGTGCGGGGGCCGCGCACGGCAGGCCCCTTGCGCCGGTTGAGCAGGCGGAACTGGATGCCGGCCGCGTCCGCCACGCGCCCCATCAGCCCGTCGAGGGCATCGACCTCGCGCACGAGGTGACCCTTGCCGAGGCCCCCGATCGCCGGGTTGCAGGACATGGCGCCGATCGTGTCGGCGCGGTGCGTCAGCAGGGCGGTGCGGGCCCCGCAGCGCGCCGCGGCCGCGGCCGCCTCGACGCCCGCGTGGCCGCCGCCGATCACCACGACGTCGTAGCTTCGGGAGGTGTCGCCGCTGTTCCGGATCATGCGGTGATTTGGCGGCGCCGGCCCGAAAGGTCAACGCCGGCCGCGCGCCCGGAGGCCTGCCGCTCCGGTAGGCAGCACCGTTCAAGATTTGAGCGATGAATGCAATATTCGATTCAGGTCGATCACGCACCGCAGGCTTGCGTCGCAAAATCTATGCTGAAATCCCCGTGCCGATCACAGATCATCGCCCGGGAGATCCCCAGAGACCCGAGCCGGGCGGCAAAATCGACTTGGCATCACGATTGCCTAAGCAGTTCATAACGGACATTATCCGGCGCACACCGGCCGATTCCCTCATCGGCCGGTGCGCGCCGACGCGTCGGAGGTCAGCCATGGGTACCTGGGTGGTTGGAATCGGGGCCCTGTGCTGCGCGAGCGGGGCCATCGCGCACTTCACGGACACGACGCGCCGCAAGGAAGGCCTGTTCGGCCTCGCGGGCTTCGTCTTCCTCCTGACCGGCATGTTCCTCAGCCGCTCCTGAGCGGGCCGCCCTGGGGGCCCCCTACTTGCCGATGCAGAAGCCGGAGAACAGCCGGTCGAGCACGTCCTCCACGCCGACATGGCCGGCGACCTCCCCGAGCGCCCGGACCGCGAGACGCAGGTCCTCCGCCACCAGTTCCGGCAGCGCGCCGCCCGGCGCATCGGCCACCCGGCCGAGATGGTCCACGCAGCGCGCGAGCGCGTCGCGGTGGCGCTCCCGGGTGATCAGCGCCGTCCCGCCCCCGAGCGCGCCGCGCGCCCGCGCCTCGATCGCGTCGAGCAGGGACGAGATCCCCGCCCCGGTCAGCGCCGAGACCGCGAGATCTTCCCCGGTCGATCCCGTGAGATCCGCCTTGGTGCGCACGACGAGCGCGCCGTCCGGCGCGCCCTCGTCCTCCGCAGCATCGGGCGCGCGCAGGTAGAGGACGAGGTCGGCCTCCGCCATCCGGTGCCGGGTCCGCCGGATGCCCTCGGCCTCGACGGCGTCCCCGGTCTCGCGCAGGCCCGCCGTGTCCACCAGCACCACCGGCAGTCCGCCGAGGTCGCAGCGCACCTCGATGGCGTCGCGGGTGGTGCCCGGCACCGCCGAGACGATGGCGGCGTCGCGCCGGCTCAGGGCGTTGAGGAGGGTCGACTTGCCGGCATTCGGCGCGCCGGCCAGCACCACCGTGAAGCCCTCGCGCAGGCGCTCGCCCCGCCGCCCGTCCGCCAGGGCGGTGCGGATCGCGTCTCGCAGGGCGCGGGCGCGGCCGGACAGGGCGGCATCGAGCCCGGCCTCGTCCACGTCGCCCTCGTCGGAGAAGTCCAGGGCCGCCTCGGCCGCCGCCAGGCCGTCCACCGCCTCGGCGCGCCAGGCCGCCACCTGCCGGCCGAGCGCCCCGTCGAGCTGGCGCAGGGCCTGGCGCCGCTGCGCCTCGGTCTCGGCGTCGATCAGGTCGGCGATGCCCTCGGCCTCGGTGAGGTCCATCCGGCCGTTGAGGAGGGCGCGGCGCGTGAAGGCGCCGGGGTCCGCGTGCCGCAGGCCCGGCAGCGCCGCGAGGGCCCGCAGCACGCCCGCGCGCACCGCGAGGCCGCCGTGCAGGTGCAGTTCGCCCATGTCCTCGCCCGTGAAGGTCGCGGGGCCGGGCAGCCAGGCGACGAGGGCGCGGTCGAGGAGGATTCCGGTGCCGGGCTCGCGGAGCGGCCGCAGGGAGAGCCGCCGCGGCGGGGGCAGGGCGCCGCACAGGGCCGAGAGCGCCGGTCCCGTCTCCGGCCCGCTGATGCGGATCACCGCGACCGCGGCGCGGCCGAAGCCGCTCGCGGGCGCGAAGATGGTGCTCGTGCCGCTCATCCCGTGCCCGTTGCCCGTGCCCGCTGCGCCGCGGATCGTGGGTGTCCGGAAGCGCGGGGTCCCTTACGTGTTCATCGAGTCGAAGAAGTCGCCGTTGCTCTTCGTCTGGCGGAGTTTGTCGAGCAGGAACTCGATCGCGTCGGTGACGCCCATCGGGTTGAGGATGCGGCGCAGGACGTAGGTCTTCTTGAGCGAGTCCGGCGGCACCAGCAGCTCCTCCTTGCGGGTGCCGGAGCGGGTGATGTCGATCGCCGGGAAGATGCGCTTGTCGGAGACCTTGCGGTCCAGGATGATCTCGGAGTTGCCGGTGCCCTTGAACTCCTCGAAGATCACCTCGTCCATGCGCGAGCCGGTGTCGATCAGCGCGGTGGCGATGATGGTGAGCGAGCCGCCCTCCTCGATGTTGCGGGCGGCGCCGAAGAAGCGCTTCGGGCGCTGCAGGGCGTTGGCGTCGACGCCGCCGGTGAGCACCTTGCCGGAGGAGGGCACCACCGTGTTGTAGGCGCGGCCGAGGCGCGTGATCGAGTCGAGCAGGATGACGACGTCGCGGCCGTGCTCCACGAGGCGCTTGGCCTTCTCGATCACCATCTCGGCCACCTGCACGTGGCGGGTCGCCGGCTCGTCGAAGGTCGAGGCGATGACCTCGCCCTTCACCGAGCGGATCATGTCGGTCACCTCCTCGGGGCGCTCGTCGATGAGCAGCACGATGAGGTAGCACTCGGGGTGGTTGAGGGTGATCGACTGCGCGATGTTCTGCATCAGCACGGTCTTGCCGGTGCGCGGCGGCGCCACGATCAGCGCGCGCTGGCCCTTACCGATCGGCGCGACGATGTCGATGATGCGCGGCGAGAAGTCCTTCTTGGTGGGATTCTCGAGCTCGAGCTTGAAGCGCCGCGTGGGGAACAGCGGCGTCAGGTTGTCGAAGTGGACCTTGTGCTTGATCTTCTCCGGGTTCTCGAAGTTGATCGTGTTGACCTTGAGCAGGGCGAAGTAGCGCTCGCCGTCCTTCGGCCCGCGGATCGGGCCCTCGACGGTGTCGCCGGTGCGCAGGCCGAAGCGGCGGATCTGGGTCGGCGAGATGTAGATGTCGTCGGGACCCGGCAGGTAGTTCGAGTCGTTCGAGCGCAGGAAGCCGAAGCCGTCCTGCAGCACCTCGACCGTGCCGGAGCCGATGATCTCGACCTCCTTGGCGGCGAGCTGCTTCAGGATCGCGAACATCAACTCCTGCTTGCGCATGGTCGATGCGTTCTCGACCTCGACCTCCTCCGCGAAGGTGATCAGGTCGGTCGGCGTCTTGGCCTTGAGGTCCTGGAGCTTGACCTCGCGCATGCCGTCGAGGTCGGCAGCGACGATGGTGCCCTCGGTGGGCTGGTCCACGGGAGCGAGGACATCGGAATGTGGCGTCATGGGGAGATCTGAACCGTCGAAAAACGAAGGTTGACGGGGGAAGGCGCCGGATCGGCGCCGGTCACGGATGGAAAGGCACCGGAGGCCGGGCCGCACATCGGTCTGGAAGGCCTGAGCATCGTCTTGACCGAGCCCGAACTCGGCCGAGCCCTGCGGCTCGCGGATGCGATACGGCGCTTATAGGAAGGCAGCTCACGAGTATCGCGTTTCCGCACGGGGCTCAAGTCCCGCCGGCGATGAAACCTCGGATTGCTCAGCGCCGCCGCAGGCGCACGTAGAGGGCGCCGCCGCCGCCGTGCTGGCGGCCGGCCTCCTCGAAGCCGAGCACGAGGCCGCGCAATTCGGGGCTCCGCAGCCAGTGGGGTACGCTGCGGCGGAGCACGCCGCGCTCCGAGAAGGCCTCGTCGAAGCCGGCGCCGCCCTTGCCGGTCACCACGAGGACGTGGGCGTGGCCGGAGGCGCGGCAGCGCATCAGGAAGCCCACGAGGGCGGCATGCGCCTCCGCCTGATAGAGGCCGTGCAGGTCGATCCGGGCCTCGACCGCCAGCGTGCCGCGGCGCAGGCCGAGGCGGGCGCGTCGCTCCAGCCCCGCGGGCGCGGCCCTGGGGACAGGCGGCGGCGCCTGGTAGGGCGCCGCGGTCGGGGCCGGGACCGGTGCGGGCTTGCGGGGCCTCTTGCCCGGCGCCTTGCCGGGTGCCTTGCCGGGTGCCTTGCCGGGTGCCTTGCCGAATCCGTCGGGCGGCACGAGGGGCCCGGTCACGGCTTCCGGCATCGGGGCGGCGGCCCGCACGAGGGCCGACTTCGCGGCACCTTTGACCCCTGACTTGGCGTCCGACTTGCCGGTCGAGTCGGGCGGGGCCGGCCGGGCGCGGCCGCGCAGGGGCGTGACGAGGCGGGCGATCTCGCCCCACAGGCGCGCCTCCCCCTCCGAGAGCGTGCGGGGCCGGCGCGGCGGCCTCACGGCTGCCCGCCCGCGGGCTTCGGTGCCGTCTCAGGCCGTTTGGGCAGGAGCACCGTGAAGCCGACCGCGTCGCGCAGGTTGCCGGCTGCGACCCCCGCCTCCGCGCCGGTTCCGAGGTAGAGGTCGCCCCGGGCGGGGCCGACGATGGCCGAGCCCGTATCGGCCGCAACGACGAGGCGCCCGGGCGCACCGTCGCCGCCGGGCAGCGGCCCCTCCAGCCAGAACGGCAGGCCGTAGCGCCAGAGCCCGGCATCGACCGCGAGGCTGCGGCCCGGCACCAGGGCCGCGCCGGCCGCGCCCGGCGGCCCGAGGCCCGGATCGGCGATCTCGGCGAGGCGGAAGAAGATGTAGGAGGCGTTCCGGCGCATCAGGCGCCGCGCCGCGTCGGGATGCGCCCGCAGCCACGCCGTCCAGCGGGCGAGGGTCAGCCCCTCCAGCGGAAGGTGGCCTTCCGCGACGATGAGCTTGGCCACGGAGGTGTAGGGCCGCCCGTTGCGCCCGTCGTAGAGCACCCGCACGGCGCCCCCCTCCGCGAGGCGGACCCGGCCGGAGCCCTGCACCTGCAGCACGAAGAGGTCGACGGCGTCGCGCAGGTAGAGGAGCGGCCGGGCCCGGTCGCCGAGCGCGCCCTCCTCGATGGCGGCCCGGTCCGGGTAGGGCTCGAAGCCCGCGCCGGCCGCGCGCGCGGCGCGGAGCGAGGGGTCGAGGCCCGGCCGCGTCTCACCGGGGGCGAGGGCGACGAGGTCGTCGGGCCGCGCGAGCACGGGGGTCGCGAAGCCCGGCCGCGGGTCGCGCGCGCCCTCGAGCTCCGGCTCGAAGTAGCCGGTGAGGAAGCCGGTGCGCCGCTCCGGCTCGCCCGCGCCAGCCGGACGGACGATCCGGTAGGGCTGGAAGCGGTCCGCGAAGAAGGCCCCGGCCGCCTCCGGCGCGACACCCTCGGCCGCCCGGCAGGCGGCGGCGAGCGCCTCCGGGTCGCCCGCCGCTCCGGCGGCCTGCGGGGGCGCATTGGGCGCCGTCGCGCAGGTACCCCGGAATGCCGCGAGCGCCGCCGCCGGGTCCGGCCCCGGGAAGCCCGGCAGGTCGCGCGGGTCCGCCGGCTCCAGCACGGCACCGCCGACGCGCGGCGGCTCCGCTGCCGGGGCAGGGGCCGCCATCAGGACCGAGAGGAGGGCGAGGAGGCCCGCGGGGCAGGGGGGGCGGGCGGTCATGGGTCTGCGGGGGCGGGGTGCATCATCCGGAATCCGGTCGGCCTCACCCCGCCCGCGGCGAAGCGCCCGATCCTGCGCCGGAGTCCGCGCCGGCCCTTGGCTTCAGTTCCCGGCCTCGGTGGCCACGAGCTGCCAGTTCGGGTCGCGGGTGCCGAGGGTGCGGGCGAAGGTCCAGACGTCCGGCACCTCGACCACGGTCTCGGCGCTGCCGTCGACGACGGCGCCGTTGGCGTCGCGGGTGGCGGTGATCAGGTTCGAGAGGAAGCGGACGGTGATCTGCGCGACGCGGTTGCGCACGTCGACCGCGACGATCTCGGCCTTGTCGATCGACACGAAGGTGGTCTCGACGGTCTGGCGGGCCTTCTCGCGCTCGCCGATCGCCCGCTCGAAGCCCTCGCCGACCTCGCGGGAGAGGAGGCTGCGCAGCGTCTTGCGGTCGCCCTTGGCGAAGGCGATCACGATGGTCTCGTAGGCGCCCTTGGCGCCCTCCACGAAGGCGCGGGGATCGAAGCCGGGCTCGATCTGCATCGCGGCCTCGAGGCCGCGGGCGACGGGGCTGCCGGGCTCCGCGATGCCGCGCAGGTCCCGCGCCTCGGCCACCGCCGCGGCCTGGGCGCGGTCCGGCTGGGGCCGGTCGGCGCCGGGCAGGCGCACCACGTTGTCGCCATCCGGGCGGCCGCCCTTCGGCTCCACCCGGTTGCGCTCCACGGGCTTGAAGGGCGAGCGCTCCGCGCCGGTCTTCTGACCGAGCACCGAGCGCAGGCGCCAGATCACGAAGACCGCCAGCGCCAGGAAGATGATGGTCGTAATGTCGAAGGTATCCTGCATCACCGATCCGATGGTGGCGACCGCGCGGGCGCTGGTTCAAGGCATCTCAAGCACCCGCCACAGGGCCTTTACCCGAGGCCCGCGCAAGGATCGAGCCGAAGATTGCGGGACCGAACGGCGCGGGGCGCGAATCCCGGCCGGCACACCCGCCGCATCGCCCCGATATGGGGCGAGCCCGGGCGGGGTTCCAGGGATCCCCCGGCGCGGGCCGGCCGGATCGCCCTGATCGCCTTGTCGGGGCCGGGCGGGCATGATAGCGCGCTCCCGCGCCGGGCTCGCGGCCTGGGGCTCGCGGCTTGGGGACCGCGACGACCCCTGCGGTCCCGCCCAGGCTCCGGAACTCACGACACGTCCCGAGGAGGAAGAACCGCCATGGCCGACTCACCGGCTCCGAACGGCAACGGCGGCGCCACGGCGCAGCCCGACGACATGCCCGCCATCAACGCGCTGGCCCAGTACGCCAAGGACCTGTCGTTCGAGAACCCGAACGCGCCGCGCTCGCTGCAGCCGCAGGAGGGCCAGGGCCCGCAGATCAACATCCAGGTCAACGTCAACGCCCAGCAGCTCGCGGAGGCCGACTTCGAGGTCGAGCTGACGCTGGAGGGCGACGCCAAGATCGGCGGCGACGTGTTGTTCGCGTTCGACCTGAAGTATGCCGGCATCTTCCGCATGCGCAACATCCCGCAGGACCAGCTCCACCCGGCGGTGATGATCGAGTGCCCACGCCTGCTCTTCCCCTTCGCCCGCCAGATCGTGGCCGAGGCGGTGCGCAACGGCGGCTTCCCGCCCCTCTACATCGACCCGATCGACTTCGTCGGCCTCTACCGCCAGAAGGCCATGGAGGCGCAGGCCGCCGGCCAGACCGGCCCGCTGGCCTCCTGAGGGACCGCCGGCCCGTATAGGGCCCCACGATCGACCGCACGAACCAGGGCCCCGCTTCGGCGGGGCCTTTTCGTTCCCGCAGGGTCTCATGTGCAGGCTTCCGCGGTCCCGCGCCGCGAACGATCTCGGAACCGTGACGGGCGCGGCGGGATTGGATGCACCCGTCTGTTTGCGTAGCCCCGGGACCGCATGAACGCCACCGCGCACCTCGCCCTGATCAACGTCTTCATCGGCGACATTCAGGGGGGATTGGGGCCGTTCCTCGGGGCCTGGCTCGCGCAGCAGGCCTCGTGGAGCCCGGCGCGGATCGGCTTCGTCACGACGCTCGTCGGCGTCGGCTCCCTGGTCCTCAGCGGGCCGGCCGGCGCGCTGGTGGACCGGCTCGGCCGGCCGCGCCTCCTCATCGGCATCGCCTGCGCGGCGATCCTCGGCGGCACCCTGCTGCTGCTGCCGGCGCGCTCAGTGGTGGCCGTCTTCGCCGCGCAGTTGCTCGCGGCGGCCGGCGGCACCCTGCTGCTGCCGGCGGTGATCGCGCTGACCCTCGGCATCGTCGGCAAGGACCGGTTCCCGAAGCAGCAGGGCCGCAACCAGGCCTTCAACCACCTCGGCATCCTGATCGCGGCGGGGCTGATCGGCTTCGGCACCGAGTGGCTCGGGCCGGCCATCGCCTTCTGGGTGCTCGGCGCCATGGCGGTGCTCGCCATCGTCGCCACCGCCACCACGCCGGGCCACTGCTACAGCGAGCGCCGGGCGGTGGGCTGGAAGGAGCAGGACGAGGAGGGCGACGAGGCGCCCCAGCGCGCCGGCCTCAAGGCGGTGCTCGGCAACCGCAAGCTCCTGGTCCTCGCCGTGGCGCTCGCCCTGTTCAACCTCGGCAACGGCGGCATGCTGACCCTGCTGAGCCAGAAGCTCGTGGCCACCGCCGTCGACGCCACCACCTGGACCGCCCGCTACGTGATGGTGGCGCAGCTCGTGATGGTGCCGGTCGCCCTGTTCGCGGGCTCGCTCGCCGACCGGCGGGGCCGCCGCAAGCTGCTCCTCGTCGCCCTCGCGGTGCTGCCCGTGCGCGCGGTGCTCTCGGCCTTCATCGACGATCCCGTCTGGCTGCTCTCGGCGGAGGTGCTCGACGGCGTGGCCTCGGGCATCGTCGGCGTCGCGGTCCCGGTCGTGGTGGCCGACCTCACCTGGGGCTCGGGCCGCACCCAGACGGCGCTGGGCGCCCTGAACGCCGTGCAGGGCATCGGCGGCGCGCTCTCGGCCTGGTACGGCGGCCTCGCCTACGCGCTGCTCGGCTGGACCGGCACCTTCCTGGCCCTCGGGGCGCCCGCCCTCGTCGCCCTCGCCCTGGTGGTCTGGCTCGACGCCACGGCCGAGCCCGGCCGGCGCACCCGCCGCCGGGAGACGCTGGCCGCGCAGCCCGCCTGAGGCCGATCACCCGAGGCGGGCCGCCCCCGGCCAGGGTTGCCGCGACACCGGGGATCGGAACCCTCCCGGAATCGGTCTGTTTCCCGTGCGCCCCGCGCACGGTCGATGTTTCCCGCGCGCCCCGCACACGGACGATCAGGACACGGACACCAGCCATGCTTCAGGACGCGACCGGACGCACCATCGTCGCGCACGAGCCGCGGGAGACACCCTGGCTCAGCATCGTCTTCGGCTACGGCCCGATGCTGCCGTTCGTGGCCGGCGCGATCTCCGCCTGGTGGCTGCGGGGCACGTTCGACGAGCTGATCCTGCTCGCCACCATCCTGTACGGCTGCGCCATCCTGCTGTTCCTGTCCGGGGTGCGCCGGGGCGTCAGCTTCCGCACCGAGGGCGGGGCCACCGCCTTCCAGATCCTCACCATGCTCGGCCTGTTCGTCCTCGGGCTGCTCGCGCTCCTCGTGAACTCGGTGCTGGGCAACCGGGTGATCGCCCTCGACCTGCTGATCGCCGGCTACGTGGCGGTGGCGGTGCTCGATCCCATCGCGGCGCGCCGCGGCGAGGCGCCCCTGTTCTTCGCCCGCCTGCGTCCCCTGCAGATGCCGATCGCCATCCTGAGCCTCGCCGCGCTGCTCGTGCTGAAGCTCACCGCGCCCTACTGAGGCGGAACGCCCCTCGTCCCGGAGGAACGCGCCGGCTCTGCGGCGGCCGGGGGCTCCGGCCGCGCCCGCTTGCCGCATCCCGCCGGCCTGCGATAGAGCCGGCTGACCCGTGACCCCCGACGACGCGAAGCGAGCGACCATGGCCAAAGCCGATCCCGGAAAGGCCGATGCGGCGAAGGCCGCCGCCCTCAAGGCGCGCCTGCCGCGCGGCTTCCTCGACCGCCGCGCCGACGAGATCGCGGCGCAAGCCCGGATGCTGGAGCGCATCCGCGAGACCTTCGAGCTCTACGGCTTCGAGGCCCTGGAGACGCCCTTCGTCGAGTACACCGAGGCGCTCGGCAAGTTCCTGCCCGACCTCGACCGCCCGAACGAGGGGGTGTTCTCCTTCCAGGACGACGACGAGTCCTGGCTGTCGCTGCGCTACGACCTCACGGCGCCGCTGGCCCGCCACGTCGCCGAGCACTTCGACGCGCTCCCGAAGCCCTATCGGAGCTTCCGGGCCGGATACGTCTTCCGCAACGAGAAGCCGGGCCCGGGGCGCTTTCGCCAGTTCATGCAGTTCGATGCCGACATCGTCGGCGCGGGCAGCGTCGCGGCCGATGCCGAGATCTGCATGATGGCCGCCGACACCCTGGAGCGCCTGGGGCTGAAGGGCCAGTACGTCGTCAAGGTCAACAACCGGAAGGTGCTCGACGGCGTGATGGAGGCCTGCGGGCTCGCGGGCGACGAGCAGGCCGGCCGGCGCCTCACGGTGCTGCGCGCCATCGACAAGCTCGACCGCCTCGGCCCCGACGGCGTGCGCCTGCTGCTCGGCCCCGGCCGCAAGGACGAGAGCGGCGACTTCACCCGCGGCGCGGGGCTCGCCGACGCCGCGATCGAGCGGATCCTCGCCTACGTCTCGTTCCAGGCGGCCCCGAGCGAGGGGGGCGACCGCGTGCACTTCTGGGAGCAGTTCTTCGGCTCCTGGAGCGCGGTGGTGGGCGAGTCCGCCACCGGCCACGAGGGCATCGCGGAGCTGCACGCCATCCTGCGGCTCTGCGCGGCCGCCGGCTACGGCCACGACCGCATCCGGGCCGACCCGAGCGTGGTGCGCGGCCTCGAATACTACACCGGCCCCGTCTACGAGGCGGAGCTGACCTTCCCGGTCACCAACGAGGAGGGCCAGATCGTGCGCTTCGGCTCGGTGGCGGGCGGCGGGCGCTACGACGGCCTCGTCGGGCGCTTCCGCGCCGAGCCGGTGCCGGCCACCGGCTTCTCGATCGGCGTCTCGCGCCTGTTCGCGGCCCTGCAGCTCACGAACAGCCCGCTGCTGGCGGGCGTCGCCAGGCCCGGCCCCGTGGTGGTGCTGGTGCTCGACCGCGAGAACGTCGCCGACTACCAGCGCCTCGTCGGGCAGCTGCGGGCGGCCAACATCCGGGCCGAGCTCTACCTCGGCGGGGCGGGCATGAAGGCGCAGATGAAGTACGCCGACCGCCGCGGCGCCCCCGTGGCCGTCATCCAGGGCTCGAACGAGCGGGAGGCCGGCGAGGTCCAGATCAAGGACCTGATCGCCGGCGCCGAGGCCGCCAAGGCGATCGCCAGCAACGCCGAGTGGAAGGCCGCCCGGCCCGCCCAGGTCTCGGTGCCCGAGGCCGAGATGGTGGATCGGGTGCGCGCGGTGCTGGCCGAGCACTTCGGCGGGGCGGCGGCCTGAGCGGACGAGGGTCCGGTCCCTCGCAGCAGCGCCGCCTCAGGTCCGCTCGTCGGCGGCCAGGGTGATGATCAGGCGCGCACCGGTCGCCTTCGCGAAGCGGCGAAGCGACGACGTGGTCGGTGCGGACCGGCCGGTCTCCCAGCGGGCGACCGTGGCCTGCGAGGTGCCGATGCGTGCGGCGATCTCGGCCTGCGTCAGGCGTGCCCGCAGGCGGGCCTCTCCCATCGCGAAGGCGAGGTCCATCGCCTCCGAGATCTCGGCATGGGCGGCCCGGTAGGCCGGGTCCGTCCGCCAACGCTCGCGGACGGCCTCGAAGGGGATGGTCATTCCGGAATGTCCTTCGCACGATCCAGGGCCAGGTCGATCCACCGTCGCGGCGCCTTCCGGCTCTTCTTCATGAATGCGGCCACGATCACCACGCGGCGGCCCGTCACCGCGACATAGAGGGCCCGGCCATCGTCTCCGCTCGCACTCGGCCGCATCTCCCAGAGCTTGCCCTGAAGGTGCTTCACGTGTGGAGGCTGAAGACGCTCGAGCCCCAGGCGTTCGATCCGTTCCACGATCTTGTCCAAGGCCGCTCGAACCCTGGGGGGCCAAGCCTCCAGTTCCGCCAGGACGGTCTCGTTGAGGATCTCAACGCGCCAAGGCATCGGGAAAGACTATATCAAAAAAGGCATAAAAACCAGGCTGCATGATTCGATCCCCCGGCTTCACCATTGCCGGGATGCGGCCCCCAAACGAGCCATCGTCCGCGGCCTCCGCACTCTCCCCCACCCCCTCGCCATCCGCGCGGTCGCCAAGCGGCGCCGCGGTTGCTAAGGAGCCGCCACGGATCAGCAGAGTGGTGCGATGGGACGGCCGGAGGCGGATAGCGGCGTGGGGGCGGAGGCGCAGGGGCGGCTCGTGGCGCATGAGCGGCTCGTCGCGCATCTCGTCGAGGCGGGCTACGCGCGGGTGAGCCCGCCGGTGCTGCAGCCCGTCGAGCCGTTCCTGGAGCTGTCGGGCGAGGACATCCGCCGGCGCATCTTCGTGACCCAGGACGAGGCCGGGACCGAGCTGTGCCTGCGGCCCGAGTTCACGATTCCCGTCTGCCGCCTGCACCGGGCGCGGAGCGCGGACGCGGCCGCCGACTACAGCTACCTCGGCCCGGTCTTCCGGCTCGCCGGCGACGAGCCGGACGAGTTCCTGCAGGCCGGCATCGAGTCGATCGGGCGCACCGACACCCCGGCGGCGGACGCAGAGGTGCTGGGTCTCGCCCTCGAAGGCCTCGCCCTGTTCGGGCGGGAGGCGCCCGCCGTGCGGCTCGGCGACATGGGGCTCACGGTCGCCCTCCTCGACGGGCTCGGGGTGCCGCCGGCCGCCAAGCGCCGCACCCTGCGGGCCCTCGCCGCGGGGCGCTCCCTCGATTCCGTGACGAACGGGCAGGGCAGCGAGGAGCCGCATGCGGGCCTCCTCGCCGCCATCCAGGGCCAGGACCCGGGGGCGGTGCGCGGGTTCGTGGAGGACGTGCTGGCCATCGCGGGCATCTCGGCGGTGGGCGGGCGCAGCGCGGGCGAGATCGCCGAGCGCTTCCTCGGCCGCGCCGCCGCGCAGGCGAGCGGGGGCGCGGGCCTCAACGCCGAGAACCGGGCGATTATCGACCGCTACCGGGCGGTGCACGGCGATCCCGACGCCGCCGCCGGCAGCCTGCGGGCGCTGGCCGCCGAGGCGGGTCTGCGCCACGCGCCCTTCGATGCCGCGCTGGCCCTGTTCGAGGAGCGCACCGGCTTCATGGCGGCCCGCGGCCTGCCGATCGAGCGGTTCCGCTTCGCGGGCGGCTTCGCGCGCAACCTCGACTACTATACGGGCTTCATCTTCGAGGTGACGGAGACGCCGGGCTCCGCGGTGCTCGCCGGCGGCGGCCGCTACGACGGGCTCATCAGCCAGCTCGGCGGCGCGGAGCCGACGCCCGCCGTCGGCTGCGCCTTCTGGCTCGACCGCCTCGCCGCGCCGGCCGGAGCCTGAGCGAGACCATGACCGGACAGACCCCCCTCGTCCTCGCCGTGCCCTCGAAGGGCCGGCTCCAGGAGAACGCCAGCGCCTTCTTTGCCCGGGCGGGCCTCAGGCTCGCGCAGGGCGCGGGCGCCCGCGACTACCGCGGCAAGCTCGTCGGCGTGCCGGGCGTCGAGGTGCGCTACCTCTCGGCCTCGGAGATCGCGAGCCAGCTCGCCTCGGGGGCGGCCCATCTCGGCATCACCGGCGAGGACCTGATCCGCGAGGCCCTGCCGGACGCGAGCGGCCGGGTGGAGCTCCTGACGCCGCTCGGCTTCGGCAACGCCACCGTCGTGGTGGCGGTGCCCCAGGCCTGGATCGACGTGCGCGCCATGGCCGACCTCGACGAGGTGGCGGCCGAGATGCGGGTGAGGCACGGCCGGCGCCTGCGCATCGCCACCAAGTACGTCAACCTCACCCGCCGCTTCTTCGCCGAGAAGGGCGTGGCCGACTACCGCATCGTCGAGAGCCTGGGCGCCACCGAGGGCGCGCCGGCCGCGGGCTCGGCCGAGATCGTGGTCGACATCACGACCACCGGCGCCACCCTCCAGGCCAACGCCCTCAAGATCCTCGACGACGGCATCATCCTGCGCTCGGAGGCGAACCTCGTGGCCTCCCTGCGGGCGCCCTGGGGCGCCGACCAGCGCACGGCGCTCGGCGCCGTGCTCGGCCGCATCGCCGCCGAGGAGCGGGCCCGCACCACCCGCGAGGTCCGCGCCGGGCTGCCCGACGGCGGCGCCATCGACCTCGCGACGATCGCTGGCCTGCACGAGGCCGAGCTGCCCTACGGCGCCCCCCGGGGCCTCGACGGCGAGATCGTGATGCGCTGCCCCGCCGACGCGGTGTTCGCCCTCGCCGACGCCCTGGTGCAGGCCGGCGCCCGCGCCGTCACGGTGCGCCGCATCGACTACGCCTTCGCGGCCGAGAACCCCCTGGCGGAGCGGCTGCTGGCGCGCCTGTGAGGCGGGGGCGGGGTGCCGCCCCCTATTGCGGCCCCTGCTTGGCGAATTCCGAGAACACCGCCCGCATCGTCCCGAGACGCGCCTCGTAGGCGGCCGTCAGGCAGGCGGTGTCGGCCGCGCAGGCGGCGCGCTCCCTGAGCCAGGCCTCCTGGTCCTCCCGCAGCTTGTCGCGGCCGCCCATGGGCAGCAGGTCCTTCAGGATGGCGAAGCGCACCGCCATCTCGACGTCGAGGTCGTTGAGGGGCAGGTGCGCGCAGACCGCCCGCTCGTCGGGGGCCTGCGCCCTGTCGCAGGGGAAGCTCGCGGCGCGGGCCTCCGCGGCGGCGAGGAGGAGGCCGAGGGCGGGCAGCAGGGCTTTCGGGATCATCGGGGCTCCGGGACGGGGATCGGGGCCAGGATAGCGCCTCAGGCGCCGGGCTTCACCACCGCGAGGATCACGATGAGGATCATCAGGAGGGTCGGGACCTCGTTGGCCACCCGGTAGAAGCGGTGGCCGCGGCGGTTGCGGTCGGCCGCGAAGTCCTTGACCATCCGGGCGAAGGCGCCGTGCATCCCCGACATCGCGAGCACCAGCGCGAACTTCGCCTGCAGCCAGCCCGCGGCGTAGAAGCCGCTGATCCAGGCGAGCGCCAGCCCGAACACCCAGGTGGCGATCATGGCGGGCGTCATGATCGCCTTGAGGAGGCGGCGCTCCATCACCTTGAAGGTCTCGGACTGCGCGGCGGAGCCGGGGCCCGGCGGCAGGGAGGCGTGGTAGACGAACAACCTGGGCAGGTAGAGCATCGCGGCCATCCAGGCGATCAGTGCGATGACGTGGAGGGCCTTGATCCAGGGGTAGAGGGTCTCGAGCATCGGCTCAGGCGCCCCGGAGCCGCGCCAGCATCCGCTCCACGTGCGCCACCGGCGTCTGGGGCGTGATGCCGTGGCCGAGGTTGAAGATGTGCGGCAGGCCCCGCGTCGCGGCCAGGATGGCGTCCACGGCCGCGTCCAGGGCCTCGCCGCCGGCGATCAGGGTCTCGGGGTGCAGGTTGCCCTGCGTCACGGTCGTCGCCGGCAGGCGGGCGCGCAGGGCCGCCAGATCCACCGCCCAGTCGACGCCGACGGCATCGGCGCCCGTCTCGGCCACCACGCGGGCGTGGCCGTCGAGGCCGGAGCCGCGGGCGAACACGATGATGCGGGCGCCCGGCACCCGGGCGCGGACCCCCGCGATCATCCGGGCGATCGGCCGGAACGACCAGCGCGCGAGTGCGTCCTCGGGCGCGGCCTCCGGCAGCGCGCTCTCGGCGACGTCGCCGACGGGCTCCACCAGCGGGGCGGACCCCGCCGGCAGGGTGCCGGCCTGCTCGGGGACCGCCGGCAGGGTGCCGGCGTGGGACTCGAAGATCTGCACGGCGTCGGCGCCCGCCTCGAGCTGGCGCACGAGGTACTCGGTCTGCACCGCGACGAGCCGGTCGATCAGCGCGTCGACGAGGTCCGGCTCCGCGGCCGCGAGGGCCCGGGCGGGGGCGAGGTCCGGCGTGCCGCGGCCGCCGATCATGTAGCTCGCCACCGTCCAGGGCGCACCGCAGAAGCCCAGCAGCGTCGTCTCGGCCGGCAGTTCCGCCCGCAGGCGCCGCACCGTCTCGAACACGGGGGCGAGGTGCGCGAACACGGCCTCGTCCTCCGCCCCGCGCAGGCGCTCGAACTCCGCCCGGCCCGCGAGCGGATCGAGGCGCGGCCCCTCGCCCTCCACGAAGCGCACGTCCTGGCCGAGGGCGTGGGGCACCACCAGGATGTCCGAGAACAGGATCGAGGCCTCGAACCCGAAGCGCCGGATCGGCTGGAGCGTCACCTCGACGGCGAAGTCGGGCGTGTAGCAGAGGTCGAGGAACGAGCCGGCCTCGCCCCGCGTCGCGCGATACTCCGGCAGGTAGCGCCCGGCCTGGCGCATCATCCAGGCCGGCGGCGGCGAGACCGCCTCGCCCGCCAGCACGCGCATGATCGTCCGCTCGGCCGCAACACCCTGGCTCATGACGCCTCCCGCCCCGTGCCGGGTCTGAAGCCCGGCCTTCCGCAAAGCCCGTTCGTAGCCCTTGGCCGGAAAGGCACGCGGATGCCATCCCCACGCCGGCCCTCTGAAAAGAAAAGAGAGATTCTAGGACTCTGTTTTTTCTCTTGGGCCCTGAGTCGCGGGACCGCAACAGCGTCCACAGGCGGTCCCCGCCGCCGCGCCGTTAAGAAGGCTTTAACGGGTTCGGTCCAATGTCTCCGATAGGCTAGGCCGGACAGGGCCTTGCGCGGCGCCATGCCGCCATGCGCGCCCGTGCGTCCCGGATTCTCCCACGCGCCCGGATTCCACCAGGGGCGCGGGCCGCCCTGTTGACGGGGGAGTCGACGGATCCGGGGCCCCGCCCGCTGGACCGGGCATCTTGGCCGTCCTATCCACACGTATCGACTCCCGGACGGCAGGCGGTGGACAACGCGCGCCATCGCCGGAGAAAACCCCATGAGCCGCAGCTACTTCCATCTGCACCTGGTGTCGGATTCCACCGGCGAGACCCTGATCAACGTCGGCCGCGCGGCCGCCGCGCAGTACGAGGGGGTCTCGGCGATCGAGCACGTCTATCCGCTGGTGCGCTCCGGCCCCCAGCTCGAGCGGGTGATCTCCGAGATCGAGGCGGCGCCCGGCCTCGTGCTCTACACCCTGGTGGAGGCCGACCTCACCGAGCGCCTGGAGGTCGCCTGCCGCGGCGCCGGCTCGCCCTGCCTCTCGGTGCTGCGGCCAGTCCACGAGCTGCTGCAATCCTACCTCGGCGCGCAGACCACCGCGCGGCCCGGCGCCCAGCACATGCTCAACGCGGAGTACTTCAAGCGCATCGACGCGATGAACTTCACCCTCGCCCACGACGACGGCAACCTGCCGGAGAACCTCGAGGACGCGGACGTGATCCTGGTCGGCGTCAGCCGCACCTCGAAGACGCCGACCTCGATCTACCTCGCCAACCGCGGCCTCAAGACCACGAACCTGCCCCTGGTGCCCGGCGTGCCGCTGCCCCCCGCCCTGGAGCAGGTGCGCCGGCCGCTCGTGGTCGGGCTGATCGCCAGCCCCGAGCGCATCGTGCAGATCCGCCAGAACCGCCTGTCGAGCCTGAACGCCGACGAGTCGTCCCTCTACGTGGACCGCGAGGCGGTGGCCGACGAGATCGCGTCCTCGCGCCGCCTCTGCACGCGCAACCGCTGGCCGACCATCGACGTCACCCGCCGCTCCATCGAGGAGACGGCGGCCGCGATCCTCGACCTCTACCGCGACCACCGGCTGAAGTTCATCGCGGTGTGAGGCCGGCCCCTTGCCGACGATGATCCCCGTGTGGGTCGCGCTATCCGGATCCTCGACCTCATCCCGAGGCGCGCAAGTGGGTTCCGGGGATCGCGGGGGCCTCTGGAGGGCTCCTTCGAGGCCCCCTGGCGGGGGCACCTCAGGATGAGGTGGGAGGGTGGGAAGAACCCCGTGCTGGTTCCCGCGTCCCACCCGCGACCTCATCCTGAGGCGCGCAGCGAAGCGGAGCCTCGAAGGAGGCCTCCAGGGATCGCGCGGGCTCCGGATCCCTGCTCCGAGGTCCGCCGACGCAATGCGCGCCGATCCGGGACAAATCCGCCGCGTCCCGTTGATCGCCTGATAACCCGTCCCTGCCATTCTCCCGATCGCGGGCCAGGTTGCGTAACGGCTCCGCGCGTCATGAGGCCCCGTCCCCCGGATCATCTCGGGTGGCGGGGCGACGCGCGTCGAGCGTCCCGGCTTGCGGCCGGCGCCGGATCCGTGACACTGGGCGCATGGCCCAGAGCCCTCCCATCCTGCCGAACGCCGACGCCTGGCTCGGGACCGAGCCCCTGCTCCTCGCCTCCGCGAGCGCGACCCGGCGCCTGCTCCTCGAAGGAGCCGGCCTGCCCGTCGAGACCGAGGCCGCGGGGGTCGACGAGCGCGCGATCGAGGCGGCCTGCGCCGGCACGGAGCCGGCGGACCTCGCCCGCCGCCTCGCCGAGGCCAAGGCCGAGGCGGTGGCGGAGCGCCACCCCCACCGGATCGTGATCGGCGCCGACCAGGTGCTCGACCTCGACGGCGCGGTCTTCCACAAGCCCGCCGACGCGCGGGCCGCCCGCGACCAGCTCGGCCGCCTGTCCGGCCGGCGCCACGCGCTGCACGCGGCGGTCGCCGTCGCGGTGGAGGGCCGGCTCGCCGAGAGCTTCGTGGAGACCGCCCGCCTCACCGTGCGCGCCCTCGACGCGGCGGCCATCGAGGCCTACGTCGCTGCGGCCGGCGAGGCCCGCGTCACGGCCAGCGTCGGCGCCTACCAGCTCGAAGGCCTCGGCATCCACCTGTTCGAGCGCGTCGAGGGCGAGCACAGCACCATCCTGGGCCTGCCCCTGCTGCCCCTGCTGGCCCGGCTGCGTGCCCGCCACCTCCTCCGGTTCTGAGGTCCGCCCTGAGCGCGCACGATCATCACGCCCACGACGCGGGGCCGGGAGCCGGCCACGGGGGCCACGGTCATGGTGGCCACGGTCATGGCGGCCATGGGCACGGGAGTCATGGGCACGGGAGCCATGGGCACGGAGGGCACAGCCACGCCCCGAAGAGTTTCGGCACCGCCTTCGCGATCGGCATCGGCCTCAACACGGCCTTCGTGGTGCTGGAGGCGGCCTACGGCTACGCCAGCAACGCCATGTCCCTGGTGGCCGATGCCGGGCACAACCTCTCCGACGTTCTCGGCCTCGTGGTCGCCTGGGTCGCCGCGGCGCTGGTGCGGCGGCGCGCCAGCGCGCGCTACACCTACGGCCTGCGCGGCTCCTCGATCCTGGCCGCCCTGTTCAACGCCGTCTTCCTCCTCGTCGCCACCGGGGCCATCGTCTGGGAGGCGATCCTGCGGCTGCTCTACCCGGAGCCGGTGGCGGGCGTGACCGTGATGGTGGTGGCCGGCATCGGCATCCTCGTGAACGGGGTCACGGCCTGGCTGTTCGCCTCGGGCGCCGAGGGCGACATCAACATCCGCGGTGCCTTCCTGCACATGGCGGCCGACACCGCCGTCTCGGCGGGCGTCGTCGCCGCGGGCGGGCTGATCTGGTTCACCGGCCTCGCCTGGATCGACCCGCTGGTCAGCCTCCTCATCGCCGGCCTCATCGTCTGGGCGACCTGGGGCCTGCTGACCGAGAGCGTGGCGATGGCGCTGTCCGCGGTGCCGGCCGGCATCGAGCCCGGAGCGGTGCGGGCCCACCTCGCGGGCCTGCCCGGCGTGACGGATCTGCACGACCTGCACATCTGGCCGATGAGCACCACCGAGGTCGCCCTCACCGCGCACCTCGTGATGGCGGGCGGCCACCCCGGCAACGCCTTCCTGGTCGAGGCCGCCGAGACGCTGCGCACCCGCTTCGGCATCAGCCACGCCACCCTGCAGGTCGAGGACGCCGCCGGGCCGCCCTGCCGCCTCGCCGCGGCGTGCGCGGCATGACCGGGCGCGACAGAACCGGGCGCGGCCGGCAACCCGCGGGATCTCGCAGGCCCCGGAGGGACCCTCATGAGCCGTGAGACGACCCGCGCCTTCGTGGTCGGCCACCCGATCGCCCATTCGCGCTCGCCCCTGATCCACGGCCACTGGCTCGCCGAGCACGGGCTCGCGGGCTCCTACGAGCGCCTCGACGTGACGCCGGAGGCGTTCCCGGACTTCCTGCGCGGGCTGCCGGATTCGGGCTTCGCGGGCGGCAACGTCACGATCCCGCACAAGGAGGCGGCGCACGCGCTGGCGGCCACGCTGACGCCGCGGGCGGAGCGGATCGGCGCGGTCAACACCCTGCTCGTCGGGGCGGACGGGCGGCTGCACGGCGACAACACCGACGCGCCGGGCTTCCTCGCGCATCTCGACCAGAGCCTCGGGGCGGGCTGGGAGGCTCGCGCGCGGGGCAGCGCCCTCGTCCTCGGGGCGGGGGGCGCCGCGCGGGCGATCGTGGTGGGGCTCGCCGAGCGCGGCCTCGACCGGATCCTCGTCGCCAACCGGACGCGGGCGCGGGCCGAGATCCTGGCCGGCCTCGCGCCGGAGGCCGCGCGCGCCATCGACTGGGCCGAGGTGCCGCGGCGGCTCCCGGAGACCGGGCTCCTCGTCAACACCACCGCCCTCGGCATGGCCGGCCACCCGGCCCTCGCGATCGACCTCGCGGGGCTGCCCGAGACCGCCGCGGTCGCGGACATCGTCTACGTGCCGCTGGAGACGCCGCTGCTCGCCGCTGCGCGGGCCCGCGGCCTCCCGGCCGTGGACGGGCTCGGCATGCTGCTCCACCAGGCGGTGCCGGGCTTCGAGGCGTGGTTCGGCCTGCGCCCCCGGGTCACCGAGGCGCTGCGCGCCCGCATCGTCGCGGATCTCGGGCCCCGATGAGCGCCCGGCGCCCCTTCGTGCTCGGCCTCACCGGCTCGATCGGCATGGGCAAGTCGGCCACCGCTGCGATGTTCACCCGGCACGGCGTGCCGGTGCACGACGCGGACGCGGCGGTCCACGCCCTCTACGGACCGGGCGGCGCGGCGGCGGCGGCGATCGGCGCCGCCTTCCCGGGCACCGTCGGGCCCGATGGCGCGGTCGACCGCGCGCGCCTGCGTGCCGCGGTGCTCGGCGATCCCGGGCGGCTCGCGCGCCTCGAAGGGCTGGTGCACCCCCTCGTCCAGGCGGCGGGGCACGACTTCCTCCGGCGCCACGCCGACGCGCCCCTCGTGCTCCTCGACATCCCGCTCCTCTACGAGACCGGCGGCGAGGCCCGCTGCGACGCGGTGGCGGTGGTCTCGGCCCCGCCGGAGGTGCAGCGGGCCCGCGTGCTCGCCCGCCCCGGCATGACGGAGGACGCCTTCCGGGCGATCCTCGCCAAGCAGATGCCGGATGCCGAGAAGCGGGCCCGGGCGGACCACGTCATCGACACGGGCCGCGGCTTCGCGGAGGCCGAGGCGCAGGTGGCGGCGATCGTCGCCGCGATCCTCGCGGGCGCCGCCGACCCTCAGGCGTCGCGCAGCAGCAGCTGACCCGAGAAGCCCAGGGTGCCCATGTAGACGGCGTGGCCGTCCGCGTCGCGCGCCACCACGGTGAAGACCTGCCGGTCGCCGTCTCGGAACACCCGGTCGCGGGCGATGTCGGGCAGCACGCGCATGGCTTCCCGACGCACGGCCTCGAGGTCGATGCACTCGGTACCGATGTCGTCCCGGTGGGAACCACCATCGGTGATGTCGAAGAAGTAGCGCGGCATGCCGACCTTTCGTTGGCCCCGGACGCCTGGATCCTAGGCCGTCCCGCCGCCGCCGCATTCACATGCATCATGGCCGATACCGCATCGGGGCGGCCGCCACGGCTTCGGTTAACCCCGTTGCGCTAGGTCCGTAAGGTGGCGCCGCCTGCCCGGCGGCGACCCCGGAGCCCCGAGATGCTGCGCGAGATCGTCCTCGACACCGAGACCACCGGCACCGATGCGCGCAACGGCGACCGGCTGATCGAGATCGGCTGCGTGGAGCTGATCAACCACATCCAGACGGGCAAGACCTTCCACCGCTTCGTCAACCCGCAGCGGGCGGTGTCCGAGGGCGCCTTCGGGGTGCACGGCATCTCCGACGCGATGCTGGCCGACAAGCCGGTCTTCGCCGAGGTGGTCGCCGACTTCGTGGCCTTCTGCGGGGACGCGCGCCTCGTGATCCACAACGCGCCCTTCGACGTCGGCTTCCTCAACATGGAGTTCGGCCGCCTCGGGGCGGACGGCCCGCCCCCGATCGCCCTCGAGGCGGTGGTCGACACCCTGGTGCTCGCGCGTCGCCGGCACCCGGGCGCCGCCAACAACCTCGATGCCCTCTGCGCCCGCTACGGCATCGACACGACGCGCCGCACCAAGCACGGAGCGCTGCTGGACGCGCAGATCCTCGCGGAGGTCTACGTCGAGCTCCTCGGCGGCAAGCAGCAGAGCCTCGGGCTCGCCGCGGCGGTGCGCGAGGACGCGGTCGTTGTCGCCGGCACCGAGGGCGCCGCGGAGGCCGTCGGGCCCCGCCCGCACCGCAGCCGCCTCACCGCGGAAGAGCAGGCGCGGCACGACGCCTTCCGGGCGAGCCTCGGCCCGGCGGCGGTCTGGCGCGACTATATCGGCGAGGACGACGCGGCCTGAGTCTTTATCGCATCGCAAAATATTTCTTGTTGCGACGCACAACACCGACCCCATATACCATCCAACCGGATGGTACGGGGATGGTTCGATGGTACCTGCGTTCACCCAAGTCGCCGCGCGGAGCGCGGCCCGCTCGCCCGGCCGTCCGGCTGACAGCGAGAAGATCACGATCAACCTCGGCCACGTCGATCTCGGCCACGTCGATCTCCTCGTCGCCGAGGGCGTCTACGGCAACCGCAGCGACTTCATCCGCACCGCGATCCGCCGCGAGATCGAGCGCAACGCCGAGGTGACCCGCCAGTCGGTGGCCCGCCGCAGCGTGGAACTCGGCCTGCGCCGGTTCGACCGGGCGACCCTCGAGGCCGCCCGGGCCGAGGGACGGATGCTCGACATCCGCGTCCTCGGCCTCGCCAGCATCGCCCCCGACGTGGACCCGGACCTCGCCCGGGCCACCATCGCCTCCCTCGACGTGCTGGGCAGCCTGCAGGCGAGCCCCGCCGTCCGGGAAGCCCTGGCCGACCGCCTGCTCTGAGGGCGCCCTGGCGCCCCACCCTTTCCCCGCGCACCCCTCAAGGAGCCCGCGCATGACCGACCACGCGACCCGGATGACGGCGCAACTCGCCGACATGGTCGAGGCGACCCGGCTGACCCGTGCGGGCCGGCTGGAGGAGGCGACCGCGCTGATCCAGCGCGGCCTCCAGGGCGGCCAACAGGGCCCGGCCGAGCGGCCCGGCGCGCCGGCCGCTGGCCGGGCGCGCCTCGCGCCGTCGACGATCGACCTCGTGGCCGAGCGCGTCGGCGAGCGCGCCGCACCCCGTGCCGGGACCTCCGGCGCGGCTGCGGCGACCTTCGCGCCCGACGCCGGGGGCCTCGGCACCGAGCGGGTTCGGGAGGTGCTGGACACCGTGGTGCGCGGCCTCGGCCGCAGCGTCGCGCCCGTGCTCAAGGGTCTCGCGGGGGGCCTCGCGCCGGAGCCCGCCCCCGCCCGTCGGCCCACCGGGCCGGGGCGCTTCACGCAGGAGAGCTTCGCGAACGCGGCCGGCGCCCGCGACTACAAGCTCTACGTGCCGAGCCGCCCCCGCGCCGGCGCGACCCTGGTGGTGATGCTGCACGGCTGCACCCAGTCGCCGGACGATTTCGCGGCCGGCACCGGCATGAACGCGCTCGCCGAGGAGCGGGGCTTCCTCGTCGCCTACCCGGCCCAGAGCCGCCGGGCCAACGGCCAGCGCTGCTGGAACTGGTTCGAACCGCGCGACCAGGAGCGCGAGTCCGGCGAGGCGGCGATCATCGCGGGGCTGACCCGGGCCGTGATGGCCCGGCACGACATCGACCCCGCCCGCGTCTACATCGCAGGCCTCTCGGCGGGCGGCGCGGCTGCGGCCAACATCGCCCGCGCCTACCCGGACCTCTACGCCGCGGTCGGCGTCCATTCCGGCCTCGCGGCGGGCTGCGCCCGCGACCTGACCTCGGCCCTCATGGCGATGCAGGTCGGCGCGCCGGGGCAGGCGCCGCGTCCGGGCTTCGGCGCGGCGAGCGACGGCGTGCGGGTCCCCACCATCGTGTTCCACGGCGAGGACGACACCACCGTGAGCCCGCGCAACGCCGACCAGGTCCTCGCCCAGGCCGGCGCGGACGCGCTTCGGGCCGAGACGGAGACCGGGGAGGACGCGGCGCGCCCCTACACCCGCACCCGCTACGCCGACGCGTCCGGCCGGGTGCTGCTCGAAAGCTGGCGGGTGCGCGGCGCCGGCCACGCCTGGTCCGGCGGCAACCCGGACGGCACCTACACCGACCCCCGCGGCCCCGACGCCTCGCGCGCCATGCTCGACTTCTTCGCCGCGCATCCGCTGGGAGCCGGCCGGGCCTGACCCGGCGGGACCCGTCTATTTGCCGGCAATGCGATGCCGGCGATGCGCGCGGTCCCTCGCCCCGACCCTCTCCCGGCACGGGAGGGGGAGCCCATCGCGCCGCCGGTGAAGGCGCGCTTCAGGATCAGCCCCCCGCGGTGTGCCGCGCGGGCAACGTCCACCCGCAACCGGTCGCCCGACGTGCGATCGCGTCCCCGTCGCGGCTCGACCCGTGCAAGGTGACAACCGGACCGCGAGCGCGTCGGGCCCCCTGCCAACCGGGGGTGCGAGGTGCCGGTCCGGGATGTCGCGGGGGGCCGGGTCGGCGGGTATGGGGATCGGGATGGGTCGGACGGTACGAAGGCTGCTCGGAGCCGCCCTCGCGGCGGTTGGCCTGAGCGGCGGTGCGGCGCAGGCGGGCTCCGCCTCGCAGCCCGGCCAGACGGTCGGCCTGCCGACCGGCGCGGCCCTGCCGGAGGGCCTGCACTTCATCGACACGTCGAGCTTCGGCGTGCGCGACGTGCTCCCGCGCGGCTCGGAATCGAACATCAACCTGCCGTCCTTCATCTGGTCGACGCCCTGGACCGTGGCGGAGGGCCGGCTGCAGTTCGTGGTGCTGCAGCCCGTCACCGCGTCGAGCACGCAAGGGGCGGCCTATCAGAGCGGTTTCGGCCAGACGCTGCTCGCCGCCCAGGTCGCCTGGAAGCTTGGGAACGACCTGAACTTCAGCTACCTCCTCGGCGCCTACCTGCCGAGCGACACGAAGATCGTCATCCAGAACCCGGTGCTGCATCAGCGCTTCGCCATCACCTACAACGGCGACGGCTGGAACCTGACCGCGAATTTTCTCTACGGCACGTTCTTCGACACGCGCTCGCCCTCCGGCACCTTCTATCCGGACTTCCTCAACCTCGACCTCACGGCGACCAGGAAATTCGGCAAGTGGGAGGTCGGTCCCGTAGCCTTCGGCTCCACCGACCTGCCGTCACCCGTCGCGAGCTACCGGTCCCAGGGGCAGGTCGCGGTGGGCGGCCTCGTCGGCTACAATTTCGGGCCCGTGAACCTGCAGGCCTACGTCACCCGCGACGTGGTGGAACGGAACTACGGCGGCCTCGACACCCGCGGCTGGCTGCGCGTCATCGTGCCGATCACGGCGGGCGGTGCGCCGCCCGACGCGCCGCAGGCCATCGCCCGGAAATTCTGATGCAGGATTAGTCGGCTACACGGCGACGTTGTCGATGAGGCGTGTGCGCCCCAGATAGGCCGCCGCGAGGACGCGGGCCGGCGGGCCGGCCCGGTCGACGGGCGCGAGGGTGAGGGCGTCGCGCACCTCCAGGTACTGCACCGGCCCGAAGCCCGCCGCCTCGAGATCGGCGCGGGCGCGGGCGAGGAGCGGGGCCGCGGACTCACCGGCCCGCAGCGCCTCCGCGACGGCGTGCAGGACGGCGTGAAGGCGCGGCGCGGCGCGGCGCTCCTCCGGGTCGAGGTAGCGGTTGCGGGAGGAGAGGGCGAGGCCGTCCGCCTCGCGGATCGTCGGCATGCCGGCGATCTCCACACCGAGGTCGAGGTCGCGCGCGGCCCGGCGGATCACCAGGAGCTGCTGGAAGTCCTTCTCGCCGAACAGGGCGATGTCCGGCCGGACCTGGTTGACGAGCTTCGTGACCACCGTGGCGACGCCCGAGAAGTGGCCGGGCCGGAACGCCCCGCACAGGCCCTCGCTGACGTCCGCCACCTCGATGCGGGTGGAGAAGCCCGGCGGGTACATGGTCTCGACCTCGGGCGTCCAGGCCGCATCGCAGCCCGCCTCGCCGAGCAGCCGGAGATCGGCCTCGACGTCCCGCGGGTACCGGGAAAAGTCCTCGTTGGGGCCGAACTGAGTGGGGTTCACGAAGATGCTCGCCACCACGCGCGGCCCGAGCGTGCGCGCGTGGGCCACCAGGGCGAGGTGCCCGGCATGGAGCGCCCCCATGGTCGGCACGAGCACGATCCGCTCGCCCCGACCGCGCCAGGCCTCGACCGCGGCACGGAGCGCCGCAGGGTCGGTGAAGCGGGCGATGGCGGGCTCTGGCGTCATGGCAGGCTCGGGGCAGGCTCGGGGCGGCGTTCAGGTCGGGCGCGGCTCCCTGGGGAGCGGCGATGCCTTTACTGCGCGGGCGCGCGGGACGCCAGCGTCGCCCTACCGGCACCAGGGCAGCAGCGGCCGCCCGAAGGGGTCGTCCACGCCGAGCGGCGGCGTCAGGCCGTAATAGCTCGGGCGCGAGAGGCCGTAGGCCGAGCCGACGTAGCTCGGATCGTCCGGGGCGTTGGTCGGCACCGGCACGCGCCGGGGGCGGCAGCCGACCGGGCGGGCCAGGGGACGGGCCGCCGCGAGGCGCGGATCGCTGCCGTCGCCCCGGGGAAAGTAGCGGGGCGCGGGAGGACCGGCCTCGTAGGGGGAGCCGGGCAAGGGGCCAGGAAAGGGGCCGGATAAGGGGCCGGCCTCGTCGAGGTCGGCCGCCCCGGCGGATCCCGTGAGCAGCAGGCCGGCCGCGAGGAGGCCGGACCTCAGGGCGCGCGTGCTCCCGCCTGCCCCGCGCCGGTGGGCGGGAGGGCCGCTCTTCGCGATGCGTGAAACCGCGAACCCGGCCCGCAGCATGGCCCCTCGCCCGAACGAATCCTCCGGCGAGCCTCGCCGCGCAGGGTTAACGCCCCGTTATGCCGTCACCGGCGCGACCGTCGCGGAGAGGACCCGCACGAGGTCGTCGCGCCGCAGCCGCAACTGGAGGCCCCGGCCGCCGCCGTTGAGGTAGATCTCCGCGTGCGGACCGGCCAGCACCGCGGCATCGATCACGGTCGGCACCGCCCGCTTCTGGCCCAGCGGGCTGATGCCGCCGACGTGGTAGCCGGTGATCCGCTCGGCATCCGCCGGCCGCAGCATCGCGGCGGACTTCGCGCCGAGCGCCGCCGCGAGGCGCTTCAGCGCCACCTCCCGGTCGGAGGCGACGAGCACGCAGACCGGCCGCCCGTCGGCCTCGGCCATCAGGGTCTTGAGGATGCCGTCCGGCGCGATGCCGAGCGCCTCGGCCGCCTGGAGCCCGATCCGGGGTGCGTCGGGGTCGTAATCGTAGGCGTGGAGGCTGTAGGCGATTCCCGCCCGGTCGAGGGCCTGGGTGGCGCGGGTCGCTTTCGGGCGGTTGTCCCTGGCCATCGCACTCCGTCCGCGTCAGAAGCCGTCGCTCAGATCGCGCCGTCCGTCGACCACGTTGACAATCGCGACGCACGCGACCGGTCCCTCGTCCGAGGCCGGAACGGTCTCGTAGAGGATGAGATAGGGGGCCTCGACGAGGATGCGCGCCGAGGGCCGGATATCGGGCCGGCGCGGACCCATCCGGGGCTGGTCCGCGAGCTGAGCCGCGCGCTCCTCGATCCGATCGTAGAAGCGCTCAGCCGCAGCCGGGTTCTCCCGCCCGATCCGGATGTAGAGGTCGAGGAGCGCGTCCCGGGCGAGCGTCGACCAGATCAGCCGCACCGCCATGGACGCGGCTCAGGCCCGCTCCGCGTCCGCGAGGCGCGCGCGGGCCTCGCGGCGCAGGTCCGCGAAGTCGAGTTCGCCGTGGCTGCCGCTGGCCTTCCCGGCATCCCAGGCGCGCTGCAGATCCGCGACCTCGCGGGCTCGGGCGGCGTGGCGGCTCGACCAGAGGCGCAGGGCATCGCGCACGGCCTCGCTCGCCGAAGCGTACTCTCCGGCTTCGACGGAGGCGCGGATCTGCGCGGCCATCGGCTCGGTCAGCGTCACCGTCATGTGCTCGACGTCAGCCAAGGGGCGCTCCTCGGGTCCGAATCCGGGTTGAGCCTAGCACAGATGAGGCAGGCAGAAGCCCGCCCGGCGCTCAAGGCCGCGCACCGTCGAGCGGCGCGAGCCGCTCCGCCTCGGGGGGCGCCACGGCGATGCGCTGGCGGCGGCCGAGGCGGCGGGCGAGGGCCGGAAGGTCCGGCGCCGGGGCGCCGCCGGGCGCGTAGAGGGCGCGGTCGAGGGCTGCGAGGGCGTCGGCGGTGTCGGGGTCGTCGCGCCAGCGCCGGGCGAGGTCGGGCTCGGTCTGCTGCGCGAGGCCGACCTCGGCGCGGAAGCCCGCCGTATCGCCCGCCGCCGCGCGGGCCGCGAGGCGCGCGCGCGTGCGCCGGGGCAGGCGCAGCCGCGCGAACCGGCCCGCGCCGAAGCCGAGGAGCGCGAGGCCGAGGCCGAAGCTCGCGAGCCCAGCCGCTGCGACTGTCCAGGGCGAGACCGCCCCGGGAGGCCGGGCTGCGCCCTCCTGGTCGGGCAGTCCGCCGCCGATCTGCCGGGCCGGGATCTCGGCCTCCCGCATGGTGCGCGAGACGGTGTCGAACCAGGGGATCGCGATGGCGTTCAGGGGGATGATCTCGGGAACGCCCGGCCGCACGTCCCACTGGTAGGTCGCCCGCGCCACGGGCCCCGTCGGGGTGATGATCGTCTCGCGGGTCACGGGCCCCGCGTAGGTGAGGATGCCGCGGGTGCGCATCACCGGGCGCGGCGGCAGCCCCTCGGCCACCATGCCCTGCGCCTCGATGGTGACGATGCGCCGGGTGGTCTCGCCGAGCTTCACCGTCTCGGGGTCGGGCGACCAGGAATCGGTGATGGTGACGTCGCGGGCGGGCAGCCACCAGGGCTCCTTGACGTCCGGCCCGCCGGTCGGGGCGGTCCAGCGCGCCACCGGCAGGCTGAAGGGCGCGGAGCGCACGTCGACCACCCGGCGCGTGCCCGCGTCGTTGACGGTGAGGCGGTGGGTGAAGCCGTCGATCGTGAAGTCGCCCGGGTGATGGGGGAACACCGCCACCACCCGGTCGAAGGCCAGCGCCACCTGCCCGTCCGGCAGGCGGGTCTTGCTCCAGGTGTCGCGGCCGAGCTGCGTCCAGCTGAAGTTGGCGAGCGAGGGCTGGACGACCTCCTCCAGCAGGATCTGCTGGCGGTAGACCCCGCGGATGCGCAGCAGCACCATCTCGCGGGCGAAGGGCGCGGCGTTGCCGTTCAGCTCCGGCGTCACCGTGAGGGTGAGGTCGCCGGGCTCGATCTCGGCGCGGGCGGGGCCGGCGGCGAGCGCGAGCACCGCGCACAGGATGATGCGCCGGCTCACCATGGGTTGCTCCCCGCCGGGATCGCGGTGCCGGCCTCGATGCGGCGGGCCTGCTCGGCCTTCAGGCGCAGCTTCAGGTAGCGCCCGGGATCGTCCGGCAGGGTCTGCAGCCAGAGCCGGTCGGGGCGGATCTCGTGGGCCTCGAAGCTCTTCGTGACCCGGCGGACCTCGCGCTCGGGGGCGGCCGCGACCATGGCGGAGCCGCCGCCGGTGCGCCCGCGCCCGGCCGCGTCGCTCGCCGAGCCGCGGGCCTCGCCGCGGCCGGAATCGATCGATTGCTGCTCGGCCCGGCCGCGGCGGGCCACCGCGCTGTTGCCGGGCAGCGAGGCGCTGGCGCTCGATTCCTTGTTGCCCGCGAGCCCCTCGCCGCTCGAGCTCGCGTTGATGTCGTCGTTCTTGTCCTGGTTCGCGGTGTTGTTGTAGCGCGCGCCGTACTGCGCGGTGCCGTTGGCGATGCCGCCGCCCTTGCCGCGGTCGATCGCCTCCTCGATCAGGCGGGCGATCAGCGACCGGTTCGCCTGCGCGTCGGCGTCCCGCGGGTTGTACTGCAGCGCCTCGTCGTAGGCCGCGATGGCGCCCGCGTAGTCGCCCATCCGCGCGAGCGCGTTGCCGAGGTTGTAGCCGCCGCGCTTGCCGGCGGTGCGGAACAGGGCGGCGGCGCCCGCGTAGTCGCCGGCCTCGTAGAGGGCGGGCCCGCGCCAGGCCGGATCGGCGAAGACCTCGGCGGCGACGCCCGGAAGGCCGAGCCCCATCAGGAGTCGGCCGAGGCCGGTGCGGGGCTCGGAGACCGCCGCGAGGCCCAGGATCCCGATCCCGGCGAGCCCGAGGCCCGCCACGCGCAGCCGCCGGCGCCAGTTGCGGGTGAGCGCCTGGAGGACGGGGCGGGCAGGGAGCGTCCCGGCGAGGGAGGTGGCGAGGGCGGTGGTCGAACCCTGCGGCATCAGGCGGTCCCCATCAGGCGGTCCTGCGGAACAGGAGGAGGGCGGGGAGGGCGGCGAGGATCAGCAGCCAGCGCCCGAGATCCGCGAAGGCCAGCACGCTGTAGCCCCCCGCCGCGAGGTGCTGGGCGGTGGAGGCGCCGACCGCGTCGAGGACGGGGGCGGGCGCCGCGGTGTCGGCCGCGGTGCCGCCGCCCGCGCGCGCCAGGGCGTCGAGGGCGGCGCGGTCGGGCCGGGGGACGCCCGGCGGCAGGGTCTTGGCGGCCGGCACGAACAGAGCCTGCAGCCGCCAGCCGCGGGCCCTCAGGGCCGCGGCCTCGCGGGTGGCCGCATCGCCGATGCCGTCGCCGTCGCTGATCAGCACCACGTCGGCCGCGACCACGTCCGCCTCCGACAGGAGCCGGCGGGCGAGGGCCAGGCCGCGCTCCGGGTGGCTGCCGCGGTCCGGCACGGTGTCGGCGTCGAGGGCGAACAGGGTGGTGTTGAGGCTGTCGCGGTCGGTGGTCGGCGGCACCGCGAGGTAGGCGTCGCCCGCGTAGACGACGAGGGCGACCGAGCGGGTGCCGGCGGCCTCCGCCACCGCCTGCGCGGTCTGGCGCAGCTCCTTGAGGCTGCCGCCCTCGGCGACCGAGCGGGACAGGTCGGCGACGATCACGGTGGCGTCGAGGTTGCGGAAGGTGGTGGCGTCCGGCCGCTCCACCGCCGGCCCGGTGAGCGCAAGGGCGATCGCGCCGGCGGCCAGCGCCGCGGCGAGATTGGTGCGCCGGCGCCCGCCGAGCACGGCGCCGCGCCGGGCCAGGGCGGCGAGGAGCGGGGCGTCGACGGCCCGCGTCCAGTCCCCGAGGGGCGCGGCCCGCCACGCGGCCCGGTAGGCGAGCAGCGCCACGAGGGGGATCGCAACGAGCCACCAGGGCCGCAGGAGGGTGGCGGCGTCGAGGAGGCTCATGCGCCCCTCCGCGTCGCCAGGAGGCCGGCCGCGCAGAGCAGCGCGAGGGCCGCGGGCCAGGGCCAGAGGTCGCGGCGCAGCGGCAGGGGGGGCGCCTTGGCGCGGCCGCCCTCCAGGGCGTCGATGGCCTCGGCCACGCCGATGAGGTCGTCGGTGGTCTTCACCCGGAAGGCCTTGCCGCCGCTCGTCTCGGCCATCTCGCGCAGGGTCTCGACGTCGACCACGTCCTGCTCGCCATCCGCGTTGGCGAGGTCGCGGGGGCCGAGCGCGATGGTGTAGACCTTGATGCCGAGGTCGCGGGCGAGCGCCGCCACGTCGGTGGGCTTCGTCTGGCCCGCGTTGTTCGCCCCGTCCGAGAGCAGGATCACGACCTTGGCGGTCGCGGCCGGCGGCTGGCCCGCGTCGGTGCCGGCGTCCTTCGGGTCGAGCCGCCGCAGCGCGAGGCCGAGGCCGTCGCCGATGCCGGTGGAACGCCCCACGAGCCCGATGGTCGATTCCTCCAGCGCATGCGCCACCGTGGCGGTGTCGAAGGTCGGGCTCGCCGCGACGTAGGCCTGGTCGGCGAAGATCACGAGGCCGATGCGGTCGCCGGCCCGCCGGCGGATGAAGTCGGCGCCGACGCGCTTCACCGCGGCGAGCCGCGACACGGTCTCGCCGTCGAGGCTGAAGTCGCGCCGCTCCATCGAGCCCGACAGGTCCATGGCGATCATGATCTCGCGGCCCGAGGCCGGGAGCGCGGCGGCCGGCAGCACGAGGCGGGGGCCGCTCAGCGCCGCCACCAGGGCCGCCCACAGGATCCAGGTCAGCCAGAGGTGGCGCCGCCCGCGGGCTGCGACGCTCGCGGCCATGCGCTCGCGGGCGACGAGGGAGGCCGGCACCCGCAGCGCCCCGCTCAGGCCCTCGGCCTCCGCGGGCAGCAGCCGCGCGACGAGGAGGGGCAGCGGCAGCAGCAGGAGCGCGTAGGGGCTCGCGAGGTCGAAGGCCGAGGCGAGGCCCGTGATCCAGCTCGGCAGCAGGCCGCTCATCGCCGTCAGCCCCGGACGCGGGCGAGGAGCCGGCCGAGCTCCGCGTCGAGCGCCGCCTGGTCCGTCGCCGGGCGGCGGTAGAGGCCGTCCACGAGGACGCGGCCGGCGCCCTTCGAGAAGAAATCGGTGGCGAGCAGGCGGTCGAGCCGGGCCGCCCAGTCCGCCCCTTGCGCGTCAGCGGCCGCCTCGCCGTCGAGGGTGCGGGCGAGGCGCCGCAGGAGGCGCGCCTGCGCCACCAGCCGGGCCTCGGGCGGGAGGGCCCGGGCGGCCTCGAACTCGCGCAGCGCCGCGCGGCGCACCGTGGCCCGCGCCCGGACCTGCAGGCTGCGCAGCAGCCCGACGCCGAGCGCCGCCAGGAAGCCGAGGATCAGGGCGACGACCACCTCGCTCTGCAGCGCGCCGGCCGCGCCGCCGGGCAGGTGGAGGCCCCGCAGCGCCTCGAGGGTGACGGGGGCGTCGGTCACGGGGCTCGTCGTGGGGTTGGTCACGGGATTCATGGGGCCGCTTCGCCCTCACAGCACAGCATCGAGCCGCTCCATCAGGGGCGCGTAGGCCTCCGGGCCGGCCTCGACGTCGAGGCGCAGGCCCTCGATGCCGCGGCGCGCGTAGTCGGCCAGGCGCTCGTCGACGCCGGCCGTCCCGGCGCGCCCGGCCTGCACCGTGCCGCGGCGGCCGTCGGCGAGGGCGAAGGGGTAGAAGCCGGACGGGCGCGTGCGCTCGAAGGCGTCGCTGACCAGGATCAGGCGGATCGAGAGGCGCTCGGCGAGCACCGTCAGCAGCCGATCGAAATCCGGCCCCGGCGCGTCGAGGGCGCTGCCGATCACGAGGTGGCCGCCCGAGGGCAGCAGGCTCTGGGCGACCGAGAGCAGCGCGTCGAGGGGCGGGTCGGCGGCCTCGGGCCCAGCGAGCGCCCGCGCATGCGCCAGGGCGAGCGCCCCTGTCACCGCCGTCATGGCGCGCTCGCCGCCGGCCGGCCGCACCACGGCGGGCTCCCCGGCGCTGCCGGCCACGAGGCCGACCCGGCCGCCGTCGCCGACGATGCGCCAGCCGAGCAGCACCAGGGCCTCGGCGGCCGCCACCGAGCGCAGCGCCCGCCGGGTGCCGAACAGCATGGAGGGCCGGAAATCGGCGAGCAGGACGACGGCGCGGTCGCGCTCGTCGTGGTGGGTGCGCACGTGCAGCACGCCCGTGCGGGCGGTGGCGTTGCGGTCGATGTGGCGGCGGTCGTCGCCCTCCGACCACAGCCGCACGTCGTCGGGCTCCGAGCCGCGGCCGCGCCGCCGGGTGACGATGCCGCCGGGCAGCCCCGCGAGGGTGCGGGTGGCGAGAGCCGTGCCGCGGCGGGCGAGGTGGCGCAGGCCCATCAGGGCCTCGCCGGACAGGTGGATGCCGGGAGCCCCGAACGGGTCGGTCGTCGGCGCCGCGGTCGCGCTCATGGCCCTATGCTCATTGGCCCTACAGCGCCCGCACCCGCTGCACGAGGCCGCGGATGATGCCGCGGGTGCTCTGCCCCTCGGCCGCCGCCCGCCAGGTCAGGCCGATGCGGTGGCTCAGCGCGTCCGCGGCGAGCTCGGCGACGTCCTCGGGCGTGACGTGGTCGCGTCCGTGCAGGTAGGCGCGGGCCTTGCCGGCCACCATCAGGGCCAGCGTCCCGCGGGGCGAGGCCGGGTGCTCGATGGCAGCCCGCAGATCCGGCGCCGCCGCGTCCGTGCGGGTACCGGCGACGAGGCGCACGAGGTAATCCTTGAGGGCCGGCGAGACGTAGACGCCGAGGGCCGCCTCGCGGGCGGCGCGCACCTCCTCCACGGAGAGCCGCACCGGCATCGCCTCGGCGTGGTGGTTCAGCTCGCCCTCGACGAGGTCGAGGATGCGCCGCTCGGAGGCCTCGTCGGGCATCTCCACCACCACGTGCAGCAGGAAGCGGTCGAGCTGCGCCTCGGGCAGCGGGAAGGTGCCCGCGTGCTCGATGGGGTTCTGGGTCGCCACCACCATGAAGGGATCGGGCAACGGATGGGTGTGCCCCGAGACCGTGATCTGCCCCTCGGCCATGGATTCGAGCAGCGCCGACTGCACCTTGGGGGGCGCGCGGTTCACCTCGTCCACGAGGATCAGCGAGTGGAACAGGGGGCCGGGCAGGAACTCGAAGGTGCCGGAATCCTGGCGCCACACGGTGGTGCCGGTGAGGTCGGCCGGCATCAGGTCCGGCGTGCACTGCACCCGCGCGAAGCTGCCGTCGAGGCCGTCGGCGAGGCGCTTGACCGCCCGGGTCTTGGCGAGGCCGGGCGCGCCCTCGATGAGGAGGTGACCCCCGGTGAGCAGCCCGATCAGCAGTCGCTCGACCAGGGTCTCGGCGCCGATGAGCCCGTGCTGCAGACCGTCCCGCAGGGCGAGGATGCGGCCGCGGAGGTCGGCGTCGACGGCGCGGGGCGCGGTGGCGGGTTCCGCCTGGCGCGCTGCGAGGGTGGCGCCGCTCATGCGCGCCGGATCCCCGCACGCGTGGCGACCTGGCTCAAGCCCGCCGCAAGGGTCGGATCCCGCATCCTGCACGTCTCCTCGGATCGTCCGGCCGTCGCGCCGGGCCCCGCTCGGGCCTTCTGACGGGCCTCATATGCAGCGGGTGTGCCCGCTGCCCAGGGCGGGCGTCAATCCCGCGCACGGCCGAACGGGCCATCCCGGGCAATTTGCCCGGGGCCCACGCGCGTCACGGTTTCGTCATCCGGCGCCGGCTAAGAGGCACCGCATGTCCGGCGCCCTCCCGATGCCCCTGCCCGAGTCCCTCAATTCGGCGATCAGCCTGATCGTCGCCTTCGTGCTCGGCACCCTGATCGGGGCGGAGCGGCAGTACCGCCAGCGCACCGCGGGCCTGCGCACCAACGTGCTGGTGGCGATCGGCGCCGCCGCCTTCGTGGACCTCGGCATGCGCCTCACGGGGGGCGACGGCGCCACCCGCACGGTGGCCTACGTGATCTCGGGCGTCGGCTTCCTGGGGGCCGGCGTCATCATGAAGGAGGGCATGAACGTGCGCGGCCTGAACACGGCCGCGACCCTCTGGTGCTCGGCGGCCGTTGGCGCCTTCGCGGGGGCGGACCTGCCCCTGGAGGCCGCCTTCGTCACGGCGGCGGTGCTCGCCGGCAACACCCTGCTGCGGCCCCTCTCCAACGCCATCAACCGCGCACCGATCGACGACAGCGCCGCGGAGGCGACCTACGAGGTCCAGGTCACCACGGGGCCGGGCGCGGTCGGCCCCGCCCGCGACCTCCTGGTGGAGCGCCTGGAGGCGGCGAGCTACCCGGTCGGCGCGATCGAGGTGGTGGAGCGCGGCGAGGAGAGCGTCGAGGTGGTGGCGACCCTGGTCTCCACGGCGGTCGAGGCGGACGAGCTCGACGCCGTGACGGCGGACCTCGCTCGGGCCCCGGGCATCCGCCACGCGACGTGGTCGGTGCAGACGGCCGACTGACGGGGGCGTGAGCGGGTGCGGCCGCGCCTGGCCCGTGCCCTATCTCCCCGTCCATCACTGGGCCGGGAGGTGACCACCATGACAGACACACGCAGGTCCGCGCTGATCGTCGGGGCCTCGCGCGGCCTCGGGCTCGGCCTCGCCGAGACCCTGGCCCGGCGCGGCTGGCAGGTGACGGCGACGCAGCGCAGCCCGTCGCCCGACCTCGCGCGGCTCGGGGCGGACGGGGTTCGCGTCGAGACAGCCGACATCGACGACGATGCGGCCGTCGCGGGCCTCCACGACCGGCTCTCGGGGGAGCGCTTCGATCTCGTCTTCGTGGTGGCGGGCGTCGCCACGCAGGCGCACGACCCGGCCCACGCGGTGCCGCGGGACGTCGCCGCGCAGGTCTACCTCACCAACGCGATCAGCCCGATCCGCTTCGCCGAGGCCTTCGCGGACCGCGTCGCGCCGGGCGGCACGGTGGCCTTCATGTCCTCGGTCCTCGGCAGCGTCGGGCTGAACGAGACGGGCGGCTGGGAGACCTACCGGGCCAGCAAGGCGGCGCTGAACACCCTGGCGCGGAGCTTCGAGATCCGCCACCGCGCGGACGATTTCAGCGTGCTGCTGCTGCACCCGGGCTGGGTGCGCACCGACATGGGCGGCGCGGAGGCCGACCTCGACGTCGCGACGAGTGTCGCCGGCATGGCCGAGGTGCTGGAACGCTCCCTCGGCCGGACGGGCATCGCCTACCTGGACTACCGCGGCGAGACCCTGGCTTGGTAGCCTCGGCCCGGTAACCCGGCGCGGACGCCTCAGCGACGCGGGTCGAGGGGCCGGCCGCGCCGCTCCACCACGACGGGCGCCCGGGTCCGGCGCTCGACGATCACCGTGCGGGGGGCCCGGCTCGGGCCGGCCTGGCTGAAGATGCGCTCGGGCTGACGCTCCGGGCGCGCCTTCGCGGCGGCCAGCACGTGGGGACGGACCTCGTCCGCCGCGAGGCCGATCAGGCCGGCGGCGATCTCGACCTGCTGGTCGAGGTCCTCCGCGAGGTCCTGGGCGGCCGCGACCGCCTCGGCCACCGTCGGCGGCTCGCGCCGCACCCGGATCGGAGGCAGGTCCGACAGGTTCTTGTGGGTCTTCTTCACGGCACGACTCGCACTCGTCATCGGGCGAACCATAAGCCGGGCCGCACCATTTGTGCAGTGCATCAAGCGGGACGGTGACCGCCCGCCGGACGCATGAGCCCGACGCCCGGGCCTGCGGGGGCAGGCCGAATCCCCACCATTTGCCAAGACAACCGGCAGTGGCGCCCGTGCGTTGCGCCGATCGCGGGAGATTCATTATGCAGGTGCCACCGGAAGCGGCAGCGCACCTGCGGCGATCCGCCGCAAAGCGACGGCGGGTTTGCGCGGCGTCGGGGCCGGGCTAGACCACCCCGATGACCGCTTCCGTCGCCGTGCCCCAGCCCCCGCCCGCCGACCCGCGCCTGACGCCCGCTCGCCCGGACCTCGCGGCCGAGCACCTCCGCGGGCGGGTTGAGGCCGCGCGCTTCGTCGCCGGCGAGCCGCGCCGGGTGATCGCGGCGGCCACACCCCTGCGGCGCGCGCCCCGCGCCGACGCCGCCATCGACACCGAGGCGGTGATGGGCGACGCGGTGACGGTCTACGAGGCGCGCGACGGCTTCGCCTGGGTGCAGCTCGCCCAGGACGGCTACGTCGGCTACCTCGACGCCGGGGCCCTCGGCCCCCCGGATCCCGCGCCGACCCACCGCCTCGCGGCGCTGCGCAGCTTCCGCTACCCGGCCCCGGACCTGAAGCGGCCACCGCTCGGCCACCTCGGCCTCGGGGCCGGCGTGACGGCCCGCGACGTCACCGGCGACTACCTCGCGCTCGCCGACGGCAGCTACCTCTTCGCCGGCCATTGCGAGCCCGTGGGCTGGACCGCGCCGGACCCGGCCGCCACGGCGTCGCGCCTCCTCGGCACGCCCTACCTGTGGGGCGGCCGCACCAGCCTCGGCCTCGACTGCTCCGGCCTCGTCCAGCTCTGCTTCGCGCTGGCCGGGCTCGCCTGCCCCCGCGACGCGGACCAGCAGGAACGCGGCCTCGGCGCGCCCCTGCCCCTCGACCTCGGGGCCCTGCGCCGCAACGACCTCGTGTTCTGGCGCGGCCATGTCGGCCTGATGCGCGACGCGACGACCCTGATCCACGCCAACGGCCACCACATGGCGGTGGCGGAGGAGCCGCTGGCCGAGGCGGTGGCCCGGATCCGCGCCGGGAGCTACGGGGCGGTGACGAGCCTGCGGCGCCCGGACCTGCCCTGACCCGGCAGCCCGGACCATGCGCCTCGCCGCCCTCACCATGGTCTACAACGAGGCCGCGCGGCTGCCGCGCTGGCTCGACCACTACGGGCGTCACTTCGGGCGCGACAACCTGCGGGTGATCGACCACGGCAGCCGCGACGGCACGCGCGACCTCCTCGACGGGGTGGGCGTGATCCCGCTCGCCCGCACGGTCTTCGACGAGCGGGCGCGGGCGGCCTTCGTCTCGGACACCGCGGCGGCGCTGCTGGACAGCCACGACGGCGTGGTGTTCACCGACGTGGACGAGTTCCTGATCCCCGCCGCGGGCGGCGGCCTCTCCGCCCACCTGGCCGCCCGCCTCACGGGCGACCGGCCCGGGACCGTCACGGCGATCGGCTTCGACGTCCTGCACCATCTCGGCACGGACGGGCCGCTCCGGCCGGACCGGCCGCTCCTGCGGCAGCGGCCCCACATCGCCTTCGCGCCCTACTACTGCAAGCCCGCCGCGACGCGGGTGCCGGTGCGCTGGCGCCCGGGCTTCCACTTCTGCGACCGGCCGGTGGCCTTCGGGGGCCTGTTCCTGTTCCACACCCGCCTCGCCGACCTCGACGCGGGCCTCGCCCGCCTCGCCGAGAGCCGGACCATCGCCATGGAGGAGATGCGCTTCGGCACCCACTGGCGGCTCGCGGACGCGGAGTTCCGGGGGGAGATCGAGGCCGCCCGCCACCACGACTACCGTCCCCTCACCGAGGGCGACGTCGCCTACTGGCAGGCGGAGTTCCTGCGCCGCCTCGCGGGCGAGCCCCCGAACGCCATCGCCCGCGTGGAGGACCTCGCGCGGATCCGCCACGCCCACTTCCGGGTGCCCGAGCACCTCCTCGACGCGGTGTAGCGGTGCCGCGGGCCGGATCAGCCCTTGAGCCGCGACTTGATCCGGAACACCAGGCCGTCGCGCACGTCCCGGTAGGCGTCAAGGCGCTGCTCGCGGGAGGCGTCCTGCAGGTGCGTCGGGTCGGGGGTCGGCCAGTACTCGACATCGGCCGCGAGCGTCCGGGTCAGCTCCAGGGCGGCGTGGTGGGCCTCCGGCGCCAGGGTGACGATGAGGTCGAAGTTGAGCCCCTCCCACTCCTCGAGCTGCTCCAGCGTACGGGGGCGGTGGCGGGCCGCGTCGATGCCGATCTCGTCGAGTGCGGCGATCATGAAGGGGTCGGCCGGCTCGCCCGTGCGCACGCCCGCCGATTGAACGTAGGTCGACTTGCCGAAGTAGTGGCGCGCGATCGCCTCCGCGGCGAGCGAGCGGACCGCGTTGAAGTTGCACATGAACAGGACCGACTGGACCCGCCGCTTCCTCGGCGCCTCCTCCATGGGGCCGCCTCAGGCGCCGGACGGGAGCGAGGGGACCACCCGTCTCAGCCCTTCCAGTGCAGGGCGAAGACCAGGGTGAACAGGCGCCGCGCCGTATCGTGGTCGAGGTCGACCTTGCCTTCGAGGCGCTGCTTCAGGGTCTCGGAGGCCTCGTTGTGGAGGCCCCGCCGGCCCATGTCGATCGCCTCGATCTGGCTCGGCGAGGCGGTGCGGATGGCGTTGTAGTAGCTCTCGCAGATCATCTCGTAGTCGCGGATCACCCGCCGGAAGGGCGTCAGCGAGAGGTAGTGGGTAACGACGGGCTGGCCCGCCTCCGTGCTGATCGCGAAGGAGAGCTTGTTCTCCACGAGGCCCAGCGCGAGCGCGTAGGGGCCCTCGTCGCGGCCGGGCAGCGCGAAGCGGTTCTCCTCCAGGATGTCGAAGATCGCGATGGCGCGCTCGTGCTCCTGGTCCGGATTGCCGCGGCCGATCGACTCCTCGTCGAGGGTCACCGCGGCGAGCCGGTCCTTGCCCTTGGCCGCTTCGTCGCCCTGCGCCTCCGCCATCCCGCTGCCCCCGTGTCTCGTCCCGTGCGGGCCGCCGCCCCTCGCCGGCGGAGCGCCGGGTTCCGGGCCTATCACAGGTTCAGGCGGATCGCGACGGAGCGGGCGTGGCCCTCCAGGCCCTCGGAGCGGCCGAGCGCGATGGCGGCCGGACCGAGGGCGCGCAGGCTGTCGGGGTCGCAGGCCAGGATGGTCGTGCGCTTCATGAAGTCGATCACCCCGAGGCCCGAGGAGAACCGGGCCGAGCGGGCGGTGGGCAGCACGTGGTTCGGGCCGCCGACGTAGTCGCCGATCGCCTCCGGCGTGTGCGACCCGAGGAAGATCGCGCCCGCGTTGCGGACCTTGGCGGCGAGCGCCTCGGCCTCCGTGGTCTCGATCTCGAGGTGCTCGGGGGCGAGACGGTCGACGAGCGGCACCGCCTCGTCGAAGTCGCGCACGCGGATGATCGCGCCGTAGTCGCGCCAGCTCGCCCGGGCGATCTCGGCCCGCGGCAGGGTCGCGAGCGCCCGCTCCACCGCGCCCGCCACGGCATCGCCGAGCCCGGCGTCGTCGGTGATCAGGATGGCCTGGGCGGCCGTGTCGTGCTCGGCCTGGGCGAGGAGGTCGGCCGCGATCCAGTCCGGGTTGGCGTGGCCGTCGGCGAGGATCAGCACCTCCGAGGGGCCGGCGATCATGTCGATGCCGACCTGACCGAACACCCGGCGCTTGGCGGCCGCCACGTAGGCGTTGCCGGGCCCGACGATCTTGGCGACGGGGGCGATGCGCGCCGTGCCGTAGGCGAGTGCGGCCACCGCCTGGGCGCCGCCGATCCGGTAGACCTCGTGGACGCCCGAGAGGCGGGCGGCAGCCAGCACCAGGGGGTTCAGCACCCCGTCCGGCGTCGGCACCACCATGACGAGGCGGGGCACGCCGGCGACGCGGGCCGGCACCGCGTTCATGAGGACAGAGGACGGATAGCTCGCGGTGCCGCCGGGCACGTAGAGGCCGACCGATTCGAGCGCCGTCCAGCGCCAGCCGGCCCGGACCCCGAGGGCATCGGTGGCCATGTGGTCGGCGGGGAGCTGCGTGCGGTGGAAGGCCTCGATGCGCTCGGCCGCGAGCCGCAGGGCGGCGAGCGCCTCGGGCGGGCAGGCCGCGACCGCCCTGTCGATCTCGTCGGCGGTGACGGCCAGGGTCTCGGGCGTGAAGTCCGCCCCGAGCCGGTCGAAGCGGCGGGTATAGTCCACGAGGGCGTCGTCGCCCCCCGCGACCACGCCGGCGATGATGCCCCGCACGGTCTCGTCGACATCCTCCGAGACCTCCCGCTTCACGCTGAGGAGGCGCGCGAAGTCTTTCGCGAAGGTGGGGGAGGAGCTGTCGAGGCGGACCATCGGGCGGATTCTTGTCTGGAGCGCGAGGCGTGTTCGGGGCGTGTCGAGGTCGCGTCAGGCAGTCTCGTCAGGCAGTCTCATGCCGGGGGCGGCTGTCCGCCTCCCAGACGGGACCGAGGTCCTTCAGCAGGACCTCGACGCACTCGACGTCGAGGCGGATCGCGGCGCCCCCGGAGAAGACCAGGGTGACGCAGCCCGAGGGCGCGTCTCCGGGCTCGAAGGTGACCGCCATGAGGCTCAGGGCGGCGTCGGCGTCCTGCCCCGGGCGGATGCCGCGGGTGCGGACCCCGAGCACCCGCTCGAAGTGCACGCCGGCGAGCCGCCGGCGCGGCGGCGCGCCGTCCGGCGCCGCCCAGTCGAAGCGGCGCACCACCAGGACGAAGCGGCGCTCGGCGGCGAGGTAGGTGAGGTCGCCCGCCCGCAGGACCGCGTCCTGCAGGTGGGCCGAGATCACGGTCAGGTCGTCGGGATCGAGGGCGGCGAGCTTGAGAAGCTCCTGGGACGCGTCCATGGCGGGGCTGACGGGCTCCGGGCGGGTGACGGGCAGAGGTCGCAGGCAAATGATCGGCAAATGATCGGCAAGTGACGGGGTAGGTAGCGAGGGCGCCCCCGTCCGGCAACCGGGCCGGTTTTTCCGCGCGGGCAGCGGCCCCAGTGCCCCCGGGCCCGGGCGGGACCCGGCCGCCGTGTCGCGCGTTGAGACCTCGCGCCGCGGCTGGGACTATCCTCACAGGGAGGCCGATCCCGCGGGTGCCGGCTCCGCGGCCTCAGCCGTCGTTCATCCGCGGCCCGCTATGCCGGTGGTGAGGAACGTTCACGCACGGGAGACAGACAGGTGAAGCGCATCACCCTCGCGGCCATCGCGGCCCTGACCTTCGGGACGGCGCTCGGCACGGCCACCGCGCAGGCCCAGTACTACGGCGACGATTACGGGCCGCGCCGCTACGAGCGCCGCTACGACGAGGATCGCTACGAGCGCCGCCGCCGCGACTACGACGAGGACCGCTACGAGCGTCGTCGCGGGTTCGACGGGGGCCGGCGCGGCAGCATCTGCGTGACGGCGCGGGGCAACTGCGTGACGCGGCCCGCCCCGTTCAACTCGCCCTGCGGCTGCGACGTCCCGGGCTTCGGCTTCAAGCGCGGCGCCATCGGCAGCTGAGCCGCCGGGCCTTCAGGCCCGCACGCGCTCGATCTGCGCCCCGCAGCGGCCGAGCTTGGCCTCCAGGGCCTCGAAGCCGCGGTCGAGGTGGTAGACGCGGTTGATCTGCGTCTCGCCCTCGGCCGCGAGGCCGGCGATCACCAGGGAGACGGAGGCGCGCAGGTCGGTCGCCATCACGGGGGCGCCCTTCAGGCGCTCCACGCCCTCCACCACGGCGAGGTCGCCCTCCAGGCGGATCTTCGCGCCGAGGCGGGCCAGCTCCTGCACGTGCATGAAGCGGTTCTCGAAGATGGTCTCGCGGATGTGCGACTGGCCCTTGGCGAGCGTCATCAGCGCCATGAACTGCGCTTGCAGGTCGGTGGGGAAGCCCGGGAACGGATCGGTGGTGACGTCCACCGCCGCGATGCCGGCGCCGTTGCGGCGGACCCGGATGCCGTCGGGGGTCGGGGTCACCTCGGCGCCGGTGGTGGCGAGCACGTCGAGGGCGGCGTGCAGCAGGTCGGCCCGGGTGTTCTCGAGCGTCACGTCGCCGCCCGTCATCGCCACCGCCATGGCGTAGGTGCCGGTCTCGATGCGGTCCGGCAGCACCTCGTGGCGGGCGCCGTTCAGGCGGGCCACGCCCTCGATCTCGATGCGCGGCGTGCCGGCGCCGGTGATGCGCGCGCCCATCTTGCCGAGGCACTCGGCGAGATCGACCACTTCCGGCTCGCGGGCGGCGTTCGTGATCACCGTGGTGCCGTAGGCGAGGGAGGCCGCCATCAGGGCGACGTGGGTGCCGCCGACCGTGACCTTGGGGAAGTCGATCTCCGCCCCGCGCAGGCCGTTGCGGGTCTTGGCCACCACGTAGCCGCCGTCGATCTCGATCTGCGCCCCGAGCCGCTCCAGCGCCATGATCAGCAGGTCGACGGGCCGGGTGCCGATGGCGCAGCCCCCCGGCAGCGAGACCTTGGCCTCGCCGAAGCGGGCGAGCAGCGGCGCCACCACCCAGAAGCTCGCCCGCATGGTGGAGACGAGGTCGTAGGGCGCGGTGGTGTCGATGATGTTCGAGGCCGTGAGCCGCACCGTCTGGCCGGTCTCGGTGGTCTGCCCCGGCCGCTTGCCGACCACCATGTGGTCGACGCCGTGGTTGCCGAGGATGCGCGAGAGCGAGGCGATGTCGGCGAGGCGGGGCACGTTGACGAGCTCCAGCGTCTCACCGGTGAGGAGGCTCGCGATCATCAGGGGCAGGGCCGCGTTCTTGGCGCCCGAGATCGGGATCACGCCGTTGAGCGGCACGCCGCCGGTGATGTGGATGCGGTCCATGCTGGGTTCCTCGGGAGCCGGCCGCGCGTGGCCCGCGCGAGCGCCGGATCCGGCGCTCGCGCGGGGGCGCGCCGCTCATCTCAACGGCCAAGTATCGACCGGTTGGGGCGGAATAAAGGATCCGACACGCCGAGGCGAGCGCGTCAGGGCGCGTTTTTCGGCGTCTCCGGGGCGGCCTCGCCCGACGCCTCCCCCGACCCCTCCCCCTGCGCCCGCTGGCGCGCCTGCGCCTTGCGGCGGCGCAGGTTGTCGCGCAGCGCCGCCTTCAGCCGCTCGGCCCGCCGGGCGTCGCCCGCATTCGACGCCCGATCGGGGCCGCCGGAGCCCTCGCCGCCCGCTTCACCGTCCCTGCCCATCGCGCGACCCATTGCCGCCACGCCCGCGCGGGGCGTCGGCGCGCTCTCCCGCGTCTCCCGGGGTCCGGCCCCGGAAAGCGCCGCCTCGCCAAGGTGTTGGAGGCGGCCCGGCCGGGCCGCCCCGTCCCCCCGCCGCCCCGGGCGGACCGTCCCGGGGCCTGCAAACCAGGGATGTTTGGAACTCACCTTGAACCCGTTCCAAGTTCCCCCTTATTGTCCGGCGCGACGGTGCCCCGAACAAGACACCGCCGACAGTCAGGAACCATATCCTCAGGAAACCCCGCTGCGGAATCGGGCACGCCGGTCAACGGGCCGCAAGGCCCCCCGTGCCGGACGCGTGAGACCCGGACCCGCCCCGGCGGGACCCGCTCCGACGATTCCGCTCCCCGGACCGCCCCGCGACGGCCCGGCCAGCCCCGTGAAGGACGAGCCTGTGAACCGGATGCCCGCGACGACGACCGCCACCGACACGACACGCATCACGGGCAGGACGGACTACGAGGGCCACTTCAGCGCCGCGCTTGGGCGGCTCCACGGCGAGCGCCGCTACCGCGTCTTCGCCGATATCGAGCGCATCGCCGGCCGCTTCCCCACCGCGAACTGGCGCCGCCCGGACGGCGGCACCCGCGAGATCACGGTGTGGTGCTCCAACGACTATCTCGGCATGGGCCAGCACCCCGAGGTCGTCGGCGCCATGACCGAGACCGCCAGGCGCTGCGGCGTCGGCGCCGGCGGCACCCGCAACATCGCGGGCAACACCTCGCCGCTGGTCGACCTGGAGCGGGAGCTCGCCGACCTCCACGGCAAGGAGGCGGGCCTCGTCTTCACCTCGGGCTACGTCTCAAACCAGGCCGGCATCTCGACCATCGCCAAGCTGATCCCGGACTGCCTCATCCTGTCGGACGCCTTCAACCACAACTCGATGATCGAGGGCGTGCGCCACTCGGGCTGCGAGAAGCGCGTCTTCCGCCACAACGACCTCGCGCATCTCGAGGCGCTGCTGATCGAGGCCGGCGACCGGCCGAAGCTGATCGTCTTCGAGAGCGTCTACTCGATGGACGGCGACGTGGCGCCGATCGGGAAGATCTGCGACCTCGCCGACCGCTACGGCGCCATGACCTACCTCGACGAGGTGCACGCGGTCGGCCTCTACGGCGAGCGCGGCGCGGGCATCGCCGAGCGCGACGGCGTGATGCACCGGGTGGACGTGATCGAGGGGACGCTGGCCAAGGGCTTCGGCTGCGTCGGCGGCTACATCACCGCCTCCGCCACGATCTGCGACGCCGTGCGCAGCTTCGCCCCGGGCTTCATCTTCACCACCGCCCTGCCCCCGGCGGTCGCTGCGGCCGCGCGGGCCTCGGTGCGCTACCTCAAGCGCTCGAAGGCCGAGCGGGAGGCGCACCAGCGCCAGGCCGCCCGCACCAAGGCGGCGCTGGAAGCGGCCGGCCTGCCGGTGCTCCACACGGAGACCCACATCGTGCCCGTGATGGTGGGCGATGCCGAGCTGTGCAAGGCGGCGGCGGACCACCTGCTGGAGCACCACGCCATCTACATCCAGCCGATCAACTACCCGACCGTGCCCCGCGGCACCGAGCGACTGCGCATCACCCCCTCGCCCTTCCACGACGAAGCCCGCATCGCCCGGCTCACCGCCGCGCTGGCCGAGACCTGGGACACCCTCGACCTGCCGCGCGCCGGGACCGTGTTCGTCGAGGCGGCGGAGTAGGCGTCCCCAGCCTCGCGTTTAGCTTGGCCGCCAGCTTGGCCACATTGCATCATCCGCCCGGATAGGCTGTGACTCCCGCCGACGAATCATGCGGGGCGGAGACGGCGATGTCGGGTGGTCACGGGGCGGTCGAGGGCTCGAACAAGCGCGTCGCGCTCCTCATCTCGGTGCTGGCCCTGTTCCTCGCCTTCAGCGAGACGCTCGGCAAGGCGTCGCAGACGGACGCGCTCGGGGCCAACATCGAGGCCTCGAACCAGTGGGCCTACTTCCAGGCCCGCACGATCCGCGGCACCGTGCTGAAGACCGCCGACGAGGCGCTCGCGCTGGTGCCCCCGGGCCCGAACGCCGACGCGATCGCGGCCAAGCGCGCCGAGTGGGCCAAGACGATGGCGCGCTGGGAGTCCGAGCCCGCCACCGGCGAGGGCCGCAAGGAGCTCACCGAGAAGGCCAAGGCCGCGCAGGAGCGGCGCGACCTCGCGCTGGAGCGCTACCACCATTACGAGCTGGCCTCGGCGGCCTTCCAGATCGGCATCGTCCTGGCCTCGGCGGAGGTGATCACCGGCATCACCGCGCTGGTCTTCGCGGGCGGGGCGCTCGGCCTCGCGGGCGCCGTGCTCCTCGGCTTCGGCTACCTCGCGCCGCACGCCCTGCACCTGTTCCACTGAGAGGCCGCCCGACCCGGGCGGATCGTCGCGGGCGCTGGCGGATCCGCCGCAATCCCTGGAACCCGCCTTGGGCACCACCCCTCGGGTGGGACCGGCCGGTCGGCCGCCTGAGGCTGGACGAAGGGCGCCGCCTCCTGTCTCATGCGGACTAAGTGGGGGAGGGGCGCGATGGCGGGAGATTCCGGGGATGAGGGCCGCCTGACGCGCGTCTCGGCGGTGATCTTCCAGCACACCGAGCACGCGATCTACGCCGCCCTCGGCCTGCTCCTCGCGGCCACGGCGGTCCTGGCGCTCCTCGACGCGGCGGGGCTGACCTTCGAGGCCATCCACGCGCTCGGCAAGGCGCCCCAGCTGCTGGAGGTGGTCGACCGGCTCTTGTTCCTGCTGATGCTGGTCGAGATCCTGCACACGGTGCGGGTCTCGATGCGCTCGGGCCGGCTCACCTGCGAGCCCTTCCTGATCGTCGGGCTGATCGCCTCGATCCGGCGGGTGCTGGTGATCACCCTGCAATCCTCCGAGATCATGCACGCCAAGGAGTGGACCGCCGAGAAGGAGGCCCTGTTCCGCGCCTCGATGATCGAGCTCGGCGTTCTGGCCGGCCTGATCCTCACGATGGTGATCTCGATCTTCCTCCTCCACCGCGCCCGCGACGACGACAAGCCGGCCGGCGAGGAGGAGCCGGGGCCGGAATCGCAGGGGATGTGATCCAGCCCCCCGCCCCGCCCGCCGCTATCGGGATGACCCTCCCTTGGCGAGAGCCGCCCGGCGCAGGGCCTCGGCCAGCGCTCCGCCTGGCTCGGCCGCGCGGGGAGCGGCCTTCGCGGGCGGCGGCGGGGCGCCCCGGTCCGGCGCGGGGCGCGCGGCCGGCTGGTCGCCGCGGCGCGGCGGCCGGTCCCCGTCCTCGGCCCGCATCGAGAGGGCGATGCGCCGGCGCGCCGGATCGACCTCGACGACGCGCACCTGCACGACGTCGCCGGGCTTCACCACCTCCCGCGGGTCCTTCACGAAGCGGTCGGCCAGCACCGAGATGTGCACGAGGCCGTCCTGGTGGACGCCGATATCCACGAAGGCCCCGAAGGCCGCGACGTTGGTCACCACGCCCTCGAGCCGCATGCCGGGCCTGAGGTCCGAGATCTTCTCCACGCCCTCCTGGAAGGTCGCCGTGCGGAAGGCCGGGCGCGGGTCGCGGCCGGGCTTCTCCAGCTCCGCCAGGATGTCCGTGACGGTCGGCAGGCCGAAGCTCGCATCCGTGAAGGCCTTCGGGTCGAGGCCCCGCAACGCCGCGCCGTTGCCGATCAGCGCCTCGATCGGCTTGCCGGTGCGGGCGAGGATGCGCCGCACCACCGGGTAGGCCTCCGGGTGGACGCCGGAGGCGTCGAGTGGGTCGTCGCCGCCGCGGATCCGCAGGAAGCCCGCGGCCAGCTCGTAGGCCTTGGGCCCGAGGCCAGCGACCTTCCGGAGGGCTCCCCGGCTGCGGAACGGGCCGTTGGCGTCGCGGTGGACCACGATATTGCCGGCGACCCGCTCGGACAGGCCCGAGACGCGGGCGAGGAGCGGGGCGGAGGCGGTGTTCACGTCGACGCCGACGCCGTTCACGCAATCCTCCACCACCGCGTCGAGGGAGCGGGCGAGCTTCCCCTCCGCGAGGTCGTGCTGATACTGCCCGACGCCGATCGCGCGGGGCTCGATCTTCACGAGCTCGGCCAACGGGTCCTGCAGGCGCCGCGCGATCGAGACGGCGCCGCGCAGCGTCACGTCGAGCCCGGGCAACTCGGCCGAGGCGTAGGCGCTCGCCGAGTAGACCGAGGCGCCGGCCTCCGAGACCATCACCCGCGTGAGCTTCAGCTCCGGCCGGGCCGTGATCAGCTCCGCGGCGAGGCGATCGGTCTCGCGCGAGGCCGTGCCGTTGCCGATGGCCACGAGCTCGACCCCGTGGGCGCGGCAGAGCTTCGCCAGGGTCACGAGCGCCCCGGCACGGTCCCGGCGCGGCTCGTGCGGGTAGATCGTGTCGGTGGCGACCACCTTGCCGGTGGCGTCCACCACCGCGACCTTCACGCCGGTGCGGAAGCCGGGGTCGAGCCCCAGCGTCGGCCGCGGGCCGGCGGGCGCCGCGAGGAGCAGGTCGCGCAGGTTGCCGGCAAAGACCGTGACGGCCCCGGCCTCGGCCGCCGACCACAGCCGGGCGCGCAGGTCGGTCTCGATCGCCGGCTTCAGCTTCGTCCGCCAGGCGCGGCGCACGGTCTCGGCGAGGAAGCGGTCCCCCGGGCGGCCCCGCTCCGCGATGCCGAAGGCCCGGGCGATCCTGAGTTCCTGGCTGGTCGGCTGGCCCGGGCGCGGCTCGTCCTCGGGCGCGTCCGCGAAGGCGAGGTCGAGCACCTCCTCCTTCTCGCCTCGGTACAGCGCCAGGATGCGGTGCGAGGGCAGCTTCGTGAGAGGCTCGGAGAAGGAAAAATAGTCGGCGAATTTCTCGCCGGCCGCTTCCTTGCCCTTGCGGACCCGGGCAGTGAACCGGCCGCGCTGCCAGCCGTGCTCGCGCAGAGCGCCAACGAGCTCCGGATCCTCGCTGAAGCGCTCGATCAGGATGGACCGGGCGCCCTCCAGGGCGGCCTCGACGTCCGGAACGTCCTCCTTCCCGGCAAAGCTTCTCGCCTGCACCTCGGGCGCCTGCTCCGGCCGGGCGAGGAGCGCCTCGGCGAGGGGTTCGAGCCCGGCCTCCCGGGCGGCCTGCGCCTTGGTGCGGCGCTTCTGGCGGAAGGGGAGGTAGAGGTCTTCGAGGCGCGCCTTGGTGTCGGCCGCGGCGATCCGCCGGGCCAGCTCCGCGTCGAGCTTGCCCTGGGCGCGGATGCCCTCGAGGATCGCCGCGCGGCGGGCCTCGAGCTCCCGCAGGTAGGCGAGCCGTTCCTCCAGCGTACGCAGCTGCGCATCGTCGAGGGCGCCCGTCGCCTCCTTGCGGTAGCGGGCGATGAACGGAACCGTGGCGCCGCCGTCGAGGAGGTCCACCGCCGCCCGCACCCGCCCCTCGGCGACGCCGAGCTCGGCCGCGATGCGCCGCGTGATGCCGTCGGCCGTCGGCTCCTGCATGGGCAACTCCTCTGGCTCGTCCCGAGCACGGGGCGCCGTGTCTAGGCCGGTTGCGGATGCCTGCAAAGCCTCTCAGTTCAGGCGCAGGATCGCCGCGTTGAGGAGCGTCGCGAAGGCGACCCAGGCCGCGTAGGGCACGAGGAGCCAGGCCGCCGCGCGGTCGAAGCGCCACGTCAGGCGGATCGTCCAGAGCACCATGATCAGCAGGACCACGACGACGACGAGGCCGGCCCCGATCGCGTGGGCGGTGAAGAACACCGGCGTCCAGGCGGCGTTGAGCGCGAGCTGCACCGCGAAGGCCGCGACCGCGAGGTTCCAGCCGCGCCGGCCCGGCCCGGTGCGGGGCCGCGCGCCGAGGAGCCGCCAGGCCGCCACCGCGATCATCGTGTAGAGCACCGTCCAGGCAACCGGGAACACCCAGTCCGGCGGGTTGAAGACCGGCTTGTTGAGGCTCGCGTACCAGCCCGGGATCTCGGCCTGCGTCGAGACGGAGCCGATGGCGGCGGTGGCGGCCACGGGCAGGATCGCGGCGGCGAGCCGCGGCCAGCGGGCGAGGGCCGGCGCCTCGGGAACCTGCAGGGCGTCGGTCATGCGGACGGGTATCCTCCGGGCCGGGGCTGAGCGGGTTGCGGCGGCCCACCCGTTCGTGTCAGGCGCGGAGGCGTCGCACAAGCCGGAACCGCACCATGCCCGAAGCGCACGCGCCCCAGACCGCCCCGGATCCGCAGGCGGACGCAGCGCCCTGGTCGCCCCGCAGCCTCGCGGCCCAGGCGCTCGGCCACGTCGATCCGGCGACGCGCGGGGTGGTGGCGCCCCTCCACGTCTCCACCACCTTCGTGCGCGACCCCGACAACGGCTACTCGTCCGGCTACGCCTACGCGCGGCCCGACAACGCCACCGTGCGGGAGGCCGAGGCCGTGCTCGCGATGCTAGAGGAGGCGCCGGCCGGCGCGCTGCTGTTCGGCTCCGGCATGGCGGCGGCGACCGCTGTGTTCACGGCGCTGGAGCCCGGCGACCACGTGGTGGCGCCGCGGGTGATGTACTGGGCCCTGCGGCGCTGGCTGCGGGAGGAGGCGCCGCGCCGGACACTCACGGTCGACTTCGTGGACATGGACGACCTGGACGCCCTGCGGGACACCCTGCGTCCCGGCCGGACGAAGCTCGTCTGGATCGAGACACCCGGCAACCCGACCTGGACGGTCACGGACATCGCCGCGGTGGCCGACCTCGTCCACGCGGCGGGCGCGCAGCTCGCGGTCGATTCCACCTGCGCCTCGCCCGTGCACACCCGGCCGCTCGGCCTCGGGGCCGACATCGTGATGCACTCGGCCACCAAGATCCTCAACGGCCACTCGGACGTGGTGGCGGGCGTGCTGGCAGGCGCCCGCAGCGATGCCTTCTGGACCCGCATCGCGGCGATCCGGGCCGGGGGCGGCGCCATCCTGGGGCCCTTCGAGGCCCACCTTCTGCTGCGCTCCCTGCGCACCCTTCACCTCCGGGCGGCGGCCCAGGCCGCGGGGGCGCTCCGCCTCGCCGAGGCCCTAAGCGGCCACCCGTGCGTCGCCCACGTCCTCTATCCGGGCCTCCCCGGGGATCCGGGCCACGCGGTGGCCGCGCGCCAGATGCAGGGCGGGTTCGGCTGGATGCTGTCGATCCGGGTGGCGGGCGGCGAGGCCGCGGCCATCGGCACGGCGGCGCGGGTCCGCCTCTGGAAGCGGGCGACCTCGCTCGGCGGCGTCGAGAGCCTCATCGAGCACCGCGCCTCGGTCGAGGGGCCGGGCTCGCCCTGCCCGCCGGACCTGCTGCGCCTCTCGACCGGGATCGAGGATCCGGGCGATCTCCTGCGCGACCTCGATGCGGCGCTGCGCGCGGCGCACGGCGGCGCGCCCGACTAGGAGACCGTCCGACGCCCGGGATGCGCGGATTTTTGGAGCCGGCGGGCGACGACTGCGCGGCTTGCGCGTTGTGCCGGTGCCATTCCACCGGCGCCGCGCGCCCCGAGGACGCCCCATGCTCCAGATCATCCCGCCCCGGCTCCGGCCGTCCCGCCCCGGTGCCGCCCTTGCGTCCGGGGCCCTCGTCCTCGGCCTCCTCGTCGCGGCCGGGCCGGCCGCGGCCGATGCGGTGCCGCAGCTCGACATCGAGAAGACCTGCAAGTCCGCCGCGCGGGCCGAGGTCAGCGTCAGCGTCAGCGACAACGCCAGCGTCGACGGCTGCCTGCGCTCCGAGCGGGACGCCAAGCGGCAGGCGGAACAGAACTGGGGCAAGTTCCCGGCGGATGCCAAGCGCCAGTGCGAGGCGCAGTTCAAGGCCGGCGGCTACCCGTCCTACGTCGAGATGATCACCTGCCTCGAGCTCGCCAGCGGCACGGTCCCCACCCAACCGCAGGGCGGCAGCGCCACCGGCGGCCCGGGCGCGCCGAAGGGCGGCGCCGACGCGCGCCCGAAGGAGGGCGCCGCGAGCAACCTGACCCAGGAGCCCGCCGCGGCCCAGCGCACCAACCCGATCGAGGTGCTGGAGAAGCAGTAGGGCGGCCCCCGGAGGCCGCCCGCGATCCTCACGCCTCGTCGGCGGCCGCGATCCACACGGTGCGCTCCGGCTCCCGCGCCGCGGGGCGGGCAGCCACCGGGGCGCTGCGTCCCTGGGCAAGTTCGGCGAGCTCGGGCGCCTGGGCGGTGTCGTCGACCGTCAGGAACAGGCCGCGGGCGCGGGCAAGGCGGCCGAGGTCGGCCCGGCTCGTCAGCACGCTCTGGGCCGGGCTCGTCAGCAGGGCGAAGACGAGGGGTGCGAGCCACAGGGCGAGCCAAGCATCGCCTGCGTAGGCGAGGCCGGCGACCATCAGGGCGCCGAGAACCAGGGCATCGGCCTGGAGGCGGATCGCCTCCGCCCACGGCACCCGGCGGTCGTCGCGCACCTGCGCGTCCCAGCGCACCACCCGGCCGAGGAAGGTCGAAACGACGGCGCCGGCCGTGAACAGGGTCATCACCGGCCAGAGCAGCACCCACACCGCCTGCTCCAGCGCGGCGCTCTTCAGCAGCGCGGCCGTGCCCCCGAAGGCCGCCCGGCGCTCGGGCGAGGCCAGCACGTGGCCGAGGCTGAGGAGCTTGGGCGCCGCCAGCACCGCCACCGTGAGGGCGGCGAGCGCGTGGGCCGCGGGACCGGTCCCGGTCAGCCCGTAGCCGAGGAGGCCGAGATCGCCCGTCCGGGCAGCCTGCACCGCGCCGAGGGCGAGGTAGGCGATCCAGAGGGGCAGCGCGCCGTAGGACAGGATGCCGACCGCGAGGTGCCAACGGCTCGCGCCGCGCAGGCCCCGCATCGGCAGGACCCGCAGGTGCTGCAGGTTGCCCTGGCACCAGCGCCGCTCGCGGCCGAGGAGGTCGACGAGGTTCGTCGGCATCTCCTCCCAGGTGCCGCCCATCTCGGGCAGCAGGCGCACCTCCCAGCCGGCGCGGCGCAGGAGCGCGCCCTCCACGATGTCGTGGCACAGGATCTCGCCGCCGAGCGGCGCGCGGCCGGGCAGAACCGGGAGCTTCGCGTTCGTCGCGAAGGCCTCGATGCGCAGGATCGCGTTGTGGCCCCAGTAGCTCCCGTCCGGCCCCTGCCAGGTCTCCAGGCAGCGCAGGGCGAGCGGCGCGTAGAGGCGGACCGCGAATTGCTGGATGCGGGCGAACAGGGTGTCGCGGCCGGCCGCGTACGAGACGGTCTGGATGAGGCCCGTGCGGGGGCTCTCCTCCATCAGCCGCACGAGGCGGCGCATGGCCTGGCCCGTCATCAGGCTGTCGGCGTCGAGCACGATCATGAAATCGTATTCGGGGCCGTAGGTCTCGCAGAACTCGGCGATGTTGCCGGCCTTGCGGCCGATGTTCTCGCGCCGGCGCCGGTAGCGGATGCGCGGGATGCCGGGGCCGGCGCCGCGGCGCCAGGCCTCGATGCGGGCGAACTCGTGCTCCTCCACCGCCGCGATCGCGCCGTCGCGGGTGTCGGAGAGCACGAAGATGTCGAGGTCGGAGCCGTCGCCACCCTCGCGCGCGAGGGAGCGCGCCATCACCCGCAGCCCCGCGAACACCGCCACCGCGTCCTCGGCGTGGATCGCCACCACGGCGGCCGTGCGGCTGAGGCCGCTCGCCCGGGTCGGCACCGTGTCGGCCCGGCGCTCCAGCGCCGACCGGGTGCGGTCGCCCAGCAATCCGGCCACGAGGCCGTAGACGTACTGCCACGCCACGAAGGACTGCCAGGCCATCACGAGGCCGAACAGCACGAGCACGGCCGTTGCGAGCGCGGTCTCGGCCGGGTAGGCGAGCGCGGCGAGCCACGCGATGGCGGCACCGGTCGCGAGCGCGGGCACCGCGAGCGCCAGCCGGCGCCCGAGGAGCGAGCCGCGGCCGCCCTCGGGCTGCCAGATCTCGACGGGACGGACCTCCGGCAGCGCCGTGCGTGCCGGCGGAGCGTCGAGCGTCGGTGCGTCGTGCGACAGCGGATCGGTGAGCATCTGCGTGGAACTCGAGCGTGGAGGGACACCGATGCCCGCCCGGAGGAACGAGGATCGATGAGCGAGCACACCGAGGGAAGGAGCGATGACCAGGGACCCGTCGGACCCGGCCCGATGCCGGAGCGCCGCGGAGCGGAACCCCCCTCCCGTCGTCATGTTCTGCGGTCGGCCCTGACTGTGGCCGCCGGTAGCATCGTTCCTAGCGCCATCGACCTGAATGTCGCCAGAACGAAGGCGGAGGACGCGATTCCGGCGCCCTACGGCCCCTCGGACCGGCCGATGACCTTCGCGGCGCTCGCCGAGATCGCCGCCCGTCGCGCCGCCGCGCCCTACAGGGCACCGCCCGAGGACCTGCCCGCGCCGCTGGCGGCCCTCTCCTACGACGGCTACCGCAGCATCGTGTTCCGGCCGGCCCGGAGCCTGCGGCTCGGGCCGGACTTCTCGGCGCAGCTCTTCCACCGCGGCTTCCTGCAGCGCAAGCGCGTGGATCTGTTCGTGCAGCCGCGCACGGGCGGCCCGCGCCCGGTCGCCTACGCGGCCGAGCTGTTCGACCTCGGATCCCGGCTCGCGGGCCAGAGCTTTCCCGAGAGCCTCGGCTTCGCGGGCTTTCGCCTGCACCACGCCTTCGACCCCGCCCGGCCGGACTTCCAGGAAGAGTTCCTGGTCTTCCTCGGCGCCTCCTACTTCCGCCTGCGGGGGCGCGACCAGGAATACGGCCTCTCGGCCCGGGGCGCCGCGATCGGCACCGGCGCGCCGGAGGGCGAGGAGTTCCCGGACTTCGTGGCGCACTGGATCTGCGAGCCGGAGGAGCCCGGCCGCATCACCGTGCTGTCGCTCCTCGACAGTCCGAGCCTGTCGGGCGCCTACCGCTTCGTCATCGCGCCCGGCGAGCCCTCGCGCATGGAGGTCCAGGCCTCGCTGCATCCGCGCCGGAGCCTCAGCCGGCTCGGCCTCGCGCCCCTCACCAGCATGTTCCTGCACGGGCAGAACGGCCCGGGTGCGCGGGGCGCCGAGCCCTTCGACGACTTCCGCCCGCAGGTGCACGATTCCGACGGGCTCGCGGTGGAGACGGCGGCCGACCGGCTGTGGCGGCCCCTCGTCAACGGGCGGCGCGACCCCCGGATCTCGGCCTTCCGGGCCGATCCCCTGGCGGGCTTCGGCCTGCTCCAGCGCGAGCGGAGCTTTGCCGCCTATCTCGACGTCGAGGCCCGGCACGAGGCGCGGCCGGGCCTGTGGGTGCGGCCCGGCGCCGCCCCGAAGGCCGAGATGGTCGCGGCCGGCGCCTCGCCGCGGCCCGGCGCCTTCCCCTGGACGGGCGCTGTCCAGCTCTTCGAGATCCCGTCCCGCGAGGAGTACATGGACAACATCGTGGCGGCCTTCGTGCCCGATGCCCCGGCCGAGCCCGGCCGGCCGCTCGACCTCGCCTACGGCCTCGTCACCGTCGGGGCGGAGCCGGTGCCGGTGCTGCCGGGCCGCCTCGCGCGGGTGGTGTCCACCCGGTTCGGATCGGCCGAGCGCCTGCGCCCGACCGAGCCGCCGAGCCCGCAGCGGCGGCTCTGCGTGATCGATTTCGAGGGGCCGGACCTGCCGAAGGGGCCGGACGACGCCGTCACGGCCGTCGTTTCGGCGAGCGCCGGCACCATGGTCGAGCCCGTGGCGGCCTTGGTGCAGCAGACCGGGGGCTGGCGCATCTACGTCGAGTGGCGCCCGCCCGCCGCGATGCCGGCCGGCGACGTGGTGCTGCGCGCCCACCTCGCCCGCGCCGGCGCCATCCTCAGCGAGACCTGGGACGCGGCGGTCTGAGGGCTCGGCCTCAGGCGAGGCGGCGGTCGCGCTCCAGGCGCTTGCGCAGGCGGGACGCGCCGTGAACGGCGCTGAGACGGAGGCGCGCGGCGTGGATCGGCGGCGCCTGCCGCTCGGCCTGGGTTGCGGCGATCAGCCGGAGGGTCGCCGCGACGGAGCGCTCCAGGCGCTCGGCCGGAAGGTCGATGTCCTGCATGGTGGCGGGGCCCCTTATCGATCCGTTCGGACCGGGCCTTCCTGCGGGACGATGAGGGCGCGGATCGGGTTGCGCCGGGGCCGGAGCGTGGCAGCTTGGCGGCAAGATGGGGGTCTGTGGTGCGACGGGGGCCGCGCGGGCGGCCCCCGGCCGGCGCCTCAGCGCAGGTCCTCGTGCCAGGTGCGCCCGTCCCGCTCGATCAGCGCGATCGCGGCGGTGGGGCCCCAGCTCCCGGCCGCGTAGGGGCGGGGCGCCTCGGGCCGGTCGGCCCAGGCCTTCAGGAGAGAGTCGGCCCAGGCCCAGGCGACCTCGACCTCGTCGCGGCGCATGAACAGGGTCGGGTTGCCGCGCACCACGTCCATCAGCAGGCGCTCGTAGGCGTCCGGGTAGCGCTGCTTGAAGGTCTCCTCGAAGGAGATGTCGAGATTCGTGGGCCTCAGCCGCATGCCGCCGGGGCCGGGGTCCTTCGTCATCACCTCGAGCTTCATGCCCTCCTGCGGCTGCAGGCGGATGACGAGGCGGTTCGGCTCGCGCCCGAAGGATTCCTCGGGGAAGATCGAGAAGGGCGAGGCGCGGAACTGCACCACGATCTCGCTCATCTTGGCGGGAAGCCGCTTGCCAGTGCGCAGGTAGAAGGGCACGCCGGCCCAGCGCCAGGACTGCACCTCGAGCTTGAGGGCCACGAAGGTCTCGGTGCGGCTCTGCGCGTTCGGCCCGAGCTCGGTGAGGTAGCCCTCCACCGGCTTCCCCTCGACGGCGCCCGCCGCGTACTGGCCGCGCACGGTGACCTGCTGCACGTCCTGGGGCGTGATGGGCTTGAGGGCGCGCAGCACCTTCAGCTTCTCGTCGCGCACCGAGTTGGCGTCGAGGTTGAGGGGGCTCTCCATGGCGGTGAGGCAGAGGAGCTGCAGGAGGTGGTTCTGCACCATGTCCCTCAGGGCGCCCGAGGTGTCGTAGTAGCCGGCGCGGCCCTCGACGCCCACCGTCTCGCCTACCGTGATCTGGACGTGGTCGATCACGTCCGCCGTCCAGAGCCGGTCGAAGATGGTGTTGGCGAAGCGCAGCGCCAGCAGGTTCTGGACGGTCTCCTTGCCGAGGTAGTGGTCGATGCGGAAAATCTGCTCCTCGGGGAAGACCTCGCCCACCGCGTCGTTGATGGCGCGGGCGGACTTCAGGTCCTTGCCGATCGGCTTCTCCAGCACGACGCGGCTCTTCTCGCCGATCAGCCCGTGCTTGGCGAGGTTCCGGCAGATCGCGCCGTAGAGGTCGGGGGAGGTGGCAAGGTAGTAGGGCCGCACCTGGTCGGGCCGCTCGGCGAGCTTCTCGGCGAGATCCGCCCAGCCGTCCTCGCCCGCGCCGTCGACGGCCACGTAGTCGAGGTGGTCGAGGAAGGCTGCCAGCGCCTCCTCGGCGAGGTCGTGGCCCGGCACGAAGCGCTTGAGGGCGTCGCGCGCCCGCTCCCGGAAGGCGTCCGGCGTGATCTCCGAGCGCGAGGCGCCGATGATCCGGCTCGTCGGCGGGATCTGGCCGTCCTTGTAGCGGTAGTAGAGCGCCGGCAGCAGCTTGCGGGTCGTCAGGTCGCCGGTGGCGCCGAACACGACGCAGTCGAAGGAGGCGACGGGGATGATGGTGGCCAAGGACGGCTCCCGGGTTCGTGCGGCCTCGAAGGCGGGCGCTCCCAACGCGCCGGCTGCTTCGCCGCCTCGATTATACCCCTCGCAAGGGCTTAGCCAGACGGAGCCCCTCACGAGGGCGGCATATCGCGGCTTGGCGGGCTCCGGTGCGGCAGAGGTTGCAACCGGAGCGGGCCGAGGTGGCGGTCGACCTGCTCAATCCGGGCTCTGCATGTATGTGCCAGCCATGTCGCATATGGCCTGCAGGAACGGCCTGTAGATGGTTTTGTCAGTGAAGTATATCGACGATCTGGAGTTATACCACATTTCGGCAAGATTGTTATCATCGTCTACGTTTTCTAAGACTCTCTTCAGATAGATATCGAGGATTTGCGCCTTTTCCTTGCCGAGCATCCTGAGTGATATTGCAATCGCATCCTCCAGATTGGGCCCATACACCTCGCAATCCTGATGGAAGAATCGGGAATATTCTAGGAATATCTTTTCCATTCTCGCGCTCGACAGGGCATCCCGTTCAGCCCCCTCCGAATATAATACCGAGCCCGACGGGCATCAATAATTTCCTATCGCGGCGCGTATCGACTGGCGTGAGTCTTTTACCCCTCCATGTGCCGCCGGAAGGCCTCGCCGAAATCGGGGTGCCAGCGCGACAGGGCCGGGCGGTTCTCGATGAGGTCGCCGGCCGCCCAGGCGATGCGGCGCTCGTCCTGCGCGCGCGTGGTCTCGTTGTCGGGACAGAGGATGTAGAAATCGCCCGCCGCGAGGCGCGCGAGGAGGAAATTGATCGTCTCCTCGGGCGTCCAGGCGCCGTCCGGCTTGTCGGCGACGCCGCGGGCCTTCGTGAGCCCGGTGTAGACGAAGCCCGGCACGAACAGGTGGGCGCTGGTGCGGCAGCCGTCCCGCCCGCGCAGGTCGTGGGCGAGCGCCTCCGCGAGCACCTTCAGGCCGGCCTTCGAGACGTTGTAGGGGGTGTTGCCGGGGGGCGTGGTGATGCCTTGCTTGGAGCCTGTGACGATCACGGCCCCGGGCCGCCCGCCCGCTATCATCGCCGGCACGAAGCCCTGCACCCCGTTCACGACGCCCCAGAGGTTGGTGTCGAGGATGCGGTGCCAGGTGTCGAGGTCGGAGAACAGCGTGCCCCCGGCCTCGATGCCGGCGTTGAGCATCAGCACGGCGGGCGGACCGCCCTTCAGCACGGCGCCCGCGAGCGCGGCCATGGCGTCCCGGTCGCCGACATCGGTCGGCACCGCCCGCACCTCGACGGCCGCGAGCGCCGCGACCTCGGCGCGGGCCCGCTCCAGCGCTTCGCCGGGCAGGTCGGCGAGCCACACGTTGAGGCCGGCTCCCGCGAAGGCGCGGGCCGCCGCGAGGCCGAGGCCGCTCGCGGCCCCCGTCACCACGGCGGTGCGGCCGGGCTCGATCACGGGGTGCTGGGCCGCGGGGTGCTGGGCCATGATGCTCTCGGTCTCCGGGGCGGGCCCTACAGGGTGGAGCGCCGGGACCGGATGTCGAGGGGCGGCGCCGGTTGGGGGCGCAAGGGGATTTGGTAACCATCCGGACCCATGATCGCCTCGTTCTGCCAGGGGCTCGGAATGGTGTTGCGTTCTCCTCCGTCGTCCGGGCGCCTGCGCGCCGGGCTGTCGCCGATCGTCCTCTCGCCCCTGGTGTTGGTCCTCGCCCTCGGTGCCGCCTCCGCGGAGGGCGTGCCGGGCGCGCCCCAGCCGGTGGCGGCCGCGCCCGCCGGCCAGCTTCCGCCCGTCGGCACGGTTCCCCCGGTGGGGGCCGTCCAGGCCCAGCCGCTGCCCGCTCCGGCGGTCGCGACGGCCCCCGCCCCGGCAGCGCAACCCGTACCGGCTGCCGCGCCGGCTCCCGCCTCGGCACCCTTGCCGGCGCCTGCGCCGGTGCCGGCGGAAGCCGCCGCCGCGCCCGCGAGCCCGGCCCCCGCCCGCAAGGCGCGTCCGGCGCCCGCGCCCCTCGTCTACGCCCGCGTCTCCGAGGACCCGGTGCCGACGCTCGCGCCCTCGACCTTCCTCGACACGCTGCGCCTCGCCGAGCAGTATCAGGCCTACGTGGAGGCCGGCGGCTGGGAGACCCTCCCGGCCGACCTCGCCCTGAAGCCCGGCGCCGCGAACCCGGCGATCCCGAGCCTGCGCCACCACCTCACGCTCACCGGCGACCTGCCGGCCGACGCGCCGCCCTCCGACCGGCTCGACGCGCCGCTCATCGCCGCCGTGAAGGCGTTCCAGGCCCGCCACGGCCTGCCCGAGACCGGCCTCGTCGGCCGCCAGACGCTGGCGGCGCTGAACGTGCCGGCGAGCGTGCGCCAACGCCAGCTCGCGGCCTCGGCCCACCGGCTGATGGGCTCGAACTTCCCGTTCGGGGAGCGCTACGTGGTGGTCAACATCCCCTCCGCCACCGTCGAGGCGGTGGCGGGCGGCACGGTGGCGCGGCGCTACGTGGCGGTGGTGGGCTCGACCGACAAGCCGACGCCGCCCGTCGAGACCCGCATCACCGACATCAACTTCAACCCGACTTGGACGGTGCCGGTCTCGGTGGTGAAGAACGAGATCATCCCGCAGATGCGGAAGAACCCCGGCTACCTCGCCCGGAACCACATCCGCATCCTCGACGGGAAGGGCCAGGAGGTGGAGGCCACGAAGATCGACTGGAGCGGCGAGCGGGCGGCGAACTACACGCTCCGCCAGGATCCGGGCTTCGACAACTCGCTGGGCCAGGTGCGCATCGACATGCCGAACCGCCACGCGGTCTACATGCACGATACGCCCTCCAAGGCCTACTTCACCCGCTCCGTGCGCTTCCACAGCCACGGCTGCGTGCGCGTCGGCGACGTGAAGGCATTCGTGGGCTGGCTCCTCGAGGGCACGCCGGGCCCGAACGGGCCGGGCTCGGCCTGGGGCCCGATCGAGATCGAGACCGGGATCGCCACGGGCGAGCGGCGCGACATCCGCCTGCCGAAGGCGGTGCCGGTCACCTTCGTCTACCTCACCGGCTACGCGACGCCGGACGGGCGGGCGCATTTCCGCGACGACATCTACGGCCTCGACACGCCGCCCGCGCCGGCCGCCCAGGTGTCGGAGCCGGCCACCACCGGCTCGGTGGTCCCGCGGCCTGCCCCGGCGGCGCCCCGGGCCGTCGCGCCGGCGCCGCGCACCGACGGCCCCCGCACGGAAGGACCTCGCACCGCGCCCGCCGTTGCGGTCGCCACGCGCCGTCCGGCCGTGGCGCCCGGGCCGCGCGGGGCCGCGCCGCTGCTGCCCCCCGGCCTCGTCGGGCCGCGGGGCTGACGAGGCTCCCGGAGCCTTGAACGGTTCCAAGGTATCCACCCACCACACCGCAGCCATGCGGGGAGGAACAATCCAGGCCGCCGGCCATTCTGCCGAACGAGAGGTGCCGCACCCCGCACGGCCGCGGTGCCGGCGCACCCCGCCCCTGCAGAACAAGCCCGGAGACATCCATGGCCAAGGCCAAGCCCGTCAGCCGCATCGGCAGCGACCGCCTCAACACCCCGACCGACCTCGATCCGAACGACGTCAAGAAGATCGCCGAGGGCCTCACGGTCCTGCTCTCCGACCTCTTCGCGCTCTACATCAAGACCAAGAACTTCCACTGGCACGTCAGCGGCCCGAACTTCCGCGACTACCACCTGCTCCTCGACGAGCAGTCCGAGCAGATCTTCTCGATCATCGACGCGGTCGGCGAGCGCGCCCGCAAGATCGGCGGCACCACGCTCCGCTCGATGGGCCAGGCCGAGCAGCTGAAGCGCGTTCCCGACAACAACGCCGATTACGTCACGCCCCTCGACATGCTCAAGGAGCTGCGGGACGACAACAAGACCCTCACCGCCAACATGCGCGAGCTGCACGGCGTCACGGACGAGGCCAACGACGTCTCGACCACGAGCCTGCTCGAGGAGTGGATCGACCAGTCCGAGGAGCGCACCTGGTTCCTCTACGAGGCGACCCGCGACGCCGGCCAGGGCGGCCACTGAGCCCCCCAAGACCGCGCATCCCGCGTGACGGCGAGGGCCCCGCACCGAACGGTGCGGGGCCTTTCTCGTTCGCGGCACGCCTACCCGATGTCCAGGCTCACCTTCACGACGCCCGCGTCGTCCGGGTCGCGCCGGTTCGTGAAGCCGAGGCGGCGGCAGATCGCCAGCATCGGGCGGTTCTCGGCGAGCACCGTCCCCTCGACGCGGCGGATGCCCTCGGCGCGGGCCCAGTCCAGCATCAGGCGCATCAGCGCGAAGCCGAGGCCGGTGCCCTTGAGGTCTGAGTGCACGAAGATCGCGTACTCGCCGCTCGCGTGGTTGGCGTCCGCGTGGAGCCGCACGGCCCCGAGCATGCGGGGGGCGCCCTCCGCCTCCTCGGTCGCCACGAAGGCGATGGCGCGGGCGTAGTCGAGCTGCGTCAGGCGCGCCAGGAAGGCGTGGCTGAAGGCGCGCACCGGCGAGAAGAAGCGCAGGCGCACGTCCTCGGGGTCCACGTCCGCGAAGAAGGCGGCGAACATCGCCTCGTCCTCGGGCCGCACCGGGCGCACCCGGACCGGGCGGCCCTTGAGGCTCAGCGTCCGCTCCCACTCGGTCGGGTAGGGGCGGATGGCGAAGCGCGGATGGCCGGAGCCGCGCCCGTTCGGCCAGGGGCCGGCCACGTCGCGCGTCACCCGCACCCGGGCGTCGAGGGCCAGCACGCCGGAGGCGTCGGCGAGCAGCGGGTTGATGTCGAGCTCGCGCACCTGCGGCAGGTCGGCGGCGAGCTGCGCGAGCTTCACGAGGAGCAGCGCGATGGCGCCGTGGTCGGCGGCCGGCACGTCGCGATAGGCGGCGAGCCGGCGCGCCACGCGGGTGCGCCCGATCAGCTCGCCGGCGAGCGCGAGGTCGAGGGGCGGCAGGCCGAGCGCCCGGTCGTCGATCACCTCCACGGCCGTGCCGCCGCGGCCGAACACCACCACGGGCCCGAAGGTCGGGTCCTCGGCGAGCCCCGCGATCAGCTCGCGGCTGTGCCCGCGGCGGACCATCGGCTGCACCGCGAAGCCCGTCACCCGGGCGTCCGGCCGCAGGCGCCGGGCCCCGGACAGGATGGTGCGGGCCGCCGCCCGCACGTCGGCCTCGCTCGTCAGGTCGAGATGGACGCCCCCCACATCCGACTTGTGCACGATGTCGGGGGAGACCACCTTGAGCGCGACGGCGCCGCCGCCCGCGATGATCGGCCAGGCGCTCGCCGCCGCCGCGTCGATGTCGGGCGCGAGGCTCAGGGGCACGGTCGGGATCGCGTAGGCCGCGAGCAGGGCCGAGACCGCCACCGGGTCGAGCCAGCTCGCGCCCTGCCGCAGCGCCCCGGCCACGACCGCGCGGGCGGCTGCCACGTCGGGTTGGAAGTCGCGGGGGAGCGAGTCCGGCGTGCGCATCAGGTCGTCCTGCGCCTCGCGGTAGCGCACGAGGTGGAGGAAACCCTCGACCGCGTCCGTGTCGGTGGCGAAGTGCGGGATGCCGGCGGCGGCGAGCGCCTGTTGCGCATCGGCGTCGGCGCCGAGGGACACGGCGAAGACGGGCTTCCGGCGGCCCTCGCGGCCCCGCGCCGCGCGCACCGAGCCGGCGATCGCGGCCGCGACGGCGCCGCCGTCCGAGCGGGCCGTAGGCACGTGGATCGCCAGCACCGCGTCGCTGTCGCGGTCGGCGAGGAGGGGCCCCAGCGCCGTCGCGTAGGCCTCCCCGTCCGCCTCTATGCCGAGGTCGACGGGGTTCGCCCGCGGCGCGCCGTCGGCCCCGGCGAGGGCGGCGAGGTCGCCGCCGCGATCGGCCAGGCGGTCGGCCGCGAGCGCCCCGACGCCGCGGCCGTTCGTCAGGATCGCGAGGCGCGTGCCCGGGAAGGGCCGCTGCCGCCCCACCGTCTCGACCGCCGAGAACATCTCGTCGAGGCTCTCGACCGCGAGGAGGCCGGCCCGGCGGAAGGCCGCCGCGTAGACGGCATCCGGCCGGGCGAGGGCCCCCGTGTGCGTCTCCGGCCGCTGCGCGGGGCCCTCGGCGAGGTGCCGGCCGGTGCGCAGCACCACCACGGGCTTGGCGCGGGCGGCGGCGCGAGCGGCCGACATGAAGCGGCGCGCGTCCGGCAGGGTGCGCAGGCACAGGAGGATCGCCCGGGTCCGCAGGCAGCCCGCGAAGTGGTCGAGGCAATCCGCGATGTCGACGTCGCTCGCCGCCCCGAGGGAGAGCACCGCCGAGAAGCCGACGCCGTGCCGGGCCGCCCACTCCACGAGGCCGGCCGCCACGGTGCCCGATTGCGAGACGAGGGCGAGGTCGCCCTCGGCCGGCGCGCGGGCCAGGAGGCTGGCGTTCAGCCGCGCGCCCGGCACCGCGAGGCCGATGCTGTCCGGCCCGAGGAGGCGCAGGCCGTGCCGGCGGGCCGCCGCCCAGGCCCGCGGCCCAGGATCCTCCGGCCCATCGCCGAGCCCGGTCGTCAGGATCACGGCGGCGCCCGCGCCCTTCGCGCCGGCATCCGCCACGATGTCCGGCACGGCGGCGGCGGGGGCTGCCACGACGACGAGGTCGGGCGCCTCGGCGAGATCGGAAATCCGGGCGACGCAACGGGCGCCCGCGACGGCCTCGTGGCGCGGGTTGACGGGCCAGACCGGCCCGGCGAAGCCCGCGTCCCTGAGGTTGGCGAGGACCGCCCGCCCGAGGGAACCCTCGCGCTCGCCGGCGCCCGCGAGCGCGATCGAGCGCGGGCGCAGCAGCGCCTCGAAGCGGTAGGTGCTCATGCGTCCGGTCCCGCCCCTGGATTCGGCATCCTCGCGTACCGCGCGGCCCCGGAGGGCCCCGGGTTCCCTCCGCGGCGCCCATCCCCTAGACGAAGTCCCCGATCGTTACGAGGCAGGGCCGGAGGCAGCGACATGGGCGGATCCGATGGGGAGCCGCGCGCCGCGATCGTCGCGGCCATGCGCGACTTAATCAATCTCGGATTGAGCCAGGGCACCTCGGGCAACGTCTCGGTGCGCACGCCGGACGGCTTCCTCGTCACGCCGTCCGGCATCCCCGCCGAGGAGCTCCGGCCCGAGCATATCGTGGCGATGGACATGGCGGGCGGCTACGCGCATCCGCTGGCGCCCTCCTCCGAGTGGCGGTTCCATCGCGACATCCTGTCGACCCGCCCCGAATTCGGCGCCGTAGTGCACGCCCACCCGACCTACGCCACCGCCTTCGCGATGTGCGGCCGCACGATCCCGGCCGTCCACTACATGATCGCCGCGGCCGGCGGCCCGACGATCCGCTGCGCGCCCTACGCGCCCTACGGCACCGAGGCCCTGTCCCGCGCGGCGCTCGCGGCGCTCGAGGGCCGGTCGGCCTGCCTGCTGGCGAATCACGGCCTGATCGCCGCCGGTCCGACCCTCGCGAAGGCCCTGTGGCTCGCCGTGGAGGTCGAGACGCTTTGCCGGCAATACGCCGTCGCGCTACAGGTCGGGGCGCCGGTGATCCTCGACGACGCGGAGATCGCGGACACCGTCGAGCGCTTCCGCTCCTACGGACCTCGCTCCGCCGTGCCACAGGACGGATCGACCGAGAACTAGTATGGACCGGTTCCCGCGATGACCGGCGAATATACAACCTAATATTGTATTCCTAGCGGCTTCTATGCCGGCGGTCGAAAAAGGCCGGCTTGCGTCAAGTTCTGCACACCGTCCGCCGGGTCGGAGGCAGGGGCTCTCAAGCCGAGCCCCCGGCGCTTTATTTGGCGGCGAGCCGTTTGCCCGCTCGGCGAAACAGCGTGGTCTACCAGTATGCAAGTTTTTCCAATGCGGAGATTGGACTTGCATCTTGCCCTAGGATTGAAGAAATCCTAATAGCGCCTAGAACACATTCTCGACCTGGCTGACCTAGCATGCATCTGTCAGCCGTATGGTCCACGATTGAAATTGCCCATCCGAAACGGGGGATCATAATGACCGCTGAGAACGGCGTTTCGCCGGACTACATCGAGCTTGCCGCCGACATCGTCTCCGCATTCGTGAGTAACAATTCCATCCCGGTGCTCGAACTTCCTGCCCTGATCGCGTCCGTCCATGCCGCCCTGAGCCGCCTGTCGGCCCAGGCCACCGAGGAGAAGCCCGAGCCTCTGACGCCCGCGGTCTCCGTCAAGCGCTCGATCACGCCCGACTTCATCGTCTGCCTGGAGGATGGGAAGAAGTTCAAGTCGCTCAAGCGCCACCTGCGCACCCGCTACGACATGACCCCCGACCAGTACCGCGCGAAGTGGAACCTCGCCGCCGACTACCCGATGGTGGCGCCGAGCTACGCGGCCGCCCGCTCGGAGCTTGCCAAGAACATGGGCCTCGGCCAGCAGCGGCGGAAGACGCGCGGCAAGGCGGCGCCCGTCGAGGCGGCGAAGCCCACGGCTCCGGCTCGCGGCCGCCGCCGCCGGGCGGATGCCGAAGCCGACGCCTGAGATATCCACAGGCGAACCCCGCCTTCGCGCGGGGCGCGGGCGACCCGGGGGGCGGGCCGTTAGAGAACGGGCAAGCAAGGGCTGACAAGGCTCACGGATCCGGGTGCGACGCCCGACCCGAGGAGGATGCCTTGCCCGGCCCGCCCAGCATCGTGGCACGCCTGTTCTGGACCACCGTGATCGGCGGCGCCCTCGCGCTCGTCTACGGCCGCCCCGCCGCCCTCGCGACCGCTGCCGCCCTCGTCCTCGTGCTGCTTCACCGCCTGGGCCGGCCGGGGCGTTTCCGCCGGCAGGTCCGCCGGATCTGCCGCCGGCACGCCCGCACCCTCGCCGTGCGCCGCCGCCAGGAATGCTACGTCGACGCCTACGGCAACGCGGTCGAGGACGGCTGGCTGCGTGAGCGCACCTACTTCGTGGAGCGCACGATCCTGCCGGTGGTCGAGGCGCGGGGCTTCGCCGACTACGTCGCGCCACGCTGGGACGAGATGATCGCCATCGTGGAGGCGACGGCCCTCTCCGTGACGCTCCCGCCCGAGACCGAGGCCCCGGCGGACGGCATCGGCTACGAGCACTTCTGCGCGGAGCGCCTCGCCGCGGCCGGCTGGCGGGCGCACGCGACGCCGCCCTCCGGCGACCAGGGCGCCGACGTGGTGGCGGAGCGCGACCGCGTCCGCCTCGTCCTGCAGTGCAAGCGCTACGGCCGCCCGGTCGGCAACGCGGCGGTGCAGGAGATCGCCGCGGCCTGCCGCTACTGGTCGGCCGACATGGCCGCCGTGGTCTCGAACGCCGGCTTCACCCAGGCCGCCCGGAAGCTCGCCGCGGCCACGGGCGTGCTTCTCCTGCACCACGACGACCTCGCCGACCTGCACCCGGTGCGCCAGCTCGGCCGCCGCGGGGCGGGCGGGTTCCGCTGAAGTTTCAGCCCGCGTCGTCGAGGGGCAGCCAGCGCCGGCCGTCCCGGGCGAGCAGGGCGTCGGCGGCCTCGGGGCCGGCGCTGCCGGCGGCGTAGAACGCCACGTCGCCCTGGGGCCAGCCCTTGAGGAGCGGCTCGACCGCGGCCCAGCCGGCCTCGATGTTGTCGGCGCGCTGGAACAGCGTCGCATCCCCGGTCATGCAGTCGTAGAGCAGCGTCTCGTAGCCGACGTTCGGGGTCTCGGCGAAGAAGTCCGCGTAGCGGAAGCGGGTGCGCAGCGGCGCGATCTCCATGCGGGGGCCGGGCCGCTTCACGTTGAGCTCGGTGCTGCCGCCGTGGTCCGGATCGATCGTCAGGCGCATGATGTTCGGGGCGAGCTCGGTCACCGCCGTGTCGGCGAACAGGTGGAAGGGCGGCGGCTTGAAGTGGATCGCGATCTCGGTCCGCCGGCCCGTCATGCGCTTGCCGGTGCGCAGGTAGAAGGGCACGCCGGCCCAGCGCCAGTTCTCGATCTCGAGCTTGAGGGCGACGTAGGTCTCCGTCACCGAGTCCTTCGCGACGTCGGGCTCGTTGCGGTAGGCCGCCACGTCGCGGCCCTGCAGGTGTCCGGCGGTGTACTGGCCGCGCACGGCGTCCCCCGGGCCGACCGGCTTCACGGCCTCCACGAGCTTCGCCTTCTCGGTGCGCACGGCCTCCGCGTCGAAGGAGTTCGGCGGTTCCATCGCCACCATGGAGAGGAGCTGGAACAGGTGGTTCGGCACCATGTCGCGCAGCGCCCCGGTCGGCTCGTAGAAGCCGCCGCGCAGCTCGACCCCCACCGTCTCGGCCGCCGTGATCTGGACGTGGTCGACGTATTCCCGCCGCCAGACCGGCTCCAGCATGCCGTTGGCGAAGCGCAGCGCCATGATGCTCTGCACCGCCTCCTTCCCCAGGAAATGGTCGATCCGGTAGAACTGGCTCTCGTCGCCCTGCGCCAGGATGCGCGCGTTGAGCGCCTGCGCGGAGGCGAGGTCGGAGCCGAACGGCTTCTCGATGACGACGCGCCGGAAGGCGCCCTCGTCCTGCTTCAGCAGCCCGGCCTGCCCGAGCCCCTCGACGATCGTGCCGAAGAAGCGGGAGGCCACCGCGAGGTAGAAGATCACGTTGCCCGAGAGCCGGCTCCCGAGGGTCCGGAAGCTCTCCGCGTCCGTGAAGTCGGCCTTCTGGAAGTGGATGCGCTCGCGGACGAAGCCCCAGTCCGTCGCGTCGATCTCGGCGGCGTGGAACTCGGAGCCCGGGTCCTTCGTGAAGGCGTTCATCGCCTCCGTCAGCTCCCCGCGCAGGCTCTCGTCGGTGTTGTCGTTGTGATCGACGCCGAGGATCCGGAAGCCCGGGTCGAGGAGATGCGCGCCCGACAGGTTGTAGAGGGCCGGCATCAGGAGCCGCTTGGTGAGGTCGCCGGCCGCCCCGAAGATCACCAGGGTGCAGGGCGGGGCGGGCTTCGTGCCGCAGGCGGCCTTGTCCTTCGGCGTGGCGGGCTGGTCCATGGCGGAAGCTTTCCTGCGGCCCGCCCGGTTCCAGCGGGAATCGTGGCTCCAACGGGCGACCGGCTTCGCCGTTCCGGCTCCTCGCGGACCGGTGACGCCCGTCGTGTCCGGGGGCCTGTCCGACTCCGTCCGGGGGCCCGTCCGACTCGTCCGGGCACCCGGACTATTCGTCCGGGCGCACCGCTTGGCCGCGGTCGATCGGCAGGCGGGCCCCGGTCAGCTCGGGTCCGCTCGGCAGGGCGCGGGCGTCCCAGCCGCCGCCGAGCGCCCGGATCAGGGTCACGGCCGTGGTGAAGCGGTTGAGCCTGACCGCCAGCGCGTTGACCTCGTTCGTCAGGAGCAGCGCCTGGGCGGTGACGACGGTCGTGAAGTTCTGGGTGCCCGCCCGGTACTCGTTGAGGGTGATCTCGACGGCGCGGCGGGCGGATTCGGCGGCGGCGTCCTGCGCGGCCTGCTGGCGGGCGAGGATGCGCACGCCGGCGAGCCCGTTCTCCACCTCCGCGAAGGCGGCGAGGACGGTCTGGCGATAGCTCGCCACGCTGGCGTCGTAGGTGGCCTCGGAGGCGCGCAGGGCCGCCGCGCGGGCGCCGCCGTCGAACAGCACCTCCGTGCCGGAGGCCGCCACCGACCAGACCTGGTTGGCCGCCGAGAACAGGCCGCCCGCGGGGCTGCCCAGGATGCCGCCGGAGGCCGAGAGCGTCACGGTGGGGAAGAAGGCCGCCACCGCGACGCCGATGCGCTCGCTCTGGGCCTGCACGGTGCGCTCGGCCTGGGCGACGTCGGGCCTGCGCTCCAGGAGCGCCGACGGGATGCCGACCGGAACCGCGGGCGGGCGCTGCGCGAGCGCCCCCACCGGGATGGTGAGCTCCGAGGGCGGGCGCCCGATCAGGGTCGCGATGGCGTGCTCGTAGGTCGCCCGCTGCAGCCCGGCCGCGATGGCCTGGGCCTGGGCGGTCTGCACCTGCGTCTGCGCGGTGATCACGTCCGAGCGGGCGGCGGTGCCGGCGTTGTACTGGTTCTCGGTGATCGCCTGCGTGCGGCGGAAGATCTCCACGGTCTCGTTGAGCAGGCGCTGCAGCGAGTCGGTGTAGCGCAGCTGCTGGTAGGCGGTGGCCACCTCCGCCTGGGTCGCGAGGCGCACCAGGGCGATCTGGGCGGCGTCGGCCTGGGCGAGCGCCACCTCGCTCTCGATGTTGCGGCGGATGCCGCCGAACAGGTCGAGCTCCCAGCTCGCCTGGCCCTGGAGCGAGATGCTGGTGCGCTCGACGCCGGCCGTGCGCAGGCGCGTGATGCTCGGCGCGCCGATCACGGTCGGGTAGAGGGCGGCGCGCGCCTGCTCCACCAGGGCGCGGGCCGCGCGGTAGTTCGCCACCGCCTGGCGGAGGTTCTGGTTGTCGACGTCGACGAGCCGGATCAGCCGGTCGAGGGTCGGGTCCTTGAACACCCGCCACCAGTCGCCCCGCTCGGCCGCGTCGTTGGGCTGCGCGATGCGCCAGCCCTTCCGGCCCGCGACCGCGGCCGCGCTGTCCTCGCGGGCGCCGCCCTGCTTGAAGCCGAGGGGCGTCTCGACGGAGGGGCGCGCGTAGTCGGGCCCGACGAGGCAGCCCGACAGCGAGGTCGCGAGCAGCAGGGCGAGGGCGAGGCGCCCCGCGGGCCAGGGGCCGGCGGTGCGCGCCCGATCCGGGACGGTGCTCATTCGGCGGCCGGGAGGGGGGCTGCGCCGCCCGTGCGCCGGCGGCGGCGCGCGAGCACCCAGTGCCGGAGGCGGTCGAGGTACAGGTAGACCACGGGCGTCGTGTAGAGGGTCAGGATCTGGCTCACGATCAGGCCGCCGATGATGGCGATGCCGAGGGGCCGCCGCAGTTCCGAGCCCTCGCCGCCCGCCATGATGAGCGGGGCCGCGCCGAGGAGCGCGGCGGCCGTTGTCATCATGATCGGCCGGAAGCGCAAGAGGCAGGCCTCGAAGATCGCGCCGTGCGGGTCGGCCCCGCGGGTGCGCTCCGCATCGAGGGCGAAGTCGATCATCATGATCGCGTTCTTCTTCACGATGCCGATGAGCAGGAACACGGCGATGAGGGCGATCACCGTGAACTCGGTGCCCGAGACGAGGAGCGCCAGCAGCGCCCCGATGCCGGCGGACGGCAGCGTCGAGAGGATCGTGATGGGGTGCACGAAGCTCTCGTAGAGGATGCCGAGGATCGTGTAGACGGCGAGGATCGCGGCCAGGATCAGGAGCGGCTGGCGCGAGGCCGAGGCCTGGTAGTTCTTGGCCGCGCCCGCGAACTCGCCGTGGATGGTGGCGGGCAGGCGCAGGTCCGCCATCGCCGTCTCGATCGCCGCGGTCGCATCCGACAGGCTGCGCCCCGGCGCGAGGTTAAACGAGATCGTGGTGGCCACGAACAGGCCCTGGTGGCTCACCTGCACGGGGGCGTTGCCGGTCTCGAGCCGCGCGAAGGCGGAGAGCGGGATCATGGTCTCCCGGGCGGCCGAGACCGGCGCGCTCGACGAGGCGCCCCCCTTGCTCGCCGCGATGGCGTTCGCGGCGGCGTTGCGGGCGGAATCGCCCGCGAGCGCCGCGGCCGTCGCCGCGTCGGTGGTGGCCGCCGTCGCGCCGGTCGCCGTGGCGCCGGTCGCCGTCGCGTTCCCCTGGGCATTGGTGTTGGTGGTGCCGTTCGCCGCCACCGTGCCGGCGACCGCGTTCGTGGTGGCCGAGCCCCGCGCCTTGCCGCCCGACGTCGAGACGTAGATCGTCTTCAGCGTCTCCGGGCTCTGGAGGTAGCGCGGGGCGATCTCCATCACGACGTGGTACTGGTTGAGGGGGTTGTAGATCGTCGAGACCTGGCGCTGGCCGAAGGCGTCGTAGAGCGTGTTGTCGATCTTGTCGGGCGTGATGCCGTAGCGGAAGGCGGTCGCCCGGTCGATCACGAGGCGGCTCTCCAGCCCCCCCTCCTGCTGGTCGGAGGTCACGTCGGCGAAGATCGGGTTGCGCTGGAGCGCCTGGAGCAGCTTCGGGGCCGCGGCGTAGAGCTCCTCCGCGGTGTCGCCCTGCAGGGTGTACTGGTACTGGGCGAAGCTCTGGCGCCCGCCCATGCGCAGGTCCTGCCGGGGGAACAGGAACAGGCGCGCGCCCGCGACCTGGGCGAGCTTCGGGCGCAGGCGCGCCATCACCTGCTCGATCGGCGGCCGCTCGGCCCGGGGCTTCAGGCCGACGAAGACGTTGGCGGAGTTGGTGCCCCGGCCCCCCGTGAAGCCCACCACGCTGTCGACCGCCGGGTCCGCCTGCACGATGGCGGTGGCCTGGCGCAGCTTCTGCTCCATCGCCTGGAACGAGATGCGCTGGTCGGCCTGGATGCCGCCCATCATCTGCCCCGTGTCCTGCTCGGGGAAGAAGCCCTTCGGCACGATCACGTAGAGGTAGACGTTGAGCCCGATCGTCGCGAACAGGGTCAAGAGCACGAGGCGGCGGTGGCGCAGCGCGAAGCGCAGGGAGCGCTCGTAGGCGGCGAGCGTGGCGTCGAAGGCGCCCTCCAGGGCGCGGACCAGAAGGTTCGGGCGCCCGCCCGCCCCGTGCGCCTCCGGGCGCAGCAGGCGCGCGCACATCATCGGCGTCGTGGTGAGCGACAGGACGAGGGAGATCAGGATCGCGAGCGACAGGGTGACGGCGAATTCCTGGAAGAGCCGCCCGACGAGGCCGCCCATCAGCAGGATCGGCAGGAACACGGCGATGAGCGACAGGCTCATCGAGATCACCGTGAAGCCGACCTCGCGGGCGCCGAGGAGCGCCGCCTCGATGCGGGGCCGCCTGAGCTCGATGTGGCGCTGGCAGTTCTCCAGCACCACGATGGCGTCGTCCACCACGAAGCCCGTCGCGATGATGAGGGCCATCAGCGACAGGATGTCGAGGGAGTAGCCGAACAGGTACATGGCCGAGAAGGTGCCGATGATCGAGATCGGCACGGCGACCGCCGGGATCAGGGTGGCGCGCCCCGAGCGCAGGAACACGAACACCACGAGGATCACGAGGCCGACCGCGATGAGCAGCGTCTCCTCGGTCTCGGCCAGCGAGGCCCGGATGGTGGCGCTGCGGTCGCCCGTGATGGTGAGGTCGATGTCGCCGGGCAGCGCCGCCTGGATCTGCGGGATCGCGGCCTTCAGGCCCTTGATGGTCTCGACGACGTTCGAGCCCGGCTGCTTGTAGACGAACAGGATCACCCCGGGCTTGCCGTTGACGAGGCCGAGGTTGCGCTTGTCCTCGACGCCGTCCAGCACCTGTCCGACGTCGGTGAGCCGGACGGCGGCCCCGTTGCGGTAGGCCACCACGATATCGCGGTAGTCGGAGGCCTGCCGGCCCTGGTCGTTGGCGTAGAGCTGGTAGTGGCGGTCCGCCGTCTCGATGGCCCCCTTCGGCGAGTTGGCGTTGGCCGAGGCCAGCGCCGCCCGGATGCCCTCGAGCCCGATGCCGTAGTTGAACAGGGCGGTGGGATCGAGCTCGACGCGCACCGCCGGCAGCGAGGAGCCGCCGATGTCGACGTTGCCGATGCCGGAGAGCTGCGAGATCTTCTGCTGCACGATCGTGGCGGCGGAATCGTAGAGCTGGCCCGGCGTCAGAGTGTTGGACGTCAGCCCGAGGATCAGGATCGGCGCGTCGGCCGGGTTGAACTTGCGGTAGGTCGGGTTGGTGCGAAGCGCCGTCGGCAGGTCGGCCCGGGCGGCGTTGATCGCCGCCTGCACGTCGCGGGCGGCGCCGTCGATGTCGCGGTTGAGCCCGAACAGCAGGACGATGCGCACCGTGCCGGTGGAACTCGTCGAGGTCATCTCGTTGACGTCGGCGATGACCCCGAGGCGCCGCTCGAGCGGTGCTGCCACCGTCGTCGCCATGGTGTCGGGCGAGGCGCCCGCCATCTGCGCCTGCACGAGGATGACGGGGAAGTCCACCTGGGGCAGGGGCGCCACCGGCAGCTTCAGGAACGCGAAGATCCCCGCGATCAGCACGCCGATCGTCAGCAGCGTCGTGGCGACGGGCCGCCGGATGAACGGCTCGGAGACGTTCACGGCAGCGCCTCGACGCCCGGCAGGCCGCTCGGGCGGCGGCCGGTGAGGCGGCGCTCCAGGCGGTCGAAGGCGAGGTAGATCACCGGGGTCGTGAACAGCGTCAGCACCTGGCTGACGATGAGGCCGCCCGCGATGACGATGCCGAGCGGCTGGCGCAGCTCGGAGCCGACGCCGGTCCCGACGATCAGCGGCACCGCCGCGAACAGGGCGGCGAGCGTCGTCATCAGGATCGGGCGGAAGCGCAGAAGGCAGGCCTCGTAGATCGCGTCGCGCGGGCTCAGGCCCTCCTCGCGCTCGGCCTGGAGCGCGAAGTCGATCATCATGATCGCGTTCTTCTTCACGATGCCGATGAGCAGCACGATGCCGATGATCGCGATGATGTCGAGGGGCAGCCCGAACAGCATCAGGCCCAGGAGGGCGCCGATGCCGGCGGACGGCAGCGTCGAGAGGATCGTGATGGGGTGGATGAAGCTCTCGTAGAGGACGCCGAGCACGATGTAGACGGTGACGATCGCGGCGAGCACCAGGAACAGCTCGTTGCCGAGCGCCGCCTCGAAGGCGAAGACCGAGCCCTGCGGCACCACCCGGAAGCTCTCCGGCAGGGCGACCGCGGCCTTGGCCGCGTCGATCGCATCCACCGCCTGCCCCAGCGCCGCCCCGGGGGCGAGGTTGAACGAGACGGTGGTGGCCGGGAACTGCCCCAGGTGGCTGATGAGGAGCGGCGCCCGCCGCTCGCTGACGCGGGCCACCGCCGAGAGCGGCACCTGCCCGTTCGAGGCGGTGGAGGAGGGCAGGTAGATCGTGTCCAGGCTCTCGACCGTGCGGTGGAGGTCCGGGTCCGCCTCGAGGATCACCCGGTACTGGTTCGACTGGGTGAAGATCGTCGAGATGATGCGCTGGCCGAACGCGTCGTAGAGCGCGTTGTCGATGGTGGCCGGCGTGATGCCGTAGCGGCCGGCGGTGGGCCGGTCGATGGTGACGTAGGCCGAGAGCCCGCTGCCCTGGTAGTCGCTCGCCACGTCGGCGAGGACGGGGGACCCCTTCAGGGCGTCCACGAAGCGGGGCACCCAGGTCTCGAACTCGGAGAGGTTCGGGCTCTCGAGGATCACCTGGTACTGCGTGGCCGAGACCGCGGTGTCGATCGTCAGGTCCTGCACCGGCTGCATGTAGAGGCGGATGCCGGAGACGTCCGCGGTGGCGGCCCGCAGGCGCCGGATGATCTCCGAGGCGCTGCCGCTCCGGGCGTCGCGCGGCTTCAGGTTGATGAGCAGCCGGCCGGAATTCAAAGTCACGTTCTGGCCGTCGACCCCGATGAAGGAGGACAGGCTCGCCACGTCCGGATCCTTGACGAGGATCGCGGCGAGCCGCTGCTGGCGCTCCGCCATGGCCGCGTAGGAGACCGACTGGTCGGCCTGCGTGATGCCCTGGATCACCCCCGTGTCCTGCACGGGGAAGAAGCCCTTGGGGATCACCACGAACAGGTAGGCGGTGAGCGCCACGGTGCCGAGCGTGACGAGGAGGGTCAGGCCCTGGTTGTTCAGGACGACCCGCAGGGACCGCCCGTAGGACGCGATGGTGCCGTCGACCGCCCGGCGGCCGAGGCGCGACAGCACGCCCTCGCGGCGGCGCGCCTGCCCCTCCGGCTCGTGCCGGAGGAGGCGCGCGCACAGCATCGGCACGAGGGTGAGGGAGACCACCGCCGAGATCACGATGGTGGCCGCGAGGGTGATCGCGAACTCGTGGAACAGGCGCCCCACCACGTCGCCCATGAACAGGAGCGGGATCAGCACCGCGATCAGCGAGACGGTGAGCGAGATGATGGTGAAGCCGATCTCGCGCGAGCCCTTCAGCGCGGCCTCGAGGGGCGAGTCCCCGTCCTCGACGTGGCGGGCGATGTTCTCGATCACCACGATGGCGTCGTCCACGACGAAGCCCGTGGCGATGGTGAGGGCCATCAGGGACAGGTTGTCGAGGGAGAAGCCGTAGAGGTCCATCACGGCGAGCGCCCCGATCAGGGAGAGGGGCACCGACAGGCTCGGGATCAGCGTCGCCGAGAGGCTGCGCAGGAACAGGAAGATCACCAGCACCACGAGGGCGATGGCGAGGCCGAGCTCGAACTGCACGTCCTCCACCGAGGCCCGGATGGTGGTGGTGCGGTCGGTCAGCGGCGTCACCGTGATGGCGGCCGGCAGCGTCGCCTGGAGCTGGGGCAGCAGCGCCTTGATCTTGTCGACGGTGGCGATGACGTTGGCGCCGGGCTGGCGCTGGATGTTGAGGATGACGGCCGGGGTCTCGTTCGCCCAGGCGCCGAGCTTGGTGTTCTCCGGGCCCTCCACCACGTCGGCGACGTCCGAGAGCTTCACGGGGGCGCCGTTGCGGTAGGCGATGATCGCCGCGTCGTAGACCTTCGGGTCGCGGATCTGGTCGTTCGCGTTGATCGCGTAGGACTGCTTCGGCCCGTCGATGTTGCCCTTCGGCGTGTTGACGTTGAGGTTCGTGATCGTGGTGCGCAGGTCGTCGATGTTGAGCCCGTAGGCCGCGAGCGCCCGGGCGTTGAAGCGCACCCGCACGGCGGGCCGTTGCCCGCCCCCCATGCTGACGAGGCCGACGCCGGCCACCTGGCTGATCTTCTGGGCGAGCCGCGTCTCGGCGAGGTCGCGCACCTGCGTCAGCGGCAGCGTCTTCGAGGTCAGCGCCAGCGTCAGGACCGGCGCGTCGGCCGGGTTCACCTTGGCGTAGATCGGCGGCGCCGGCAGGTCGGAGGGCAGCAGGTTGCCGGCCGCGTTGATCGCCGCCTGGACCTGCTGCTCCGCGATGTCGAGGGGGAGGTCGAGGCTGAACTGCAGCGTGATGACGGAGGCCCCCGCGGAGCTCTGCGAGGTCATCTGGTTGAGGTTGGCGAGCTGCCCGAACTGCCGCTCCAGCGGCGCGGTGACGGCGGAGGTCATCACCTCCGGGCTCGCGCCCGGATAGAAGGTCTGCACCTGGATCGTCGGGTAGTCGACGGAGGGCAGGGCCGAGACCGGCAGGTTCAGGTAGGACACCGCGCCGACGATCAGGATCGCCAGCATCAGCAGCGTGGTGGCCACCGGCCGCAGGATGAACAGGCGGGAGGGGTTCATGGGCGTGCGCCCTCCCTCCCCGCTCTGCCGGGGGAGGGGCGAGCGGCGCGCCTCGGGCGGGCCCTGGGCACGTTCCCGCTCACGGCGCCTGGCGGCGCCGGTGGCGGCGCGGCTCCTCGCCGGACGCGGCGGCCTTGTCCGTCGCGGCCTTGTCCGCCGCGGGCTTGTCGGCGCCCGCGGCCGCGTCGCTCGCGATCTTCACGGGGGCCCCGTCGCGCAGGCGGTCGGTGCCGTCCGTGACGACCCTGTCGCCGACCTGGAGGCCGGAGAGCACCACCGTGCGGGTGCCGTCGGTCTCGCCGGTCTTGATCGGGCGGACCACGACCTTGTCGTCCCCGTCCATCAGGTAGACGTAGGTGCCCGGCGTGCCCTGCAGGATCGCGTTGTTCGGCACCAGCGGCGCGTTGCGCACCGTGTCGACGGTGAGCTTGGCGTTGACGAACTGGTTCGGGAACAGCGCCTCGTCGTCGTTCTGGAAGAGCGCGCGCAGGCGCACGGTGCCGGTGGTGGTGTCGATCTGGTTGTCCACCGTGTCGAGGGTGCCGGCGGCGATCTCGTGGGCGTCGCCGCGGTCGTAGGCGCGCACCGTCAGCCTGGCGCCGGCCCGCACCTGCCGCATCACGCGGGACACGTCGTCCTCCGGCAGGGTGAACAGGACGGAGATCGGGTGGAGCTGCGTCACCACCACGATCGCGGTCGAGGCGGCGGTGATGTAGTTGCCCTGGTCCACCTGACGCAGGCCGACCCGGCCGTCCACCGGCGCGATGATGCGGGTGTAGGTGATGTTGAGCCGCTGCTGGTCGACGAGCGCCTGGTCGGCCGCCACCGTGCCCTCGTTCTGCTTCACGAGGGCTCCTTGCGTGTCGACGTTCTGCTTCGAGATCGAATCCTGCTGCGCGAGCCGCTGGAAGCGGGCGAGGTCGAGCTTCGAGTTCTGCAGGAGCGCCTGGTCCCGGGCGAGCTGGCCCTGGTACTGCGCCAGCAGCGCCTCGTAGGGGCGCGAGTCGATCTGGGCGAGGAAATCGCCCTTCTTGACCATCTGGCCCTCGCGATAGCCGATCTCGGTGAGGTAGCCGCTGATCTGCGAGCGGATCGTCACGGTGGCGAGCGGCGTCACCGTGCCGAGCCCCTGCAGGATCACCGGGACGTCGCCGGCCGTGATGCCCGCGATGCCGACGACCTGCGGCTGGTCGCCCATGTGCCGGCCGCCGCGGCCCGCGCCCTTGCCGGGGGCCGCCGTGCCCTCCGCGTCGCGGGTGCTGCGCGCGTCGTACCAGCGATGGGCCACCGCGCCCGCGGCCATGAGTGCCACGAGCAGGAGGAGCCAGCGGAGAAGGCGCGAGCGGCGGCGCGTGCGCGCGGGGGCCGGCGCCTCCGGGAAGGCCCGTGCCCGTTCGGTCCGGATCGGTGAACTCTCGTTCATGACTGCCTAACCCGAGGAGCCTGCGCGACGCCGGCCCCGATGACGCGCACCGTCGAACCGCTCCTGCGAACTGTTCCAGATAGAGTTCGTCCCCGCCACCGCCCGTGCAAGTCCCGAACGGCTGCGCACCCGGTGCGGCATCTTCGGTCGAGCGGTCTGCATGACGTCCGCCATGAGCGTTCAATGAGACGCCAGTACGGCGTCGGCGTTTCAGGGATGTTGCTGGCCCGCCGGGAGCGACTGATAGAAGCGGATGACGTCCCGCATCGGCTCGTCCACCGGCGCGACCGGCACGGCGAGGCGCAGGCCGAGGCCCAGGAGACCGGTCGCGAGCGCGAGGAGGAGACAGGTTCGCATGACCGCGATGGGTGTGGCTGGCCGGCCGTCGTGCGGGGCCCGGCCACCGATAGGCGGCGACGGCCGTGGCGTCACGCGAAAAGGGCCGCCAGGGAGATGGCGGCCCGATCCACGACCGGAGCGGCGTATCGCAGGAGCGAAACGAGGGGGCGGAGTTCCGCGCCGCGACACGCCGTTCCAGCCGTGTCAGCAAGAGATACTTCACGACTGATGAATGTCAACAATCGTCAGAGCTTCGGAAGCAAGGGAGCCGAAGCGACGTGCGCTTGCGCACGTTTCCCGCCCTGAACGGTGCGTGTTAGAGCGGGCCATGACCGCAACGCCCACCGCTCAGGCATGAACCGCGTCCTCTCGGATCTCCCGACCTCGGTGTTCGAGACGATGTCCCGCCTCGCCCGCGAGCACGGGGCGATCAACCTCGGCCAGGGTTTCCCGGACGCGCCCGGACCCGCCGACCTCCGCGAGCGGGCGGCGGACGCCCTGCGGGACGGCAACAACCAGTATCCGCCGATGATGGGCCTGCCGGCGCTGCGCGAGGCGATCGCCGCGCACTACGCCCGCCACCAGGGCCTCGCCCTAGACCCCGAGACCGAGGTGATGGTGACGTCGGGCGCCACCGAGGCGCTCGCCGGCGCCCTCCTGGCGCTGATCGAGCCCGGCGACGAGGTGGTGGTGTTCGCGCCCGCCTACGACGCATACCTGCCCCTGATCCGCCGCGCCGGGGGCGTGCCCCGCCTCGTCACCCTGCAGCCGCCGGACTTCCGCCTCGCGGAGGCGGACCTCGCCGCGGCCTTCGGCCCGCGCACGCGGGCCGTGATTCTCAACAATCCCCTCAACCCGAGCGCGACGCAGTTCGGGCGGGCGGACCTCGACCGGCTCGCCGGGTTCTGCCGCCGCTTCGACGCCGTGGCGATCTGCGACGAGGTCTGGGAGCACGTCGTCTTCGAGGCGCCCCACATCCCGCTGATCGGCCTGCCGGGCATGCGCGAGCGGACCGTGAAGATCGGCTCGGCCGGCAAGATCTTCAGCCTGACCGGCTGGAAGGTCGGGTTCGTGATGGCGGCCCCGGGCCTGATGCGGGTGCTCGCCAAGGCGCACCAGTACCTCACCTTCACGACGCCCCCGAACCTGCAGGCGGCGGTGGCCTGGGGGCTCGGCAAGGAGGACGCCTACTTCCGGGACATGCGCGCCGGCTACGCGCGGGCGCGGGACCGCCTCGCCGCGGGGCTCGCCGGGGCGGGCTACCGGGTGCTGCCCTCGGCCGCGACCTACTTCCTCAACATCGACATCGGGGGGCTCGGCCACGCCGACGACGTCGCCTTCTGCGAGGCGCTGGTGCGCCGGCACGGCGTGGCGGCGATTCCGGTGAGCGCCTTCTACGGCGCCGACCCGGTGCGGACCCTCGTGCGCCTCTGCTTCGCCAAGGACGACGCCACCCTCGACGCGGCGGTGGAGCGGATGGCCGGGCTCCTGCGGAGGGCGGCCTGATGGGCGCGATCCTCGCGGCGCCGATCCGCGCCACGCCGATCCTTGCGGCGCCCCCGGTGCGGGGCCACATCCTCCCCCATGAAGACGAACGCCTTCTCCCGGGCCCCGACCATGGACTTCACGCGGGTCGGCGCCGTGCCGCCCTTCGGCGCGACCGATGCCGACCGGGCCGCGAGCCTCGCCCGCCTCGAGCAGCTGGCGCACCTCCTCGATTCCGCCTTCCTGATCCCCGGCCTCAACCGGCGGGTCGGCCTCGAGGCGGTGATCGGCCTCGTGCCGGTGGTGGGCGACGTCGCCGGCATGGTGCTGTCGTCCTACATCGTCTACGAGGCCAAGCGCCTCGGAGCGCCCCGCTGGCTCATCGCCCGCATGGCGATGAACGTCGCCTTCGACGGGCTCGTCGGGGCGGTGCCGCTGGCGGGCGACCTGTTCGACGCCGCCTTCAAGGCCAACCGCCGCAACGTCCGCCTGCTGCGCCGGCACCTGGAGCGGAGCGGCGGCGTGCGCCCGAGCGAGATCGAGGGAACCGCCGTGCGCCTCGACGGATAGCGCCGGCCCCGGCGCGGTGGGAGCGGAGCCGATGAACGAGATCGCCCCGCTCACCGAGGCCCAGGCCGTGGGTCAAGCCGTGGCGGCGCCGATGCCCGGCGCCCAGCCCCTGGTGCTCGCCCCCGAGGGCCGACGCGGCCTGTCGCCCCTCAACCGCCGGCGCCTCGCGAACTTCCAGGGCAACCGGCTCGGCTACTGGTCCTTCGTGACCTTCGTGGTCCTGTTCGTCCTCAGCCTGTTCGCGGAGTTCATCGCCAACGACCGGCCCCTGTTCGTCTCCTACAAGGGCGAGTGGCTGTTCCCGGTCGTCGTGGATTACCCGGAGGAGAAGTTCGGCGGCTTCCTGGCCTACACCGACTACCGGATGCCGGAGAACCGCAAGGAAATCGCCGAGAACGGCTTCGCGATCTGGCCGCCGATCCCGTTCTCCTACAACACCTTCGACAGCAACCCGCCGACCGCCTCCCCCTCGCCGCCCACCTGGACGCTCACCGACGCGGAGTGCCGCGCCGCGGCCGAGAAGGTCGGCGGCAGCCGCTGCCGCGACCTCGAGACCCACTGGCTCGGCACCGACAACGCCGCCCGCGACGTGCTCGCCCGCGTCATCTACGGCTTCCGGATCTCGGTGCTGTTCGGCCTGATCCTGGCCGTCGTCTCCTCGCTGATCGGCGTCGCGGCGGGCGCCGTGCAGGGCTACTTCGGCGGCTGGGTCGATCTCGCCTTCCAGCGCTTCATCGAGGTCTGGAGCGGCATCCCGACCCTCTACCTGATCATCATCATCTCGGCCTTCATCGCGCCGGGCTTCTTCGTGCTCCTCGGCATCATGCTGCTGTTCTCCTGGGTCGCCCTGGTGAGCGTCGTGCGCGCCGAGTTCCTGCGCGCGCGCAACTTCGAGTACGTGCGGGCGGCGCGGGCCCTCGGCCTGTCGAACCTGCGCATCATGACCGTCCACCTCCTGCCGAACGCCATGGTGGCGACGCTCACCTTCCTGCCCTTCATCCTGAGCGGGTCGATCACCACCCTCACCTCCCTCGACTTCCTCGGCTTCGGGCTCCCTCCCGGCTCGCCGTCGCTCGGCGAGATGCTCGCCCAGGGCAAGGACAGCCCGCAGGCCCCGTGGCTCGGGCTCACGGGCTTCGCGGTGATCGCCGTGATGCTGAGTCTGCTCGTCTTCTCCGGCGAGGCGGTTCGCGACGCATTCGACCCGCGCAAGTCCTTCGCCTGACCTCGGGCAGGACCGCATTCGCGCGGCATCGTCATCACGAATGCGGCATCGCCCGGCTACGCTGCGGCGGAATGCTTGCGCCCCTGCGTGCCCGCTCCGGCGTACGACGAACGATTGCAGGGCGGGCTGCGGGATGATCTGCCTCTTTGTTTCGTGATCCAGCCCGTGATCGAATTTCATCTTCGATGCGCGCCACGAATGAACGATTTTTGGTCGTGCTGCTCACCGATTGGTGCCGGACGTCGCAGGTTTGAGGAGAAAGCGGGCATTTTCCCGACTTACGTTGTCGGACTTCACTGACCAGAGCGAACTACCGAGCATTCATCCGTAAGCTGCACGAATAATCCGCCGATGGAATGCCGAATTGTCCCGTTCTATGCCTCGGCGGGTGGCTCGGAAGCAGGCTCGTGCGTATCTCGACACCGGATATCTGCTAGAGCGAGCTTGCTTTTATCCGAGAACCTCTTAACTCGGAAACGAGAGGGAAGTTTGCAGCAGGATCCCAGCAATGTCTGATGTTGTACAGACGTCGTCGCCGAACCACGTCGAGCGGACCGTGGATGTCGTCTCAGCCTACGTGTCGAACAACTCGGTGCCGGTCGCCGATCTGCCGGCCCTGATTGCCAACGTGCACGACGCGCTGCGGGCCCTCGCGGCCGGCCCGGCCGTCGTCGAGGCGGAGACGATCGAGAAGCCGACGCCGGCGCAGGTCCGCAAGTCGATCAAGCCGGATGGTCTGATCAGCTTCATCGACGGCAAGTCCTACAAGACGCTGAAGCGGCACCTGACCAAGCACGGCCTCGACCCGCACGGCTACCGCGAGCGCTACGGCCTGCCGGCCGACTACCCGACGACCTCCGCCAACTACTCGGCGCAGCGCTCGGCCCTGGCCAAGAGCCTCGGCCTCGGCCAGCCCGGCCGCGCCGCTCCGGAGCCCGAGCCCGCCGCCGAGCCCGAGGCCGCCGCGCCCGCGAAGGGCCGCCGCCGCGCCGCCTCCGCCACGGCGAAGGGCGCGCAGAGCCGCAAGACCGCAGCCGCCGCCTGACGGGCGCGGCCCGGCCGTGCGCGTCCCCGCCGGGACGCGCGGGCCGAGGGGGATGGGTCGGACGAGGGACGCACCGAGGGCGTTCGTCCGACGGATCTTCTCAGAGGGACGAGGTCCTGCGCCCGAGGAGCCAGCCCCTGGCCCGCGCGAGGAGGGCGACGCGGGCCTGACCCATGTCGTCCGCATCGAGGAGCGGCGAGGCCGCGAGCGCCGCGAAGTAGGCGGCCTCCGGCGCCGTGCAGGCGCGCAGGGCGCCGTCCGCGGCGAGGACGCGGCTCGTCAGGGTCGCCTGGAGACCGAAGTTGCGCTGCAGGCAGCCGCGCCAGGCCGCGTGCCGCTCGGCCGCCTCGCCGGCCGCCGCCTGTCCGGCAGCGAGGAGCCCGGCGGCGAGGAGCGGGCCGGCGATGGTGCGCGGGCGGAGGGCAGGCATCGGCACAGGCTTCGGCAGGAGTCGGGGATCGGCGCAGCCTGCGCCGAATCCGTTAAGCCGGCGATAACCTTTCCCAAAGGTTGGCGTGCCGTTTCGGGATGCCCGCTCAGCGGTTCGCGGTGGTGACCGGCGAGGTGCTGCGGCCGAGGGACACCCACGCCACCGCATCCTGGCTCTCGCGCTTGATGAAGGTGTAGCCGGTCCGGTTCCAGGGCAGGACCGCGTTGGTCTTGTTGTCGAGGATGAGGTCGCCCCGGTCGGTGATCAGCGTCAGCACCGCGTGGCCCTCGCCCTTCTCGTCGATGACCACGGTCATCCGCATCGCCCGGCGGGGCAGGCCGGCGGCGGCCAGCAGGTGGCGCTTGAGGAGCTGGAAGTCCTCGCAGTCGCCGATGCCGTCCTCGGCGAGGTCCCAGCGGTCCGGCACGTGGAGGTGGTCCATGTCGGTCATCGCCTCGACCGACTTGTTCACCCGCTTGTTGACCGAGACGATCGTGCTCCACAGGTGGGGCGTCAGGGTGATCTGCGCCGCCTCGGTGCGGTCGAGGACGCACTCGCCCGGGTAGTGCTGGCAGAAGGTGACCCAGGCCGTGATCGGGCGGGCCTCGCCGGAGGTCGTCGCGACGCTCGGCACGCTCGGCAGGGCCGCGAAGGTCTGGGCCGCGGCCGGCCCCGCCGCCAGGGCCGCCAGGGCGCCGGCGAGCAGCCCGACCCCGGCGATCGCGCGCCGCCGCACGGCCGCCGCCACCGAACCCCGCCGCCCCGAAATCGCGCACCGCATCGCCGTGGCCCAACCGTTAAGCTTTCATTAACGAACGTGTCACGGTTGGGATCCGGCAGCAATCGGCTGGTTAAGATTGGGTTAACGGGATCCCGAGGATTTGCGCGACCGGGCGGTCCGGGCCGGCGCTCAGCGCCGCCCGCCGAGACCCCCGGGCAGGCCGCCTCCTGGCAGGCCGCCTCCTGGCAGGCCACCCCCCGGCCCGCCCCCGGGCGCGAGGCCGCCCGGGCCTCCGACCGCTCCCCCGAGGTTGCCGCCCCCGAAATTGCCGCCGCCGAACCCGCCCGGGGGCCCTCCGACGCCCCCGGCGGGACCCCCGAAGCCGCCGGCAGGCCCCCCGAAGCCGCCGGCAGGGCCCGGTGCGGTGCGGGTGTCGATGTCGAGCCCGCGGGGTCCGCCGACGCCGCCCGGACCCCGGTCCGGCAGGCCGCCGCGGGGGCCGAGGCCCTCCCGCAGGCCGGAGCCTCCGCGCGGATCGAGCCGGTCCGGCAGGCGCTCGAAGCGGGGCGATTGCGGGCCTCCGGGGGGGCGGTCGATCCCGCGCTCGGGGCTGGTCGGAGCGATGCGGTCCTCGACGCGCAGGCGCTCGACGGTGAGGCGGCCGTCGGCGGCGACGTCCGTGGTGAGCACGGCCCGCACGCTGCCGCGCCGGGGGATCTCGGCGCTCGGGGAGCCGCTGACCGGCAGCCCGGAGCCGAGGGCGATGCGGTCGCCGCGCCGGCCGATATAGGCCTCGATGGAGACGCGCCTGAGGCCCGGCACGAAGCCCGCCTCCGCCGGTACCGCCCGCGCCACCGCGAGGCCGGCCGCACCGGCGACGGGCTCGCCGGTGACCAGGGCGCGGCGCCCGACGAGCCCGGCCCCCGCGCCGTCGAGGCGCAGGCCCCCGATCATCGGCGTGCCGTCCGCCCCCCGCCGCACCGGCCCGGCGACCCGGGCGGGCCCCGGACCCCGCGCCTCGACGAGGCTCGCCACGATCACACCGTCCGGCCGGCGCAGGCCGCTCACGGCGACGCGCTCGCCGACCGCCCAGCGCCCCTTGAGGCCGGCGGTCGAGACCCTCTGGCCGAGGACCGTGAGGCCACCCTTCGCCACCGCCTCGACGGGCCCCACCACCTCGCTCGTCACCGCGATCCGTCCGGTCGCGAGGCCGTCGCCCTCCGGGCGGGCCACCACCCGGACGACGTGGCCGATGCGCAAATCCGCCGCGCGCGCGGGCACCCCGTCGATCTCCACCGCGACGTCCTTCGGGTAGGCGATGCGCAGGTCGTTGACGATGATCGACCCGAAGCGGCGGATCGTGCCGATGACCCCCGTGCCGCCGATGCCCCGGTCCCCCTCGCCGAGGGGGCTGCCGCCGGGCTCCTCGGCCGGGCGGGCGCCGGTGCCGCCGATGCCCTGGTCCCGCGGGGCGTCTCCCGGCGCGGCGAGGCCGCTGCCCGGCGGGAGGGCGCCCGGCAGGAGGGCGCCCGCGACGCCTGCCAGCAGGTGCAGGACGCGGCGGCGATGCGGGGCGGGCTGGCGCAAGCGGCCGCTCCTCAGGCGCTCGGGTCGGCCGGGGCGGCGTCCGGGGCGGCCGGCGCCTCGGCATAGACGTAGAGGCCGAAGTTCCAGCGATGGTCGCCGCCCGGGTCGGTCTCGCAGGCGGCGTGCGCCTCGCGGTTGGCCTTGTGCAGCGCTTCCATGGCGATCTCGCGGGCGCGCCGCTCGAGCCGCGCGGCGAGCTCCGCCGAGAGGCCGTCGTAGTGCACGGCCCGCTCCAGGAAGCGGGGCGCCTCGCCGGTGATGTTGGCGACGCTCGCCGCGATGTGGTCGTGCAGGTTCCGGCCGAAATAGTAGAGCTGCGGCTCGCCGCCGCCCTTCGGCACGTAGGCGCTCTCGGCGAGCACGATCCGCTCCTCCGCGTCCAGGGTCGCGAGGCCGCGGTCGAGCCATTCGTCGAGCACCGCGCGGGGGCGAAGGTCCCGGGTGACGCCCGCGACGAGGCTCTCGAAGGAGGGCGCCTCGCCCTCCGCGGCGCGGGGCAGGGGCAGGGGGCGGCCCTCGGCATCGGTGAAGCGCGGGTCCGCGAGCCAGCGGGCGATGATCCGGCTGGTGCGCGAGACGGCGGCGGGCACGGCGCTGACCGGCGCGCCCGCCCCGCGCAGGCGCCGCACCTCCTTGCGGTGGATCCCGGTCAGGAGGCTCACGCGGCTGTCCGTCTGCTCCTTGCCGGGCAGGGCGAAGTCGTACTCGGCGACGTTCACGTAGAGCTCGCGCAGGAGGTTGGTCAGCGCCGGGAAGGTGATCCCCCGGGCCACGAACAGGCGCACCAAGGGGCGCAGCAGCCGGGCCACCGGCGCGTGCAGGTCGGCGCCCTCCGGGGCGGTCTGACCGATCTCGGACATGGCGGCAGCTTACCGGTCCATGTGTGGGATACAATCCCACAGCGTGCGGACGCGCACCTGCGACCGTCGAATTCCTGTTGACGTGGGAAATTTGCACACGTAGCTTGGCGGCGTGGTCAAATTTCCCACGCCAACAGGACGGAAAGGCGCGATGATCCCGAACCACCTCTCCGGCGGATCGCCGCTCCGCCTGACGCCCCGCGCCGCCGCACGACCGCTGCGGTCCGTTCACCTGCTGCGGGGCCTGTGCGGCCTCGCGGCCCTCGCCCTGCCCGTCCTCGGGAGCGCCGCCGCGGACATGGTCCACCGCCCGGCGACCCCGCGGACCGGGCCGGTCGCCGCCGCGCCCTTCCCCTCCGGCGCGGCGGCGACCACCCTCCGGGTCGCGACCGCGGCACCGAGCCCCCGGTGAAGGTCGTGACGACCCTTCCGAGCACCGGCATCGCGGATGCCGGCTTCCCGAGCCGCGCCATGGCCGAGCCCGATCGACACCCCTGCGGCGGAGCCCAGGTCCTCGACCTCGCCATCTGCATGATCCTGGCCGTCACCATCGTCGGCCTGCTCGTACTGGCGCTCTGAGGCCGGAGCGGTTCCGCAGGCCCCACAAGGAAACCCTCATGCTCAAATCGATTCCGGCGGCCGCCTTCGGCCTCGCTGCGGCGACGCACGCCCTCGCGGCCGACCTGCCGGCCCGGCAAGCCCCGCCGCTCCTGCCCCTGCCGCCGGCCTTCACCTGGACGGGCCTCTACGTCGGCGTGAACGCCGGCTACGCGTTCCGGGGCGGGTCGGGACGCTTCGAGGACCCGACCTACGGCACCGTGACGGGCGGCCGCTCGGGCGGCGGCTTCGCGGGCGGCGGCCAGATCGGCTACAATTATCAGTTCACACCGGGCTCCGGCTTCGTGCTGGGCGTCGAGGCCGACATCCAGGGCACCGCCTTCGCCAAGGCCGATGCCGCGTACCTGGGCACCACCCCCTACTACGGCGTGCGGCCGAGCCTCGACTATTTCGGGACGGTGCGCGGCCGCGTCGGCTACGCCTTCGACCGGGTCCTGATCTACGGGACCGGGGGCTTCGCCTACGGGGGCGGGGCGCGCTCGGCCGCCGCGGCCGCCTATCCGTACGCCCTGCCGGACACCACCCGCACCGGCTACGCGGTCGGCGGCGGCCTCGAATACGCCTTCACCGACAAGCTCTCGGCGAAGATCGAGGGACTCTACGTCAACCTCGCCCGCCGCTTCTCGGGCGCGACCGTCTACGACGCGACGGTGCCGGCCTACTACGGCGGCGGCCGCGCCGAGTCCGGCTTCGGCCTCGTGCGGGCGGGTCTCAACTACCGCTTCTGAGGGGCGGCGCGCTCTACGCAGGCGCCGTCCGCACAGGTTGTCCCGTCACGGGCCTGTGCCATCTTGGCGGTAGAGGTGGCCACCCGCAGGAGGGACCCGCCGTGACCGTCAGACCCCATCTCGCCCTCGCCCTGAGCCTCTGCCTCTCCGGCATCGGTCTCGGGGCGCTCGCCCAGGATCTGCCGCGCCTGGACGCGAGGCGGGGCGCGCTCCTGATCCACGGCAATTTCTGCGGGCCGGGCAACCGCGGCCCCGGCTACCCGCCGGTCGATGCCCTCGACCGGGCCTGCATGCATCACGATGCCTGCACGCCGGAGCCGGCGAGCGGGCAGCTCCCGCACTGCGCCTGCCACGACCGCCTGCACGCGGAGGCTGGCCTCATCGCCGAGGACCCGCGCACACCGGACGGGCTGCGCGGCACCGCCCGCTTCATCGCGGACGGGGCGCTCGTCCTGCCCTGCCTCGACTGATCAGGCCGCGTCGGCGGGGCTGGCGGCGGCCTTCGGGCCGCCCTTGGCGACGCCGACGAGGGCCGGGCGCAGCACGCGCTCGCCGATCACGTAGCCGGACTGCACCACCTGCACGACGGTGCCGGCCGGCACCTCGGCGTTCGGCACCTCGAACATCGCCTGGTGGCGGTTCGGGTCGAAGCGCTGGCCCTGCGGCTCCACCGGCTTCACGCCGTGGCGCTCCAGCGTCTTGGCGAGGTCGCGCTCGGTGAGTTCGATGCCGTCGAGGAGGCCCTTCAGCGACCCCTGGGCGGCCTCGCGCTCGCCGGCCGGCACGCTCTCCAGGGCCCGCCGCACGTTGTCGGCGACGTTGAGCATGTCGCGGGCGAAGTTCGTCACCGCGTAGGTGCGGGCGTCCGCCACCTCGCGCTCGGTGCGCCGGCGCAGGTTCTCCATCTCGGCGAGGGTGCGCAGCAGGCGGTCCTTCATCTCGTCGCGCTCGGCCGTCACCGCCGCCAGCGCCTCGCCGCCGGGCTGCGTCTCGCCCGCGCCGTCCACCTGGGCGGCGCCGGCCTGCGAGGCCGCGCCCGGACCGGGCGTGGCCGCGTCCTGGTGCCGGTCGTCGTGCTCCATGTCGTTGCTCATCATCGCGATTCAGTCGTCGGGGAGGGATGGGATTTCGGCGCTGATATCAGGCGCGGGGGCAACGAAATCAACCCGATTGCCGCCCGGCGCCGGGTGTGTAACGAAACACACGATGAAGCGCAGTCTCCTTCGGGACGTCTCCCATGACGCCGGTGAGCCGGAGCCGACGAACCCGCGACGTGCTGGCGGCGCTGCGCGCGGACGGTTGGGCGGTCGCCCGGCGCGGGCCCGGCGATCACGTCCAGTTCAAGCACCCGGAGAAGCCCGGCAAGGTGACGGTCGACACCGGCGAGCCCGAAATTCCGCTCGGCACGCTGCGCAGCATCTATCGTCAGGCTGGCTGGGCTTGGTGAGCGCTCGGCCCTCAGCACGGGAGCCTCGGGCATGGCACGCGTCGTCGCGCTGATTCACGAGCAGGACGGCCGCTTCGGCGCGTCGTTTCCGGACTTTCCGGGTGCGACGACCGTCGCGGCGGACCTCGACACCCTCTATGCCAAGGCCGCCGAGATGCTGGCCTTCCACGTGGCCGGACTCGTCGAGGACGGGGACCCGGTTCCCGTGGCGCGGACGCTCGACGCCGTGCGGCACGACCCGACCTTCGCGCAGGACAGCGCCGGTGCGCTGGTCGGGCTGATCGAGGTCGATCTGCCGAGCCGCGCCGTCCGGGTGAACATCTCCCTGGAGGAAAGCCTGCTCAGGCGCATCGACCGGGCTGCGCGCGCCGCGGGCGAGAGCCGTTCCGGCTTCCTGGCGCGGGCGGCCGCCGCACGGCTCGGCCCCGGCTGATCACGCCTCCCGCGGAGGCGGGGCGGCGACGAGCGCCTCGAGGCCCTCCGCCTTGAGGGCCGCCACGTCGCCCGCGAACACCTCCATCACGGCCGCGCGGATCGCCGCCTGGCGGTCGGGCTGCGTCACCCGGGTGCCGGTGAGGTCGGTGACGTAGAAGACGTCGACCGCCCGCTCGCCGAAGGTGGCGACGTGCGCCGAGGTGATGTTGAGCGAGAGCCGGCTCAGGACCGTGGTCAGCTCGTAGAGGAGGCCCGGCCGGTCGAGGCCGGTGATCTCCACCACCGTCTCCCGGCTCGACAGGGCGTTGTCGATCGAGATGTCGGGGGGGACCAGGAAGGTCTTGGCCCGGCCCGAGACCGGCGGATGCTTGTCGGCCACGAGGTCGGCGATGCGGATCTCGCCCTTGAGCGCCCGCTCGATCGCCGCGGTGATGCGGCGGGCCCGGCGCATCTCGTCCTCGTCCCGTTCGAAGGCGCGGGAGATGAAGATCGAGTCGAGGGCGAAGCCGTCGCTCGTGGTGAAGATCTGGGCGTCCACGATGTTGCCCCCCGCCGCCGCGCAGGCGCCGGTGATGATGGCGAGGAGCCGCGGATGGTCGGGGGAGTAGACCGTCAGCTCGGTGACGCCCCGCACCGGATCGGTCTCGACGTCGGTCGCGACCGTGCGGCCCTCCTCGGTGGTCCGGCGCAGGAAGCCCGCGTTCTTGAACTGGCGCACCGCCTCGACCTTCAGCCAGTAGGCCTGCCCGTGGCGCGCCGCGTAGGCGTCGAAGATCTCGGACGACCAGTCGGAGAGCTGCTCGCGCAGCGCCATCTGGATCAGCCGCACCCGGTCGGTGCGGGCGATCTCCGAGTGCCCGCCTGAGAGCACCACCTCGGTCTCGTCGTAGAGGGTGCGGATCAGCGTGCCCTTCCAGGCGGTCCAGACGCCGGGGCCGACCGCCGTGATGTCGGCCACCGTCAGGATGGCGAGGAGCTTCAGGCGCTCCAGCGTCTGCACCACGCTCGCGAACTTCTCGATGGTCTTCGGGTCCGAGAGGTCGCGGCTCTGGGCCGTCATCGACATGAGGAGATGGTGCTCGACGAGCCAGGCGACGGTTTCCACCTCGGCCTGCGACAGGCCGAAGCGCGGCCCGAGCTTGCGGGCGATGGCCGCGCCCGCGATCGAGTGGTCCTCGGGGCGGCCCTTGGCGATGTCGTGCAGGAGGATCGCCACGTAGAGGGCGGTGCGGTTGTGGATCGTGCCGATCAGCCGCGAGACGAGGGGATACTCCTCCTCGACGCGGCCCGACTCGATGGCGTTGAGGGTGCCGAGGGTCCGTAGCAGGTGCTCGTCCACCGTGAAGTGGTGGTACATGTTGAACTGCATCATCGCCACGATGCGCCCGAAATCCGGGATGAAGCGGCCGAGCACGCCGGCCTCGTTCATCTGGCGCAGGATGGTCTCCGGCGAGTTCTTCGAGGTCAGGAGGTCGAGGAACAGGCGGTTCGCCTCGGCATCCGCGCGGAGGGAGTGGCCGATCAGCCGGAGCGAGCGGCTGGCGAGGCGCTTGGCGTCCGGGTGGATCGGCAGGTTGTGGCGGTCGGCGAGCCAGAACAGGCGGATCAGGTTGACGGGGTCGCGCTCGAAGGCGTCCTCGGCGCGCACGTTGACCCGGCCGTGGTCGATCCAGAAATCCTCGGCCTCGATGGCGGTGGCGCGGAAGCGGTCGCGGAAGCGGCCGATCCAGCGGTCGAGCACCGGCGTGCGCTTGGCGTGCCGGGCCTCCAGCTCCGCGCAGACGATGGCGGTGAGGTCGCCGACGTCCTTGGCGATCAGGAAGTAGGCCTTCATGAAGCGCTCGACGCCCGACAGGCCGCCGCGGGCCGTGAAGCCGAGGCGCTCGGCGATCTTCGGCTGCAGCCCGAAGGAGAGCCGCTCCTCCGGCCGGCCGGTGACGAAATGCAGGTGGCAGCGCACCCGCCACAGGAACTCGTCGCAGCGCTCGAACAGCTTGTACTCCTCGGGCGTGAACAGCCCGGCGGCGACGAGCTCGGCCTGGTCGCGGACCCGGTAGGTGTACTTGGCGATCCAGAACAGGGTGTTGAGGTCGCGCAGGCCCCCCTTGCCGTCCTTGACGTTCGGCTCGACGAGGTAGCGCGAGGAGCCGGCCTTGGTGACGCGCCCGTCCCGCTCGCGCAGCTTCGCGTCCACGAACTCGGCGGCCGAGCCGACGACGAGCTCGGCGTCGAAGCGCGTCACCAGCGCCTCGAACAGCGTGCGGGAGCCGAACAGGAAGCGCGCCTCGAGGAGCGCCGTGCGGATCGTCATGTCGGCGCGGGCCTCGCGCAGGCACTCCTCCACCGAGCGGGTGGCGTGGCCGACCTTCAGCTTGAGGTCCCACAGCACGTAGAGCATCGCCTCGACGACGCTCTCGGACCAGGCCGTCTGCTTGTAGGGAAGCAGGAACAGCAGGTCGATGTCCGAGCCCGGGGCCATGGTGCCCCGGCCGTAGCCGCCGGTCGCCACGATGGCGAGCTGCTCGCCGGTGGAGGGGTTGTCGTTCGGGTAGAGCCGCCAGACCACCGCGTCGTGGATCGCGCGAACCACCGCGTCGGTGAGCCGGCTCAGGTAGCGCGCGCAGGCGACGCCGTCGCGGCTCCGGATCAGCAGCTTCTCGGCCTCCTTGTGGCCGCGCTCGATCACCGCGCGCAGCTCCGGGACCAGGGCGGCGCGCAGCTTCGTCGGCTCGCGGGCCTCCCGGTCGAGCGAGTCCAGGACCTTGTCGAGGGCGGCGACGGCGTCGAACATGGTGCTCCCGTTGGGGTCCCCACGGCCATCCGCGCTGCGTTCACGACACGCCTGACGGCACCGAGGACGGATGCACTGCGCGAGACGCAGCACGAATGGAGGTGGGAGCCCTTAGCACGTCGCGGGCCGCCTGCCAGCGGTTGCGCACAACCGGACTTCGCGACGCTGCATTCGCGGGGCTGCAGCTCGCCGGGGTCGTTCTATCCTGCGGAAAATCCGTTTGACGTACCGAACGCGATTGCCTAGCTGATGGTCCTGTGGGCCGCGTCGGGCCCGGCCGCGAGGGACAGATACGCCATGCGCCTCGACCGCTCACTGCTGCGCCGCAGCGTCCTCGGTGCCGCGCTCGTCGCGCTCGCCGCCCTGTCCGGTCCCGCCGCCGCGGACGAGGTCAAGGAGATCCGCCTCGACTGGGCGACCTACAACCCGGTCAGCCTCCTCCTCAAGGACAAGGGGTTCCTCGAGGAGGCGCTCAAGGCCCGCGGCATCAAGGTGCGCTGGGTCCAGTCGCTCGGCTCCAACAAGGCGCTGGAATTCCTCAACGGCGGCGCCATCGACATCGGCTCGTCGGCCGGCGCCGCGGCGCTCCTCGCCCGCATCAACGGCAACCCGATCAAGGCGATCTACGCCTACTCGCGGCCGGAATGGACGGCGCTCGTCACCCGCAAGGACACCGGCATCGCCAAGCCCGCGGACCTCAAGGGCAAGCGCATCGCGGTGACGCGGGGCACCGACCCGCACATCTTCCTGATCCGGGCGCTCCAGGGCGCGGGGCTCACCGAGCGCGACGCCAAGCTCGTCCTCCTGCAGCACGCGGACGGCCGCACGGCCCTCGACCGCGGCGACGTCGATGCCTGGGCGGGCCTCGACCCGATGATGGCCGCGGCCGAGATCGAGAACGACGACGTGCTCTTCTTCCGCGACGCCGACGCCAACACCTGGGGCGTGCTCGACGTGCGCGAGGCCTTCGCGAAGGAGCATCCGGACCTCGTGCGCACGGTCATCGCGGCCTACGAGGAGGCCCGCGCCTACGCGCTCAAGAACCCGGACGCCCTGAAGGCGGCGCTGGTCGCCGCGACGAAGCTCCCCGAGCCCGTCATCGCCCGGCAGATCGAGCGGACCGACCTGTCGCGCCCGGCCATCGGCCCGGCCCAGGCCGAGACGATCAAGGCCGCGGGGCTCGCCCTGCAGCAGGCCGGCGTGATCCCGGCCGGCACCGACGTCGCGGCCGCGGTCGACGGGCTGATCGACCCCGCCTTCAACCCGGCCCCCGCCCGCTGAGCACGCCCGTGCAGGTCTCCCCGGAGGCTACTCCGGAAACTCCCTCGGAGGCTCCGCGCCCCGGGGCGGGCCGCGGCCGGGCTCTCGGGGGCGCGGCGCTCGGCGTCCGGCGCCTCGCCCTCGGCCTGCTGCTGCCGCTCGCCCTGGCGCTCGCCTGGGAGGTCGCGGTGCGCACGGGCCTCGCGCAGGGGCGCCTGCTGCCGAGCCCGAGCCGGATCGGCGCCACGCTCCTCGAACTCGCGGCCTCGGGCGATCTCCGGGTCCACGTCCAGGCGACGCTCGTGCGGGTCGGGCTCGGCTTCCTGTTCGGGGCGGGCGCCGGCATTCTGGCCGGCGCGCTCGTCGCCACGCTGCCCGTGCTGCGCTGGCTCGTGGACCCGAGCCTCCAGGCGCTCCGGGCGGTGCCCTCGCTGGCCTGGGTGCCGCTGTTCATCCTGTGGTTCGGGATCCTGGAGACGCCGAAGGTGACGCTCATCGCGGTGGGCGTGTTCTTCCCGGTCTATGTCGGGGTCGCGGGCGCCATCGCCTCGGTCGATCGCAAGCTCGTGGAGGTGGGCCGGATCTTCCGCCTCTCGAAAGGGGCGCTGGTGCGCCGCATCCTGCTGCCGGCCGTGCTGCCCGCGACGCTGGTGGCGCTGCGCACCGGCCTCGGCCTCGGCTTCCTGTTCGTGGTGGCGGCCGAGCTGATGGGCGCGTCCGAGGGCCTCGGCTACCTGCTGGTCGACGGGCAGCAATTCAGCAAGCCGGAGCAGATCCTCGCCGCCATCATCGCCTTCGCGGTGGTGGGCAAGATCGCCGACGCGCTCCTCGTCGCCCTCACGAACCCGCTCGTGCGCTGGCAGGACACGGCGCGCGAGGCGCTGTGACGACGGCGGATTCCTAGTCTTCGCTGCCGTCCTCGGCGGGCTCGCCGCCGTCGCCCTGACCCTCGTCGCGGATCGGGCGCCCGGACAGGTCGACCGGCGGGAACAGCTCGGCGAGCCCGTGGGCGACGCCGTACAGGACCGGGTCCGACGTGGCCCCGGCACGGGGCGGCTGGAGATCGTTCTTGTGATGCATCGGTGACCAGGGTGCCGCATCCGCGCGTGGGGGCACCGTTCCTCTCGCTCGTGTGTCTCCTGCGGCCCATGGCCGCTGTTAGCCTGGGTTAATGCGTCTCCGGATGTTTCGTTGCCGGACTTTTCTCCGACTTTTTCTCTCGCGCCTCACCCCTTCCGGCGGAGGGTGACGCGGACGGAGGGCAGGGGGCAGCGGGCCGGCACCACGGAGAGCACGACCCCGCTCGGGCAGGCGGCCCGGCAGCCGAGGGCGGCGTCGATCTGGTCGCGACCGCAGGTCTCGGCCCTGCAGAACTGCCCGAGATCCTCGCAGGTCGCGAGGAAGCGGCCGGCGGGCGGGCCGCCGCCGCGGTCCGCGGGGCCGAGGTCGGCCGCCCGGCCCGGCCCGGCGTCCGCGGCGAGGATCATCGCGAAAAGGATCGTCCGGGCGGTCGTCCGCAGCATCGTCCCCGCACTCCGAAGGGTCGGGGACGGCTTAGCATTGGCAGCGCCGTCCGCCCTGTGCCATTCCGGCGACAGGGCGGCCGCTCCTGCCCTGACGCGTGTTCCGTGAGCGAGGGTGCAGCGTGCTCGAGATCGAACGCCTCTCGAAGACCTATGCGGACGGGACCCGGGCGCTCGAGGCCGTCGACCTCGCGGTGCCGGCGGGCGAGATCGTCGCGCTGATCGGCGGGTCGGGCTGCGGCAAGACCACCCTGCTGCGCCTCGTGGCCGGGCTCGACCGGGCGAGCGCCGGCAGCATCCGCCTCGACGGCGAGACGATCGCGGCGCCCCATGCCGGCGTCGGCCTCGTCTTCCAGGAGCCGCGGCTCTTGCCCTGGCTCAGCGTCGCCGAGAATGTCGGCTTCGGGCTCGCCGACCGGCCGCGCGGCGAGCAGCGGGCTCGCGTCGCCCACGCGCTGGAGCGGGTGGGTCTCTCCGGGCACGCGCGGCGCTGGCCGCGGGAGCTCTCGGGCGGCCAGCAGCAGCGGGTCTCGATCGCCCGCGCCTTCGTGACGAACCCCCGGGTGCTGCTCCTCGACGAGCCGTTCTCGGCGCTCGACGCCTTCACGCGCCGCGACCTGCACGGGCACCTGCTCGCGCTCTGGGCGGAGGTGCGCCCGACCATCCTGATCGTGATGCACGACGTCGGCGAGGCGGTGGCCCTGGCCGACCGGGCGGTGGTGATGCGCCCGAGCCCCGGGCGCCTCGACGACGCGATCACCCTGCCGCTGCCGCGCCCGCGCGACCCGACGGCGCCGCAGAGCGAGGCGGCCACCCGCAGCATCCTCGCCGCCCTCGACCGCTCGCTGCGCCCGCAGCGGGCGGCGGCGCAACCCCAGACCGCGAACTGGTGGTGAGGCGCCGGCCGGGCTATGGCCCCGGCCGGACAAGACGATCCCGGACGAACCGACCAGCGAGGAGACGACGATGGACGCCACGACCCTGCGCGCGCTTCAGGCGCCCCTGAAGGACCAGTACCGCAACGCCCCGGATTCGGCGGTGATCACCCTGAAGGCGAAGGGCTCCCTCGACGACACGAGCATCGCCTGCAAGGTCGAGACCGGCCGGGCCCTGGCGGTGGCGGGGCTGCACCCGGCCACCGGCGGCTCCGGCGCCGAGCTCTGCTCGGGCGACATGCTGCTCGAAGCCCTCGTCGCCTGCGCGGGCGTCACCGTGAAGGCGGTGGCGACCGCCCTGGAGATCCCGCTGCGCGCCGGCACGGTGAGCGCCGAGGGCGACCTCGACTTCCGGGGCACGCTCGGGGTCGACAAGGAGGCGCCGGTGGGCTTCCGGGCGATCCGCCTGTCCTTCGCCCTCGACACGGACGCGCCGCAGGAGAAGCTCGACCAGCTCCTCAAGCTGACGGAGCGCTACTGCGTCGTGTTCCAGACCCTCAACCACAAGCCCGAGCTCGCCGTGAGCGCCGCCCGCGGCTGAGGACACGACGAAAAACGGCGGCGAAGCCATCGGGCCTCGCCGCCGTCGATCAGGTCCCGGGTGGGATGCCGGCTCAGTCGAGGGTGCCGCCGGCGGTGTTGCCGTACTGGCGGACCGGGCGGGCCTGCTGGTTGGCGTTGCCGGCCTTGGCCGAGTCGATGGCGCCGCGCGGGGCGACCGAGCCCGTCGTCAGCACGTTGTAGGTGGCGCCGAGGGGCGCGCCGACGATCGCGGTGGCACCGCCGACCGCCGCGGCCGGCAGGCCGAGCAGGCCGTCGGAGCCGTTCGTCGGGTTCACCCGGGCGCCCCAGACGTTGAGGGTCGGCCGACCGTAGGCGTCGACCTCGTAGCTCTGGCTGCCGTAGCCCGCGTAGCCCTGCGCCAGGGCGGCGGCCGGCAGGCCGGCGATGAGGCCGAGGGCGAGGCCGGCAGAGGCGAGACGGTTCTTCATCGATACTATCCTTGTCATCGGGCGCAGTCGCCGAAGTCGAAGCGGGATTTCGCCTCGGCTCGTCGGCTGCGCTGCCTGCGATGACCGGCATATGGTGCGATGCAGTATCGATTCACGTGCGCATTCGCACATCAAAACTATGAAAATATTATGCAGATCAGTTGCTTATCTTGCATGATTGCGCGAATAGCGAGAATTTGTCGCGGTGCAGTAACACGAATGTGGCGGTGCGGGAGGGAACCCGCACCGCCACGCTTCGCCTCGCGCGGGTCTCCGCGCCCCGCTCAGCCCAGCGCCGGCCTGATCGCCACGGGATCCGCCGCGACCGCGCCGGGTGCGCCGAGGTAGCTGCGCCGCATCGGCCGCAGGGCGAACCAGGCGAGGGTGGCCGTCACGAGGTCGAGCACGATCGCGATCGAGAAGACCGGGATCCAGCTCCCCGCCGCGTCGTGGATCAGGGCCGCCACCGGGCCCCCCAGCAGCGAGCCGACGCCCTGCGCCATGTAGAGGAAGCCGTAGTTCGTGGTGGCGTGCTTCGTCCCGAACGTGTCGGTCAGCGTCGAGGGGAACAGCGAGAAGATCTCGCCCCAGGCGAAGAACACGACGCCGGACAGGAGCGCGAACGCGTAGGCGTTCTCGCGGAAGATCAGCAGCACCGCGATGGCCACCGCCTCCAGCGCGAAGGCGATCGCCATGGTCTGCTCGCGCCCGATGTTGTCCGAGACCCAGCCGAAGAAGGGTCGCGTCAGGCCGTTGGTGATGCGGTCGAAGGTCAGCGCGAAGGGCAGCGCCGCGAAGCCGAACACGAGGGCGTCGGCGACGCCGAACTCCCGCGCGAAGGCCGCGAACTGCGCCACCACCATGAGGCCGCCCGTCGACATCATCGTCATCATGGCGAACATCAACCAGAACAGCGGCGTGCGCAGCATCTCGCGCGGCGCCACGTCGCGGGTGACCTGCTGGGGGATCTGCGATGTGACCTGGACGGCCCGCGCGGGCTCGGCCGCCGGAACCTCGCCGGCCAGCGGCGCGCGCAGGCCGAGCGCGGCCAGGAAGCCCACCGCGCCGAGGATGAGCCCGAACACCATCAGGGTGTGGCGATACCCCGAGGCCGCCATCATGTCGGTGATCGGGAAGGTGGTGATCATCGCCCCCATGCCGTAGCCCGCGGCGACGATGCCGGCGGCGAAGCCGCGGCGGTCCGGGAACCAGCGCACCATCAGGCCGACGACGCCGACGTAGACGATGCCGGTGCCGAGCCCGCAGAGCAGGCCGTAGGTGGCGTAGAGCCCGATGAGCGAATCCACCGAGGAGGCGGCCACCCAGCCGAGGCCGCTGATCGCGGCGCCGAGGGCGATCATCACCTTCGGGCTGAAGCGGTCGCAGAGCCAGCCCTGCACCGGCGAGAAGAAGGTCTGCAGGACGATCAGCAGCGTGAAGGTGACCTGCACGGCCGGCAGGCCCGCGCCGGTCGTCGCCTGGAACGGCTTCACGAACAGCGTCCACACGTATTGCGGGCTCGAGATCGTCATCATGACGAGCAGGCCCAGGCCGAGCTGAACCCAGCGGCGGCGCGACGAGAGTGAATCCATAATACGCTCCTTGACCGCGGAGCCCTTGGCAATCTCCGTGCCATTGTATGCACGAAACCTTTGGTTGTGCACGCGTTGCCGACGCAACCGAACCGGACCGCATGTACAAGTATTAGAACGGTTCTACATCAAGCTGGAATGATTCCATAAGATCGACGTTGATCTGGCTTCGGTATTTTCGCTAAGCAACTGCTCACAACGGCGTGAGCGAAAAGCATCGCGCCGGAAAAAGCGCCGCGGATCAGCGCGGCCTGGGGACCGGGTCCATGCGTTGCACTGCTTCACCATCCGGCCGGGACGGGCTCCTTCGGCTGGCCCTTGCCACGACCATGCTGACGGGCCTCGGCCTCGCCGCCGCGCGGGCGCAGGAGGCGGGCAGCGTCCAGCTCGACGAGCTCAGCGTCGCGGGCGCCGGGCGCGCCGGCGACGCCCTCTACGCGCCGGGCGGCGCGGTCGGCCCGGTGCGGGGCTACGTGGCGACGCGAAGTGTCGTCGGCACCAAGACGGACACGCCGATCCTGGAGACCGCGCAGTCGGTCTCGGTGATCGGCCGCAAGCAGATCGAGGACCAGAACGCGCTCACCATCAACCAGGCGCTGCGCTACACGCCGAGCGTCACCACCGAGCAGCGCGGCGGCGCCGGCTCGACCCGGCTGGAGCAGTTCTACATCCGCGGCTTCACGGCGCCGCTGTTCCTCGACGGGCTGCCGCTCCCGGGCAGCCGCGACGCCTTCCCGAGCGTCGACCCGTTCCGGCTGGAGCGCGTCGACATCATCAAGGGGCCGGCCTCGGTGCTCTACGGGCAGTCGGGCCCGGGCGGCATCGTCAACCTCGTCTCGAAGGTGCCGCAGTTCGTGCGCCACGGCGAGATCTTCGTGCAGGGCGGCGGCTTCAACGAGGTGCGCGGCGGCTTCGACGTGGGCGGGCCGCTCGCCGCCGAGACGGGGCCGTTCGCCAGTCCCCTCGCCGACCAGTTCGCCTACCGGGTGATCGGCCTCGGCTGGAAGGGCGACGGCCCGGCCAAGACCACCGAGGTCGAGCGCTTCTTCATCAACCCGAGCCTGACCTGGCGGCCCTCGACGGACACCCAGCTCACGGTGATCGGCAACTATCAGCGCGACCCCTATTCGGGCTTCTACGGCGGCTTCCCGGCGGTCGGCACGGTGTTCCCGCGCAACTTCGGCAGCGGGCTCGTCGGGCGCCTGCCGGTGGACTTCTACGACGGCGACCGCAACTTCGAGCGCTCCGACCGCACGCAGGCCTCGATCAGCTACCTGTTCGATCACCGCTTCGGCGAGGGGCTGCGCTTCCACTCGGCCGGCCGCTACCTGCGCTCGGAGGGCGATTACCGCAGCGTCTACAGCGCCTTCTCGGATTCGACCGGCCCCTTCGCCAGCGGCCCGCTGATCAACCGCTCGCGGATCGCGAACCAGGTCGGCATCGACGCCTGGACGATCGACAACAACCTCGTGGCGAACTTCGACACCGGCATCCTCGGGCACACCGCCCTCCTCGGCGTCGATCACCGCAGCTTCCGGACCCGGACGCTCGCGAGCCCGTTCCCGACCGCGCCGGCCCTGAACGTGCTGGCGCCGAACTACGACATGAACATCCCGACGCCGGCCTTCACCTCGGACGCGCGGATCACCGCCGAGCAGACCGGCGTGTACGTCCAGGACCAGATCAGGCTCGACCGCCTCGTCCTGACCCTCGGCGGCCGCTACGACACCGCCCGCACCTCCGGACCGACCCGGACGCTCGCCACCGGCGCCGTCGCCACGCAGGACGTGCCGGCGGACGCCTTCACCTACCGCGCGAGCCTCCTCTACCTGTTCGATTCCGGCTTCGCGCCGTACGTCTCCTACAGCGAGGCGTTCGAGCCGATCACCAGCGGGCGCATCTTCGATCCGGCCTTCGGCACCACGGGCCGCGTCCCGAACCCGATCTCGAGCAACCAGTACGAGGCGGGCATCAAGTACCAGCCGCCGGGCACCGACATCCTGCTCACCGCCGCGGCCTTCGACATCCGCCGCACCGGCACGCTCAACGCCGACCCCGCCAACCAGGGCTTCAGCATCCAGACCGGCGAGGTCGGCGTGCAGGGCGTCGAGTTCGAGGCGCGGGCGAACGTCGCGGAGGGCCTCACCCTGATCGGCGGCTTCTCGCTGCTCGACGCCCGCAACACCCAGGACACCAGCCTCACCCTGAACCAGCTCACCAACGTCCAGGTGCCGCTCGCGGGCCTGCGGCCGGTGCAGATCCCCGACACCACGGCCTCGCTGTTCGTCGATTACCGCTTCACGTCGGGCCCGCTCCTCGGCCTTGGCCTCGGCGGCGGCGTGCGCTATCTCGGCCCCTCGTGGGGCGACCCGGCCAACACCTTCAAGGTGCCGTCGAGCGTGCTCCTCGATGCGGTCCTCAGCTACGACCTGAGGCACCTCGACGCGACACTCGCGGGCTTCCAGTTGCAGCTCAACGCCCAGAACCTCCTCGACGAGCGCTACGTGACCGGCTGCTTCGCCTATTCGAGCTGCTTCTACGGGCTGCCGCGCACCGTCTACGCCACCCTGCGCTACCGCTGGTAGGAGGGCCCCGATGCGCACCGGCTTCCGCCAGTCGATGGCCTGGCTCCATGCCTGGTCGGGCCTCGTGGTCGGCTGGGTGCTGTTCGCGGTCTTCGTGACCGGCACGGCGAGCTACTACCGGCCTGAGATCTCGCGCTGGATGCGGCCCGAGCTCACCGCGGCGGCCGAGCCGGACGCCGCGGCCCTCGGCCGGGCCGCGGAGCGCGGCGCCGCCCATCTGCAGGCCCATGCGGGGGGCGCCCGCACCTGGTTCCTGACGCTGCCGACCGCCGAGCGGCCGGTGCTGGAGGTCTTCTGGCGCACCCGCCCCGGCGAGCCGCCGGGCCGGGCGCTCCTCGACCCCGCCACCGGAGCGCCCCTGGCGGTGCGGGACACGCGGGGCGGGGACTTCCTCTACCGTTTCCATTTCGAGCTGCACATGGCCCCGCTCTGGGGCCGCTGGATCGTCGGCATCTGCGCGATGATCATGCTGGTGGCGCTCGTGAGCGGCATCGTCACCCACCGGCGCATCTTCACGGATTTCTTCACCTTCCGGCGGCAGGCGCGGTCGGCCCAGCGGAGCTGGCTCGACGCCCACAACGTCGCGGGCGTGCTCGGCCTGCCCTTCCACCTGATGATCACCTATTCGGGGCTCGTCACGCTCGCGCTGATGTACATGCCCTGGGGCGTGCAGACCGCCTACCAGGGCGACAGCCAGCGCTACTTCGCCGAATCCGGCCAGGTGACCGCCCCGCGCCCGCCGACCCGGCAGCCCGGCACGCTGGCCCCCCTCGGGCCGATGGTGGAGCGGGCGGCCGCGATGGTGGGCGAGCCCCTGGAGCGCCTCGTCGTGAACAACCCGGGCGATGCCGCCGCGACGGTGGTCGCGGTGTTCGAGGAGCCGCGCGGCCTCGCGCACCGCCACCCGCAGGTCGCCTTCGACGGGGCCACCGGCGCGGTGCTGGGGACGGCCGGCGTGCTGGGGCCCGCGACCCACGCCTCCTCGACCTTCGTCGGCCTGCACGAGGCGCACTTCGCGGGGCCGGCGCTCCGGGCGCTGTTCTTCCTCGCGGGGCTCGCCGGCACCGCCATGGTGGGCACGGGGCTCGTCCTCTGGGCCGTGGCGCGGGTGCCGAAGGCGGGCGCGGCCGAGCCCGCCTCCCTGCACCTCGTGCGCGCGCTCAACATCGGCACGATCGCGGGCCTGCCCATCGGCATCGCGGCCTACTTCCTGGCGAACCGCCTGCTGCCGCTGGGTCTCGCCGAGCGCGCCGAGTGGGAGGTGCGGGCCTTCTTCGCGGCCTGGCTTCTCGCGGCCCTGGTGCCCCTCGCCCGGCCGCGGGCCCGGGCCTGGACCGAGATGCTGGCCGCCGCAGCCCTCGCCTTCGCGGCCGTGCCGCTCGCGGACGCCCTGACGAGCCCGCACCCGCCCCTCGGCCTGATGCTCGCCTTCGACGCCGCCATGCTGGCGCTGGCCGGCCTCGCCGCCTTCGCGGCCCGCAAGGCGGCCGGCCGTGCGGTCACGCCCGCTCCCGTCCGGCGGGCCGCGGAGGCGCGGAGCGCGGTGTCGGCGGCCGGGCGCGCCTGAGGCGATGACGCGCGGCCCGCCGCGTCACAGCCCCAGCGCGCCGCCGTCCGAGCGCGGGTCGTGCACCGCCTCGATGCGGCCGTCGCGGGGCGCGCGGATCAGCATGCCGGCGTGGCCGAGGGAGTCGATGTAGGAGCCGCCGAGCGCCTCGATCTCGTGGCCCATGCGGGCGAGGGCGTCGATGCAGCCGGGATCGAAGCGGTCCTCCACCTTCACGGTGAGGGATTCGGCCCCCCAGGTGCGGCCGTAGAGGAGCCGCGGCCGATCGACCGCCTCGGCGGGGCTCATCCCGAAATCGGCGTAGCGGGTGAAGATCTGGGCCTGGAACTGGGGCTGGCCGTCCCCGCCCATCGAGCCGTAGGCCATCACCCGGCCGTCGTCGAAGCTGGCGAGCGCCGGGATCAGGGTGTGGAACGGGCGCCGGCCCGGCTCCAGGGGGTTCACGGCGTTCGGGTCGAGGGCGAAGGACATGCCCCGGTTCTGCCAGTGGATGCCGGTCTTCGGCAGCACCGTGCCGGAGCCGTACTCCCAGTAGATGGACTGGATGAACGAGACCGCGAGGCCGTCGCGGTCGATCGCGCCCATCCAGACGGTGTCGCCGTCCGCCGCGCGCACCGGCACGGTGGCCGCCCGCCCCATGTCGATCGCCGCGGCCTCCCGGGCGAGGCTGTCGGGCGTCAGGAACGACGCGGGGTCGACCCGCAGCCGGTCGTAGTCGGTGACGATGCGGTCGCGGATCGCGAAGGCCCGCTTCGTCGCCTCGATCAGGCCGTGGTAGTGCGCCAGGGTCTCGGGCGTCCGCACGTCGAGCCGGTCGAACAGGCCGAGGATGAGCAGCGCGGCGATGCCCTGCGTGGGCGGCGGGAAGTTGTAGAGCGTCGCGTCCCGCCGCCGCAGCGACAGGGCCGTCCGCTCGCGGGGTCGGTAGGCCGCGAGGTCGGCCCGGGTCACCGGCGCGCCGAGGCGCTCCAGGTCCGCGGCGATCTCGCGGCCGACGTCGCCGCGGTAGAAGTCGTCGAGGCCCGCATGGGCCAGCTGCTCCAGCGTCGCGGCGAGCGCCGGCAGGGCCCGGGTCTCGCCCTGCGGCCAGGGCTTGCCGTCCTTCAGGAAGGTCTGCGCGAAGTTCGGGGCGTCGTGGAGCGTGTCGAGCTCCTTCGGCACGTAGCGGGCCTCCGAGGCCGAGACGGCGACGCCCGCGCGGGCGTGGCGGATCGCGTCCGCCAGCAGGGTGCCGAGGGGGAGCCGGCCGCCGAGCGCCCGGGCGAGGTCGTGGGCGAGGCTCCAGCCCCCCACCGTGCCGGCCACCGTCACGGCGGCGTCCGGCCCGCGGGAGGGGATCGCGTCGAGCCCCTTCTCGCGGTAGCGCCGGATCGTCGCGAGGCTCCCGGCCGGCCCGCAGGCCTCGATGCCGCGCACCCGGCCCCCCGGCTCGCGCACCAGCCAGAAGCCGTCGCCGCCGATGCCGTTCATGTGCGGGTAGACCACGGCGATGGCGGCCGCCATGGCGATCATCGCCTCGACGGCGTTGCCGCCCTGCGCCAGCACGGTGCGGCCGGCCTCCGCGGCGAGGCTGTGGGGGGCGGCGACGGCGCTGTCGCCGAAGACGGGGGTTTCGAGCATGGGGGCTTCCATGGGCGGCTGCCCTGCAAGGGGCGGACCCAGCGGGCTTAACCCGTGGACGCGGCCGCTGGAAGGCGCCCCGGGGGCCGCCGGGGATTGCCCTGACATAATATATGCCGGAGGTTGTAGCTTGGCGGTGTCGCGGCAACCGGGAGACCGAGCTTGAAGGAGGGGGGCATCCCGCACGGCCGCCGGGTCCGGCGCGCAGCCGCCTGCGGCCTCGCCGCGCTGCTCGCGGGAGCCTTGCCGGGCGCTCTGCCGGCCGCCGCCCAGTCGCTGTTCGCGCCGACCTTCGAGGGCGCGGGCGCCGATCCCCGCACCGCCATCGCCCAGCCCGAGACGACGAGCCAGGCCTCGGGCGGCTACGTGCGCTCCGTCGAGCCCTATCTCGGCCCCCTCGCCGACCCCCTCGGCATCCGTCCGGGCCTGAAGGCGCGGGGCATCGAGTACAGCCTCACCTACATCGCGGACGTGCTCGGCAACCCCGTCGGCGGCCTGCGCCAGGGGGCGGTCGTCGAGGATCGCCTGAACCTGCGCCTCAACCTCAACCTCCAGACCCTCGCGGGGTGGGAGGGGGGGACGATCCACGCCAACGCCTACTTCATCCACGGCACCGGCCTGTCGCGCTACTACGTGGGCAACCTCCTCTCCACGAGCGTGATCGAGGCGCTGCCCTCCACCCGGCTCTACGTGCTGTGGTTCGACCAGAGCCTGTTCGACGGCAAGCTCGGCCTGCGCATCGGCCAGCAGGCGGCCGACACCGAGTTCTTCGTGAGCCAGACCGCGACCCTGTTCGTGAACTCCACCTTCGGCTGGCCCGCGATCACCGGCCTCGACCTGCCGAGCGGCGGCCCGGCCTACCCGCTGGCCTCCCCCGCGATCCGCGCCAAGTTCACGCCGAACCGCAACTTCTCACTGCAAGTCGGCCTCTACGACGGCGATCCGGCGGGGGCGAACCGCCCGGGCGAGGACCCGGAGGCGCAGCGCCTCAACCGCACCGGCACCAACTTCCGCACCCACGACCCGGCGCTGATCGTCGCCGAGGCGACCTACGCCTATAACATCGAGGAGCACGCCAAGGAGCTGCCGGGCTCGGTGACCCTCGGCGGCTGGCAGCATTTCGGCCGCTTCGAGGACGCCCGCCTCGACACGATGGGCCGCCCGCTCGCCGACCCGGCCTCGACCGGCATCGCCCGCCGCCTGCGCGGCAATGCCGGGATCTACGCGATCCTCGACCAGACGCTCTACGCCGAGCCCGAGCGGAACGACGAGGGCCTCAGCGCCTTCGTGCGCGCCGCCGTCTCGCCGAGCCGCAGCAGCCTCGTCGACGCCTACCTGGATGCCGGTTTCGCCTACAAGGGGTTGTTCGAGGGCCGCGAGGACGACACGATCGGCCTCAGCGTCGCCCATGCGCGGATCGGCCGCGCCGCCCGCGGCGCCGACCGCGACGCGATCTTCCTCGGGGGTGCCAACATGCCGGTGCGCAAGGCCGAGACCGTGATCGAGGCGACCTACCAGGCCCTGGTGGTGCCGGGCTTCACGGTGCAGCCGGACCTGCAGCTCGTCCTGCACCCCGGCGCCGGCACGGCGGACCCGCAGGGCCGGCGCGTGAAGAGCGCCGTCGTGCTCGGCGCGCGGGCGACCGTCCAGTACTGAGCGCCGGCCCCTGACTGCCGGCCCCTAAGCGCTGGTCCCCGAGCGCTGGTCCCCGAGCGCTGGTCCCTGGGCGTTCTGACCCGAGGCCGCCGCCCTACGTTGTTGCATCATGGAAGTTTTCGAGTGGATCGTCGGCGTCCTGTTCGGCGCCGTCCTGCTGGCTGCGCTCGCGCGCCGCGTGGGCGCCCCCTATCCGGCCTTCCTGGCGCTCGGCGGCATGGCGCTGGCCTTCGTGCCGGGCGTGCCGAACCTGCGCCTCGATCCCGAGCTGGCGCTCGCCCTGTTCCTCGCCCCCGTGCTGCTGGATGCCGGCTACGACACCTCCCTGCGGGACCTGAAGGCGAACTGGCGGCCGATCGCCGGCCTCGCCCTCGGGGCCGTGGCGGTGACGACCCTCGCGGTGGCCCTCGTCACGCACTGGCTCGTGCCCGGGATGCCGCTCGCCGCCTGCGTGGTGCTCGGCGCCATCGTCGCGCCGCCGGACGCGGTGGCCGCGCTCTCGGTGCTCGCCCACGTCTCCCTGCCGCACCGGCTCGTCACCATCCTGCGCGGCGAGAGCCTGCTCAACGATGCGAGCTCGCTCCTGATCTACCGCCTCGGCGTCGCGGCCGCGATCACGGGGCACTTCACGGTCCAGGAGGTGGTCCCGACCTTCCTCGTCGGGGTGGTGGGCAGCCTCGTGGCCGGGCCGCTCCTCGCCCTCGGCTACGTCGCGGGGATGCGCCGCTTCCGCGATTCCGCGAGCATCATCGTGCTGCAGTTCGTGGCGGCCTTCGGCATCTGGATCGCGGCCGAGGGGATCGGGCTCTCGGGCGTCCTCACGGTTGTCACCTTCGCGATCACGGTGGCGCGCTACACCCCCGGGATCACGCCGCCGCGCACCCGCATCCTCTCGAACTCCGTCTGGGACACGGCGGTGTTCGTGCTCAACGTCCTCGCCTTCGTGCTGATCGGCATCCAGATCGGGCCGATCCTCGAGCGCCTGGAGGGCGCCGAGCAGACGACGGCGCTCTGGATGGGGATCGTCGTGTTCCTCACCGTGGTCGCGACGCGGGTCGCCTGGGTGCTGTCCGCGAGCGGCCTCGCCCGGCTCCGCTCCCGGCACAGGGGCGCGGCCCACCACGTCCTCGGCCTCGGCGCCTCGTCGGCGATCGCGTGGTCGGGCATGCGCGGCATCGTCACCATCGCCACCGCCCTCGCGCTGCCGCAGGGGGGCGCGAACGGCGGATTCCCCTACCGCGACCTCATCGTGTTCACGGCCTTCTGCACCGTGCTCGGCACGCTGGTCCTGCAGGGCCTGACGCTCGGCCCTCTGCTGCGGCGCCTGCGGCTGGAGGACGACGACCCGGTGGGCCGCGAGGTCGGCCGCGCCCGGGCGGAGGCCTACGCGGCGGCGCTCCGCAGCCTGGAGAGCGAGGAGGGCGGCTCCGTCGCGGCCCTCCGGGAGGAATTCCAGGAGGCCCTGGAGGAGGCGGAGGCGCACGAGGAGGGCCGCGCCCCCGAGAGCCTGCCGGCCGACGCCGCCCGCCGCCGCGCCATCGAGGCCGCCCGCGGCACGGCGTTGCGCCTGCGCCGGGAGGGCCGCATCGGCGACGACGCCTACTTCGTGCTGGAGGAGGAGTTCGACTGGGCCGAGCTCAACGCGACGCCGCGCGAGGAGACGTGAGGGGCGCCGCCCGCCTCACCCACGCCCGAGGCGGCCCTCGATCGCGTCCCAGGTCGCCGCCGCGAGGTCCGGCCCGCCGAGGCGGCGGATCGCCCGGACGCCGGTGGGGGAGGTGACGTTGATCTCGGTGAGGTGGCCGTCGATCACGTCGATGCCGACGAGGATCAGGCCGCGGGCCCGCAGCTCCGGCCCGATCGTCGCGCAGATCTCGCGCTCGCGCTCGGTGAGGTCCGAGGCCGCCGCGGCCCCGCCCCGCACCATGTTGGAGCGGATGTCGTTGAGGGCCGGCACCCGGTTGATCGCCCCCATCGGCTCGCCGTCGACCAGGATGATGCGCTTGTCGCCCTCGGTGATCTTCTCGAGGAAGCGCTGCACCACCCACTGCTCGCGGAAGGTCGCGCCGAACAGGTCGAACATCGACCCGAAGTTCGGGTCCTGCTCGGAGACCCGGAACACCGCCGCACCGCCGTGCCCGTGCAGCGGCTTCATCGCGATGGTGCCGTGCTCGGTGCGGAACGCCTCGATCTCCGCCTTGTCGCGGGTGATGAGCGTCGGCGGCATCAGTTCGGGGAAGTCGAGAACGAAGAGCTTCTCGGGGGCGTTGCGCACCTCGGCCGGGTCGTTGACCACCAGCGTGCCGGGCCCCAGGCGCTCCAGGATGTGGGTCGCCGTGATGTAGGCCATGTCGAAGGGCGGGTCCTGGCGCATCAGCACCACGTCGGCCTCCGCGAGGTCGATCCGCTCGATTCCCCCGAGGGTGGCGTGGGCGCCCTCGACGTCCTGGACGGAGAGCGCCTGGACGCGCGCCGTCACCAGCCGCCCCTGCAGGGAGAGCCGGTCGGGCGTGTAGTAGAGCAGCCGGTGGCCCCGCGCCTGCGCTTCCAGCAGGAGCGCGAAGGTGGTGTCCCCCTGGATCCGGATCGACTGGATCGGGTCCATCTGGACCGCGACGGTCAGGGCCATGGCTCGAAGCTCCGGCGTCGTGGGTCTTCGCTCACGGGGTCTTGTCCGAGGAGCCTTCGCCTCAGTCCTCCGGCATCGAGCGGCTGCCGGTGCGGCGGTCGTAGTCGCCGATCGCGGAGCGGCACTCCGGCGAGAGGCGCTTGCGGTTGCGGGTCATGCAGCGCTCGGCGTCCGGGCTGTTCGGGTCGACGCCCGCGCAGAGGCGGAAATAGTCGTTGGCACAGCCGAGCTGCAGGCCCTGGTCCTCGCGCTGGGCCAGGGCCGGGCTCGCCGCCAGGATCAGGAGCGCCAGCGGCGCGGCGGTGAGGGCGGCCTTGCGCGCGGCGCGTGTCGTGTCCAGTCGCATCCAGCGGTGTCCTTCGATGATCGCGGTGTGCGTGTGCCCAGTCCGGGGGGCATATCGGGCATTCCAGTGGCTATGCAAGCGCCCGGAGGGCGACCGGTTCCGCTCCGTGCGACATCCGGGGAGCGGGTGAGGCTCCCGTGCAACGCGAGGCCGCCGACGCCCGCGCGGACGAAAAAGGCCCCGCGCGCGTCGCGAGCGGGGCCGAGTGTCAGGGAGGAAACGCCCGCCATGGGCGGGGAAGCCTCACGCAAGTTGCACGCCAGCCACCCCGGCAGGACCGGCACGGTCGCCGCCGCAGACCGGAAACGCTCCGTTAACCATCGCGTGCTGATGATCCCGGCAGCAGCTTGACCGCGACCCGGGCCCCCCTCGGACCCCGCTGCCCCTCGAACGGCGCGCAGCGGGATACCCGACCCCACCCGGAGGAGCCGACCGATGACCATTGCCCCCCATCCGATGCCCGGCGACGCACCGACCCGCCCCCCGGGACAGGTCGTGCCCTTCCCGGCCGGCCGCCGCAGCCGTCGCGGCCCTGCCGAGGCGGGGAGCGCCGAGATCCTGCTGTTCCTCGGCGTGCGCTACGAGCGCCTCGACGCCCGGGAGCCCGCCGCCGACGCGCCGGCCGAGCTGGCGGCCGAGCCGCGCCGCCGCACCTCCTGACCGCGATGCTGCGCGCAAGGGTCGCGCTCCCCGTCGCACTCCTGCCCTTCCTCGTCGCGGGCTGCGCGCAGGAGGGCGATTTCGGACGGCCGGCCCCGAGTGCCTGGAACGCCCTCATCGACGCCACCGGCACGATCGCGGCGCGCGAGCGGGGCGGACCGGCCTCCGACTTTCCGCTGACCGACGACGAGCGCACCCTGCGCGACCGCTCCTGGCGCTTCCTGATGCCGGCCGCCGGGCGCGAGGCCTTCCTCGACGCGTTCGCGAACCTCACCCGCGCCCGGGTGCTGCCGCCGGCCTGGCGCACGCCGGACGTCGCCGCCTATCACGATGTGCTGATGGCGGGGCCCTTCCGCTCGCAGGTCTCGCGCTACCGGCGACTCGGGGAGGACGCGACGGCCGATGCCCGCCTGATCCCGCCCTTCGCGACGCTCGCCGCCCGGGTGGCCGAGGCCGACGCCCTGCGCCTGCGCACCCTGCCCTTCGTGCGGGTCCTCGACGACGCCGAGGTGCGCAACGCGGCCATGCGGGTCGCCGAGAACCGCTGCCTGATCGCCTGGGTCCGGCTGGAGGCCGGCTTGCGCACGGCGCGCTACCGCTACGCCCTGGAGCATCTCGTCATCGAGGTGCCCGGCACCGAGTCGGTCGCGGCCGAGCGCAGCATCGGCGCCTTCGATGCGCGCCGCGCGCTCCTGGATCCGCTGCTGCCGCCCGACGCGGCGCTCCGCTGCGGCCTGCTGCCGGAGATCGAGGCCGGGCCGGGCCCCGCGGCCCTCGCCGGGACGCCCCTCGTCGTGAAGAACTGAGACGCGTCGCACCGGCCCCCGCGGTCGGGCCGGCGGACCTCAGCCCCCCGCCTTCGGCGGGTCCTCGGCGGTGCTGTCGATGGTGCAGGAGACCGCCTGCACGGCCGCGTTGGCGGCCGGGCGCTGGCTCGGGAGGCCGGCGATCACCCGCACCACCACGTAGCCCTGGCGCTCGGGCGCCACGATGCGCACGTCCCGGCTCGGCTCGTTCTCGTCCTCGTTGGCGAGGGCCTCGTCGTACTGGGCGCGGGTGAGGACCACGAGGTCGAGGGCGCCGCGCACGGCCGCCTGGTCGGTCACCGCGTAGAAGGCGCCGCGCCGCCCGTGCACCGCGAGGGAGAGCATCAGCGCCCCGGTGCGGGCCGAGACCCGCATCGGCCCGTCCTCGAGGTTGTAGGCGCAGACGCCGACGGCGACGGCGGGATCTGGGATCGGCAGCCACGCCTCGGCGGGCGCGGGATTGTCGCCGGTCGAGAGCGTGTAGATCCGCTGCGGGTGGTCGAGGCTCTCGCTGGTGCGGGCGCGGCTCAGCGCGTCGCTCTCCGAGAGGAGCGGGATGGCCAGCACCGTGGCGACGTGGACGAGGCCGGCGAGCACGAGGCCGCACAGCGTGGCGTAGAGGACGCGCGGGTTCACGAGGCGCACCTCAGGCGGGTGATCGTCGGCACGGCGCCGCGGTCGAGGGTGCCGGCGCTCGCCGCCACCGGCGTGTCGTAGAGCCGGAGCGCCAGCCGGATCGGACCGCTGGCGCGGGGGCTCGGCAGCCAGTTCCCCGGCGCGACCTCGGGCCCCACCGTGATCTGGAAGCGGCCGTCGCGCTCGCGCAGGATCTCCGTGGAGGTGAAGCCCTCGCGCAGGCGCGGCCGGTCGGGGTCGGGCGCGCCGCGCCCCGCCACCGTGAGGGTCCAGGCCCGGGCCGGTGGGGTCACGCCCGTCACCGCGTAGGTGCAGGTGGCGTCGAGGCCGCGGCCCCCCTCGTCGCTCGCGGCGGTGAGCAGCATCCCCTCGCCCACGGCCAGGGGGATCTCGCCGCGGCGGGCGTTGACGGCGCGGGCGTAGGGGTCGGCCGCGGTCGAGCCGGCACGCGGCCAGGCCGTCCAGGCGCCCACCGCGACGCCGCCGAACGGGTAGCCGCCCCGGGTGGCCCAGTCGGCGCTCGCGAGGCCGAGCACGGCCCCGAGGGCGAGGGCGTAGAGGGTGAGGCCCACGGTCGAGCTCTTCCGCACCAGCCGGGCCAGGAACCGGCCGGCGCCGTCCAGGCTCCGCCGGGCCGGGGGGCCGGCCGCGCGCGCCGCTTCCATCGTGCCTGCCATGCCGGGCCTCACGGGGTCCCGATGCGGCCGCCGGCGGGGCGGCTGCCCTCGGCCATCTCGCCGGGCGGCGCGCCGGCCGAAGCCCGCGACCCGGGCCGGGCGTCGGCCTTGGGCGCGGGCCTGGGGTCGGCCTTGGTGTCGGCTTTGGGGTCCGCCTTGCGGGCCTCCGCGGGGGTCGCGTTGACCTCGCGGAACAGGCCGTTCAGGCTCTCGATCACCTCGAAGGAGCGGCGCGAGAGCTTGCCGGAGGCGTTGCCGGCGCTGGCCTGGGCGGCGGGGCCGGCGCTGGCCTGCGCAGCGGGCCGGGCGTTCTCCTTCAGGCCCGGCAGGGGCTTGAGCTCGATGCCCTGGTGGGCGGGCTCCATGATGTCGTGCCAGGTCATGGCGGGCAGCGAGCCGCCGGTCATCTTGTTCGTGGAGGTATGGTCGTCGTTGCCGTACCAGACGGCGCCGACGTAGTTGCCCGTGTAGGCGACGAACCAGGCGTCCCGGTAGGCGTTCGTGGTGCCGGACTTGCCCGCGACCTTGATGCCCTCGAGCTGCGCCCGCTTGCCGGTGCCCTCCTCGACCACCTTGTTGAGCATGTAGTTCATGTCGGCGACGACCTGGGTCGAGAGCACCTGCTCGGGCCGCTCGTCGTCGTGGCGGTAGATCACCTGGCCCGACGAGTTGCGCACCTCGGTGGCCGCGTAGGGCTTCGCCCGCCGGCCGCCGTTGGCGAAGACCGCGTAGGCCGCCGCCTGGTCGATCACCGTCACCTCGGCCGAGCCGATCGGCAGCGAGACCGAGTCCACCAGCGGCGTGGTGATGCCCATGGCGTGCGCCGTCTCGATGATCTTGGCGCGGCCGGCCTTCGCGGCCTTGCCCTCGTGGGTGATGCCCATCGCCTTGCCGAGCGCGATCGAGACCTTGATGGGAATGGTGTTGATCGACTTCGCCACAGCGAGCCACAGCGGCTGGCGGCCCGAGAAGGAACGGCCGTAGTTCTGCGGGCACCAGTTGCCGATGCAGACGGGCGAATCGACCACCGTGGTGTCCGGCCGGAACTGGCCCGAGGCCAGCGCCGCCGCGTAGACGTAGGGCTTGAACGAGGAGCCGGGCTGGCGGAGCGCGTCGGTGGCGCGGTTGAACTGGCTCTCGCCGTAATCGGCGCCGCCCACCATGGCGCGCAGCGCCCCGTCGGGGTCGAGGATCACCACGCCCGCCTCGTCCACGTCGTACTGGTCGCCGTGCTGGCGCAGCACGTTCTCGACCACCTGGTCGGCCCGCTTCTGGATGGCGATGTCGAGGGGCGTCTTCACGGTGAGCACGCGGTCGTTCTTCAGCTTGCCGGCATCCGCGAGCGCCTTGATCTCCCCGAACGCCCAGTCGAGGTAGTAGTCGGCGGTGATGTCGCGGGTGCGCGTCACCGGCGTCGCGGGGTTGCGCAGGGCCGTCTGGATCTGGCCTTCCGTGACGAAGCCCGCCTCCACCATGTTGTGCAGCACGTCGACCGCGCGGGCGCGGGCGGCGGGCAGGTTCACGTGGGGCGCGTACTTCGTCGGCGCCTTGAACAGGCCCGCCAGCATCGCGGCCTCGGCGAGGCTGATGTCCTTGAGCGGCTTGCCGAAGTAGTAGTCGGCCGCCGCCACCGCCCCGAAGGTGCCGCCGCCCATGTAGGCGCGGTCGAGGTAGAGCTTCAGGATCTCGTTCTTGGTGAGGTGGCTCTCCAGCCACAGGGCCAGGAACGCCTCGTTGACCTTGCGCTCCAGCGAGCGCTCGTTCGTCAGGAACAGGTTCTTGGCGAGCTGCTGGGTGATCGAGGAGCCGCCCTGGGTGTTGCCGCCCCCGCGCGAGTTGTTGACGAGGGCGCGCAGGGTGCCGATCGGGTCGATGCCCCAGTGCTCGTAGAAGCGCCGGTCCTCCGTCGAGACCAGCGCCTTGATCATGATGTCGGGGAAGTCGTCGAGCTTGAGCGAGTCGTCGTGCTTGATGCCCCGCCGGCCGACCTCGGTGCCGTAGCGGTCGAGGAAGGTGACGGCGAGGTCCTGCTGCTTCAGCCAGTTGTCGCTCGTCAGGTTGAAGGCCGGCTGGGCCAGCGCCAGCATCAGCACCGCGCCGCCGGTGCCGAGGGTGACGCCCTCGCTGGTCAGGTCGAGGACGACGCGCTTCCAGCCCCGGACCGAGAACACGCTCATGCGCTGCTGGAAGCGCTCGTAGGCCGCCCCGGTCGAACGGCCGCCGTCGTAGAGGCTGGCGTTGACCCAGGCGTCGAAGCCGAGCGCCGCATGCCTGATGCGGGTGAGGAGCTTGCTGGCGTTCGGCAGGCGCACGGCTCGGATTCGCTTCCTCGGGACGACCGGAACGGGGCCGGAGGCCTCCCACGGCCCCACTCTTACCAAGCCTCGCGCCCGTTCGCGAGACTCGATGACCGGCCGCGGCGTCCCACCCGGTCGCGACGACAACGCAGGGACGGTCCGTTCCGCCCCGCGCCGGGCGCCGGACGGGCGCATCAACCTTGATGCGGGATTGCGGCGGCCTGGCGGCCGCAACGGCCTGGCGGCCGCGAGGGGCCTAGCGGCCGCAACGGCCTGGCGGCCGCGGGGGGCCTGGCGGCCCGGGTCCGAGGCCCCGATGCTTGACAGGCGCGCCGCCGCGGCGCCTTGGAACGGCGCATGGAACGGCGCATGTCGCGCCAAGTCGTGTCGGATGCCGTCGAACCGGGTGACGTCGTGTCGAGCCTAGAGACCTTCGCGCGCGAGAAACTGGCGGGCCTGGATGCCGCCGCCCTGCGGCGTCGGCTCGCCGAGACCGTGCGGGGGCCCGAGGCCGGCGCGGAGCGCGGCGGCCGCCGCCTCGTCTCCTTCTCGTGCAACGACTACCTGGGCCTCTCCCACGACCCGCGGGTCGTCGCGGCGGCGCAGGGCGCGGTGGCGGCCTACGGCGCGGGGGCGGGCGGCTCGCGGCTCGTGACCGGCAACCACCCGCTGCTGACGGCTTTGGAGGCGCGCCTCGCCCGCCACAAGGGCAAGGCGGCGGCCCTCGTCTTCGGCAGCGGCTACCTCGCCAACCTCGGCATCACGCCGGCCCTCGTCGGCGCCGGCGACCTCGTGCTGATCGACGCGCTGGCCCATGCCTGCATGTGGGCGGGGGCGCGCGTCTCGGGCGCGACCGTGGTGGCCTTCCGGCACAACGACGTCGCCGACCTCGCGCGCCTGCTCGGCGAGCACCGCGGGCGCCACCGGCACGCGATGGTGCTGACGGAGCGCGTCTTCAGCATGGACGGCGACCGGGCGCCCATGGGCGACATCCTGGGGCTCGCCGAGGCGCACGACGCCTGGACGCTCGTCGACGACGCGCACGGCCTCGGCGTGGTGGAGGCGGGCCCCCGGGCGCCGCTCGAGATGGGCACCCTCTCGAAGTCGCTCGGCTCCTACGGCGGCTACGTCTGCGCCGCCCAGGGCGTCATCGACCTGCTGACGAGCCGGGCCCGCAGCTTCGTCTACACCACCGGCCTGCCGCCGGCCTCGGTGGCGGCGGCCCTCGAAGCCCTCGCGATCCTGGAGGCCGAGCCCGAGCGCGGCGCGCGGCCGCTGGCGCTCGCCCGCCGCTTCACCGCCCGGCTCGGCCTGCCCGAGGCCGAGAGCGCCGTGGTGCCGGTCCTCGTCGGCGAGGCCGAGGCGGCCCTGCGGCTCTCGGCGGCGCTCGAGGCCCGCGGCTTCCTGGTGGTGGCGATCCGGCCTCCGACCGTCCCCCCCGGCACCGCCCGCCTGCGCGTCGCCTTCTCGGCGGCGCAGAGCGAGGCGCAGGTGGACGCGCTGGCGGCCGCCCTGCGGGAGCTCGGCGCGGCCGGGTAGCCGCCGCCCCGCGGCTCAGGCCGCCTCGGCGGCCTGGGCGCGCTCGCGGGCGAGGCGCGTGACGCCCACCTGATCGACCTTGCCGGTGCCGAGCATCGGGATCCTGTCCAACACCACGACCTCGGCGGGGATCGCGATCTCGGTGGCGCCCCGGCCCTTGGCGAAGCTCTGGTAGGCGGCCCGGGTCGCCCCCTTGGCCTCGGTGAACAGCACCAGCCGCTCGCCCTTGCGGGCGTCCGGCACGGCGGCCACCGCGCTCGGGTGCTCGGGCCACAGCTCGGCGGCCAGCGCCTCGACGCCGGCGAGCGAGACCATCTCGCCCGCCACCTTGGCGAAGCGCTTGGCGCGGCCCCGGATCGTGATGAAGCCGAGGGGATCGATCGTCACGATGTCGCCGGTGTCGTGCCAGCCCTCCGCCGGCGGCTCCAGCACCCCGGGCTTCTCGGCGCGCAGGTAGCCCAGCATCACGTTGGGGCCGCGCACGAACAGGCGGCCGCCCTCGTCGATGCCGGGCACCGGTTCCAGCCGCGCCTCCATGCCGGGCATGATCCGGCCGACCGTGCCGAAGCGGTTGAACATCGGCGTGTTGAGGGCGAGCACCGGCCCGCACTCGGTGACGCCGTAGCCCTCCAGGATGCGCAGGCCGAACTTCTCGGCGTAGGTCCGGCGCGTCGATTCCTTCACGGCCTCGGCGCCGGCCAGGATGTAGCGCAGCGAGCGCAGGTCGTAGGCGTGGGCGGCCCGCGCGTAGCCCGTCAGGAAGGTGTCGGTGCCGAACAGGATGGTGGCGTTCGAGCCGTAGATCAGCTCCGGCACGATCCGGTAGTGCAGGGGCGAGGGGTAGAGATAGACCGGCACGCCTGAGACCAGCGGCAGCACGAGCCCCACCGTCAGCCCGAAGGCGTGGAACACCGGCAGCACGTTGAACACCTTGTCGGAGCGGCCGAAGTCGATCCGCGCGGCCGCCTGGGCGGTGTTGGCCAGCATGTTGCGGTTGGCGAGCACCACGCCCTTCGGGGTGCCCTCGCTGCCGGAGGTGAACAGGATGGCGGCCGGGTCCGCGCCCCGCCGCTCCACCAGGGGCGCCAGGGGGCCGAGGAAGCCGCGGATCTTGTCGCCGGTCGTGACCTGCGCCCGCACGTCCTCGAGGTAGACGAGCTTCACGGAGCCCGCGATCGCCTCGACGAGGGGGCCGAGCCGCCCTTTCTCGATGAAGGCGCGGGAGGTCAGGATGGTGTCGACCTCGGCCGCCTTGCAGGCCGACAGGATGTTGGCGGGCCCGGCCGAGAAGTTGATCATCGCGGGCACCCGCCCCGCCGAGGCGAGGGCGAAGAAGGTCACCGCCGCGCCGTTGGCGTTCGGCAGCATCACGCCGAGGGGCCGGCCCTCCGGGGCCAGCGGCATCAGCTTGCGGGCGAGCACGTTCGCGCCCATCACGAGGCGCCGGTAGGTGAGGGTGCCGGTGACCGGGTCCTCCACGGCCGTGCGCCCCCAGCCGTAGCGGGCGCCCGCCTCGCAGAGGGCCGCCATCACGCCGCGGTCGATGTCGCTCGTGCGGAACACGAGGTCGGACATGATGCCGTAGAGGGCGGCGCCCGCCGCCTGGCGCCGGGCCTTGCCCTTGAGCGCCGGATCGACGGTGAGGCGCACCGGCTCCAGCACCGTCACGGTGACCTTCGGCCACCAGCGGCGGCGCACCTGGGCGCGGGAGAGGCGCGAGAAGGCGGTCTGCTCCAGCCCCTCGATCTTCACCGGCACCACCATGGCGCCGGACTTGTCGGCGATGAGGCCGGCCCCGTCGTAGACCTTCATCAGGCTGCCCGTGACGGTGAGGCGCCCCTCGGGGAAGATGATCAGCGTCTCGCCGCCCTTGACCGCGTTGATCAGCGTGCGGGTGGCGAGCGGCCGGGTCGGGTCCAGCGGCATCGCCTTGGTGATCCGCAGGAACGGCTTCACCCACCAGCGCTGCGCGATGCCGTGGTCGATCGCGAAGACCGGCTCCTGCTCCAGGAGCGAGAGGGCGAGCGGCGCGTCGAGGAACGAGACGTGGTTGAGGGCGACGATGGCGTTGGGGCCGGCCTTCTCGACGTTCTCGAGGCCCCGCACCTCCAGCCGGTAGAAGGCCCGGAACAGGATCGAGAGGAAGTCGCGGAACGGGCTCGTCGGCAGGGTCCACAGGATCACGGCGCCGGCGGCGAGGTTCAGGACGGAGATCAGGGCGATCAGGGTGCCCATGCCGACGCCCGCCCCCTGCAGCCCGGCAAGCGCCAGGGTGCCGGCCACCATGAAGGCGGCGGTGAGCACGTTGACGGCGCCGATCACCCGGGCGCGCCGCGCCTTGTCGGTCCAGGCCTGCACGGCCGCGAAGGGGGGCACGATGTAGAGCCCCCCCGCCACCGCGAGGCCGAGGAAGTCGACGACGACGCGCAGGCCCGTGCCGGTGCCGAGGAAGGCGAGGGCGCCGATCATCGGCGCGCCGGGATCGGCGGCGTGGTGGGCGGCCACCCAGGCGAGGTCGAGGCCGAACAGGCCCATGAGCGCCGCGCCGACCGGGGTCGGCAGCAGCACGATGCGGCCGCTCGCGAGCCAGGAGGCGAGGCCCGAGCCCAGCGCGATGCCGATCGAGAAGGTGGCGAGCAGCAGCGTCACCACCGTCTCGGAGCCGTGGAGATGCGTCCTCACGAGGACGGGCAGGAGCGACAGCACCACCACGCCGACGAGCCAGAACCAGCTCACGATCACCGAGCCGCGCCACAGGCGGGTGTCGCCCCAGAGGTCGCGGAGCAGCCCCGCGGTCGAGCGCAGCACGTTGCGGTCGACGGCGAGCTCCGGCGCGCCCTCTCCGGTCGAGGGGATCGCCCGGGCCGCGAGCCAGCACAGCACCGCAAAGCCCATGATGAGCGCGCCGAACAGGAGGCCGCCGCCGCCCGCGGCGCTGGCGAGCCCCGCCGCGATGGTGCCGAGCAGGATGGCCAGGAAGGTCGCGCCCTCGACCAGCGCGTTGCCGGCCGGCAGCTCCTCGCGGCGCAGGTGGTCGGGCAGGATGCCGTACTTGATCGGGCCGAACAGCGCCGCGATCGTGCCGAACAGGCCGAGGGCCACGAACAGCACCGGCACGGCGTGGAGCAGGAAGCCGACCACCGCGGTGCCGGCCGCGAAGATCTCCGCGAACTTCAGGCGCCGCGCCATCAGGGCCTTGTCGTAGCGGTCGGCGAGCTGCCCGCCGAGGCCCGAGAGGATGAAGAAGGGGCCGATGAACACCGCGCTCGCGAGCGTGATCAGGATGCTGGCGTGGCCGCCCCCCGCCTCGCTCGCCGCGTCGCCGATCCGGAACAGGATCAGGAAGGCCAGCGCGTTCTTCAGGAAGTTGTCGTTGAAGGCTGAGAAGAACTGGCACCAGAACAGGGGCGCGAAGCGCCGCGCGGTCATCAGCGATCGGAACATGGCGGTCTCCCCGGCTGCGCCATGACTGCCCACGGCGCGCTTGAAGGTCAAATCCGGCGGGCAGCGGTATCGACGGCCGCCTTTTTGAACGATGTGCAATATGCCAAATCGACGGCTGGGCGCAAAGTTGATTTTGCACGAGGTGCAATCTAAGCGGAGTGCCGGGTGCGCTGACGCACGGGCGCGAGGAGGCGGGCCATGGCCGGCAGGCGCAGCGCGGGGCCGCGGGGGGAGCACGACCGGGCGGGCTTCATCGATCTCGTGGCCGGGGCGGCCGAGGACATCGTGCGGGGGCAGGGGGCGCGGGCGCTCGGCATGCGGCCGCTCGCCGCCGCGATCGGCTACGCGCCGAACTCGATCTACAACGCGGTCGGCGACCTCGGGCAGGTGGTGCTGCGGGTCAACGCCCGCACCTTCGCGCGCCTGCACGCCGCGCTGGCCGGGGCGATCTCGGATCAGGCCGAACCGCGCGCCAACGCGCTCGCCGTGGCGGATGCCTACCTGGCCTTCGTGGCCGCGGATCCGCAGGTCTGGAGCCTCGTGCTGGAGCACGCCCTGCCGCAGGACGGCACCCTCGGCGAGACCTTCCCGGACTGGTACGCCGAAGCGCTCGGCCGGGCGACCGGCCTCGTCGACGCGGTGCTGGCGCCCCTGATCCCGGAGGCCGGAGAGCGGGCCCAGGCGGTGGCGGCCCTGTGGGCGGCCCTGCACGGCCTCGCCGCCCTCTCGACCTCGGGCAAGCTCGCGGTCCTCACCCCGGAGCCGCCGCGGGCGCTCGGGCGCCTGCTGGTGGGGCGGTTCCTGGCAAGCAGTTCCTGACCTGAGCTTCAGGGCGCCTCCGCCTGCGCCGCCCGGTAGCCCCGCCCGTGCGCGCAGTAGCCCTCGATGATGCGGGCCATCATGCTGCGCTTGGCCTCGTCGAGGGGGCCGAGGATGCGGGCCGGGCGGCCGCCCCAGAGATGGCCGCCCGCGAGGAGCTGGCCCGGGTCGGTGGTGGCGCCGGCCGCCAGCATCACGTCGTCGGCGATGACCGTGCCGGGGGCGATGCGCGCGCCGATGCCGATCAGGCTGCGCGCGCCGATGCGGCAATCGGCGATCTGCACGTTGTGGCCGATGGTGGTGTCGCGGCCGATCACCACGCCCTCGGCGCGGGTGCGGATCACGCTGTTGTCCTGGATGTTGCTGTCGGCGCCGAGCACGATCGGGCCGCCCTCGGCGCTGAGCTCGCAGCAGAACAGCACGCTCGATCCGGCCCCGAGGCTGACGCGGCCCTGCAGGCGCGCGGTGCGCGCGACGAAGACGTCCTCGGGCAGCTCCGGCGCGGCGGCCTCCGCGGCGGGCGCGCCCTCTCCGGCCGCCTCGCGCAGGCGCTCGGCCCGCTCGGCGACCTCCGCCGGGTCGACGGCGCGACGGGGCTTGGCGGGACTGCCGGCGTAGACGAAGCCCCCCGGCAGCTCCGCCCGGGGAAAGACCGTGGCGCCCGCCTCGATGACCACGCCGTCCCCGACGCTCGCCCCGTCGAGGATCACCACGTCGTCCTCGATCACCACGTCGGAGCCCACCGCGCAGGCGTGCACCACGGCGTTGCGCCCCACCGTCACCCGGTCGCCCACGGTGGTGCCGTGCGCGAAGGTGGCGATGTGCACGGTCGAGCGGTGGCCGAGCCAGAACCGGTCGCCGATCGCGACCGTCTGCCCGTCGGCGCGGATCACCCCGTCGTCCCCGATCCAGGCTTGGGCTCCGATCCGCGCGTCGCCGATCACCGTGCTGCCCCGGCCGCACCAGACCGGGCGGCTCGCGAAGGCGGGCTGGGCGCCCTCGTAGGGCAGGATCAGGTCGGGGCTCACGCGGGTTCCTCGCTGTACGAACCGGGCCGGCGCGCCGTTTCGGATTCGGATTCTCGGTCGCGAGGCCATATAGGCCCCTGCGGCGGGCCTGTCAGGCGAGGCGGCGCGCGCAAAGGTACCCGATGTCAGCTCCCGATCCCGTCTCCATCCAGGCCGGGCCGTTCGACACGGCGGCCGAGATCGCGCGGCTCGAGGCCGGGCTCGCCGGGCGGGCCGGCGCGATCGTCACCTTCTCGGGGCTGTGCCGCGACGAGGGCGGGCGCCTGCGGGGGCTGGAGCTCGAGCACTATCCCGGCATGGCCGAGGCCGAGATCGGCCGGGCGGTGGAGGCGGCCCGGGCCCGCTGGCCCCTCGCGGCGGTGCGGGTGATCCATCGCCACGGCCTCGTCGCGCCCGGCGAGGGGATCGTCCTCGTCCTCGCCGCCTCCGCCCACCGGAGCGCGGCCTTCGAGGCCGCGAGCTTCCTCATGGATTACCTCAAGACCCGCGCGCCCTTCTGGAAGCGCGAGCATCGCGCCGACGGCAGCCTCGGCGCCTGGGTCGAGGCGATGGAGCAGGACGACGCGGCCGCCGCGCGCTGGGAGGCCTGAGCATGGACCCGCGGACCGACGCCCGCCCCGAAGCGCGCCCCGCCGCCCGCCCGCCGATGAGCGCCCGCACCCTCGCGGGCGCCGGCATCGCCGTGGTGGCCTTCACGGCGCTGCTGGCGCTGGCCTGGACCGCCTCGGCGACGATCCTGCTGATCTTCGCGGGCGCCCTGTTCGGGGTCTTCCTCGACGGGCTGACGCGGGGTCTCCACTACGTCCTGCCGCTGCCGCGGGGCCTGCGCCTCGCCCTCGCGAGCCTCGCGCTCGCCGCCGCCGTTGCGGGGCTGGTGAGCTTCGGGGGCGCCACCCTCGTCCAGCAGGGGCGCGACCTCGGCGACACCATCCAGCGGCAGGCCGGCACGGTGAGCGGCTGGCTGAAGGAGCACGGCATCGACGCGCCCCTCCTCGCGGCGGTCGAGGGCGGCAAGGCCCGCGAGGAGGGCGGCGGGCAGGCCGGCGAGCAGGGGGGCGGGTCCGGCGGCCGGGACAAGCCGTCGGGCGGCCGGTCGGAGGGGGGCGGGCGCCCCGAGGGCGGCCTCGCCGGCCTCGCGGCCGGGGCCCTCAAGAGCCCCGGGGCGCTCCTCTCGGACGCGGGCAACATCCTCGGCCCCGCCGCGGCGGTGGTCCTCGGCCTGTTCAACGCGCTCGGCAACGGGCTGGTGATCGCCTTCTTCGGGCTCGCCTTCGCGGCCGACCCGGGCAGCTACCGCGACGGCGCCCTGCGCTTCGTGCCGCCGCACCGGCGCTGGCGCGGCGCCCGGGTGCTCGACGGGGCCGGCGAGACCCTGCGCCACTGGCTGTTCGGCCAGCTCGTCACCATGGCGGTGATCTTCCTGTGCACCTGGGGCGGCCTCACCTTCCTGGGCGTCGGCGGCGCGCTGATCCTCGGCCTGCAGGCGGGGCTCCTGGCCTTCGTGCCCACGGTCGGGCCGCTGGTGGCGGGCCTCGTCATCCTGCTCGCGAGCCTCGCCTCGGGGCCGACCGCCATGCTCGGCGCGCTCGGCGTCTACCTCGCGGTGCAGACCCTGGAGAGCTACCTGCTGACGCCGCTCATCCAGAAGCGCGCCCTCGACATCCCGCCCGCCACGATCTTCGCCGGGCAGCTGCTCCTCGGCGTGCTGTTCGGGCTCTGGGGCATCGCCCTGGCGCTGCCCATGATGGCGGTGATCAAGGTCCTCCTCGAGCAGCTCTACGTCGAGGACGCCCTCGGCGAGCGCCCGGACTCCTGACCGGCCTGCGCGTCGCGGCCATGCCTCAGACCGACAGCCGCGCGACGACGGCGCCGGTCTCGTCCCGGACGGCCAGCGTCCAGCGGTCGGGCACGCGCGCGCCCAGCTCGCGACGGAAGTCCTGGATCACCGACGCCGCCTCGGTCATGGCCTCGCTCAGGTCCACCGCCTCGACGCCCTCCTCGTCGCGGATCGTGTCCTCGCCGTTCTCAAGGTCGAAGTGGAAGCGAACTGCCACGCGAACCTCCCTCGAATGCTCTGCGTCCCGATCGCCGGACGGAACTACGTACGTAGACTGCCATCCTGCGGCCGTGGCTTCGAGAGGTGCATCCTTTACGTTAACAGACTTTTAAGCGTCCCCCGACGCGGTTGTGCGCCTTCTGTTGTAATCGGGTCGAGATTTCAATCCGCCGTTCGGATATCTAGGGCCGGCTACCTCGTGCCCGCGGTCTCGGCGGCACCGAAAGTGGTAGTCTCTCGTCCGAAGGCCACCCCGATGCTCGCCGCGATTGATGTGCGTGTCCGGGCACCCGCCAATACTGCGGAGAAGCGGCAGGACCGCATCCGCATCCACGTCAAGCGCATCCTGAGCCAGCTCGTCGCCAAGTAGGGCGGCCCGCCGCGGCCGCGCACCCGCAGCGTTGACGGACCGTTTACGCGACGCCGCGTAATCTCCCGATCATGTGGCGTGGCGTAATTGCGTTCTCCGCCCTGGCGCTGTTCGGCGCGGGGCTCACCGGCTGTGCGCTCAACAAGTTCGAGCGGCGCGAGCCATGGCGCGACCAGGCGGAGGGCATCTGCCTGTCGAAGCGGCACGTGGAGCAGACCGAGTTCGTCACCGCCGCCAAGGAGATCGACGGCCCGGGCCCCTGCGGGATGCAGCAGCCCTTCCGGGTGACCCGCCTCGGGCGGGGCAGCGTGGCGCTCAAGCAGCGCATGATGCTGGCCTGCCCGGCCCTCTCGGAGGCCGAGGCCTGGCTCGCCGACACCATCCAGCCGGCCGCCAACCTCTATTTCGGCCAGCCGGTGGCCGAGATCAACGCGGGCAGCTACGCCTGCCGCGGACGCAACAACCAGCCCGGCGCCAAGCTGTCCGAGCACTCCTTCGGCAACGCCGTCGACGTCATGTCCTTCAAGCTCGCGGACGGCTACGTCATCACCGTGAAGGGCGGCTGGCGCGGCACCGAGGCCGAGCAGGGCTTCCTGCGCGAGGTCTTCCTGGGGGCCTGCCAGCGCTTCACCACGGTGCTGGCGCCGGGCTCGAACGTCTTCCACTACGACCACATCCACGTGGACCTCGCCCGCCACGATCCCCGCGGCCTGAAGCGGATCTGCCAGCCCTTCATCAAGTTCACGCCCCAGCTCGGCCCCGAGGGCACCCGGCCCGCCGCGCTGCCGCGCCCGCCCGTGCGCCAGCCGGCGCCCCCGCAGGCGCCCGTGGACGTGGAGGAGGACGATCCCTACGGCCTCAGCCCGATGTCCGCCCGCGAGGCGCCGAGCCGGGTCGCCCGCAGCCCCGCCGCGCATCCGGCCGCACCCTCGGCCTACGCCTCCGCCCCGCCCCGGGCGGCGCCCCGACCGATGCCGCGCACCGCCACGGCCTACGACGAGCCGGCGCCGGGCTTCGAGGAGCCGCTGCCCCTCTCGGGCGCCGTGCCGTCGGCGGGGGGGATCTACTGACGGGCGGGGGTGTGCCCCGCGCACCGCATCGGCGCCGAAACCGCGTCGCCGGGCCTCGCGCGCCTTGACAGGGGCGGGCGCTCGGCAAAGCGTCGGGGGATGGAAAAACACGAGCGGACGTTGCGGGCCATGCGTCACACCTCAACGCGTCACACCTCCACCCTCGCGGCCCTCGGCCTCGCCCTCGCGGCGGCCGTCCTGGCCCAGCCGGCCGAGGCGCGCTCGGCGCGCGAGGACATCGAGCCCTCCGAGGAGCGGATCTTCCCGTTCGACGCCGACATCCCCGGCTGCCAGGACGCCGGCGTCCTCGAGAAGGTCGCGGTCAAGTTCGCCGAGAAGGAGGCGAAGTACTGGAACTCGTCCCTGACGATCGTGTCCTACGATTCGATCGAGCGGACGGCCTGGCGCCCCTACGGCCTCGACTTCATCCCCCGCCGCTTCTGCAGCGCCACCGCGACCACGTCGGACGGGGTGCGCCGCAAGGTCGACTACTCGGTGCGCGAGAGCCTCGGCATCATCGGCGCGACCTGGGGCGTCGAGTTCTGCGTGCACGGGCTCGACCGCAACCTGGCCTACGCCTACGCCACCGCCTGCCGGATGGCGCGGCCCTGAAGGCTGCCCGCTCCGGGCCGTCCGGCCCGGGGCAACGCGTGTCGGGCGTCCAGCGTGAGCGTTGCGTCGGCGGCACCGGCCGCGAGGGCCGGGCCCGTGACGCGGGCATTCGGGGGGAGGGGACCATGAAGCGGCTCGCCGCGGCGCTCGCGGGGATCCTGTTCGCCGGATGCGCGAGCGCGCAGGACGTCGGCGGCTTCGGCCGCGGCAACCGCCCGGGCGACTTCGACTTCTACGTCCTCGCCCTGTCCTGGTCCCCCACCTACTGCGAGACGGCGCGGCGGCGCGACGACCGCCAGTGCGACCCGGGCCGCGGCCTCGGCTTCGTGGTGCACGGCCTCTGGCCGCAATTCACCCGCGGCTACCCGGAGAACTGCTCGGCGGTGGAGCGCGCGCCGACCCGCCAGGCCATGGAGGCGGCCGGCGACGTCTACCCGAGCGAGGGCCTCGCCCGCTACGAGTGGCGCAAGCACGGCACCTGCTCGGGGCTCGACCCCGCCGCCTACTTCCGCGCCGCCCGCGAGGCGCGCCTCGCCGTGACGATCCCGGACGCGCTCAAGGGAGCGGGCGAGCAGCGGCTGGCGCCGATCGAGGTCGCCCGCCTGTTCGTCACCGCCAACCGCGGCCTGCGCCCCGACATGATGGCGGTGACCTGCGCCCGCGGCCGGCTGCAGGAGGTGCGGATCTGCTTCTCCAAGGACCTGCGCGGCTTCACGCCCTGCCCGGAGGTGGCCCGCGGCAATTGCCGCGCCCCGGAGATGACGCTCGGCGCGGCGCCCTGAGGCCCAGCCTTGAGCCGCCATGCGGAGGCTCCTGACAGGAGCCGGAACCGGCGCTAGACCCGGCCCATGAACTATCGGCACGCCTTCCACGCGGGCAACTTCGCGGACGTCCTCAAGCACCTCGTGCTCGCCCGGGTGCTCGCCCACCTCGCCCTCAAGCCGAGCGCCTTCCGGGCGGTGGACGCCTTCGCGGGAACTGGCTTCTACGACCTTGCGGGCGACGAGGCGGGCCGCACGGGCGAGTGGGAGGCGGGCTTCGGCCGCCTCGACGATCCGTTCCCGGCGGCCGTCGAGGCGCTGCTCGCGCCCTACCGGGCGGCGGTCGCGGCGGTGCGGGCGCGACACGGGGATACGGCCTATCCGGGCTCGCCCGCCATCATCCGGGAGGCCCTGCGCGCGGGCGACCAGGGCGTGTTCGTGGAGCTGCACCCCGAGGACGCCGCGCTGCTGCGCGAGCGCTACAACCAGGACCCGCGCACCAAGGTGATGCACCTCGACGGCTGGACGGCCCTCAACAGCCTGATCCCGCCGCCCGAGCGCCGGGGCCTCGTGCTGATCGACCCGCCCTACGAGGTGCCCGGCGAGGTGGAGCGCCTGGGGAACCGCCTCGCCCGGGCGGTGGCCAAGTGGCCGACCGGCGTGTTCCTGGCCTGGTACCCGATCAAGGACGTCGCGGCGGTCGACCGGATGGCGGCGGAGCTCGACGGTGCCTTGAGGCGGCCGGCGCTGCGGCTCGACCTGATGATCGACCCGCCCGATCCGACCCGCCTCACCGGCACCGGCCTCATCGTGGTGAACCCGCCCTACCGCCTCGCCGAGGAGGCCGCCCTGTTCCTGCCGGCGCTAGCCGAGCGGCTGGCGCGCGGGGATTACGGCGCCTTCCGGTGCGACGCCCTGGGGACGCCGCCCTGAGGGGCGGTCCGCTTCGGCCCGCGGCCTCCGCTCCGCTGGACCCGGACCTGCCGGGCACGCATTCGCGTTCGGCGCGCGGATCGCCTATATGCGGGGCATCCCAGCTTCGAACCAGTCCGGAATTCCCATGGCGACGGCGTCGACCGACACCGCCCGGCGCGAAGGCGGCGCCTATCCCGCGATCGAGAAGACGCCCGAGGTGACGGCGCCCGCCCCCCTGCCGGGACAGCGCGCCTCCCTGGTCGGCCTCACCCGCGCGGACCTCAAGGCGCGCCTCGTCGCGATCGGGGTGCCCGAGCGCGAGAGCCGCATGCGGACCGGTCAGATCTGGCACTGGCTGAACGTCCGCGGCGCCGCGGACTTCGACGCCATGACGAATGTCGGAAAGGGCCTGAAGGCGCAGCTGCGCGAGCACTTCACCCTCGACCGGCCCGAGGTGGTGACCCGCCAGGTGTCGCGGGACGGGACCCGCAAGTGGCTCCTGCGCATGGCGCCGACCGGCGCGCACGACCACAACCGCGGCGCCGAGATCGAGTGCGTCTACATTCCCGGCCCGGACCGCGGCACGCTCTGCGTGTCGAGCCAGGTCGGCTGCACGCTCACCTGCTCGTTCTGCCACACCGGCACGCAGCGCCTGGTGCGCAACCTCTCGGCCGCCGAGATCGTGCAGCAGCTCATCGTCGCCCGCGACGAGCTCGGCGACTTCGCGGGGCAGATGCCCTCGCGGGATGCCGGCGGCACCGGCGAGGTGGGCCGGCTCGTCACCAACATCGTGTTCATGGGCATGGGCGAGCCCCTGTACAATCTGGACAACGTGATCGACGCCGTGGGCGTGATGTCGGACCCCGAGGGCCTCGGCCTGTCGCGGCGGCGCATCACGGTCTCGACCTCCGGCGTGGTGCCGCAGATGCAGCGCCTCGGCGAGGAGGCGCACGCGATGCTGGCGATCTCCCTCCACGCGGTGCGCGACGACCTGCGCGACACCCTGGTGCCGCTCAACCGCCGGTATCCGATCGCCGAGCTGCTCGACGCCTGCCGGCGCTATCCGGGCCTCAACAACGCCCGGCGCATCACCTTCGAGTACGTGATGCTGAAGGGCGTGAACGACGCGGATGCCGACGCCCGCGAGCTGGTGCGCCTCCTCAAGGGCATCCCGGCCAAGATCAACCTGATCCCGTTCAACCCCTGGCCGGGTAGCCGGTACGAGTGCTCGGACTGGGAGCGGATCGAGCGCTTCTCCGAGATCGTGTTCAACGCCGGCTACGCCTCGCCGGTGCGCACCCCCCGCGGGCGCGACATCCTGGCGGCCTGCGGCCAGCTGAAGAGCGAGACCGAGAAGCTGAGGGCCCGGGCCCGGATGATGCTCGACGAGGGGCTCGGCGCCGAGGTGATCTACGCCGCATCCGACGACGACTGACGGGCCCCCGGGGACGCCCTCCTCGCCCTCAATCGAGGCCCCAGGCGATCGGCGCGAGGCCGCGCTCGCCGAGCCACGCATTGGCCCGGGCGAAGGGCGCCGAGCCCGGGAAGTCGCGGGCGCGGTTGAGCGGCGAGGGGTGCCCGGTCTCGATGACCGCGTGCTTCGCGGCGTCGATCAGGGCCGCCCGCGCCCGCGCCTGCGCCCCCCAGAGCAGGAACACCGCCGGCCGGTCCCCGGCGGAGACGCGCGCCACCGCCTCGTCGGTGAGCCGCGCCCAGCCGAGGCGCAGGTGCGCCCCGGCCTTGCCGGCCTCGACGGTGAGCGCGGAGTTGAGGAGCAGCACGCCCTGTCGCGCCCAGGGCGTGAGGTCGCCGCTGCGGGGCCGCCCCGGAGCGACCTCCGCCAGGATCACCTTGAGGGAGGCCGGCAGGCGTCGCGGCCCCACGTAGGAGAAGGCGAGCCCGTTGGCGTCCCCCGGCGTCGGGTAGGGGTCCTGGCCGAGGATGACCACCTTCACGGCCTCCGGCGGCGTCAGGCTCAGGGCGTTGAAGATGTTCTCCGGCGCCGGCAGCACCGTGGCGCCGGCCGCGATCCGCGCATCGACCCGCGCCGCCACGGCCTCGGCCGCCCCGTCCGTGAAGAAGGGCAGGTCCGCCCACGGGCTGCCGGAGGCCCGGAAGGCCGCGAGCGCCGCCGCGACGGGTGCGTCCGTCATGATTCGACCCGGATCCGGCCCTCGCGGACGTCGAGGGGCGCGTTGCGGCGGATATAGGTCATCACCTCGTTGGCGATGAGCTTGCCGTCCGTGGGGCCGATCAGCGTCCGTCCCTCCGCCAGGGCGCCGTAGCCGTTGCCGCCCTCGTACAGGAAGTTGCTGGCCGCCACCGTGTAGCGCCGCGCGGGGTCCAGGGGCTCGCCGCCGACCTGGACGGACCGGATCCGGGCGCCGACGGGCGCCGTCGGGTCGAGGGTCACGACGAGGCCCGAGACCTGCGCGAAGCGCCCCGAGGTGCGCCCGAACTCGGCGTAGCCGACCTCGAGGAGCGACCGCACCTGCGCCCCGGTGATCGAGACGAGGACGGTGGTGTTGCCGAAGGGCAGCTCCGTCAGCACGTCGCGGCGGGTCAGCACCGTTCCGGCCGGGTAGAGCCGGTTGCCCCGGATGCCGCCGCCGTTGACGAGGGCGATCTCGGCGCCGGTGGCCGCCCGGACCGCGTCCGCCACGAGGTCGCCGAAGCTCGATTCCCGCGCCCGCACCGTCACGACGCGGCTGTCGAGGGGGGTGAGGGTCGTGCCGAGCGCCACGTCGAGCTCGCGCGACAGCTCGCCCTCCAGGCGGGCGACCACCGCCGCCGTCTCGGGGTCCGGCACCACGTCGGCGGTGTCGTGGATGCGCAGGCGCGGGCGCCAGGCGACGCGCCGGTCCGGCCCCGCGCCCGTCACGGCGGCGATCACGTCGATGGCGGTGACGAAGTGGGCGTCGACGCTCGATTCCACCCCGAGGCGCTGCCCGTCGTAGTGCACGAACAGGTCGTGGTCGTGGCCTGAGAGCAGGATGTCGGCGTGGCGCGAGGCGAGGATCGCCCAGTCGGTGGGCCGGTCGGTGTGGGCGAGGGCCACCACGAGGTCGGCGCCCTCGGCGCGCAGCAGGGCCGCCTGCTCGGCGAGCGTCGCGAGCTCCGGCGCGAAGCGCAGGTCGCCGCTCTGCGACTTCTGCGGCGTGCTGGCGAGCGCGATGCCGGCGATGCCGACGCGGATGCCCCCGAGGCTCACGATCATGCGGTCGCGCACGGGGGGGAGGGGGGCGCCCGCGCCGTCGCGCAGGTTGGCGGCGAGCACCGCGAAGGGCGCCTCCCGCATCCGCTGCAGGAAGATCCCGGGCCCGAAATCGAACTCGTGGTTGCCCGGCACGAACACGTCGGGCGGGGCGAGGCGCAGCAGCTCCAGGATGTGCGCGCCCTTGTCGAGCCCCGACATCAGCGAGGGCGAGAGGGTGTCGCCCGCATGCGCGTAGAGCATCGGCACGCCGCGGGCGCGCTCGGCCTTCACCACGGCGTTGAGCCGCGCGAAGCCGCCGCGCCCCTCCACCGGGCCCATCAGGTAGACGTCGTTGACGAGGAGCAGGGTGAAGGTCGCCGGCGCGGGCTCCGGCGCGGCACCCTGCGCGTCGGCCGCCCCGAGGCCGAGGCCGGCGCCGATGCCGATCCCGAAGGTCTCGCGGCGGTTCGGAGGGGGCATGCGGGATCCCTTCGGCCCGGCGGGAGCCTACCGGGCCGCGAAGGTGTCCCGCACCGCCTTGGCGTTCCGGCGCACCATCGGCCAGATCCAGGCGCCGGAGGCCAGGTAGGCGCCGGCCGGCATCGGCTTCAGCTCCTCGGCGAGGCGCTCGGCGAGGCCCGGGGCCGCCAGCGCGCCGACCGGCGCATCCGTCTTGGCGTAGACCACCGTCGTGTCCTCGCGCCAGTAGCTCGGATCGGGCACGAGGCCGGCCCGGCGGGCGGTGAGGTCGAGGGTGTCGCGCACGAAGCCGTGGACGTGGGCGAAGTGGAAGCGCTCGTGCGGCGGCTTGCCCGTGGCCGCCATGTTGGGCACCGCGGCGTAGAGCACGCCGTCCGGCTTCAGCCACGAGGCCAGGCGCTCCAGCACGTCGGCGGGGTCGCGCAGGTGCTCCATGACGTGGTGGGTGGTGATGACGTCGAAGTGGCCCTGCGGGAAGCGGCCGTCGCCCGCGTCGTCCAGCACCTCGATGCCGTGATGGGTCCGCGCGTAGGCCGCGTAGTCGCGGCCCGGCTCGACGCCGATCGCCTCGCAGCCCCGGGCGCGGGCGGCGGCCAGGAACTCGCCGGAGCCGGAGCCGAAATCGAGCACGCGGGCGCCGGGCACCAGCTTGCGCGCCAGGAGGTCGGCCCGGAAGGTCGCCTCGCGGGCGGAGCGGTTGAGGTGGTGGCGCGGCGGCCCGCCCGCGAAGGCGAGCTGGTAATCCGCCCGGTAGGCGCTCGCGTAGTAGTCGGCGAGCTCGTCCGGGGTGGGCATCGGGTCGGTGCGAATCAGTCCGCACTGCACGCAGGCGATCGAGCGCAGCGTCTTCAGCCGCCGGTCGGTCTCGGCCACCGTCACGCTCTCGCGCGCGCCGCACAGATTGCAGGCGGTCGGGGCCCCCGTGTAGGGGTAGCCCGTGAAGGGCAGGAAGTGGTTGAGGAAGTAGCGGGGAGACGGCATGTCGCGCCTTATCCGATCCGGTCTTCGCTGACAGGCTCCGTGCTCTAATTAACTAAGGCCCTGCGGACAACCGGCACGGTTGCCGCGCGAACGATCCCAGATCCCAGACCAGGACGTCGTTCGAGGCCCGTGCGGCCGGCGGCGCGAGGTACGAAGTCCCGATGAACGAACGCGTCGAACCCGCCACGCTTGGCGCCCGTCAGGCCGCGGAGCCGCAGCGCCCGGTGCCCGCCGGCACGCTGCCGCCGGATCATCCGCCCGTCGCCCACGGCCGCGTCGGCGTGCTGCTGATGAACCTCGGCACGCCGGAGGGCACGAGCTACTGGCCGATGCGTCGCTACCTGAAGGAGTTCCTCTCCGACCGCCGCGTCATCGAGGTGCCGCGGCTGATCTGGTGGCCGCTGCTCAACCTCGTCATCCTGACGAAGCGCCCCGGGCCGAAGGGCCGCGACTACGCGAGCGTCTGGAACACCGAGCGCGACGAGGGCCCCCTCAAGACCATCACCCGCGGCCAGTGCGAGCGGCTGCAGGCGGCCATGGGCGATTCGGTGATGGTCGACTGGGCCATGCGCTACGGCAAGCCCGAGGTCGCCCTGCGCATCCAGGCGCTGCTCGACCAGGGCTGCGACCGCATCCTGCTCGTGCCGCTCTACCCGCAATACGCCGCCGCGACCTCCGCCACCGCCTGCGACCAGGCCTTCAAGGCCCTGATGCAGATGCGCTGGCAGCCGACGGTGCGGGTCTCGCCGCCCTACCACGACGACCCCGTCTACATCGCGGCCATGGCCGACTCGATCCGCGAGGGGCTCGCCAAGCTCGATTTCGAGCCCGAGGTGATCCTCACCTCGTTCCACGGCGTGCCGAAGAGCTACCTGCTCAAGGGCGACCCCTACCATTGCCAGTGCGTGAAGACCGGACGGCTGATCCGCGAGGCGCTGGGCTACGGCCCCGAGACGATGCGCGTCACCTTCCAGTCCCGCTTCGGCAACGAGGAGTGGCTTAAACCCTATACGGACGAGACCGTGCAGGCGCTCGCCAAGTCGGGCGTGAAGCGCATGGCGATCGTGGCGCCGGGCTTCACCGCCGACTGCCTGGAGACGCTGGAGGAGCTCGACGGCGAGAACCGGCACTACTTCGAGGAGAACGGCGGCGAGCGCTTCGCCTACATTCCCTGCCTCAACGATTCGGAGCTCGGCATGCGGGTGATCGAGCACGTGGTGCGGCGCGAGCTGCAGGGCTGGCTCTGAGACCGGCGCTCCCGGCAGGGCACCGGATCCGGGGCGACGGAGCCCGGCCTCAGCGTGGCGCCTCGTAGCACCCTCGCCGTCATCCCGGGACGCCGCAGGCGGGCCCGGGATCCAGAGCCGCCGACGCCGCCTCGTCCGGCCGCCTCGGCGGGTCTGGATTCCGGGCTCCGCTGCGCGGCCCCGGAATGACGGCGAGGGTGGATCGGGGCGGATGGGGCCCGGCGTCGACCCGCGTTCGGAGCCCCGGCGCTTGCAGGCCGGCGCTTGCCGCCGCCCCGCGCGGACCTATCATCGCATCCGTGACGGGTGCGCGCGCAGCGGCGAGGCAGGTGACATGGGGTTCTTCATCGCGATCGGCTGTCCCTGGCTGGTGCTGGCCGTGCTCGACAAGATGGCCACGAGCCGGCGCGAGCAGGAATTCGCCGCCCTCGGCGTCACGGCGCCGGCGGCGCCCGAGCGCTCCGCCTACCTGACGCCGGACTGCGACTAGCCCGCGAGTTCCCCGGCCCGGCGCCTGGCGGCCTCCACCGCCGCGCGCATCAGGGGCGCGAGGCCGTCCGCGCGCATCAGCACGTCGAGGGCCGCCGCCGTGGTGCCGCCCGGCGAGGTGACGTTGCGGCGCAGCTCCGAGGCGTCCAGGGGGCTCGCGTCGAGGAGGGCGCCGGCGCCCGCCACGGTCGCGCGGGCGAGGCGCGCGGCCACCGCCGGCGCGAGGCCGGCCGCCGCGCCCGCCTCCGCCAGCGCCTCGGCCAGCAGGAAGACGTAGGCCGGGCCCGAGCCCGAGAGCGCCGTCACGGCGTCGATCTGCGCCTCCTCCTCGATCCAGGCGACGAGACCCGCGGCCGCGAGCAGCGCGTCGGCGGCCTCCCGCTGGGCCGCGCTCACCTCCGGGCTCGCGTAGGCGCCGGTGGCGCCGCGGCCGATGCTGGCGGGCAGGTTCGGCATGGCCCGCACCACCGCCCGGGCCGCGGGAAGCCGCCCGCGCAGGTCGGCCACCGTCTTGCCGGCGAGGATGGAGACCAGGAGCGTGCCGGGCCCGATCAGCCGGTCGATGCCCCCGGCGGCGGCCTCCAGGCCCTGCGGCTTGATCGCCAGCACCACGGCCTCGGGGGGCTCGGGCGCGGCGGGGTTCAGGGCGAGGCGGCGCTCGGCGCAGAGCCGCGCGAGGTCGTCCGAGGGGTTCGGCTCGACGACGACGGTGTGGGCCGGGTCGAGGCCGCCCGCGAGCCAGCCCTCCAGCATGGCGCCGCCCATCTTGCCGGCGCCGACGAGGGTGAGGGAGGCGGGCAGCCCGGCCACGCGCCTCAGGCCTCGCCTTCCGTCTCGAACAGCACCGCGTCGAGGGCCTCGCGGGCGGACTTGCCGGCCCAGAGGACGAACTGGAAGGCCTGGTAGTAGCGCTCGCAGGCATCGACGGAGGATTTCAGCATCGTCGCGCATTGCGGGTGCGTCGGCGCCACGCCGCCGGGCAACGGCAGGGCGTGGCGGAACATCACCACGCTGTCCGTCGACCACAGGTCGAAGTGCCCGAGCCAGAGCTGCTCGTTCACGAGGGAGACGAGGCGCAGCACCTCGTCGCGGCGGCGCGGCGGCACCCTCAGGTCGAAGGCGCAGGCGACGTGCAGCGCCTCGACCTCCTCGATCCACGTGAAGGCGACCTGATACTCCGCCCAGCGCCCGATCACGGAGACGGACATCTCGTCGGTCTCGGCCCGGTCGAAGATCCAGTCGCGCAGGGACGCGAGGCGCTCGACGACGTCGAGCGGGTGCTCGAGCCGATCGTGGTCTTCGGTCTCGACGTGGAGCTGTGTCATGACGATCCAGGCTGACGGCCAGGACGGGCCGTCGCGACGTGGTGAAGAACAAGCAACCGAAACATCGAAGGCCGCAACGGTAAGGTAAAGCTTGACCTGCTCAGGTCGAGCGTCCCGCGAAGCAAGCTTTAGGACGTGGCGGTCATCGAAGGCTCGGGCGAATCAGTACCTCACCGACTATAGACCGCGCCCGACTCGCCTTTCAAAGCGGCTCCCCGGGCCGGCCAACAGGAAACGGCCTATCCACCGTTCCTTCCTGTGTAAAAGCGTGGCGGGCGCGGGCGGCGCGAATCGGGCCGCCGGGGCGCCTCAGACGGCCTCGCTCGCACCCGCTCCGGCGTCCGGCCCGAGCTTCGCCTCGAGCGCCGTGACCCGGGCCGCCAGGGCCTCGTTCTGGGTGCGCAGGGTGGTGACGAGGTCGCGCAGCACGTCGAGCTCCTCCCGGGAGGCGATGTCCATGTCGCGGATCAGGCGCTCGGCCTGCGCGCGCAGCACGGTCTCGGCCTCCCGGCGCACGCCCTGCGCGGCGCCCGCGGCGTCGGTCATCAGCCGGGCGAAGTCGTCGAACAGGCGGTTCGTGGACGGCATCTTGGGGGGCTCTCCGGCCGGCGCCCGCGCGGGGCGTCGCGTGATTCGGGATCGTGCACGAGCGACATAGGAATCCGCCGAACCCGCGGCAATGCGGCCGTGCCCCGCCGCGGCGGCGCCCCCGGCGTTGCCCCGCGCGTTGCCCGACGTGTCGGAGGCCCCCCGGGAAACAGCCGCTTACAAATCGATCGCCCGGAACCGTCTTCGAATACGGAACGCGACAGGGCATAAGCAGGGTCCACGACAGTCGATCGCAGCCGATGACCAGCACGCCGACGCCCCACATCCTCCTCGTGGAGGACGACCGCGAGATCAGCACCCTGGTGGCACGCTATCTCCGCGCCAACGAGTGCCGCGTGACCCTCGCGGGCGACGGACGCGAGATGGACCGGGCGCTCGCCGACGCGCGGGTCGACCTCATCGTGCTCGACCTGATGCTCCCCGGCGAGGACGGCCTCTCCCTCTGCCGCCGCCTGCGCCAGTCCTCCGCCATCCCGATCCTGATGCTCACCGCCAAGGCGGAGGAGATCGACCGGATCGTCGGCCTGGAGCTCGGCGCCGACGACTACCTCGCCAAGCCCTTCAACCCGCGCGAGCTCCTCGCCCGGATCCGCGCCGTCCTGCGCCGCAGCGGCGCCGAGAGCCCGGACGAGGACGGGTCGCGCCGCCTGCACTTCGTGGGCTGGACCCTCGACATCGGGCTCCGGCAGGTCCTGAGCCCGGAGGGCGCCCGCATCGCCATCACGGGGGCGGAGTTCGACCTCCTGCACGCCCTCTGCCTGCGCCCGGGCCGGGTGCTCTCCCGCGACCAGCTCCTCGACCTCACGCAAGGGCGCGCCGCGGGGCCCTTCGAGCGCAGCATCGACGTGCTGGTGAGCCGGATCCGCCAGAAGATCGAGCGGGACTCGCGCAACCCCGAGATCATCCGCACGATTCGCTCGGGGGGCTACCTGTTCACCCCGGACGTGACCCGCTCATGAGCACCGCCTCCGGCCTCCCCGCGCGCCTCCTGGCGCGCACCCTCGCGCCGCTGCGCCCGCGCAGCATCGCGGGGCAGATCGTGCTCCTGGTCTTCGCGGCGATCGTGGTCGCGCACGCGGTCGCGACCTTCGCGTTCGTGCTGCTGCGGGAGCCCTGGCGGCCCGACGACCACCCGGGGGTCGCGGCGACCCGCCTCGCCACGGTGCTGCGCCTCCTCGACGCCGCCCCGCCCGCGGACCGGCCGGCGCTGCTCGGCGGAGCCTCCCGGACCCTGCCGACCCTGCGCATCGCGCCCTGGGACGGCTCCCAGGCGGCCTCCGGCACCCTCGACGGGCTGCCGGTGATCCGCCGCCTGCGCGACGGCGTCGACCGGCCGGTGGTGATCACGGACCTCGCCCCCGCCCACGGCCGGGAGGCGCCCGCGAACCTCCATTTCGGCATCAGCACCCGGAACGGGGCGAGCCTGCAGGCGGTGCTGCCGAACGACGCCCTGCGGCCGCCGCGGCAATGGCCGCTGATCTTCACCTTCCTGGCCTTCGGCCTGACGCTCGCGCTGCTCTGCGTCTGGGCGACCCGGGCGCTCACCGCGCCGCTGGCCCGCCTCGCCGGCGCCGCGGAGGCCTTCGGCACCGGGACGGACCCGCGCAGCGACCGCATGGCGCTGCCCGAGCGGGGCCCCCGCGAGGTGCTCGCCGTCTCCCGGGCGCTCGACCGGATGCGGGCCCGCGTGCGCCGCCTCATCGACGACCGCACCCAGATGCTCGCGGCGATCAGCCACGACCTGCGCACCCCGATCACCCGCCTGCGCCTGCGCGCCGAGTTCATCGAGGACGAGCACGCCCGCACCATGACGCTGCGCGACCTCGACCAGATGAACGGCCTCGTGGAGGCGGCCCTCTCGTTCGTGCGCGATGGACAGGGCCAGGGCAGCGGCGCGGACGTGCTCGTGGACATCGCCTCCGTTGTGCAGACGGTCTGCGACGGCTTCGCGGACATCGGCGCGGACGTGGCCGTCGCGCGCAGCCGCCACGTCCTGGTGCGCGGGCGCCCCGACGAGCTGCAGCGGGCCATCACCAACCTCGTCGACAACGCGGTGAAGTACGGCGGCTCGGCGCGCCTCTCCCTCGACGTCACGGGCCGCGGGGTCAGCGTCGCGGTGCAGGATTCCGGGCCCGGCATCCCGGAGGCGGAGCGGGACGCGATGCTCCAGCCCTTCGTGCGGGGCGACCGCGCCCGCAATCTCAACGAGGCGTCCGGCTTCGGGCTCGGCCTGTCGATCGTGCTCGCCATCGTCGAGACCCACCAGGGCCGCCTCGTCCTCGAGAACCGCCCCGAGGGCGGCCTGATCGCCCGGATCGAGCTGCCGCCGGCGACCCAGATCTCCGTGCGGCCCGCCAAGACGCCGCCGGCCCTGCCCGCGCAGGCCGCCGAATGAGGGGACCGCGAGGGGCCGGCGCCCGGATGGGACATATTGGGAAACCAAGTCCCGCGCCCGCGGCAAGGCGGCCTTAACCAACCAAGCGCGTGATGGGGGGCGGACCCGCGGCCGGGCGCATCCGGCGTTCCCCCCTCCAGAATCCCTGCACGAGATCCGCGATGACCTCGATCTCCAGCACCGCGACCAGCGCCGCCCAGCTCCACGGACACAGACCGCCCCCCGGCCGGGAGCGGATGAACGCGGCGATCACCTCCGAACTCTCGGCCGGCTCCATCAGCCAGACCGACGCCACGGCCCTCACGCGCGCCCTCGACGCCATCGACACGAGCCTCGGCGCCGACCAGGCCGGTGCGGGGACCGGGACCTCCGGCTCCGCCGCCGGCAGCACGGCCCGCCTCGACCCTTCCGGGATCAAGGACCGGATCGACGGCCTGATCGACGATCAGGTCACCAGCGGCGCCCTCAGCAGCGACCAGGCCGACACCCTGAAGGAGCTGTTCGCCGAGCAGGGGCCCGGCGGCCCGCCGCCCGGTGGGCCGCCCGGTGCGTCCGGTACGGATCCGGGCGACGGCACGGGCGACGCGACCAGCGACCTCCTGGCGACCTTCATGCAGCAACTGCAGGCGTCCCAGTCGGGCGCCAGCGGCTACGGCGCGACCGGCGCCGGCAGCGCGGGCACTCAGGCATCGGCCCGGCTGTTCGACTTCCAGAGCTGACGGGACGGCGGGGTATTCGCCCCGCCGGTCCGAGGGCTCAGCCCTGCTTCGGGGTGATCTTCAGGATCTTGCCGTCCGCCCCGTCGGTGAGGGCGTAGACCGCCCCGTCCGGGCCGACCTTCACGTCGCGGATCCGGCCGCCGAGGTCGATGCGCTCCTCGGTGATGACCTTGTCGCCGTCGAGCTTGAGCGCGACGAGGCCGTTGCTGACGAGGCCGCCGATCAGGAAGGCGTCCTTCCAGGCGGGGAACAGGGCGGCGTTGTAGACCGCGAGGCCCGAGGGGCCGATCACCGGATCCCAGTAGTAGACCGGCGGCACCGTACCGGCGGCCTGGGTGATGCCGTCGCCGATCTTCTCGCCCGAGTACTCGATGCCGTAGGTGGCGACCGGCCAGCCGTAGTTGAGGCCGGGGCGCGGCCGGTTCAACTCGTCGCCGCCGCGGGGCCCGTGCTCCACGGTCCAGAGGCGGCCCTGCCCGTCCAGCGCCGCCGCCTGCACGTTGCGGTGGCCGTAGGACCAGATCTCCGGCTTCGCCTTGTCGCTGCCCGCGAAGGGGTTGTCCTTGGGCGCGTTGCCGTCGGTGTCGATGCGGAACACCTTGCCGAGGCCGCTGCCGAGGTCCTGGGCCTGTCCGCGGGTGGCCTTGTCGGAGCGCTCGCCCACGGTGACGAACAGCTTGCCGTCGCCCGCGAAGACCAGGCGCGAGCCGAAGTGCTTGTCGCCGTCGTAGGTCGGCATCTGCCGGAAGATGACCTTGAGGTCGTCGAGCTTGGCCGTGCCGCCGCTCTCCACGAGCTTCGCCTTGGCGACCGTGGTGCCGTTGCCCTTCTCGCGGGGCTCCGCGTAGCTGATGTAGACCATCCGGTCCGAGGCGAAGCCGGGGCTCAGGGCGATGTCGAGGAGGCCGCCCTGGCCGCGCGCATCGACCTTGGGCACGCCCGCCACGGGCTGCCCGACCGTGCCGTCCTTCGCCACGATGCGGATCTTGCCGGCCTTCTCGGTGACGATCATCCGGCCGTCCGGCAGGAACTCCAGGGCCCAGGGGCTCGCGAGGCCCTTGGCCACCGCGGCCACCTCGACGGGGGTCGCCTCGGCGGGCTTCGGGGCGCGGGTCTGGTTGGGCAGGAGCGGCTTGTAGTCGGTGTTCGGCGCCGCCGTCTCCGCCGGGGCGTCGCCGGTCCTGGCGGCCGGTGCGCTGAAGGCGTCGCCGCCCACGCGCGCGGCCGGCGTCTCGGCGGTCTGGGCTGCGGCGGGCAGGCCGAGGCCGAGGGCGGCGACCGTGGCGAGTAGGCGGAATGGGATGCGCGTCACCGGGCTGGATCCTCCTGTGGCCGATGGGTCCGCCGTCGCGGACCGGTGCCCCCTCCGCGCCGGGCGCGGCCGGGGCCGGGATGGCCGGGAGATGGGGCGGGGACCCCGCCAAGGCGAGGCCCGCCCGGCCCGGAGGTCCGCCCGGACGCCCGCGCCGCGGGGCCCCGGGGGCTCATGATTTGCACACGATGCTGCCCTGCCGGGGACGCCGGCCGCCTTGACCCTGTGGAGCCCCGTCGCCAATTCTGCCTCCAGTCGCGCGGGCCCGTGCGCTCTCGAGCCGCCCGACGCGAAATCGGAAAGGGACTGTGATGGCGACGGTGAAAGTGACCGATGCGAGCTTCGAGCAGGATGTCCTGCAATCCGCCGAGCCCGTCGTCGTGGATTTCTGGGCCGAGTGGTGCGGCCCCTGCCGGCAGATCGGCCCGGCGCTGGAGGAGATCTCCGCGGACCTTCAGGGCCGTGTGAAGATCGCCAAGGTGAACGTCGACGAGAACCCGGGCATCGCCTCGCAGTACGGCATCCGCTCGATCCCGACGCTGCTGCTGTTCAAGAACGGCCAGCGGGTGGACCAGAAGGTCGGCGCTGCCCCGAAGGGCGACCTCTCGCGCTGGATCAGCGCGCAGACCGCGACCGCCTGAGGCCGGACCGGCGCCGGACCGGAACGCGAGAGCCCGCCCCTCCCGGGGGCGGGCTTTTTCGTGCGCAGGCCGCCGCCCAAAAGGGAAAGCCCGACCGCTTGCGCGGCCGGGCTCCCCGGTTTCGAGACCCGTTTTGGTGTTCGGCTTAGTAGGTGCCGAACTTGTAGTTGAGGCCGGCGCGGACGACAGCGAACTCCGGGTTCGCCTGACGGCCGAAGGGACCGCCGACGATGACCGAGTTGGCGGCCGAGTACACGGCACCGTTCGGCGCGATGCCGTAGACGCCGTTGTTGCGGTTGCCCTGGTCGAGGTTCACGTACAGACCTTCGACCTTGAGGGTCACGGCCGACGAGCGGAAGAAGTTCAGGAACGAGTCGGTCGGGAGAGCGTACTCGATGCCGCCGCCGACAGCGTAGCCGGTCTGGAAGCTGTCACGCGAGGAGTTCGGCAGGCCGAAGTTGCGGCCGCCGCCCGAGCCGTAGGCGAAACCGCCGGTGGCGTAGAACAGGACGCGGTCGAAGGCGTAGCCGAGGCGACCGCGGACGGTGCCGAAGTAGTCGAGGCTCGACAGGCCACCCGGGTTGAACACCAGCGCGCCGGGGTTCACACCGCCGCCCGCCACCGTGGCGAAGGCGAAGTTGTTGCGGTTGCGGCCGAAATCGACGTACTGCGCGTCAGCCTCGATACCGACGACCACGCCGGAGCCCGGGGTGAACTGGTAGTTGTAGCCGATCTGACCACCGCCGACGAAGCCGTCGTTGCTCTGGTCGTTGCTGAAGGCGAGGACGCCAGCGGCCGGGGCGCCACCGGCGGTCCGGAACAGGCTGCCCGCGGTGGTCGCGCCGGCGGGGACGCCGATCACGGTCGGAGCGGCGGTGTCACGGGCGTTGAAGCCGTAACCCGCGTTGAAACCGGCGTAGAAGCCCGTCCAGGTGAAGACGGGAACCGGCGTGAAGATCGGCGGCGCGGCGCGGCGCGGCAGATCGGCGGCGGAGGCCGCCGCGGTGAGGGCCGTGAATGCGGCCAGCGATGTCAGAAGCTTCTTCATTGTTTTGATCCCCAGCATTGTGCCCGATCGGTGGCGAAACTACGGGATTTTCCACAGTTAAGATGTAGCGCTGAGGCCACACACGGCCGCGCTTGCTCTTCCGTTGGGCAGGCCGGTGGAAACCGGGGATGACCGGCCGGGATGCCGAGCGGGCCCCCGCCGGGCCGGGCCTGTGGACGGGGCCGGGATTCGTGCAACCTTCGCTTGCGTTCCCGCGGGAACGCCTCGCGGCCCCGGTCGGGCGGCGCGCGCGTCAGTCCGGCAGCGTGCCGTTCGCCGTCAGCACGGCCCCGGCGAGGTAGAGCGAGCCGCAGATCAGGATGCGCGGCGCCTGCTCGAAGGCGATGTCGGCGATCATCGCGAGGGCCGCCTCGACGCTCGGGGCGGTGCGGGCGCTGAGGCCGACGCCGGCCGCGATGCCGGCCACCTCCTCGGCCGGGCGCGCCGCGAGCTGGCCGGCGATCGGCACGGCGATGAGCGCCCGGGACAGGCCCACGAAGTTGCGCAGGAAGCCCTCGGCGTCCTTGGTGCCGAGAAGCCCGACGATCAGCACGAGGGGGGCGTCGCTGCGCTCGCTGAGGTCGGCCACCGCGGCGGCCAGGATGCGGCCGCCGTCGATGTTGTGGCCGCCGTCGAGCCACAGCTCGGCGCCGGCCGGCACGAGCGCGGAGAGGTGGCCGCGGCTCAGGCGCTGGAGGCGCCCGGGCCAGTTCACGTTGCGCAGGCCCGCCTCCAGGGCCGCCGTGCCGATGTCGCCGAAGCCGGCGGCGCGCAGGGCCGCGATGGCGGTGCCGGCGTTGGTGAACTGGTGGCGCCCGGCGAGCCTGGGCTTGGGCAGGTCGAACAGGTCCGTCTCGTCCTGGAAGACGAGCCGCCCGCGCTCCTCGTGGACCGAGAAGTCCTGGTTGCCGACGAGGATCGGCCCCGCCCCCACGGCCTCGGCGTGCCGGCACAGCACCGCGTCGGCCTCGGCGTAGTCCTGCGCGGCGATCACGGCCGGGCAGCCGCGCTTGAAGATGCCGGCCTTCTCGCCCGCCACCTCCGCGACGGTGTCGCCGAGGTACTCAGCGTGGTCCCGGCCGATCGGCGTCACCACGGCGGCGGCCGGCGCGTCGATGACGTTGGTGGCATCGACCCGCCCGCCGAGGCCGACCTCGAGGAGGAGCACGTCGGCCGGCGCTTCCGAGAACAGCAGCAGCGCCGCCGCGGTGGTGATCTCGAAGACGGTGATCGGGTCGCCGCCGTTGGCGGCCTCGCAGCGCGCGAAGGCGTCGGCGAGGCGGTCCTCGGGGACGAAGACGCCGCCGCCGATGCGCCCGAGGCGGATCCGCTCGTGGAAGCGCACGAGGTGGGGCGAGGTGTAGACGTGGGCGGCCAAGCCCCCGGCCTCCAGGATCGCCCGCATGAACGCGATGGTCGAGCCCTTGCCGTTGGTGCCGGCCACGTGGATCACCGGCGGCAGGCGCCGCTCGGGGTGGTTGAGCCGGGCGAGCAGCCGCTCGATGCGCCCGAGGGACAGGTCGATGGTGCGCGGATGCAGGGCCAGGAAGCGCGCCATCAGCGCGTCGGAGGATTCCATGGGGTTCAGGCCGGCTGGGGCGCCGGCGCCGCGGCGGATTCCTGGCGCATCAGGAGGCCGCACAGGCGGCTGATGGTCTCCTTGAGGGCGTGGCGGTGGACCACCTGGTCGACCATGCCGTGCTCCCGCAGGTACTCGGCGCGCTGGAAGCCGTCGGGCAGCTTCTCGCGGATGGTCTGCTCGATGACGCGCGGGCCCGCGAAGCAGATGAGCGCCCCGGGCTCGGCGAGGTGCACGTCGCCGAGCATCGCGTAGGAGGCGGTGACGCCCCCCGTCGTCGGGTTCGTCAGCACCACGATGTAGGGGAGCCGGGCGGCGTTGAGCCGGCGAACCGCCACGGTGGTGCGGGGCATCTGCATCAGGGAGAGGATGCCCTCCTGCATGCGGGCTCCGCCCGAGGCGGAGAACAGGATGTAGGGGGTGCGCTTGTCGAGGGCCGTCTCGGCGCCGCGCACGAAGGCCTCGCCCGCCGCCATGCCGAGGGAGCCCGCCATGAAGCCGAATTCCTGCGCGGCCAGCGTCATCGGCAGGCCGCCGACCCGCCCGAACCCGACCTTGAAGGCGTCCGCCATCCCGGTCTTGGCGCGGGCCTCCTTGAGGCGGTCCACATACCGCTTCTCGTCGCGGAACTTCAGGGGGTCGGCCGCGACCTCGGGGAGCGGCACGTCGATCCAGGTGCCCTCGTCGAACATCATCTTGAGGCGGGCCTGGGCGCTCATCTTGAGATGGTGCTCGGAGCCTGGGATCACCCAGTGATTGCTCTCCACCTCCTTGTGGAACACCATCTGGCCCGTGTCGGGGCACTTCACCCAGAGGTTCTCGGGGGTCTCGCGCTTGAACAGGGTCTTGATCTTGGGGCGCACGACCTCCGAGATCCAGTTCATCGGTTCGACCATCATTCAGCGCCGTTCTAAAGGGTTTCGCCCGGGCTCGATATCGGAAGCGCCCCGCTGAGGCGCCAGTATGGCGGGCTTTCGGCCCGCCTGGGCGCCAGTATGGCGGGCCTCGGGCCCGCCGGGACACCAGCGTGAGGGCGCTCAGGCGGAGCGCACGCCCGCGGCGAGCTCGCGCACGAGGCTCGTCACCGCCTCGACGGTGCCGCCCTGCGCCCGGCCCTCATCGTCGAGGGTGCGCTGCAGGGCATCGACCAGCGCCGACCCCACCACCACGCCGTCGGCCCCCCGCGCGATCGCCGCCGCATGCGCGCCCGTGCGCACCCCGAAGCCCACCACGACGGGCAGCGCGGTGTGCCGCCGGATCCGGCCCACCGCCGCCGCCACCTTGTCGAAGTCGGGCGTCGCCGTGCCGGTGATGCCGGTGATGGACACGTAGTAGACGAAGCCCGCCGTGTTTTCGAGGACGGCGGGGAGGCGCCGCTCGTCGGTGGTGGGCGTGGCGAGCCGGATGAAGGCGAGGCCCTTGGCGAGCGCGGGCAGGCAGAGCTCCTCGTCCTCCTCGGGGGGCAGGTCCACGACGATCAGCCCGTCGATGCCCGCCGCGACCGCGTCGTCGAGGAAGCGGGCGACCCCGTAGGTGTGGATCGGGTTGAAGTAGCCCATCAGGATCACGGGGGTCCGGTCGTCGCCGGCCCGGAAGCGGCGGACGAGGTCGAGGGTCCGCACCACGCCCTGGCCGCCCTTCAGGGCCCGCAGGCCCGCCGCCTGGATGGCGGGGCCGTCCGCCATCGGGTCCGTGAAGGGCAGGCCGAACTCCACGATGTCGGCGCCCGCTCGCGGCAGGGCCTCCAGCACGGCGAGCGAGGTCTCGGCGTCCGGGTCCCCGGCCATCACGTAGGTGACGAGGGCGGCGCGGCCCTCCGCCCGGCAGCGGGCGAAGGTCGCATCGATGCGGTTGGGACTATCGGTCATGGCGGACCTGTCGAGAGGGAGCCGCCCGGGCGGGCAAGCCCGGCGGGCCGGAGCGGGAGCCGGCCGCGCCTACACTATCGGGAGCCGTCCGTGAAGGCAGAGGGCCCCGCCCTACCGCCGTCCGACACGGGGCGGTTCCCGTGCAGAGCCGGACCTGCACGCCCCGCCTATGCGGCGAACGGTGATAGGATGGCAGCGAGCCAGCAGGGTCCTGCGGCCTGGGTCGGCAATCCCTCGGCTGGACGGTTTGAAACCCGCCCGGTATGCAAGTCGCCATTGCCGCGCGATGTTGAACGAGCCGACACATGGCCATGATCAAGCCGAAGGGCGCCCTGAAGGCGCGGCCTGGTGTCGCGATCAGCAACACGGCCGCCAATATGCTGACCTCGCTGTATGGGCGCAGCCGCTCCAGGGTGAACGCTGCCGTTGCAGCTATTGAGGCCGACATCGAAGATCCCGCGAAGGTGAAGAAGGTTGCGGGTTACGACGACGTCTTCGTGGCGCGCGGCCACGGAATGAGGATCCTGTTCACGCGCAAGGATGGCCAGTCGGTGGTCACATCAGTCGCCGCTGATGGCTGATGTCGGCCTACTACGACCTTCATGCGTTCGACCAAGCCGCTGCTGTGCGGGAGCTGGCAGAGTTCCGGACGTTGCTCGATGCGAACACGGCCCTGGCCGAGCGTGAGCAGGTCCTGGCAAGCTTCGCAGGATGGCCGCAGCTCTGCTCGATGTTTGGCCACTATCATCCCTTGATCAAGGCGGCGGATCTCGCCAAGCGTGAACTCAGGATCGGCGCCCACTTCATCGCCGACCTGGGCGTTCGGCGTTCGGCTACAGCCAACGTCTGCCTGATCGAATTCGAAGGCGCCAAGGACAACTGCATCTTCTCGGCGCGCCTCAAGGGTCGAAGAGTACTGCCTTGGGCTACCGCGATGGAGAAGGGCTTCAGCCAGATCGTGGACTGGGCCTGGGCGCTGGACACCTATCGGGACGCACCCGACTTCCAGGATGCGTTCGGATCGAGGCGACCGAACGTCATGGCGGTGCTCGTCATCGGCAGGTCAACGTCCCTGACCGACGCGACCGGAAAGGATCGTTGGGACTGGCGCAGCCGATCGGTGAGCCTGCCCGGCATTCGAGGTGTACACCTGCAGACCTACGACGATCTCTATGAATACTTTGACATACAGCTCAAGGTGGGAGCAGGCATGACCATACCTGTCGCGGCCGCCCCACCTTAGCGAATGCCGCGCCTGCGCCCTATCCCGGCGGGGTGACGCGTCCCATCGACGCTTCCTTAACCGCCTTCGGCAAGGGGGCCTTCAGCTCCGCCCCCCATGCTTGCGCCTCCGGCAGCCCTGCGCCGGAGGAGATTGCCATGGACCTGAAGGACGTCGCCCTCGTCCTCGCCCTCCTGGCCGCGGCCTTCAGCCTCGCGGCGCTCGTCTGGCGGGCGCGCAAGCCCCGGCCGGAGGAGCCCGAGACCGACCACCTGCACGATCGCATCGCGCGGATCGCCGAGAGCGAGGAGCGCTACCGCTCCCTCGTGGAGGCCACCATGGACGTGGTGGTGCAGCGCGACGCGCAGGGGCGCATCACCTTCGCCAACGAGGGCTTCGCGCGGCTCCTCGGGCGGAGCCCCCTCGATCTCGTCGGCGCCACGGTGGACCTCGAGCCCCTGGAGACCGGCCGCGTCGAGACGGGCGCGGACGGGGTGCGCCGGGTGGAGGCCCGGGTGCTGCCGGTCGACGGGGTGCCGCGCTGGTTCGCCTTCGTGGAGATGCCGGTCTCGCCGGCCGGCCGGGCGGGCGAGCCCGCCCAGGCCCTGCGGGCCGGCAACGACATCACGGCCCGCGTGGAGGCCGCCCGCTCCCTCGACGAGGCTCTGAGCCGGGCCGAGGCCGCCAACGTCGCCAAGTCCCGCTTCCTCGCCACCGTCAGCCACGAGTTCCGCACGCCGCTGAACGGCATCCTCGGCATGGCCGACCTCGTGCTCGCGACGAGCCTCGACGCGGAGCAGCGTACCTACGTCGAGGCGGTGCGCACCAGCGGCAAGGCGCTCCTGAGCCTCATCGACGGCATCCTCGATTTCTCCCGCATCGAGGCGGGCCGGCTCGACCTCGCGGCCGAGCCCTTCGACCTTCCGGGCCTCGCCGAGGGCGTGGTGGAGCTCCTGGCGCCGCGCGCCCAGGACAAGGGCATCGAGATCGCCCTCGACGTCGCCGACGGCCTGCCGCCCCTGCGGATCGGTGACGCCGACCGCGTCCGCCAGATCCTCGTCAACCTCGCCGGCAACGCCATCAAGTTCACGAACGCGGGCGGCGTCGGCGTGAGCGTGGCGCCCGCGCCGGAGGGCGTCGTGCTCGCCGTCTCCGACACGGGGCCCGGCATCCCGGAGGACCGGCTGCCGGTGCTGTTCGAGGAGTTCGAGCAGGGCGACGGCAGCGCGAGCCGGCGCCACGAGGGCACGGGCCTGGGGCTCGCCATCACCCGCCGCCTCGTCGCCCGGATGGGCGGGCGGATCGAGGCGCAATCGCGCCTCGGCCGGGGCTCGACCTTCCGGGTGCTGCTGCCGCTCCCGGCCGCCGCCGCGCAGCCGGAGCCGGGCCCGCCCGTCGTCCTCGACGGCCGGCGCATCCTGATCGTCGCCGATTCCCCCTATCAGGCCCCCGGCCTCGCCCGATGGCTGTCGCGGGCCGGCGCCGCCGCGGCCGTGGTGCCGAGCCTGGAGGCCGGCCTCGACGCGCTCTCGGGCGCCCGCCTCGACGCGGTGATCGCCGACCGGGCCCTCGGGGATGCCGCCGTGCGCCGCCTCGCCGACGAGGCGCGCCGCTGCGGCGTGCGCTGCAGCCTCGTCCTCCTCTCGCCCTTCGACCGGCGGGAATTCGGCGCCCCCGGCGCGGCGGGGTTCGACAGCTACCTGATCAAGCCGGTCCGCGCCCGCTCGCTGTTCGACCGGCTGCTCGCCCCCGCGACCCTCTGGGAGCCGGCCGGCGCCGGCCCGCCCGAGCCCCCGGCCCCCGAGCCCGCGCTGGTGCGCGCCCCGCCCCGGATCCGCGTGCTGCTCGCCGAGGACAACCCCATTAACGCCCTCCTCGCCACCAAGGCCCTGGAGCGCCTGGGCGCCGGCGTCGTGCTCGCCCGCGACGGCCTGGAGGCCCTGGAGCGGCTCGCCGGCCCGGACCGGTTCGACCTCGCGCTGCTCGACATCCGGATGCCGGGCCTCGACGGCCTGGAGACCGCCCGCCGCATCCGGGCGGCCGAGGCGGCGCAGGGGGGCGCCGTGCGCCTGCGCCTCGTGGCCCTCACCGCGAACACGGGCCGGGACGACGAGCGCGCGGCCCGCGCCGCGGGCTTCGACGAGTTCCTGGCGAAGCCTCTAAACCTGAAGTTGCTCCCGGCACTCCTCGACGGGCACGTCGCGCGGGCGGCCTGAGGGAGCCCGCCGCCGCGACGCATCCCCGGGCGGGCTGCCGCGTTGTGCTGCAGCCCGGCCGCCGGCGGCCGGCGCGCGAGGGCCGTTCATGCGACGCATCAGCCAGATCTCCGACCTGCATTTCGGCCGCACCGATCCGGCCGTGGTCGAGGGGCTGGTGAGCGAGCTGAACGCCGAGCCGCCGGACCTCACCATCATCTCGGGCGACTTCACCATGGCGGCGCGGCGGCTGGAGTACGCGGCCGCGCAGGCCTTCCTGGCGCGGCTGCCGCGGCCCTGGATCGCGGTGCCGGGCAACCACGACATCTCGCCCTTCCACCTGATGCAGCGCTTCTTCCGGCCCTTCAAGCGCTACAAGCGCTTCATCGCCCCCGACACCCAGCCGACCTTCCAGGACGCCGAGATCGGCGTCGTCTGCCTCAACACCGTGCGCACCTGGGCGCCGGAGCGGGACTGGTCGCAGGGCAAGATCCACCGCTGGCAGATCGCGCTGGCCGAGGCACGGCTCCGGGCGATGCCGTCCCACCTGTTCAAGATCGTGGTGGGCCACCACCCCTTCATGCCCCCGCCCTGGGACGAGGAGGCCCGCCTCGTCGGGCGCGCCGACAAGGCGCTTGCGGCCTTCCGGCGCTGCGGCGTCGGGCTGACGCTCGCGGGCCACCTGCACCGGAACTACGCGCGCTTCGCCGAGGATCACGGCGAGGCCGAGCCGCGGGTGGCCGTGGACCGGGCCGAGATGCAGGGCGGCCGGGGCCGGCTGCTCGCCGTCCAGGCGGGGTCCGCCACCTCGACGCGCCTGCGCGGCAACGAGCCGAACGCCTACAACCGCATCCGCATCGCGGACGGCCTCGCTACCGTCACGGTGCGCCTGTGGAACGGCCGCGCCTGGGAGGACGCCGCCGCGCAGGGCGCCGGCGAGGCGCCCGCGGACCGCCCGGCCTCCGGCGAGGCGTGATCTGAGGGCCAGCCTCAGTTCCTTAGCCGGCGCCGTATCCGCCGCGGCGGTTCGCGCCGGCACGGTCCGTCTGGCCGTGCTCGTAGCCGCCGGATTCCTCGGCGTCCGTCTCCGGGCGGACGGGCTTCGGCGATTGCGGGCCGGTGGGGCCGAGGTCCGGCTCAGGCTCCGGGCGCTCCGCGGACCCCGGCTTCCCGAGCCCGCCCGCAACCCTGGTTTCGTCTTCGGACATGACCCTCTCCCGCGGTGGTTCTCAAAGGGGGAAGAGGCGGGCCGGGGCGCCGGTTCCGCGGCCCGCCCGGGGGGGCGGGCGGGCAATCCGACCCCCCACGCCCTATCTTGAGTTGCGAGAACGCGTTTCGCGTAGAGGAACAGGGATCAGTCAGATGGCAAACGACAGCGGATCGCGCGACCGGGCCGAGACCCGCGCTGCCAAGCAGCAGGAGCGGGCGGTCGCGGGCGCCGCGGCCTGGGCCGATCACGAGGCCGAGCAGCGCGCCGTCGAGGAGCGCACGCAGCGCCTGAAGGCCGAGCGCCTGGCGCGGGAGGCCGCGGGCGACGCGGGCTGAGCCTTCCCCCGGGCCGGACGCCGCCCGGGCCGCGTCATCCGAGCGTCACACTCCATCGGGAGGGTGCGCGCCTTCACCGATCGGGGCCACCGCATGGACTTCCACCGCCGCTTCACCGTGCTGATGTGCGCGCCGAACTTCGACCCCGACGACCTCGAGGGGGTGCGCGTCCAGCAGATCGTGGCGGCGGTGGAGGGCCGAGGCTTCGAGGTGGTGCGGGCCCGCCGCGTCGAGGACGCGGCGATCGCCGTGCAGACGGACGCGGCCATCGGCTGCATGGTGGTGGACTGGGGCAAGCGCGGCCTCGACGGCAAGGCCGCGGCGCTGATCGACATGATGCGCCGGCGCGGCCTCGAGATGCCGATCGTCATCATGGTCCGGCGCAAGCGCCTCGAGGACATCCCCGTCGAGCTCCTCGACTTCATCGACGGCTACATCTTCCTCGCCGAGGAGACGCCCGAGTTCATCGCCCGCGGCCTCGTCTCCCGGGTGACGCAGTACGCCGAGACCCTGAAGACGCCCTTCTTCGGCGCGCTCGTGGACTATGCCGAGAAGGGCAACCAGCTCTGGACCTGCCCGGGCCACAACGGCGGCATCTTCTACAACCGCTCGCCGATCGGGCGGATCTTCGTCGAGCACCTCGGCGAGGCGATCTTCCGCGACGACCTCGACAACTCGGTGCTCGACCTCGGCGACCTGCTCACCCACGAGGGACCGGCGCTGAAGGCCCAGAAGGAGGCGGCCCAGATCTTCGGGGCGGAGAAGACCTACTTCGTCCTCAACGGCACCTCGGCCTCGAACAAGATCGTGCTCTCCTCCCTCGTCGCGGAGGGCGACCTCGTCCTGTTCGACCGCAACAACCACAAGGCCGCCCACCACGGCGCCCTCTTCCTCGGCGGCGGCATCCCGATCTTCCTGGAGACCGACCGCAACGCCTACGGCCTGATCGGGCCGATCTACCACGAGGCCCTCGACGAGACCCGGATCCGCGAGAAGATCCGCGACAACCCGCTGGTGACCGACCGCGAGGCCTGGCGCCGGGAGCGGCCGTTCCGGGTGGCGGTAATCGAGCAGTGCACCTACGACGGCACCATCTACGACGCCCAGATGATCCTGGAGCGGATCGGGCACCTCTGCGACTACATCCTGTTCGACGAGGCCTGGGCGGGCTTCATGAAGTTCCACCCGCTCTATGCCGGCCGCTTCGCCATGGGGCTCAAGGGCCTCGACGAGACGGCGCCGGGCATCATCGCCACGCAGTCGACCCACAAGCAGCTCGCGAGCTTCAGCCAGGCCTCGCAGATCCACACCCGCGACAGCCACATCCGCGGCCAGACCCGGCGCGTCGAGCACAAGCGCCTGAACGAGAGCTTCCTCGTCCACGCCTCGACCTCGCCGTTCTACCCGCTCTTCGCCTCCCTCGACGTCGGCGCCCAGATGATGAAGGGCCGCTCCGGCATGATCCTGTGGGACGACACGATCCGGCTCGGCATCGAGTGGCGCAAGAAGGTGCGGGCGATCCGGCGGGAGTTCGAGGAGCGCGAGGCGGACCCCCTGCGGCGCTGGTTCTTCGATCCCTTCGTGCCCGACATCGCGCACGGCGCCAGCGGCGAGGTGCCGTGGGAGAGCCTGTCGACGGACGAGCTGGCCTCCGACCCGCGCCACTGGGAGCTGCGGCCCGGCGCGGCCTGGCACGGCTTCTCCCACGTCGCGCCGGGCTACGCGATCACCGACCCGAACAAGCTCACCGTGCTGACCCCGGGCTTCGACCGCCGCACCGGCGCCTACGCGGAGCACGGCGTGCCGGCCCCGATCGTCGCGCAGTACCTGCGCGAGAACCGCATCGTGCCGGAGAAGAACGACCTCAACTCGCTGCTCTTCCTGCTGACGCCGGGCGTCGAATCCTCGAAGGCCGGCACGCTGATCTCCGGCCTCGTCGCCTTCAAGCGCCTGCACGACGACAACGTGCCGCTGGAGGAGGCGATGCCCGAGTTCGTCCGGCGCCGCCCGAACCGCTACCGCGGCGTGCGCCTGCGCGACCTCTGCGCCGACTTCCACGCCTTCCATCGCGAGGCCGGCACCTCGGCGCTGCAGCGCAAGCAGTTCGAGCCCGGGCACCTGCCCGAGATGGTGGTGCCGCCGAAGCACGCCGCGCAGATGCTGACCCGCAACCGGGTCGATTACGTGCCGATCGCTGAGGCGGAGGGGCGGGTGGCGACGACCTTGCTTCTCGTCTACCCGCCCGGGATCGGCACGGTGCTGCCCGGCGAGCGACTGGACGCGCGGGCCAAACCCATGCTGGACTACTTCAAGATGTTCGAGGCCTCCGCCAACCTGTTCCCGGGCTTCGAGGCCGAGATCCAGGGCGTCTACCGCGAGGTGGACCCGGACGGGCGCATCCGCTTCCACACCTACGTGATGCGGGAGGAGCGGTGACGGACCCCGACGCCGCGGGCGCCGGCCAGCCCTGCCCCGACATCGTGATCCGGCCCTCGTCCGACGCGGACGTCCCCGCGATGGTCGCGATCTACACCCACCACATCCGCCGGGGCGTCGGCGACACCGCCGACTACGAGGCGGACCCGTTCCTGCCCGACGACCTGAAGCAGCGCCGCAAGAGCATGCGCAAGCGGCGGCTCCCCCACCTCGTGGCCGACCGGGGCGGGGTGGTGGCGGGCTACGCCTACGCGGTGCCCTTCCGCAAGCGCCCGGCCTACCGCTACACCCTCAAGCACTCGATCTACGTGCACCCCGACCACCTGCATGCCGGCATCGGCCGGCGCCTGCTGCCGGCGCTGATCGAGGCCTGCGCGGCCGGCGGCTACCGCCAGATGATCGGCTACATCGACGCCGGCAACGCGGCGTCCCTGCGCCTCCACGAGGCCTGCGGCTTCGCGCAGGTCGGCCTGCTGCCGGCGGTGGGCTACAAGTACGGCCGCTGGAGCGACAGCGTCATGGTCCAGTGCCCCCTCGGCACCGGGGCCGCCGACCAGCCCTCGACCTGGAACCGCCGTCCCGAGCCGAGGCCCGTGGAGGCGCTGGTGGCCGGGCACGACTGGGGCCGGGACTGAGCTCCGGCCCTCGGCGCTCTGCCTGTCAGGGCGCGCAGGGGCCCCGCGCGGCGTCGAGGTCGAGGCGGGTGAGGTCGCCGAGGATCGCGAAGTCGCCGTAGTCGAGCTTCAGCGCGCCGCTCACCCCGTTCTCGTAGAGGTTGAACGACAGGGTGTAGATCGGCGTGCGCTCGCCCTCCCCTTGCGTGAAGTAGCTGAGGGTCACGGGCCAGTAGGGGACCGCCGCCATGGCGCCCGCGCGCAGGGGCTTGTCGCGGTCGCTGCCCGCGGCGTTCGTCGGCGCGGTGACGGGGCGGCCGATCACCGCCAGGGTGTCGTAGACCTTGCGGCCGTCGTCCGACCCGTCGAAGACCTTGGCGGACAGGGTGGTGTCGCCGGCGCGCGCCGCCTCGATCAGCCGGCGCATGTGGGCGCTCGGGAAGAGCACGGGCGCCCGGTCGCCGAACTGGTCCCGCTTCGGCTCCTTGAGGCGCACCTTCAGGCCCTCGCCCGCCTCGGCGGTGCCGTCGACCGCCGGGCTCGGCGCGCCGTTCAGCACGGTGACGGTCTTGAAGCGGAAATCGTGGCCGTCGCCGCTCTCGAAGGTGGTGTTGCGCAGGTCCGAGGTGCGCTCGCCCGACTCGCCGCTCGTCAGCTCGGTCACCTGCCGGGTCTGCATCGTGTAGCCCTTGCAGGCATCCCCCCGGAAATCGATGACGATGCGGCCGCGGGCGCTCTCGACGGCCCGGGTGCCGCCGCTGGAGGCGAGGGAGAGGTCGTAGACGGCCCGGTGGTTGGCGAGCGCCACCGGACTCGCCTTGTCGGGCGCAGCCTTGCCCGGGGCGGCCCTGGCGGGCGCCTCCGCGGGGGCCGCGGGCGCCGCACGGACCCCGGATGTGCCCGCCGCCACGAGGAGGGCGAGGCCGGCGGATGCGAGGCGCAGGGTCATGGGAGCTCCCGGTTTCATCGGCCCCCAGATAGGTGGGCGCCGCCGGGCCGGCAATCTTCGCGCCCCGAGGCGGCGATCTCCGGGTCCGGGCCGCGAGCCCGGCTTTGATGGCGCTCCGCCCCTGTGCTAACGAGGCCCCGCTCCCTGTACGCCGCCCTTCCGCGAGCCCTCCGGCCGGCCGGCGCGGGCTCCGCTTCCGGGGGCCCGGGGGGCGACGCTTCGTTCGAGCCGAGGACCGACCCGACCACATGGCTTCCGATTCCGAGACCGCGCCGCAGGCGCCCGCCCGGGCGTCGAGCTATTCCTACGAGGATCTCCTGGCCTGCGGGCGCGGCGAGCTGTTCGGTGCGGGCAATGCCCAGCTGCCGCTCCCGCCGATGCTGATGTTCGACCGGATCACGTCGATCGCGGCGGAGGGCGGCGCCCACGGCAAGGGCCACGTGCTGGCCGAGTTCGACATCCGTCCGGACCTCTGGTTCTTCCCCTGCCACTTCCAGGGCGATCCCGTGATGCCGGGCTGCCTCGGCCTCGACGCGCTCTGGCAGCTCGTGGGCTTCCATCTCGGCTGGCTCGGCGCCTCGGGCCGCGGCCGGGCGCTCGGCGTCGGCGAGGTGAAGTTCTCCGACCAGGTCCTGCCGAGCGTGGCCCGCGTGGTCTACGGCGTCGACCTCAAGCGGATACGCACCGGCAAGCTGGTGCTCGGCATCGCCGACGGCTGGCTGGAGGCCGACGGCAAGCGGATCTACGAGGCCCGGGACCTGCGGGTCGCCCTGTTCCAGCAGGCCTGAGCACGCGAGGGGGCCGTGCGAGGGAGCTCGGCGCACCGATGCGCGGGCCGTTCGGGCACCCCGGACGGTTTCGCTGGTTGAGATTAGGCCCGCGGCATCCTAGCTGACGGGGAAGCGCGGCCGGGCGGATTCGTCCGAGGGGTCCCCCGTCGCGGCGGAGAAGTCAGGTTCCATGCGCCGAGTCGTCATCACCGGGATGGGCATCGTCTCGTCCATCGGCAACAACACCCAGGAGGTGCTGGCCTCGCTCCGCGAGGCGCGCTCCGGCATCGTGCGCTCGGCGCCCTATGCCGAGCACGGCTTCCGCAGCCAGGTCGAGGGCGCCCCGACCCTCGACCCCGAGGGCGTGGTCGACCGGCGCGCCATGCGCTTCCACGGCGGCGGCACCGCCTGGAACCACGTGGCGATGGACCAGGCGATCCAGGATGCGGGGCTCGAGGCCGGCGACGTCTCGAACGACCGCACCGGCATCATCATGGGCTCCGGCGGTCCCTCGACGCGGGTGATCGTCGAATCCGCGGCCATCGCCCGCGACAAGGGGCCGAAGCGGGTCGGTCCGTTCGCGGTGCCGAAGGCCATGTCCTCCACGGCCTCGGCGACCCTCGCGACCTGGTTCAAGATCAAGGGCGTGAACTACTCGATCTCCTCGGCCTGCGCGACGTCCAACCACTGCATCGGCAACGCGGCGGAGATCATCCAGGCGGGCCGGCAGGACGTCATCTTCGCGGGCGGCTGCGAGGACCTCGACTGGACGCTCTCGGTGCTGTTCGACGCCATGGGCGCCATGTCCTCGAAGTACAACGACACCCCCGCGCGGGCCTCGCGCGCCTACGACGTCAACCGCGACGGCTTCGTGATCGCCGGCGGCGCCGGCGTGCTGGTGCTCGAAGAGTACGAGCACGCGAAGGCGCGGGGCGCGCGCATCTACGGCGAGGTGGCGGGCTACGGCGCGACCTCGGACGGCCACGACATGGTGGCCCCCTCGGGCGAGGGCGCGGTGCGCTGCATGCGTCAGGCGATCGGCGGCCTGAAGGGCGCGCGCATCGACTACATCAACCCGCACGCCACCTCGACGCCGGTGGGTGACGAGAAGGAGATCGAGGCGATCCGCGAGGTGTTCGGCGCGGGCGAGGCCTGCCCGCCGATCTCGGCCACGAAGTCGCTGACCGGCCACTCCCTCGGCGCCACCGGCGTGCAGGAGGCGATCTACTCCCTCCTGATGATGAACAACGGCTTCATCTGCGAGAGCGCCCACATCGAGGAGCTCGACCCAGCCTTCGCCGACATGCCGATCCTGCGCGAGCGCCGGGACGACGCGCGCCTCGGCCACGTCCTCTCGAACTCCTTCGGCTTCGGCGGCACGAACGCGACGCTCGTCCTGAAGCACGTCGACGCCTGAGGCGGCGCGTACAGGGCCCGTTCAGGGCCCGGGGCGTTAACCTGCCGGAACCCATGCTTCGTCACGAAGTTTTCCGGCAGGCCCGCGCGGGGACGGACACACCCATGCTGCTTCTCCTCCTCGGAACGCTCGGCACCCTCGTCCTCGCAGCCTCCGCCGCGGCCTACGCCCAGCAGGCGCTGATCGACGACGCCAAGGCGAAGACCGGCGGCTACTTCTGAGGGACCCTGCCGCGACGCGAGGCCCCGCTCCGGCGGGGCTTTTTCGTGTCGGGGCCCGGCCCGGATTGGACAGGACCGCCCCCCGCCCTTAAGCCTCCGCCCGGGAATTCACGGGGCCTCGGAACGGAGCGGACGGGCGCATGACGGGTTTGATGACGGGCAAGCGCGGCCTGATCCTGGGGGTCGCCAACGACCACTCGATCGCCTGGGGCATCGCCAGGACCCTGCGCGACCACGGCGCGGACCTCGCCTTCACCTACCAGGGCGAAGCGCTCGGGCGGCGCGTCGGGCCGCTCGCCGCCCGGCTCGGCTCGGACATCGTGCTCCCCTGCGACGTGGAGGACCTCGCCTCGGTGGACGCCGCCTTCGCGGCGCTCGACGAGCGCTTCGGCGGCGAGCTCGACTTCGTGGTCCACGCCATCGGCTTCTCCGACAAGGCGCAGCTCAAGGGCCGCTACGTCGACGTCACCACCCGCGAGAACTTCGCGCGCACCCTGACCATCTCGTGCTTCTCCTTCACGGAGATCGCGCAGCGGGCGGCCCGGCGCATGGGCCGGGGCGGCTCGCTCCTGACCCTGACCTACGGCGGCTCCACCCGCGTCATGCCGAACTACAACGTGATGGGGGTGGCCAAGGCGGCGCTCGAAGCCTCGGTGCGCTACCTCGCGAGCGACCTCGGGCCCGACGGCATCCGGGTCAACGCCCTCTCGGCCGGGCCGATGCGCACGCTCGCCGGCGCCGGCATCGCCGACGCCCGGCTGATGTTCAACCACCAGAAGGCCCACGCGCCGCTGCGGCGGACCGTGAGCCTGGAGGATGTCGGGGGCTCCGCCCTCTACCTCCTCTCGGACCTCTCCGGCGGCGTGACCGGCGAGGTCCACTTCGTGGACGCGGGCTACAACATCATCTCGATGCCCCGCCCCGATGTGCTCCAGGCGCAGGACGCCGCGGGTGTGGTGGGGGACGCCTGAGGACCCCCATGCCCGTGCGGCATGGTGTCGGCCAGCGTCGAACGGGTCCGCCGCGGCCCTAACTCGTGGGGCAATCCTCCCCCACGAAGGCGCCCGTGTCCAAGCCCATCAGCGACTACGCCATCATCGGCGACACGCACGCGGCCGCCCTCGTCGCCCGTGACGGCTCGATCGACTGGCTGTGCTGGCCGCGCCACGATTCGCCCGCCCTGTTCCTGCGCCTCCTCGACGACGAGGCGGGCGGCTCCTGCGGGATCGCCCTCGACGGGACGCTGCGCACCAGCCGGCGCTACCGGCCCGGCACCAACGTCCTGGAGACCACCTTCGTCACGGAGACGGGCCGGGCCCGGCTCACCGACCTGATGCCCGTGAACCCGCCCACCACCGAGCCCGACGAGGGCCCGGACGGGGAGGGGGAGAGCCGCCTGATCCGCCTGCTCACCTGCGAGTCCGGCCGGGTGAGCGGCCGCTTCACCGTGCACCCGACCTTCGACTACGCCCGCTGCGGCTGCACGCCGATCGCGGAGGCCGGCTCCGTGCTGTTCGAGGCCGGCGAGCAGCGGCTGCGGGTGATCGCGTCGCGCGCGCCCACAATCCGCGGGACGGTCGCGGAGGCGGCCATCGACCTGCGGGCGGGCGAGAGCGCCTACCTCGTCCTCACCCACGGCGAGGACGATCAGGCCGCCGCCATCGAGGACTGGGACGGCGCCTGCCTGCGCCTCGACGCCACCGTGCGCTACTGGGAGCGCTGGGGCGAGCGCTGCTCCTACCGGGGTCCCTACCGCGAGGCGGTTTTGCGCTCGGTGCTGTGCCTGAAGCTCCTCACCTACGCGCCGAGCGGCGGCATCGTCGCGGCCGTCACCGCGGGGCTGCCCGAGGCGGTGCCGGGCAACCGCAACTACGATTACCGCTTCACCTGGATGCGGGACGCGAGCTTCACGGTCACCGCCTTCGCGATGCTCGGCTACGTCCGCGAGGCGTCCGAATTCCTGCGCTTCCTGCGCGAGGCGGACGGCAGCTTCGGCCGCGAGACGCGGCTCCTCTACGCCATCGACGGGGTGATCCCGCCCGAGGAGGCCCTGATCCACCTCTCCGGCTGGAACGGCGTGGGGCCGGTGCTGATCGGCAATGCCGCCGAGCACCAGGAACAGCACGACATCTACGGCGAGCTGATCCGGGCGCTCTGCAGCTTCCTGGAGGCCGTGGACTACGACCCGCCCGAGAAGGTGAACGACCGCCTGCCCGAGGTCCTCGAGAACCTGACCCGGCGGGCCATCGCCTGCCGGGGCGAGCCCGACCACGGCATCTGGGAGCTGCGCGGCGAGCGCCGGGTGCAGCTCCACACCCAGGCGATGATCTGGGTGGCGCTCACCAACGCCGCCCGCATCGGCCGCCGCGTCGACGGGGTGCCGGCCGAGAGCATCGCCCGCTGGGAGAGCCTCGCGGCTGAGATCCGCGCCGAGTACCTCGCGCGCTGCTGGAACCCGGAGAAGCAGGCCTATGCGGGCTTCTACGATTCCGGGGACCTCGACGCCGCGGTGCTGCGGGTGGCGCTGTTCGGGGCGATCGACGCGGACGATCCCCGCCTCGCCTCGACGCTCTCGGCCATCGAGCGGGAGCTCGGCGACGGCGACCTCATCTACCGCTACCGCTTCGACGACGGGCTGGAGGGCGAGGAGGCGACCTTCACGCCCTGCGCCTTCTGGCGGGTGAGCTGCCTCGCGCTCGCCGGCCGCACGGGGGAGGCCAAGGCCGCCTTCGAGCGCCTGATCGCGCGGGCCAACGACGTCGGCCTGTTCGCCGAGGAGATCGACGCCGCGAGCGGCGAGCAGCGGGGCAACACGCCCCAGGGCTTCACCCACATGGCGCTGATCAACGCGGCCCTGCGCCTCGAAGCCTGCATCGACCGGTTCGGTGTGGCGGAGGTGGAGCAGGCGGCTAAATAGCCGGCTATTTGGGCTTAGCGGCCGCTCGACCCGAACCCGCCGGAGCCGCGGGCCGAGCCGGGGCCGGGCGCCTCCCCGACGAGGCGCAAGGCCGGCCGCGCGACCCGGGTGAAGACGAGCTGGGCGATGCGCTCGCCGGGCTCGACGCGGATCGGGGCGCCGCCCGGGTTGCGGTTCCAGGCCGAGACCAGGAGCGGCCCCTCGTAGTCGGCGTCGATGACGCCGGTGCCGTTGCCGAGCACGAGCCCGCGATGGCCCGCGCCGGAGCGCGGCAGCACCAGGCCGCACCAGCGGGGATCGCGGATCAGCACGGCGAAGCCGGCCGGGACCAGCGCGGGGGGGCCCTGCGGAGCGAGCTCCAGGGGCGCGTCGAGGCAGGCATGCAGGTCGAGCCCCGCGGCCTGCGCCGAGCCCCACCGCGGAAAGCCCCAGCCCGGCAGCCGCGCGTCGAGGAGGCGCAGATCCACCTCAGGAAGATCGGCCTCGGGCGGCGCGCCACTCATCCGCGCAGCGCCGCGATGGCCTCGGCGAGCGCCAGCACCCGCCGCGCCTCCTCGGCGTGCAGGCGCTCGATCATGCGGTCGCGGAAGGGGATCGCCCCGCGGCCACGGTTCTCGGGCGCCGCGAAGGCGGCGACGATCGCCTCGGACTCGGCGATGGTCTCCGGGCTCGGCCCGAAGGCCGCGTTGGCGGCCTCGATCTGGCTCGGATGGATCAGCATCTTGCCGTCGAAGCCGCAATCGCGCCCCTGCGCGCACTCGGCCTCGAAGCCGGCCGCGTCCCGGAAGGCGTTGTAGATGCCGTCGATCACGTCGAGGTCGTAGGCGCGGGCGGCGGCCACCGCGCCCATCAGCCAGGGCATCAGCGCCGGGCGGCCGGGCACGCCGGGGCGGATCCGGGCGGCCTTGGCGAGGTCGTTGGGGCCCACCACCAGGCAGGCGAGGCGGGTGTCCACGTCGCGCGCCGCGCTCGCGATGGCGTCGAGGTGGAGGATGGCGAGCGGGCTCTCGATCATCGCCCACAGCCGCGTAGTGAGCGGCGCCCCGAGGCGGCGCAGGCGCGAGCCCACCGCCACCAGCGCGTCCGGCCCGTGCACCTTGGGGACCAGGATGGCGTCGGGGCCCGCGGGCGCGATGGCCGCGAGGTCGTCCTCGCCGAAGGCCGTCTCCAGCGGGTTGACGCGCACCACCACCTCGCGCCGGCCGAAGTGGCGCTCCCGCACCGCGGCCGCCACCGCCTCGCGGGCCGCGGGCTTCGCCTCGGGGGCGACGGCGTCCTCGAGGTCGATCATCACCACGTCGGCGGGAAGGCCCGCGGCCTTCTCCAGGGCGCGGGCGTTGGAGCCGGGCAGGGACAGGACGCTGCGGCGCGGGCGGATCTCGGTCATGGCGCGTCTCCAGGTCCAATGGGCTGCCGGCGGAACCGCGGATAGCCTCCGGGCCGCGCGCTTTCAAGGCGGGCGGCGGGCTTGAGGGAACGGGGCATGGCGCGCTGGATCGCGGGGCTCGACGGCTGCCGGGGCGCCTGGGCGGGGGTGCTCCTCGACCTCGACGATCCCGAGCGCCACCGCGCCGGCCTGTTCGCGCGCATCGCCGACTGCCTCGACGGGCCGGAGGCGCCGCTCCGCGTCGGCATCGACGTTCCGATCGGCCTGCCCGACCGGGTCGAGGGGGGCGGGCGCGTCGCCGACCGGGCGGCCCGGGCCGAGCTCGGCGCTTCCGGCCGGGCCAGCGTCTTCCCGGTGCCGCCCCGCGCCGCCGTCTACGCGCCGGACTACGCCGCCGCCAAGGCCCTGTCGCGGGCCGGCAGCGCGCCGCCCTTCGCGCCCTCGATCCAGTGCTGGAACATCCTCCCCTACGTGCGCGAGGCCGACGGGCTCGTCCGCGCCCGGCCGGAGCTGCGGGAGCGCCTGCACGAGGTCCACCCCGAGATCGCCTTCCGGCGCCTCAACGGCGGGCGTCCCCTCGCGCACCGGAAGAAGGGGCCGACCCGCGCGGCCGGGCTCGCCGAGCGCCGGGCGCTCCTGATCGGCGCCGGCCTGCCCGAGGGCCTCGTCGATGCCCGCCCGCGCGGCGTCGGGGCCGACGACCACCTCGACGCCCTGGCGGGCCTCGTCGTCGCCCGCGACATCCTCGCGGGCCGCGCCGTGCCGCTGCCGGACCCGCCGGCGCGGGACGGCCACGGCCTGCCCGTGGTGATCTGGGCGCCGGCCTCTGCTAGCGTCCCGTCATGACCGATCTGCCCGTCCGCCACATCGCCCGCGCCCTGGTGTTCGACCCGCGCGACCGCCTGCTGCTCATCGAGTACGAGGCCGTGCGCCCCTTCCCCCACAACGGGGCTGAGGCGACGCGCTTCTGGTTCATGCCGGGCGGCGGCCTGGAGGCCGGGGAGGACCACGTGACGGGCTGCCGGCGCGAGCTGGAGGAGGAGATCGGCGTGCGCGATGCCCCGATCGGCCCCCAGGTCGCCGCCTGCGACGGGCCGTTCCACCTCTTCCGCCAGTCCCGGGACGCGCGCGAACGCTACTTCCTCGTGCGCCTGCCGAGCGACGCCATCGACACGAGCCGGCTTGCCGAGACGGAGGACAACCCCCTCCACGGCACCCGCTGGTGGACCATGGCGGAGCTGGCCGAGACCGAGGCCCGCATCGAGCCCGCGGGCCTTCCCGCCCTGGCGCGGGCGATCGTCGCGGGGGACGTCCCGGCCGAGCCCGTGCGCCTGTCCTGGCAGGATGCCCCGCGAAGCGCTTGAGTCGGCAACGATGGCCCGCCATCGCCGTTGTGTGACGATGCTCGCTTCCGAGCCGGCCCGGAGACCCCGATGTTCCCCACTGCCCTGACCGAAGGCTACCGCGCGTTCCTGGACGACCGCTTTCCCAAGGAGAGCAAGCGCTTCAAGGATCTCGCCGAGAGCCAAGCGCCCGAGGTGCTGCTGATCGGATGCTGCGACAGCCGCGTATCGCCGGAGGTGATCTTCGATGTCGGGCCGGGCGAGCTGTTCGTGATCCGCAACGTCGCCAACATCGTTCCGCCCTACGAGACCGGCGGCGACTACCACGGCACCTCGGCGGCCATCGAGTTCGCCGTGCAGGCGCTGGAGGTGAAGCACATCGTGGTGATGGGCCACGCCACCTGCGGTGGCATCAAGGCCTTCGCCAACAAGGCCCAGCCCCTCTCGCCAGGCAACTTCATCGGCAAGTGGGTCTCGCTGGTGAAGCCCGCCGAGGAGAAGGCCGGCGATTCCTCGGCGCCGGACTACCTCACCCGCATGGAGCACGCGATGGTGAGCCAGAGCCTCGAGAACCTGATGACCTTCCCGTTCGTGCGCGAGCGCGTGGAGGCCGGCAAGGTGGAGCTGCACGGCGCCCATTTCGGCGTGGCGAACGGCCAGCTGCTGGTCCGCGACCCCGCCACGGGCGATTTCGGCCCGGTGGTCGACCGCGCCGGCCAGCCCCTGCGCCCCTCCGCGATGATCAACTGCGCCTGAGAATAGGCGAGACTTCCCCGCCCCCTCTGATCCTGCGGCGGCCCCATCCCGGCGGGCCGCGCAGGACGAGGTCGTGACGAGGGGCAGCGGAGAACGCCTCGCGGCTCCAGGAAGCGCAAACCGGCGTCGCCGTCCCGCAAACGATCTTGAAGTCAGGGCACGCAGTGCCCTATTATCTGGCGCGCGGAGGTGTCGCCGATGGCGACGGTTCACCGGTCCGAGCGCTTCAAGATCTGCGTCTACGCCGATGATCATCCCCCGCCGCACTTCCATGTCGTGGGGCGCGGCTTCAAGGCGACGATCCTGCTCGCGAGCCTCAGCCTCGATGCGGGGAAGCTGCCGCCGGAGATCATGGCCGAAGCCGTAACATGGGCGGCCGCAAACCTCGGTACCCTCCGCTCGGAGTGGGAGAGGCTCAATGAGCGACGCTGACATGCTCCACGGGAGGGAGGATTATCCGACGCTCGCGAGCGTCGAGGTCGGCCACGATCCCTTCTCCGTCGTCGTGACGTGGGAGGACGGGCCGCGCGCGGGCCGGCGCGATCTCATCGACCTCGCTCCCGTGATCCTGACGTACCGGGTCTTCGTTCCCCTCCGGGATGATCGCGCCCTGTTCGCGACCGTCAGGGTCGCGGAGTTCGGAGAGGCCCTGGAATGGGGCGAGGGGGATGAGATCTCGGTCGCGAGCAAGACCCTGGCGCGGCTGGCGGAGGAGGCCATGACGAATGCCGACTTCGCGGCGTTCCTGAAGCGGCATGCCCTCACGCGCGACGCCGCCGCGGGACAGCTCGGCATAGCCCGACGCCTCGTCTCATACTACGCCAAGGACCGGAAGATCCCGCGCTCCATCGCGCTCGCCTGCAAGTACCTGGATGGCCTCAGGATCTGAGGACCGCGTCACGTAGGATCACCGCGCAGGCTCCCCGACCGGGTGCTTCAGCGCCTTACAGGACTTGAGCCTGCGCACGTCCTCGCTGATCAACTGCGCTGAGGGCTTGTTTGATCGAATGATCCCGCCCGCGGCCTCATCCTGAGGTGCCCCGCGAGGAGCCTCGAAGGAGCCCTCCAGAAATCTCGGCGATCCCTGGAGGGCTCCTTCGAGGCTCCGCTTCGCTGCGCACCTCAGGATGAGGTCGCGGGTGGGAAGCAGTTTGGCACAGAGTTTCTCCCATCCACCCACCTCATCCTGAGGTGCCCCCGCAGGGGGCCTCGAAGGAGCCCTCCAGAAATCTCCGCGATCCCTGGAACCCTCCTTCGAGGCGTCGCCTCGCGCCGCCCCACGCACGAAAAGGGGCGGCGGATCCTGCGATCCACCGCCCCGTTCCCGGGCTGGAGGCGCGTCGCCTCCGGCCGTCGTTCTGTCCGGGCCTCAGCGGGCCAGGCGCTGGGCCATCGTGTAGTGCTGCTCCAGCACCGGCAGGGCCTGCTGGGCGTAGGTGCGCAGCGCCGGGTTCGGGCCGCCCTGGGCGTAGGCCTGGGTCATGCCGATCGTCATCTGGTGCGCCTGGAGCTGCTGCTGCACGTAGAGGCGATCGAAGCGGGCGCCGGGCGGGGTCGCGGAGAGCTCGGCGAGCATCGCCTGCTGCTGCGGGTTCGGCTGCACGATGGTGGTGCCGGCCGTCATGTCGACGTCGCCGCCGGTGGCGATCCGGCTGCCGGCCGCCGCGCCGCGGGCCGCACCCGCGCCGGCGCCCTCGAGGCCGCCGATCGGGCCGCCCGCCAGGGTGCCGCCGACCACGCCGGTGGCCACGCCCGTCGCCGCGCCGACCGCGCCGCCCGCCACCGCGAGCGGGGCCTCGATCAGGCCGCCGATCGGACCGCCGAGGCCGTCCTGACGGGCCGCGACGTAGTTCCGCTCGCCGCCGGCCAGCGCCACGTTGGCGGCGCGGTGGTCACGGACGGCGTGCTGGGCGTAATTGCGGATGGCCGGGTTGCGCGACTTCGACAGCGCGATCTGGCTGGACTGGATCTCGAACGCGTTCGCCTGCATCGCCTGCAGGCGGAAGTCGCCGGCGCTCTGGGCCATGGCGGGGGAGGCCACGGCGACCATCAGGGCGGACAGGGCAACGTAGTTCTTCAGCATCATGAGCCTCAAGAATTTAGAATGTCAGCGTACAGAAGCGTCCCGATCGATCGCTCGATTGATCGGGGCCGAAATGAGCACTTCGCGCCGTCAACGATGAGGCCTGGGCTTTGTTCCGGAACGATTTTCGCGGTAGCCGCATGAGCTTGGCCGTTCTTCGCCTCTGCTTGGGCGACCGGGTAGCCCGATGAGGCTGGTCCTCGTCCAGGTCCTGCGCGCCGCCGCCGCGCTGATGGTCGCCGTGCACCACGCCGGCCACGAGGCCGGAGTGATCGCCGCCCGGACGGGGGCGCCGTTCGCCGAGAGCCGGCTCCTGCCCTGGGCCGCGGGCGTCGACGTGTTCTTCGTGATCTCGGGCTTCATCATCGTCCATGCAGGCCGCGACCTCTACGGGCGGCCGGGGGCGCGGGCCCGCTTCCTCGCCCACCGGGTCGCCCGGGTGGTGCCGCTCTACTGGCTCGTCACCCTCGCCTACCTCGCCGTGGCGCTGCGGGTGCCGGCGCTGCTGGGCGAGGGCGCGCAGGGGATGCTCGACCCCGCCTACCTCGCGGGCTCGTTCCTGTTCTGGCCGATGGCCCGGCCGGACGGCACGCCGCAGCCGCTCTACGGCCTCGGCTGGACCCTGAACTGCGAGATGGCCTTCTACCTCCTGTTCGCGGTGGGCCTCGGCTGGGGGCGGCGGGCGGCCGTGGCGTGGCTCGCGCTCGCGCTCGGCGCCCTGGTGCTCGCCGCCGCGCTCCTGCCCGGGGCCGGCCTGCCGCTGACCTTCTGGGGCAACCCCGTCCTCCTCGAATTCGTCCTCGGCGCCGCGCTGGGGCTCGCGCGGGCGGAAGGCCTGCGCCTTGGGGCGGGCGCCCGGCTCGCGCTGGCGGGCGCGGGCCTCGCGGGGCTCGGGCTCGGAGAGCCCCTCGGGCTCGACATCTGGGGCGCGGGCCGCCCGCTGCTCCTCGGCCTGCCGGCCGCGGCGCTGGTGGCGGCCGCGGTCCTCGGGGCGCCGCGTCCGGAGGCCGGACCCGCGCGGGCCTCCCCCGGCCTGCGGCTCGCCGTGCTCCTCGGGGACGCCTCCTACGCGCTCTACCTCACGCACCCGTTCGTGCTGCGGGCGGCCCGCGAGGCGCTGCTCGGCACCGGCCTCGCGGCGCTCGCCGGGCCCTGGGGGTCGCTCGCGCTGATGGTGGGGCTGACCCTGCCGGTGGCGCTCCTGGTGCATCGCGGCCTCGAGCGGCCGCTGACCGGGGCGGTACGCCGGCGCCTCGACCGCGCGGTCCGCGCGCCCGGGGCGGGGATCTCGGAGCGGGCGTGAGCGGCCCGGATTGCCCGGGGATGCGGCGGGCGCCCCCGCTTGGCCCTGCCCGCGCGCGCCTGTAGCGTGAAGGCCCCCGCGCCCGCCGCGGAGGCCCGAACGAGGACCCGGCCATGAAGACCCTGCTCGTTCCCGTCGCCCTGCACGACGCCCTGCCCTCGGTGTTCGAGACCACGCGGCTCGTCGCCGCCCGCTTCGGCAGCCTGATCGAGGGCGTCTCGCTCCGCCCGGCGCTCGCCGAGTACGTGCCGGTCGACATGGTGGGCGGCATGACCTGGCTGCGCGACGAGGAGGCCGACCGGGCCGAGGCCGAGGAGGCGGGCGGCCGCTTCATCGCCTTCATGGACCAGGCGGGCATCCCCCGGCACGCCCGCGACGGGCTCTGCATCCCCGAGAACGTGGCGGGCGCCGGCCCCCGCTACCGCTGGCGGCAGGACGTGCCGGCGGGCGACGCCTTCCTGGGGCAGTACGCCCGCCTGTTCTCCGCCACCGTGGTGGGCCGCCCCGGCAGCGACGACGGCGCGCCCCGCATGGCGACCTTCGAGACCGCCCTGTTCGAGGGCGGCCGGCCGATCCTGCTCGCGCCGCCGACGCCCCCGACCCGCCTCGGCGAGGCGGTGCTGATCGCCTGGAACGGCTCCACCGAGACCGCCCGGGCGGTGGCCTTCGCGATGCCGTTCCTGCTCGCGGCGAAGCGCATCCTGGTGCTCAGCGTCGAGGGCGGCACGGTGCCGGGCCCGAGCGCCGAGGACCTCGCCCGGGGGCTCGCCTGCGAGGGCGTCGCGGCCGAGCACAAGGCCCTCCCGGCCGGCCGGCGCACGCCGGGCGAGACCTTCCTGGCCGAGGCGAAGGACTTCGGCGCGGACCTGCTGATCAAGGGGGCCTACACCCAGAGCCGCCTGCGCCAGATGATCTTCGGCGGCCCGACGAGCCACCTCCTCGCGCATGCCGACCTGCCGGTGCTGATGGCGCATTGAGCGCCGGCCCGACGCGGGTTGGGCCACCGGTGGGCAAGCGGCCGGGGCCGCGCTATCTGCCCAACCGCGCCCCGCCTCGCCCCCCGGACCCCCGATGAAGCCCCTCCGCGCCGTCCTCCTCGCCAGCCTCCTCCTCGCGGCGGGCTCCGCCGCCGCCACCGAGGCCGTCACCCGCTACCGCGGCACCGTGGAGAGCCGGGACGGCGAAACCCTCACCCTGCGCCTGCGCGACGGCGGCACGGTCGTGCTGGAGATGAACCCGAGGACGCGGATGTTCACGGCCGTCGAGGGCCGCCTGCGCGACGTGAAGCCCGAGAGCTACGTGAGCGTGCTGACCGAGCCCGGCACCAGCGAGGCCGCGCCGAAGCCGACCGCGGTGACGATCTACTCGCCCTCCGAGCGCGGCTTCATGGCGGGCTCCCGCCCCTGGGACACCGCCCCCGGCGCCACCCTGACGGCGGGCTGGATCGACGGACTCGACCGCGGCGAGAACCTGCGGGTGAACGTGGCCTACGACGGCGGCGCGAAGACCTTCACGGTGCCGGAGGGGACGCCGACCGTGCAGATCGCCACCGGCGAGAAGGGCCTGCTCGTGCCGGGCGCCCAGGCGGTCGCCTTCAGCCGCCGGGCGCCGGACGGCACGCTCCAGGCCGACCTCGTGGCGGTGGGGCGCCTCGGCGCCGAGCCCCGCCTCTAGAGCCCCGCATGACCGCCTTCGCGCTCGACCCGCGGCTCGCCGCGGACACCGTGCCGGTGGGGGACCTCGCGCTCTCCTCCGTGCTGCTGATGGACGATGCCCGCTTCCCCTGGCTGATCCTGGTGCCCCGCCGCCCGGGGCTCTCCGAGATCACCGACCTTCCGGCGGACGAGGCCGGGCTGCTCTGGGAGGAGGTGCGCCTCGCCGCCGGGGTGATGCAGGGGCTCGCCAAGCCCGACAAGGTCAACGTCGCGAGCCTCGGCAACGTGGTGGGGCAGCTCCACCTGCACGTCGTCGGGCGCTTCCGCTCGGACCCCGCCTGGCCGGGTCCCGTCTGGGGCCACGGCACGCGCACGCCCTATCCGCCCCACGCCCGCATCCAGCTCGCCGAGCGGGCCGGCGCCCTGTTCGCTGCGGCCTGACCCATGACCCTGTCCGACCACCATCCCGGCCTCGGCTACGCCGAGAGCCGCCTCCTGCGCCACTCGGCCGAGCAGGACGAGGCCGCGATCCCTGGGCGCGACGCGCCCGGCGCGCGCCTCGTGCTGATGGCCGGCGACCGGGTCGTGCTCGCGGGCGACAGCGCCCTGCTGGAGGCGGCCGCGCACTGGCCGGAAGACGCCGCCTTCACGGTCTTCCTCGGCCGCCTCGACGGCGCCCCCGTCTTCGCGGCCGCGATCAGCCCGGAGGCCGCGGAGGCGCGGGAGCGCGCCGCGCCGGGGGCGGCGGGCGCCGACCTGCGGGCGCTCGCCGCCGAGGGGCGGGTCGCCCCCCACGAGCTCGGCCTCCTCGCCACCGCGAAGTCGCTCCTCGCCTGGCACGCCCGCAACGGCTTCTGCGCCCATTGCGGCACCGCCACCGTGCTGCGGGCCGGGGGCTTCCGGCGCGAGTGCCCGGCCTGCGGGACGCACCACTTCCCCCGCACCGACCCGGTGGTGATCATGCTGATCCGCCGGGGCGACGCCTGCCTGCTCGGGCGCGCACCGCGCTTCAAGGAGGGGATGTACTCCTGCCTCGCGGGCTTCCTCGAACCCGGCGAGACGATCGAGGCGGCGGTGCGCCGCGAGAGCTTCGAGGAGACCGCCATCCGCATCGGAGCGGTGGCCTACCACGCCTCGCAGCCCTGGCCCTTCCCGGCCTCGCTGATGATCGGCTGCGTGGCCGACGCCCTCGACGAGGCCATCGTGGCCGACCCGAACGAACTCGCCGACGCCCGCTGGTTCCACCGGGACGCCATCGCCCGGATCCTCGCCGGCGCCCATCCGGAGGGCATCACCGCCCCCCCGCCCATGGCGATCGCCCACCTGCTGATGCGGGCCTTCGCCGAGGGGCGGGCCTGAGCGGGATGCCCCCCGTCAGCGCGCGGTGGTGGGCCGGGTGGTGGTGACCACGGGCACGACGGTGCGGGTGAGGTTCCCGAAGACCTCCTGATAGCCCTGGCGCTCGTACAGGATGTTGATCTCGGCCTGGCGCTCGGTCACCACCGTGTTCGGGTACCGGTAGCGCGTGTCGAGCCCCGGGAGCACGCCCGGACAGCTGATGTAGGACAGCCGGACCTGCGTGAAGCACACGGTCTGCTGCCGGGCGAGCGCTGCCAGGAACGGGTTGACGCAGCGCCCGTCGGCCCGCCGGCCCTCCGGGCAGGCGGCGGGCGCGGGCAGGGGCTGGGCCGCGGCGGCGAGCGGCGCCAGCCCGAGCAGCGCGGCGGCGAGGATGATGTGACGCATGGCGGCCTCCCTCAGAACTTGAACGTGACGCCGCCGCCCACGGAATAGCCGTGGTAGCTGATGCGGGGTTGCCCGGTCCCCGGGACGATCCCGACCGGATCGAAGATCTTGTCGGGGCTCACCGCCTCGCGCACGAAGATCCGCTCGCCGCGCAGGCTCAGGGTCACGGTCTCGGTGAGCGCGTAGGTCAGGATGCCGCCCGCGCCGTAGCGCTCGCGCTGGGGCACGAACACGAGGGTCCGCGCGTCGAAGGCGTTCCGGTCGCGGTAGAGGAAGCTCAGGGTCGGCCCGAGGCCGACCGGGCCGGTCGTGTAGAGCGTGTCGAGCCCGACGCGGTAGAGGTTGCTGTTCGCGTTGGCGTTCTCGCGCACCAGCAGGCCCGGCACGGCGCCCGGCACGAAGTTGTTCTCCGTGTGGGTGAAGGAGCCCGAGAGGGTCGTGGCCCATTCGGGTGTCCAGGCGTAGGCCGCGGTGGCGGAGAGCGAGAGGCGGTCGCCGCTGCGCAGGGCGCGGGTGCCGTCGATCCGGGTCGCGGCCTCCGCGATGTAGACGAAGGCGATGTTCGCGCTGGCGGGCCCCGCCTGATAGCTCAGCGAGGCCGTTCCCGTGACGGAGTTGCCGGGCTCTAGGCGGGTGGTCGCCGTGAGCCCCGTCACCGGGTCGGTGAAGCCCTCGCGGTCGTACTGCCCGCGGATCGTGTAGCCGACTCCGAACGAGAGCAGCATGGTCTCGCCGAGGGGGACGTTGACGCCGAGCGTCGGGCCGAAGTTGAGGCCCTCGCCGAAGACCGGGACGTCGACGAGGTCGGAATCAAGGCGTGCCCGGAAGCGGTTGCCGCCCAGGAAGGTGTCCCCGGTCGGGAGGTTGACGTTGAGCGACAGGAAGGGCTGGAAGCCGGCCGCGCCGAGGTAGGTGGCGGTCGCGGAAAGCTGGGTGTCGAGCGCCGTGCGCTCGCTCCCGGAGAGCCCGACCGTGGTCTGCCGGGTGTCGGCGTAGCCGCCCCGCACCGTCAGGTCGAAGCGCATGTCCTCGGCCGGCTGGCCGCTCAAGCCGAGGCCGAAGGGCAGGTAGAGCTGTTCGCCGGAGCCGCGCACGCCGTTGGCGGCCTGGCCGAACGCCTGCCCCTTGGTGCCGCTGAAGGCGAACGACCGGACTTCGGTGTTGACGGTGGTGACCCAGGCCGGCGTGAAGGCAACCGGCGCGGGCGGGGCCGCGTCCGGCATGTCCGCGGCCTGCGCCGCTCCGGCGAGCAGGCCCAAGGCCGCCGCCCATCGTGTCCTCGTCATACGATCCCCCGATCTCCGCGCGGCGCCCGATTCGCTTTCCCGGGGGCCGGCGAAGTCATACTGAAATGAATCGCGAGAAAAAATCTGTTGAAATTCGGTAACAGCGTCGGGATTGTTTTATTGTATTTGTACTTACGGGTGTAGAGAAAGTATTATGCGGCCACACGTAGAATAAATAATAATCTATGCATGCGGAGCCGCTGAGAGGCGGACCGACGCACGCGCTCGCCGGGGCGCCGAGGAGGTTTTCCCCGGCATCCCGGCGATCACCCATGCGATCATCCATGGTTGCGGTGCGCAGCGCGACGACGGCCCAGCGCAGGGCTCTCCGATCAGCGCCGGCCGCTCATGAGGTTCCCGGCGCCGGCCCCGACGAGATTTCCAGCACCGGCCCCGACGAGGTTGCCGCCGCGCGGAGCCATGACCGCGTTCGGGCTGACGGCTCCGTTGCCCTTGGCGAAAACGGCCGTGCCGCCGCCGACCTTGGCAGCGGGCAGCGTGCTCAGGCCCGGCCCCTTGCTGTAGCAGGCGAGGCCCTGGCATGCGGCGGCGGCCGGGCCGGCGCCGAGGCCCGCCAGGGCGATGCCGAGGCAGAGAAGAGAGACGTGCTTCATCGCTTGGTCCTCCAAGTCCATCCGCCTGTCGTCGACCCGACCTGGCGTCGATCTGCGTCGAGATCCTCTCGCTGCATCGGGTTCGGGGCACTTTGAACCGGCGATGTTTGTCGAACCGCCGTGGTTTGGCAGTCCGGTCCGGTGCTCCGGTATCCTCAGAACTGATGATGAGCCGGGCTTGGACGAAGCGTCAGACGGCGACCGCCGGTGCGCGGTCGGAAATGTCCTCTGTCCGGGCAGCCCCGCTCGACCAACTGAATTTGCAAAACACAGGTTCACGTTCCTGCCCGGAGCCGTATAATAAGAAAATACGCTGTCATCAGGGAATCAGTCCGATCCACCATGCCACGCCTGCGTCCGGACCAGATCGCGAGCCTGTACGCGGCGTCGGCTGAGCCCGACGCGCTGGGGCGCATCGCCGGGGTCGTGCGCGACATCATGAGTGTCGACAGCGCCGGCCTGTGGTTCATCGAGCAGGGCCGCATCCTCGACCTGAGCCTGACCGAGGACATCGTCGCCTCGGCCAAGGACTACCTCGCCTACTACCAGCGGCTCGATCCCTGGAGCGGAAGGCGGCCGAAGGTGGTCAACCGAGCCACGCTCAGCTCGGACTTCATCAGCGAGGAGGCCCTGCTCAAGACCGAGTTCTACAACGACTTCGCGCGCCACTACGGCATGCGGCGTCCCCTCGGTCTGGTGCTGGACCTCGGATCCGGCGTGCTGGCCTCGGTCGCCGTCAACCGAATCGCGGGCGAGCTGCTGCTCGGCCCCGACGACAAGGACCTGCTGGACGAGATCGGAGCCCACCTGCGCGGGGCCCTGGCGCTGTTCGGGCGCCTGCGGTCCGAGCGCCACGCCGGCGACGCCCTTCCGGGCGCGCTCGACCGCCTCGCCTTCGGCGCCGTGATCTGCACCGGCGAGGGCCGGCCGATCCAGGTCAACCGGGCAGCCCTGGCGCTCGCCGAGCAGCGTGCCGGCCTGCGCATCGGTGCCACAGAGGAGGGCCTCCGCGCCCAGCTTCAGCCCGAGACGACCCGGCTGCGCGCGCTCATCGCCGCCGCCGCCGCGGGCCGCGGCGGGGCGATTCGGCTCACCGGCGCGGAGGGCGGACGCCTCGCGGTGGTGGCGACCCCGCTGCCCGGCGCAGACGCAACCCACCTGCAGCCGGACCGCGCCTTCCTGTGCCTCGCCCCCCTCGACGCGCCGCCGTCCCTGCAGCGAGCGGCCCTGCGCGACATGTTCGGGCTGAGCCCGACGCAGGCGGATCTCTGCGTGCTGCTCGCGACCGGCCACACCTTCGAGGTCGCGGCGGAGCAGCGCGGCGTGGCCACCTCGACGGCGCGAACGCATTTCAGGACCATCCTGGACAAGACCGGGACGCGCAACCTGCGCGACCTGCTGCGGCTCCTCGCAGCCCTTCCGCCCGTGGGCTGATCGGGCTTCGCGCGACGCAAGCGGCGCGCGGATCAGATCTCCACCACGGGCCGGCCCGTGCCGACGCCGGCGGGATCGAAGGCGACGCTCTTGATGACCGCGTAGACGGGCTGGCCCGGCGCGAGGCCGAGGTCGTGCGCGGAGGCCGCGGTGAGGCGGGCGGCGAGGATCGCCCCGTTGCAGTCGATCTCGACGATCACGGCGGCGCCCGCGGGGAGCACGGCGAGCACGCGCCCCGGCAGCACGTTGCGGGCGCTGAGGCCGACCGGCGCGCGGGTCGCCACCAGCACGTCGCGGGCCGGGACCCGCACCCGCACGGGGCTGCCGACCGGCCGGCCGAGGCGGGGCACCAGCAGGGTGCCGGCCCGGCCGTCGAGGCGGGTCAGCCCCGCCCCCTCGGGCTCCTCGCCCACCACCATGTCGAGGAGGGCGCCGGCCTCCGCCTCGGGCTCGGGCAGCCCGTCCGCCCGCCGCAGGATCTCCGCGGCGGGGCCCGCCGCCGCGACCCGGCCCTCCTCCAGCACCACCACGGCGGCGGCGAGGCGCGCCACCTCCGCGACCGCGTGGCTGACGTAGAGGATCGGCACACCGGCCTCGTCGCGCAGGCGCTCGATGTAGGGCAGGATCTCGGCCTTGCGGGCGGCGTCGAGGGCGGCCAGCGGCTCGTCCATCAGCAGGAGGCGGGGTCTCGCCAGGAGCGCCCGGCCGATGGCCACCCGCTGGCGCTCGCCCCCCGAGAGGCCCGCCGGGCGCCGCCCGAGGAGGTGGTCGATGCCGAGCATCCCCACCACCGCGTCGAACTCCGCCGCGTCCCGCCGGGCGCCCGAGAAGAAGCGCCCGTAGGCGAGGTTGCCCCGCACGCTGAGGTGGGGCAGCAGCCGCGCCTCCTGGAAGACGCAGCCGATCCGGCGCCGGTGCACCGGCACGCGGATCCCCGCGCGGGTGTCGAGCAGGGTCTCGCCGTCGAGGACGATGCGCCCGCGCTCCGGCCGCACGAGGCCCGCGACGGCCTGGATGACGGTGCTCTTGCCGGAGCCCGAGCGCCCGAACAGGGCCGTGAGGCCGCGGCCTCCCGAGAAGGCGACGTCCAACCGGAAGGCGCCGCGCGTCAGCGCGAGTTCGACCGCGAGGGTCATGCGGCGGGCGACCCGGATCGGGTCATGTCAGGCCGCGAGGCGGCGGTTGACCCGCCGGGCGAGGGCCTCGGAGGCCACCAGCGCCGCCATCGAGAGGGCGACGGAGATCAGCGTCAGGCGCAGCGCCCCCGCCTCGCCCCCCGGCACCTGCGTCAGCGTATAGATCGCCGACGGCAGGGTCTGGGTCTCGCCCGGGATGTTCGACACGAAGGTGATGGTGGCGCCGAACTCCCCCATCGCCTTGGCGAAGGCCAGCACCATCCCGGCGAGGATGCCCGGCAGGCTGAGGGGCAGCGTGACGGTGAGGAAGACCGCGAGCGGCCGGGCGCCCAGCGTCGCGGCGGCCTGCTCGAGCCCCGCATCCACCGCCTCCATCGAGAGGCGCATCGCCCGCACCATCAGCGGAAACCCCATCACCGCGCAGGCCAGCGCCGCCCCGGTCCAGCGGAAGGCGAGGACGATGCCGAACTCGGCCAGGAACGCGCCCGCCGGCCCCCGCCGCCCGAAGGCGAGGAGCAGCAGGTAGCCGGTGACCACCGGCGGCAGGATCAGGGGCAGGTGCACGAGCCCGTCGAGGAGCGCGCGGCCGGGGAAGCGCTTGCGCGCGAGGAGCCAAGCCACGAGGAGGCCCGGCCCGACGCTGGCCAGCATCGCGACGGAGGCGACCTTGAGGCTGAGGGCGACCGCGTTCCACTCGTCCGGGCTCAGCCCGATCACGTACGCTCGCCGGGCTGGCCGATCACCGAGAAGCCCTGGCGCTCGAAGAACGGCCGGGCCGCCGGGCTCCGCAGGAAGGCCAGGAAGGCGGCGGCGTCGGGGTTCTGCGAGTCCTTCAGGCGCGCGGCCGGGTAGACGATCGGCGGGTGGCTGTCCGCCGGGAAGGTGGCGACCACCCGCACGCCGGGCTCCGAGGCCGCGTCCGTGGCGTAGACGATGCCGAGCGGCGCCTCGCCGCGGGCGACGAGGAGGAGGGCCGCGCGCACGTTCTCGGCCTGGGCCACCCGGTCCTTCACCCCGTTCCAGGCCCCGAGGGATTCCAGCGCGGCCCGGCCGTACTTGCCGGCCGGCACCGCCTCGACGTTGCCCATGGCGAGGCGGCCGTCGCCGAGGGCCGCCGCGAGGTCGAGGCCGGGGCGCAGGTCGAGGCGCAGGGGCGAATCCTTCGGCGCGACCAGCACGATGGCGTTGCGCAGGAAGCTGAAGCGGGTGCCGGGCTGGAGCGCGCCGGCCCGCTCGGCATAGTCCATCCAGGCGAGGTCGGCGGAGAGGAAGAGGTCCGCCGGGGCGCCGGCCTCGATCTGCTTGGCGAGCACGTTCGAGGCCGCGTAGGAGGTCCGCACCGCCTTGCCGGTCTCGCGGGTCCAGGCGGCGGCCGCGTCGTCGACGGCGTTCTTCAGGCTCGCGGCCGCGAACACGGTGACGGGCGCCTCCGCCCGCGCGGGCGTGCGGCCCACGCCGAGCGCACCCGCGCCGAGGAGGAGCGCGAGGGCGCCCGAGAGCCAGGTTCGCCGCGTCGTCTGCATGGTGCGTTTCCGTGCCGGCGCCCGTTGCGCCGGCCGGCATGATAGGGGGGCTGCCGGTGCCGACAAGGCCGCCGGCGCATGCGGCCCGCGCGGCCTGCGCGGGTCGCGCGCCTCAGCCCGTCGCCTCGTCGTCCCGGCCGCGGGCCTGCTCGGAGCGGTGGAGCTGGCTCAGCAGCACGAGGATCTGGCCCGGCAGCGGCGCCTCGAGGGTTTCCGAGAGCACGGCCTCGCGTCCGCGCACGCGGCGGCGACGCGGGCGGACCGCCTCACGGAGAACAACCGGCCCACGGCGGCCGGACCTTCGGGTGGTCATGGACGGATGCCCCGGAACTCTGAACGCAGGTCACAACCAAGGATGGAGAGCCAGCGGGAACGCGGCGAGTCGCCTGGCGTTCCGGCGGAGCATACGCTCAGCTCGTGAACAAATTGCCTCATCCTTGTGCGGTTCCCTGACCCATTCGGTGAGGCATGGCGGCCGGCCCCCACCGATGGTAGAGGCCCCCCATGCTCGAAGGACTACCCCCGCACCGCCCGACCCACGTGCTCCGCCTCCTCACGGACGAGGCCTCCGCCCGCGCCATGACCGACCTCCTCGGCGAGATGTTCGACCCCACCGAGACGGCGGTCGCGGCCTTCGAGGCGGAGGACGGGGTGACCTGGCGGCTCGAAGCCTACTTCTCCGACGCGCCGGACGAGGATTTCATCCGTGACCTGATCCGGCCGGTGGTCGGCGCCGGGGCCGATGCGGCCGAATTCCACACCCTCGACCAGCAGGACTGGGTCCGCGCCTCGCTGGAGGGCCTCAAGCCGGTGCGGGCCGGGCGCTTCCTCGTGCACGGCGCCCACGACCGGGCAGAGCGGCGCCCGAACGACCTCGCCATCGAGATCGAGGCGGCGCTCGCCTTCGGGACCGGCCACCACGGCACGACCCTCGGCTGCCTGCGCGCCCTCGTCGACCGGCTGAAGCGCGGCCGCCCGGCCCACATCCTCGACGTCGGCACCGGCACCGGCATCCTGGCCTTCGCGGCCGCCAAGGCGCTCCGCGCGCCCGTGGTGGCCGGGGACCTCGACCCGGAGGCGGTGCTCACCGCCCGGTCGAATGCCCGGCTCAACGGACTAGCGCCCTGGTTGCGGCTCTACCTGGGAGCGGGCGTCGAGCACCCGCTCGCCCGCCGGCCGCGGCACTTCGACCTCGTCTTCGCCAACATCCTGGCCCGCCCCCTCAAGCGCCTCGCGCCCTCGCTCGCCGCCGTCGTGGCGGATGGGGGCCTCCTCGTCCTCTCCGGCCTGATCGAGCGCGACGTGCCGGGCGTGCTCTCGACCTACCGCCACCAGGGCTTCCACCTCGTCCGCAAGGGCGTCATCGAGGGCTGGTCGGCCCTGGTCCTCCGCCGCGGCGGGCTCGCCCCGCGCCCCCGGGTCTGAGGATTTCCCGGGTCTGAGGATTTCCCGGGTCTGAGGATTTTCGCAGCCACGCTGCAGGCCAAGCTCGAACCCGCGGCCGCTCCGGGCATTCTCCCGTCATGAGCGCCACCGATCCGCACCCGACGCAGAACGACCCCATCGCCCAGGGCGCCCGCGCCCGCGCGCAGGGTCGCCCCAAGGATGCCTGCCCGTATCCGGCCCATTCCGAGGCCCGCACCGCCTGGCTCGAGGGCTACGACGGCGCCCCCGCCGACCGCTCGCCGGACCATCCCATGGACAACGGCTGACCGGCCCGTCGGACGGCTCGTCGGACACGACCGCTTCCGCAGGACGAAAGCTCGCGTTAAGCATTCTACTGCAGGTTGTATAAGCCTGCTCAAATACCTCTGAGTTGAATACCGAGGTCGCCGAAAGGCCATGACCGGAGCAGGCCCGGAGGACGGGCTATGCGTATCGCGTCTCAATTTCCCAACCCTTTCCGCCGTCCGGGCGCCGCGACCCTCGCCTGCGGCTTCCTGTGGCTCGCCCCCGGCACGGCCGAGGCGCAGCTCCTGCGCGGCACCCTCGACACGGTGGGCGCGGTCGTCGGCGCGACCACGCAGGTGGTGACCAACACGGCGAGCAGCCTCGCGAACGGCGGCATCACGGTGGGCGGCAGCAGCCTGGTCTCGGCCGGGGGCACCCTTGGGGGCGGGGCGATCGCCTGCGGCGGCGTGACGGTCGGGGGCGGCAGCCTGCTCAGCGGGGGCGGCACGCTGCTCGGCGGCCGCGACGGCTGCACCGGGCCGACCTCGGCAGGGCCCGCCAACGGCACCGCCACGGGGGAGGGGGCGACCCTCGACCCGGGTGCGCCGACCGACCTCAAGCCTTTGAAGGACTTCGCGCATCTGCCCCTGCGCGCCAACAACACCAGCAACCTTCCGCTGCCGACCGCCGATGGGGCGGATTCCCTCGCGGTCGGCCATGCCGCCGCCTCCGGCGGCACCGGAAGCCTCGCGGTGGGTACCAACGCGTCGGCGGGCGGCACCGCCGCGACGGCCATCGGCACGAACGCCAGCGCCGCCCAGACCGGCGCGGTCGCCATCGGCTTTAACGCCCGCACCACCCGGGCCGGGCAGGTGGCGATCGGCACCGATCAGAACACCTACACGCTCGGCGGCGTCGCCACCGACGCGAGCCGCGCGGCGCAGGCCGGGCCGACCCAGTTCGTCACCACGGATGCGGCCGGGAACCTCGCCACCTCCGGCTACGGCCCGGCCAACATCGCCGCCCTCGACGGGCGCGTCGGGTCCGTCGAGAACCGCGTCGGCGCGGTGGAGTCGCAGCTCGGCGCCCTCGGCCGCTACGCCACGGAGAGCCGCCGCGAGATGCGCCAGGGCGTCGCGACGGCGCTCGCCATGCCGACGGCCTCGATGCCCTCGGCCCCCGGCCGCACCAGCTGGGTGGCGAACAGCGCCACCTACAAGGGCGCCTGGGCCGGCGGCATGGCCCTCGCACACCGGCTCGACACGGCGGTGCCCCTCGCCCTCTCGGTCGGCTACGCCTACGGCGGCGACAACAGCCACGGGGTGCGGGCCGGCCTCGGCGGGGAGTTCTGAGGGCGGCTCCGCGCCCGGTTGCGGGCCCCGCCCGCCCGGCCTAACCCTTGGGCCATGACCGAGCCCCGCCGCCGCTTCCAGACCTTCGAGGACCCGAGCCACCGCAAGGGGCCGGAGCGCATCGCGGCGCTGCGGGCGGCGCTGCGGGAGGCGGGGGTTCAGGGCTTCGTGGTGCCCCGGGCCGACGAGCACCAGTCGGAATACGTGCCCGCCAACGCCGAGCGCCTCGCCTGGCTCACCGGCTTCACGGGCTCGGCCGGCACCGCCCTGGTGCTGGAGGACGCGGCGGCGCTCGTCGTCGACGGGCGCTACACCCTGCAGGCCCCGGATCAGGTCGACCCGGAGCTGATCACGGTGGTGCCGCTCGCCGAGACCACGCCGGAGGCCTGGATCAAGGCGAACCTCCGGGCGGAGGGCGTGCTCGGCTACGACCCCTGGCTCCACACGCCGGACGGCGTCGCCCGCCTCAGGCGGGCGGCCGAAGCGGCCGGGGGCAGCGTGCGGGCGCTGGCCGAGAATCCCGTCGATCTGAGCTGGGCCGGGCGGCCGAAGCCGCCCGCGGGCGCCGTCGTGGCCCACCCCCTCGACCTGGCCGGCGAGGCCGCCGCCGACAAGATCGCCCGGATCCGCGAGGCGCTCGCGGAGGCGAAGTGCGACGCGCTGGTGATCTCGGACCCGCACAACCTCGCCTGGACCTTCAACCTGCGCGGCGCCGATATCGGCCACACGCCCCTGGCGCTCGGCTACGCGATCCTGCCCCGCGAAGGCCGCCCGACCCTCTTCCTCGCCTCGCCGAACGTGACGCCGGAGGCGCGCACGGCCCTGGAGCCGCTCGGCGACCTCGCGCCGCGCGCCGCCTTCGCGGAGGCCCTCGACCGCTTCGGGGGCCGGCGCGTGCGCCTCGATGCGGCGACGGCCGCCGACGCGATCAAGACCCGGATCGAGGCCGCCGACGGCGTGGCGGATGTCGGCCCCGACCCGGTCACGGCCATGAAGGCGGTGAAGAACGCGGCCGAGATCGCAGGCACGCGGACGGCCCATCGCCGCGACGGCCTCGCCGTCGTCCGCTTCCTGGCCTGGCTCGACGGCGCGGCGGCGGCGGGAGGTCTCACCGAGATCGCCGCCGTCGAGGCCCTGGAGGACCTGCGCGCGGCGGACGGGCACCTGCGGGACGTTTCCTTCCCGACGATCTCCGGCTCAGGGCCGAACGGCGCCATCGTGCACTACCGCGTCACCCGGGCGACCGACCGCACCGTGCAGGCCGGCGAGCTGTTCCTGATCGACTCGGGCGCGCAGTACCGGGACGGCACCACCGACATCACCCGCACGGTCGCGGTGGGCGAGCCGACGGCGGAGATGCGCGACCGCTTCACCCGCGTCCTCAAGGGCCACGTCGCCATCGCCCGCGCCGTCTTTCCCGTCGGCGCCACGGGGGCCCAGATCGACACCCTCGCGCGCCTTCCGCTCTGGGAGGGGGGCTTCGACTTCGACCACGGCACGGGCCACGGAGTCGGCGCCTTCCTGTCGGTGCACGAGGGGCCGCAGCGCATCGCGAAGACCGGAACGGTGGCGCTCAAGCCGGGCATGATCCTCTCGAACGAGCCCGGCTACTACCGGGCCGGCGCCTACGGCATCCGCACCGAGAACCTCGTCCTCGTGGAGGAACGGGCCGTGCCGGGCGGCGAGCGCCCGATGCTCGGCTTCGAGACCCTGACGCTCGCCCCCTACGACCGCCGCCTGATCGACGCCGATCTCCTCGGCCCCGCCGAGGTGGCCTGGATCGACGCCTACCATGCCCGCGTGCGGGAAACGCTGGCGCCGGAGCTCGACCGGGCGACCGGGACGTGGCTCGAGCGGGCCACGGCGCCGTTGAGCGGCGGCTGACCCGAACGCGTCCCCGCACGGGCGAGGGTGCCTGCGGCATCGCCCGCGTCTTCGCATCGCGCGCGGCGGAGCCTATCCTGCGCGGCCTTTCCGCTTCCGGGGACATGATGATCCGGCTCCTCGCGCTCCTGCTCGCCCTCGCCGCCGGCGTCACCGCCGCCGCGGCCCAGAAGGCGCCCCCCGACCTCGTGCGCGCGAGCCTCGTGGCGGAGCCGGCTTCCGTGCGGGCCGGGACCCCGTTCACGGTCGGCATCCGCATGGCCATGAAGCGGGGCTGGCACGTCTACTGGCGCAACCCCGGCGATTCCGGCCTACCGCCCGAGGTGACCTGGACCCTGCCGGCAGGCTTCTCGGCCGCCCCGATCCAGTGGCCGACGCCCGAGCGCATCCCGGTCGCCACCCTGATGAACTACGGCTACGAGGGCACTGTCACGCTGCTCGTGACGATGACCCCGCCGCCGAGCCTCGACCCGGCCGAGCCCGTGCGGCTCGCCGGTCGCCTCAGCTACCTCGTGTGCGAGGAGATCTGCATCCCGGGCTCGGCCGACATCGCGCTGAGCCTGCCGGTGGGCGATGCTGCGCCCAACCCCGAGACGGCGCGCTCCATCGCCGACGCACGCGCCGCCCTGCCGAAGCCGGCGCCGGCTCCCGCGCGGCTGTCCACGGAGGGCGAGCGTCTGGTCCTGAGCCTCGCTGCGCCCGGGCTCGACGCGTCGGGCGTGCGAAGCGCCGCCTTCTTTCCCTATTCGGAAAGCGCCCTCGACAACGCGGCGCCGCAGGACCTCTCGGTCGATGGTACGGGGCTGCACCTGCGCCTCACCCGGGCCGACCCGAAGGCGCCCGCGCCCGCGAGCCTGCCGGGGGTCCTCGCCTACGAGACGAACGACGGCACCCGCTTCGCCTACGCCCTCGGCGAGGCGCCCGCGCCGGCCGCCGGGCAGGTCCCCGACACCTCCGCCGCGCCGACGCCCGCACCGGAGGAGAGTCTGACGCTGTGGAGCGCTGCGGCCTTCGCGCTCCTCGGCGGCCTCGTCCTCAACCTGATGCCCTGCGTCTTCCCCGTACTCTCGATCAAGGTGCTGGCACTGGTGCGCCACTCGGGCGAGAGCGCGGCCCGCGTGCGGCTGCACGGCCTCGCCTACACGCTCGGCGTGGTGGGCAGCTTCCTCGCGCTCGCCGGCCTGCTGATCGGCCTGAAGGGCGGGGGGGCCAGCCTGGGCTGGGGCTTCCAGCTGCAGTCGCCGGTGGTGGTTGCGGGCCTCGCCTACCTGCTCCTGGCCATGGGGCTCAGCCTGTCGGGCGTGTTCCATCTCGGGGCCGGCCTCGCAGGCGTCGGCGACGGGCTGACCCGCCGCGAGGGCCTGGAGGGCTCCTTCTTCACCGGCGTGCTGGCGACCGTCGTGGCGACGCCCTGCACGGCGCCGTTCATGGGCGGCGCGGTCGGCTACGCGCTCACCCAGTCCGCGCCGGCCGCGCTCGTCGTCTTCGCGAGCCTCGGCCTCGGCCTCGCCCTGCCGTTCCTGGCCCTCACCGCCTGGCCCGCGGCCCTGCGTGCCCTGCCGCGGCCCGGCGCCTGGATGGAGACCCTGAAGCAGGCCCTGGCCTTCCCGGTCTACGCCACGGTGGCGTGGCTGATCTGGGTGCTCGCCCAGCAGGTCGGGTCCGACGGGCTCCTCGCCGCGCTCCTCGGCCTCGTCCTCGTGGCCTTCTCGGCCTGGGCCTGGGAGCGCGGCACGCAGGCTGCGCCGTTCGGGCGCATGGTGTCCCGCACGCTGGCCGCCGCGGCCCTCGTGGCGGCGGGCGGCCTCGTCGTCACCATGGCGCACGAACCCGCCGGCGGGACGGCGCGGGCCGAGGGGGGCGACGCCTACAGCCAGGCCCGCCTCGACGGGCTCCTCGCCGAGGGTCGGCCGGTCCTCGTCAACCTCACGGCCGCCTGGTGCATCACCTGTCAGGTCAACGAGCGCGCGGCGCTCGGCACCGAGGCGGTGCGCGCGGCCCTGCGGGCCCGCGGGATCACCTACCTGAAGGGGGACTGGACGAACCAGAACCCCGAGATCACGCGCCTGCTCGCCCGCCACGGTCGCAGCGGCGTGCCACTCTACCTGCTCTACGCGGGCGGCTCCGAGCCCGTGGTCCTGCCGCAGATCCTGACGCAGGGCAGCGTCCTGGCGGCGCTGGACGCCGTTCCGATCCGGGACCGGAGCGCGGCCCTCGCGACGGGGCGCTGAGCGGCCGCGCTTGACGAGCCGGCCGCGCGCGTCCAGCACGGCCGCATGCCCGCCTTCGCCTCCGACGGTTTCCAGGTCTTCGGCCTGCGCGACTTCCGCCTGTTCGGCGGGGCGCGCTTCCTCACCGGCCTCGCCTATCAGATGCAGGCGGTGGCCCTCGGCTGGTTCGTCTACGACCTCACCCGCTCGGCCCTCGCGCTCGGCCTCGTGGGCCTCGCGGGCTTCCTGCCGGCGATGCTCGCGGCCCTCGTCACCGGCCACGTCGCCGACACCTACGACCGGCGCCTCGTGGCAGCCCTGTCCTTCGGCGTCCAGGCCGCCGCGAGCGCGGCGCTGCTCGCCTGCGCCTGGTTCGAGCGCGGCACGGCCTGGCCCGTCTACGCCCTCGTGGTGGTGATCGGCACCGCCCGTGCCTTCGCCAATCCCGCGCTCCAGGCCCTGTTGCCGACCCTCGTGCCGAGGCCGGTCTTCGGCTCGGCCATCGCCTGGAACGCCTCCCTGTGGCAGAGCGCCTCCGTGATGGGGCCGGCTCTCGGCGGCTTCCTCTACGCGCTGGGGCCGGCCGTGGTGTTCGGGCTGGCCTCCGCGAGCTTCGCGCTGGCAAGCGCGCTCACCGCCGCCATCGGCTACCGTCCCGCTCCGGTCTCCGAGCGCCCGCCGGTCACCTGGGCGACCCTCTCAGCAGGGCTCGCCTACATCCGCTCGCAGCCCGTGGTGCTCGGGGCGATCAGCCTGGACCTCGTGGCGGTGCTGCTCGGGGGCGCCACGGCGCTGCTGCCGATCTTCGCCGCCGAGGTGCTCCACGTCGGCCCGCTCGGCCTCGGGGCCCTGCGCAGCATGCCCGCGGCCGGCGCCGTCCTGACGGCCGTGCTCCTCGCCTACAGGCCCCTGCGGCAGCGGGTGGGCCTGCGCCTGCTCCAGGCGGTCGGGGTGTTCGGCCTCGCGATCATCGGGTTCGGCCTGTCGCGCTCGCTGACCCTCTCCATGGCCTGCCTGTTCGTGACGGGGGCGGCCGACATGATCAGCGTCTACGTGCGCCAGACCCTCGTTCAGGGCGAGACGCCGGACGCCATGCGGGGCCGCGTCTCCGCCGTGAACGCCGTCTTCATCGGGGCCTCGAACGAACTCGGCGAGTTCGAGTCTGGTATCCTCGCGGCCCTCGTCGGCGCGGTCCCGGCGGTGCTGATCGGCGGGGCCGCCACCGTCCTCGTGGCACTCGCCTGGGGCCGCCTCTTCCCGGCGCTCCGCGCGCGGGACCGCCTGCTGGAGGTGGGGTGAGGCCCGATATTATCCGGCGCGCGTCGAAATTGCCGTTTGGTCCGGATAAACCTATAGCGTGCAATAGCTTGCCATGACGGACTCGTGCCCGCGGCTATCCGGCTCGGATGACCGTGCCCGATCCCCGCGCCTTCGCGCTCCACAAGGCGTGGCTCTCCGGCCGGGAGGACCGCAACCCGATGAAGCGCCTGCGCGACCGGGGGCAGGCCGAGCTCGTCGCGACGCTCCTGGCGCAGCGCCTGCCGCACCTGCGGTTCGACGATCCGGCGCTGAGCGCCCTGCCGCGGGCGCTGCGGGCGGAGGCGCCGGCCCTCGTCCGGCCCGAGCCCGCGCGCCGCGACCGGCTCGAGCCCGACTGGTGAGCGGGCGGTCTCGGCCCGAAGCCCCTCAGCGCCCCGCGAGCAGGGGCGACCAGGTCGGGTCGGAGGCGTAGGAGGGGGTCGGCACCGGCTGCTCGACGCGGCCCGTGACGTCGACCATGTAGAGCTTGCCGCCCCCCTGGCCGCCGGGATCGCGGAAGAACAGCACGTACTGCCCGTTCGGCGCGAAGGTCGGGCCCTCGTTGTGGAAGCCCTCCGTGAGCACCCGCTCGCCGGAGCCGTCGGGCTTCATGACGCAGATCGCGAAGCCGCCCTTGCGCTGGCGCGTGAAGGCGATGAGGTCGCCCCGCGGGGACCAGGCGGGCTGCGAGGCCGAGCCATCGCCGAACGAGATGCGGTGCGGGTTCGAGCCGTCCGCGCCCATCACGTAGACCTGCTGGGAGCCGCCGCGGTCGGACTCGAACACGATCTGCGAGCCGTCCGGCGAATAGGTCGGCGAGGTGTCGATGGCCATGCCGTTGGTGATCGGGCGCTGCGCCTTCGAGGCCAGGTCCATCGTCACGATGTCGGCGTTGCCGCCCTGCTGGACGCTCATCACGAGGCGCCGCCCGTCCGGCGAGAAGCGCGGGCTCGCGCTCATCGAGTCCACGTTGCCGACCGCCTGCCGGCTGCCGGTCTCCAGGTTGATCACCTGCACCCGCGGCTGGTGCCCGGTGGACTGGGCCATGAAGGCGATGTCCTGCGTGGCGGGCGAGTAGCGCGGCGCGACGATCGAGGTCTCGCCGGTGGTGAGCGCCCGCACGTTCGCGCCGTCCTGATCCATCACCATCAGGCGCTTGCGGCGGTTCTCCTTGGGGCCGGACTCGTCCACGAAGGCGATGCGGCTGTCGAACCAGGGCCCGAGGCCGGTGATCTTGGTGTAGACCGAATCCGAGATGAGGTGGCCGGTCCGGCGCGCATTGGCCGGGTCGGTGGCGTATTGCTGGCCCGTCATCTGCTGGCCCGAGGTCACGTCCCAGAGGCGGAACTCGACCTTGAGGCGGCCGCCGGCGTCGCGCGAGACGCGGCCGGTGACGAGGCCCTGCACGCCGGTCGCCCGCCACTTGTCGAAGCTCGGGGCCGCATCGAAGGGCGGCTGCTCGGGGAAGCGGCCCTTCTCCAGCGGCGTGAAGTAGCCGGAGCGGCGCAGGTTGTTCGTCACCACGCCGGCCACGAGGCCGCCGAGGCTCGCGTCGCCCGAGAAGTCCGCCACCGCGATCGGCAGCGGCTGGAAAGCGCCGCCGCCGATGCGGAGCTGCAGCTGGGCGTGGGCCGGCGCGAGGGCGCCGGACAGGCCGAGCATCAGGGCGGCGAGGAGCGCGGCGAGCGTGCGCCGCCGCGGGAACGGGCTGTGGAGCATGATGGGTCTTCCGAAACGTCTGGGTGTCGTCGGTCGGGCGGTGCTCGGCGGCGATCAGGCGGCCGAGAACTCGAACTCCGCGTTGATGGCCTTCCAGTCGTTGTAGTACGGCGCGTACTGCGTCGGGATCTTGTAGGGCGCGCAGCGGCGCACCGCCCGCAGCGCCGCCTGGGCGATCGACTGGTCCACGGCGCTGCCGCCGCCGCGCATCAACCGCGGCTCGCTGCCGAGCGAGCCGTCCGGGTTCAGGCGGATGTCGAGCATCGGCAGCACCACGCCCTGGGCGGCGCCGGGCGGCGCCGAGTAGCAGCGCTCGATCTGCTGCTGCAGCATGCCCACGAGGGCGTCGCGCATCGAGGGCGAGAGCCGCTGCGCCGTGCCGGTGGCGGCCCCGAGCGCCGCGGTGCGCTGCACCTCGCGACCCGTGGCGCCCGTCGACTGCGAGGCCACCTTCGAGGCCAGCATCGACTTGATGTCGCCGGCATTGAACTTGTCCGCGAGCTCGGCCTTGGCGCGGGCCTTGGCCTCGGCATCCGCCTTGGCCTTCGCGTCGGCCATGGCCTTGGCCTTCGCCTTGGCGGCAGCCTCGGCCTTGGCCTTCTCGGCGGAGGCCTTCGCCTCGGCCGCCTTCTCCATCGCGGCCTTGGCCTCGGCGACCTCGCGCTCGGCCTTCTCGCGCTCGGCCTTGGCCTTGGCGTCGGCCTCGGCCTTCGCCTTGGCATCCGCCTCGGCCTTCGCCTTGGCGTCGGCGCGCGCCTTCGCATCGGCCTTGGCCTTGGCTTCCGCCTTGGCCTTCGCTTCGGCCGCTGCGGCGGCTTCCGCCTCCTCGCGCTCGATCAGCTTGTCGAGCTGCTCGCGCTTCTCGGCCTCCGCCTTCGCTGCGGCCTTGGCGGCGTCCGCCTTGGCCTTCGCCTCGGCCTTGGCGGCGGCGGCCTTCTCGGCGGCGGCCTTCGCTTCCGCTGCGGCCTTGGCCTCGGCGCGCTCCTGCGCGGCCTTGGAGGCGCGCGCCTCCTCGACGGGCTCCTCGAGGTCGGAGCGCAGCGGCACCGCGTCGGCGCTCGCGAGCTTCATGTCGGCGGTGCGGGTGGGGGCCGTCGGGGCGTCGGTCTTCGCGTTCTCGGGCTCGCGCTCCTCGATCTTGTCCGCCTTGCGGTCGGCGCGGGAGGAGGCGTTCGGCTGCGGCGCGTCGGCCTCGCGCTGGCCCTTGGTGATCTCGGAGAACTGGTTCTCAGTCATCACCTCGACGGGCACGCCCTCCTGCGCCTCGGGCAGCGCCTGGGCGGAGACGCCGACCAGCGCGAGCACCAGCAGCGCGACGTGGGTGCCGGCCGAGATCCAGACGCCCGGCTCTCTGCGGTCGATGGGGGGCAGCTTCACGGCGGCGCGCTCGCTACTTCTGCTCGGGCTCGGTGACGAGGGCGACCTTCTTGAAGCCGCCGCCGGTCACGATCGCCATCACCTGCGCGACGCGGCCGTAATCGACCCGCTTGTCGCCGCGCACGAACACCCGCTCCTCGAAGCCGGACTTCGAGGCCTCGCTGAGCTTCGGGATGATGGTCTCGTCGCTGACCTCGTCCTCTCCCAGGAAGACCTGGCCGGTCTGCCGGATCGAGAGCGTGACGGGCTTCACGTCGGAGTTGAGGGGGCTCGCCTTCGACTGCGGCAGGTCGAGGGGAACGCCGACCGTCATCATCGGCGCCGCCACCATGAAGACGATGAGCAGCACGAGGACGACGTCGATGAACGGCGTCATGTTGATCTCGTTGATGGCGCCGCTGCGCCGGCCTCTGCGCCGCCGCTTGGTGCCGCCCTTCGCGCCTGCCGCCATGCCCATCTGGTCGGTTTCCCTGGCTTCGTGTCAGGCGGCGAGCGAGAGGCGCTCGTCGATCTGGCGAGAGAGGATGGCCGAGAACTCGTCGGCGAAGCCCTCGAGCCGCGACTGCGACTTGGCCACGCTCGCCTGCAGCTTGTTGTAGGCGAGCACGGCGGGAATCGCGGCGAACAGGCCGATCGCGGTCGCGAACAGCGCCTCGGCGATTCCCGGCGCCACCACGGCCAGCGACGTGTTCTTGGAGGCGGCGATCGAGGTGAAGGCGGTCATGATGCCCCAGACCGTGCCGAACAGGCCGATGTAGGGACCCGCCGAGCCGATCGAGGCCAGGAACAGGAGGCGCGATTCCAGCCGCTCGACCTCGCGCTGGATCGTCACGTCGAGCACCTTGTCGATGCGCTGGCTCAGGCTCTGGATCTGCCGGCCGGAGCCCTCGAAGGAGCGCTTCCACTCGCGCATGGCCGCGACGAACAGGGCGGCAAGGCCGGTGGCGGGGCGATCGTTGAACGACCGGTAGAGCTCCTCCAGCGAGCGGCCGGACCAGAACGCGTCCTCGAAGGCGTCCATCTCCTCCTTGGTGCGGCGGAACAGGAGCGTCTTGTCGACGATGATCGACCAGCACCAGATCGAGGCGCCGAGGAGCCCGAGCATCACGATCTTCACGACGAAGTGGGCCTGCAGGAACAGGCCGAGCAGCGTCATGTCGGCGACGGGCGCCGCCTGCATCGCATCGGCTGGGTTCATGGTGTGATCCTCGGCACGGTCGACACGACCTTCGGAAGGCATTCGGACGCCGCGGCAGTGCCTGCGCGGTCCGACCAAATCGTCGAGCGATATCAAGGGAAATCGCCGCCGAATCTGTCGAAAGTAAGGGCCGCGCTCGAGCCTGGCCCGGCGTGGAGGCCCACGCCAGTTAAGGGGGCCTTCAGGTTAAGGATTGGTTGAGGCACTGGCTGAGGCACTGGCTGAGGCACCGGCTGAGGCACTTGGGCCGAGCGCCCGGCGCAGACCGTCGGGCAGCCGGATCGCCCGGCCGTCGCGCACACAGGCGACCACCACCTCGGCCCGCACCAGGGTCGTGTCGCCGCGGCGCACGGCCTGGCTCAGGTGCAGGGAGGCGCCGCGCAGCTCCCGGGTCCCGGTGAGCACGGTGAGCTCGTCGTCCATGCGGGCGGGCCGCAGGTAGTCGATCGCCATGCGGCGCACCACGAAGACGAGGCCGTCGGCCTCCCGGTGCAGGTCCGACTGATCGCCCGCGAGGCCGCGGAGCAGCTCGGTGCGGCCACGCTCCATGAAGCGCAGGTAGCTCGCGTGATAGACGAAGCCCGAGAAGTCCGTGTCCTCGTAGTAGACACGCACGGACAGCGCATGGGCCTTGTCCAGGGGGTCGGTGTCCAGGGGATCGGTCGAGTCGTCCGTCACGCGGGTCTGGCTCCAAGGTGGCCGGAGCGGGGCGCCGCGAGGCCCCACGCTGGGGGCCTCCCGCCCGAATGGGGCCGAATTAGGGATCCGGCTGTTGATGGAGGGCGCCCCGGTGCCGTGGGCTGGCGGCCATCCGGTTGGATGCGGCGGTCGCCGCGCCTAGGTTGAGAAGGTCATAAGTGGGTCGTCACGGGAGGCGCGATGCTCAGCGGGTCAACCGTGCTGCGGATTTCCGGGCTGCTCATCGTCGCCGGCCTCCTCGCGGCCCTGGTGCAACTCGTCTGGCCGCACGGCGACGCCGCACCCGAGCCTGCCGCCACGGGCGTCGAAGCCCCGAGGACGCCCGAGGCGCGCGAGATCCCGCCCGCGCCGGTGCCGCCGATGCCCGAGCCCCGCCCCGGGAGCGTCGCCGAGCCGGCCGCACCCCCGCCGGTGCGGCCCCTGCCGGCCGAGCCGATCCCGACCGTGGTGCGTCCCCCGGAGCCGCCGCCGCCGAGCGGCCAGCAGGCCGTGGAGCAGGCGGAGGAGACGACGCCCCCCCGGGCCGTCGCCCTGGTGAGCCTGAACACCGGCACCCTGGCCGAGCTGAACCGGCTGCGCGGCGGGGGCAGCATCGGCCGGGCGATCATCCAGAAGCGGCCCTACGCGTCGGTCGGCGAACTGCTGACCAAGCGGGTCCTCAGCCGGGCGACCTACGACCGGATCAAGGACCAGGTGACGGTCCCGTAGGCTCGTCAGCCCCATCCGCTGGCGCAGCCGGACCGGGTTGCCTATGGTGGCCCGCCCGAAGCCGAGACGATCGCGAGGATGTTCCGACGATGCTAAGCCAGCCCGGCAGCAACCCGATCCTGCGGGACGATCTGGGGGTTCAGGAAACGATCGAGTCGGACAACGTCGTCCGCTGGGACGGCGAGCGCCTGTACGTGGAGCAGGACGTCTACCACAACGGCCAGCTCGTCCACCGCAAGTACCGCCGTACCATCACGGAGCCGGTCGCCCGGGCGCTCCAGGCGATCATCAACCGCGCCAAGCAGTGAGGGCATCGGCAGGGTCGCCCACGCGCTCGTCGGCGCCGGGCCGCGCACGCTTCGCCGCCGTGGTGCTGGCGGCAGTCCTGACGACAGCGGGCCCCGCGCAGGCGCAGGGCGTACACGTGCGCTACGTCGCGCCCGAGCGCTTCACGGACGCGGAGAACCGCTTCGGGTCCGGTCCGACCCTGCGGGTCACGCTCGCCGAGATGACCCGAATCCTGCAGGAGCTCGGCCGGTCCGTGCTCGACCCGAGCGAGACCCTCGACGTCTCGGTTCTCGACATCGACCTCGCGGGCTTCGAGCGGCCGGGCATCAATGCGCCCACGGGCCTGCGGGTGGTGCAGGACGCCTCTCCGCCGCGGATCCGCCTCTCCTACGTCCTGCGCCGGGGGCGGCGCGTGATCGCGCAGGGCGAGGACACCGTCACGGACATCAACTTCCTGCTGACCAGCAATCCGCGCTTCTCGACCGGCGCCCTCTATTACGAGCGCGCGGTGCTCCGGGACTGGTTGCCAAGCGCTTCGGGCCCGGCGCGCGTTGACACCGTCCCGTCCTCCGCGCGAACAGGACCCCATGGCCGACGATAGCGCCCCGCCCTCCCCGCCGAGCGATGCCCGTGTCGCCTGGAGCATCGCCGGCCTCGTCGTCGCGACCGTGCTGGTGGGAGCCCTGTGGCCTGCCCCGGCCGCGCATGGCCCGGCTGCCGACCCCGCCCGGGACGCGACCTGCCTCGAGTGGGCCGATGGCTGCCGGGTCTGCCAGCGGCAGGCGGAGGGGCCGGCCTGCTCGCTGCCCGGCATCGCCTGCCAGCCGACCGAGCCGCACTGCCTGCGCCGCGCCGGCGAGTGAGACCGAGGGCGGCCACCTTCCGATTCGCTCCGAGCCCGAACGGCCGCCTACACCTCGGCCACGCCTACTCGGCTCTGCTCAACGAGACGCTGGCGCGGCGCCACGACGCGGCCCTTCTCCTGCGCATCGAGGACATCGATCCGGTTCGTTCCCGCCCCGAGCTCGTTGGTGCGATCCACGCGGATCTCGACTGGCTCGGCCTGCGCTTTCCCGAGCCGGCGCGACGCCAATCCGCACACATGCCGGCCTACCGGGCGGCGTTGCACGGCCTCGCAGAACGCGGCCTCGCCTATCCGTGCTTCTGCACCCGCGGCGCCATCGCGGCACGGGCCGCCGCGGAGGCGGAGGCCGGGCGTCCGCTTCCCCGCGACCCCGACGGGGTGCCCCACTATCCGGGCACCTGCCGGGATCTGCCGCCGGAGGTGGCCGCCGGCCGCTGCGCCGCGGGCGAGCCCCACGCCTGGCGCCTCGCCCTGGATCGGGCCCTCGCCGCGGCGCCCGGTCCGCACCGATACCGGACCTTCGCGGTCGACGGATCGGAGGGGTGGGCGATGGCTGCGCCGGAGCGCTGGGGCGATGCCCTGATCGGCCGCCGGGACGTGCCCACGAGCTATCACCTCGCCGTCGTGCACGACGACGCGGAGCAGGCCGTCACCCACGTGGTGCGGGGGCGGGACCTCGAGGCCGCCACGGACCTCCACGTCCTCCTGCAGGCGCTGCTCGGGCTGCCGAGCCCGGCCTACCACCACCACGCTCTGATCCTTGCGCCGGACGGCACCAAGCTCGCGAAGTCGAAGGGCTCGCCGAGTCTCGCGGACCTGCGCGCCGAGGGGACGGAGCCTGCCGCGCTCCGGGCGCAGCTCGGCTTTCCGGCTACGGGTTGAGACTTCGGCCCGGGCGCTGCGTGGGCACTCCGGGAGTCCAGCGGCGCGGCTCAGCGGGTCGCCGCATCCCGCTGGGCCAGGGCGGTGGCGCTCTTCGACTTCTGCATCACGCCCTCGATCTGCTCGCGCTGGCGGCGGAACTCCGCGAGCATCCGCCCGTCGAGCTCGCGCCCGCGCGGCACGCGGATCTTCATCGGGTCGACGAAGTGGCCGTTGATGATCACCTCGTAGTGCAGGTGGGCGCCCGTCGAGAGCCCGGTCGAGCCGACGTAGCCGATCACCTGGCCCTGGCGGACCTTGACCCCCGCGGAGACGCCGCGACCGAACCGGGACATGTGGTTGTAGGTCGTGACGTAGCCGTTGATGTGCTGGATCTCGACCCGCCGGCCGTAGCCGGAATCCCATTCGGCCTTGATCACCGTGCCGTTGCCGGCCGCGACGATCGGGGTGCCGATGGGGTTCGCCCAGTCGACGCCGGTGTGGAGCTTGGCGTAGCCGAGGATCGGATGGCGCCGGTAGCCGAAGCCCGAGCGCATGATGCCGTCCGCGATGGGCTTGCGGATCAGGAACTTCTTGAGCGAGCGGCCCTGCTCGTCGAGGTAGTCGATGGAGCCGTCGTCGGGCGACTGGAAGCGGAAGACCTTGCGGGTCTCGCCGCCGAGGTTGAGGGCGGCGTAGAGCAGCTCGGGCCGTTCGGCCGCGCTCTGCCCCGCATCCTCGTCGTAGGTGTAGAACACGTCGAGGCTGTCGCCCGAGGAGATCCGGCGCTGGAAGTCGAGGTCGTAGCTGAAGACGCGCACGATATCCTCGACCGCCGCCCGCGGCAGCTCGTGGCGCGCGGCCGTCTCGTAGAGGCTCTGGTAGAGGCGCGGGCCGGTGCCGCCCTCCTCGTCGTCCTCGCCGTTCTCCGCCGCGACCGCGGGCTTTCCGCGGCCCGGCGCATCCTCGGTGGGGGGCGCGACCGAGACGAAGGCGCCACGATCGTTGAGCGCCGCGATGCCCTCGATCCCGTTCTCGCCGTAGAGCACCACGCGCGTCACCTGGCGCGGGTCGCCGAGCCGGGGCCCGGGCGCGATCTGCACGCGGAACTGCTGGCCCTCCGCGAGGGCGGCGGTCCGCGTCCGGCCACCGAGCGCCGCCACGATGGCACGGACCGCCTCCTCGCCCGCGAAGCCCATCGTCCGGAGCACGCCCTCCAGGGTCTCGCCCCGCTTGAGCGCGAGATCCCGCTCCTCGACCAGGGGAGCCTCGTTCCCCCGCAGCTCCACCTTCGGGAGGCGCGTCACGTTCTCGGGCACCACCAGGACCTCGATGGCCTTGAAGGGGCTGCCGTCCTGGCCGATCTTGCCCGCCGTGTCGAAATCGGGCGCCGCCTGGCCCGATTGCAGGGTGCGTGAGAGCATGATCTGCGGCGCGATCGGGATGATGGCGCGGCGCCCTGCCTCGGCCGCGATGCGGCGCTCCTCCTCCACCTGTGCGGTGACGGCGTCCTCGCCGAGGGCTGGCGCGTTCGCGTCGATGGCGGCCTCGGCGAGGTCGCGCTTGACGACGCTGACCTCGGCGCCCGGCGCCTCGGCGCTGCCGGGGTCGGGCGCGCGCTCCGCCGGCTCATCGGACACGAACTTCATCGGGTCGAACGGGGGGATGTCGCCCGCGAACACACCGGTCGCCGTGGACAAGGCCGTCGAGATCCGGACGAAGGGGCGGACCTTGATGATCTCGCGGTCCCCCAGGCGCACGGTGACGGGCGCCCGAAAGCTCTGCTTGGCCGAGGCGATCATGAGGTTGCGCACCAGGCGATCGCCCTTGCGCGCGACGTTCGCGCCGCTCTCGCTCGGCTGCGGACGCACCACCACGGCCGCCCGCTCGGGGATCGCCGCGAGGGTCGTGCCGCCCTGGAGCGAGACATGGAGTGCGGCTCCGATGAGCCCGGCACCGGTCAGACCCGTGAGGGCACTGGCGCAGAGCCAGCGCAGGTTCACCTCGCGCCGGTCGATGCGGGAGGCATCCGGGCCCAGGATGTCGAGGGGCGCCTGAGTGCCGACCGCCCGGGCAGCGCCGCTCGTAGCGATCGCGAGGCGTGCGCGGTTCACCGACGCTCCTTCATGCAGGCTGTTGATCCCAGGGCCATGGGCGCTCCGATGGGATGGCCGCCGCCCGCAACAGACCATGTCGAAGCCGAGGATGTCGAGATTGAGGCGCAAGGGTCGCACGCGCGAACGAGCGTGTACGTATCCTCAGAGCTCCAACTCGGAGTTCCACTGCCGAGAGGATCACATCCTTCTCAGCCGTCACGGGTGCGTCACGTGGATTTTGCGGGATCGTCACTTTGGGTGTTGACGGGTGGGGTGGGTGTCCGTATACCGCTGCTCATCGGCGCCGGCCGCGGAAGTGGCCCGGGCGCTGAAACGTCTCTTGCACAGACTGAGCGGGTTGTTCGGCGCAGGCGCCGAAGCGATCGTTCGTCCTCGTAAGGGTGCGGGCCGGGTCTTTCGAGGCCGGTGTTCTTTGACAAGTTGATCTGAGGAAGAGAAGCGTGGGCGGCTTGTCCTTGCGGCTCCGGCTGAAAGGCTGGGGCATCGAGAGATGAAGCTTGACCGACGTTTCGTAGAGCTCACCGACCGGGTCCGGGCGGCTGCGGCGGTATCTCGTGGGGTTTTGCCCCTTGGGGTGCTGTCGTAGTTTGTTTGGTCTGGTTGAGGTGTGCTTCCGTTATGTTGTGATCAGCTGAGATCAGCTCTTCAACTTGAGAGTTTGATCCTGGCTCAGAGCGAACGCTGGCGGCAGGCTTAACACATGCAAGTCGAACGCATCCTTCGGGGTGAGTGGCAGACGGGTGAGTAACACGTGGGAACGTACCCTTT